>NZ_LGDD01000301.1 GCF_001279695.1 Streptomyces sp. WM6378
CCATCAAGCGGCAGATGTACGGCCGCGGGTCGTTCCAACTCCTCCGCACCCGCGTCCTGTTGCGATCGTGACCGTCCCGAGATTTCGACCAGACCCCTGAACCAGGACACCTACCGTGCCTGGCTGGACCACTGGGCCGTCGGCTTCGTGGTGCTGCACGACGGTCTCCCCGACGGCCCCGCCGAGGCCGAGGCCGCCCTCGTGCGCGGCGGGCGTAGCCGGCTGGAGCCGGTCTGGCACGACGCGCACTGGACGGTCTACCGCGTCCGCGACGCCACCCCGCTCGTCTCGCCACCCGGCACCCCGCTCTCGGGCGACGACGCCGAGCTGGTCGTGCGGATGGACCGGCCGGGTTCGGCCACCGTGCGGATCGCGTACTCGCCCTGGCTGCGGGCGAAGGGCGCCCGCGTCGAGCGAGCCCCGGACGGCTGGACCCGCCTCACGGTCACAGCGCCCGGCACCTACCGGCTCGGCTCCAACTACCTTTCCTGACAAGGGAGTCAGGCCATGATCCGCCGGGCAGCCCGTCGGGCGGCCCCAAGCCGGAACGACGGAAGCACCCGCCGCCTCGTCGATGCCCGGGAACTCGATGATCACCAGCGCCTCGGACCACTCGCCCTCCGCCCGACCCGGTCGATCACCCCGGAAGTAAGCGGCGGCGAGCGGGGGCACGCGAACGGCCCCGGAGGCGGGAAGCCTCCGGGGCCGCAGCACCGCGACCGCCGAGGATCAGATCGTCGCGGCGTCGATCACGAAGCGGTAGCGCACGTCGCTGGCCAGCACCCGCTCGTACGCCTCGTTGATCTGGTCGGCGCGGATCAGCTCGATCTCGGCGCCCAGGCCGTGCTCGGCGCAGAAGTCGAGCATCTCCTGGGTCTCGGCGATGGAGCCGATCATCGAACCGGCGAGGATCTTGTTGCCGCCGATGAGGCCGAACATGTTGAGCGCGTTCGGCTCCTCGGGGGCGCCCACGTTGACGAACGCGCCGCCCGTCTTCAGGAGCGAGAGGTACGCGCCCAGGTCCAGCGGCGCGGACACGGTGGAGACGATCAGGTCGAGGGAGCCGGCGAGCTGCTTGAAGGTGTCCTCGTCGCTGGTCGCGTAGTAGTGGTCGGCGCCCAGCTTGAGGCCGTCCTCCTGCTTGCGCAGCGACTGGCTGAGCACGGTCACCTCGGCGCCGAGCGCGTGCGCGATCTTCACGCCCATGTGGCCGAGGCCGCCGAGCCCGAGGATGGCGACCTTCTTGCCGGGGCCGGCCTGCCAGCGCTTGAGCGGCGAGTACAGGGTGATGCCGGCGCAGAGCAGCGGGGCCGCGACGTCCAGCGGGATGCTGTCGGGGATGCGCAGGGTGTGGTCGGCGTCCACGACGATGTGGGTGGAGTAGCCGCCGTAGGCGGGCTTGCCGTCCCGGCCGATGGCGTTGTACGTCGAGACGCCGTCCTGGCAGAACTGGTTCTGCCCCGACAGACAGGCCTCGCACTTCCCGCAGGAGTCGACGAAGCAGCCGACGCCGGCACGGTCGCCGACCTGGAACTTGGTGACGGCGGAGCCGACCTCGGTGATCACGCCGGCGATCTCGTGGCCGGGCACCATCGGGAAGATGGCCTGGCCCCAGCCCTCGCGGGCCTGGTGGATGTCGGAGTGGCAGATGCCGGCGTACTTGATCTCGATGAGTACGTCGTTCGGGCCCACCGGACGGCGCTCGATGGTGGTGCGCTCCAGGGGAGCCTTGGCGGCGGGGGCGGCGTAGGCAGCGACGGTGGTCATGCCGTTCTCCTCAGATCTTTGGGGTACGAGATCAAGCCTGCATCACTTTCAGCCGGTCACCCAGGCCCCTGTTCTGCCTACGTCCAGCGTGCGTACCACTGACAGGGTCAGGCTCCCGGTCGTACGACCAGGCCGGTGACCCCGGATACTGGGGTGTCATGGACCAGCGTGCCGAACTCAGCGAATTCCTCCGCTCCCGCCGGGCCCGGCTGAAGCCCGAGGACGTGGGGATGCCCGACCACGGGCGCCACCGCAGGGTGCCCGGCCTGCGGCGGGAGGAGCTGGCGCAGCTGGCCGGGGTGTCGGTGGCGTACTACACGCGCCTGGAGCAGGGCAACGCGCAGAACGTGTCGGTGGAGGTCCTGGAGGCGATCGGGCGGGCGCTGCGCCTGAACGACACCGAGCAGAACCACCTGACCCACCTCGCCAAGGGCAAGGCGAAGAAGAAGCGCGCCTCGGCCGCGCGGGCGCACGAGTTCCGTCCGGCGCTGCAGGAACTGATGGACGCGATGGAGGGGGTGCCCGCGTACCTCGTCGGGCCGCGTCTGGACATCCTCGGCTGGAACCGGATGGCGGCGGCGCTGCTCGGCGACATGTCCCAACTGCCGCCGCAGGAACGGAACTTGGCGCGCCACGTGTTCCTCGACCCGGCGTCGCGTTCGCTGTACGTCGACTGGCACGCCAAGGCGGTCGATGTGGTGAGCGTGCTGCGGCTGTGCGCGGGCTGCTATCCCGACGATCCTCAACTGACCGCGCTGATCGGCGAGTTGTCGGTCAAGAGCGAGGAGTTCCGCTCGATGTGGGCGGCGCACACGGTCGCCGACAAGGGCCATGGCGTGAAGCGGCTGCGCCATCCGGTGGTGGGTGAGCTGACGCTGGCGTACGAGACGCTGAAGCTGCCGGACGCGCACGACCTGTCGCTGGTCACCTTCCACGCGGAGCCGGGCTCGAAGTCGGCGGAGTCGCTGCGGCTGCTCGGCAGTTGGAGCGCCGAGCAGCCGGTGCGCACGTAGGGCGGGGATCAGCCGGCGGAGCCGGCCTTCCACTGGTCCCAGCTCATGTTCCAGCCGTTGAGGCCGTTGTCGGGCTGGATCGTCTTGTCGTGGGAGTTCTTCATGACGACGACGTCGCCGGTGATCGAGTGGTCGTAGAACCAGGCAGCCATGGTGCTGTCGTCGCCGGCGCCCTTGGTGTCGGACAGGCCGACGCAGCCGTGGCTGGTGTTGGCGCTGCCGAAGATGGACTTGGCGCCCCAGTAGTTGCCGTGGATGAAGGTGCCGGACGCGGACAGGCGCATGGCGTGCGGGACGTCCTTGATGTCGTACTCGCCCTTGCCGTCGTCGTCCGTGAAGCCGACGGTCGCACCGTTCATGCGGGTCTCCTTGTACTTCTCGGAGATCACCATCTGGCCGTTGTACGTCGGGTGCTCGGGCGAGCCCGCGGAGATCGGGATGGTCTTCACGACCTTGCCGTCCTGGGTGACGGTCATGGTGTGGGTGTTCGCGTCGACGGTGGAGACCTGGTTGCGGCCGATCTTGAAGGTGACCGTCTTCTCCTGGACGCCGGTGATGCCGTTGGAGCCCTCGACGCCGTCCAGGTCCATCTTCATGGTGACGGTCGAGTTCTCCTTCCAGTACTCCTGCGGCCGGAAGTCGAGGCGCTGCGAGCCGAACCAGTGCCCGACGACCTCCTGGCCGCTGCTGGACGAGACCGTGATCTTGGCCTGGACGTCCTTCTTGTTGGTGATCGCCTTGTCGAAGTTGATCGACACGGGCATGCCGACGCCGACGGTGGAGCCGTCCTCGGGCGTGAAGTTGGCTATGAAGCTGTTCTTCGGGGAGACGGTGGTGAAGGAGGCGTTCTCGTGCGCCTGGCGCCCCTTGGCGTCCGCCGCGGTCGCCGTGATCTTGTAGGTCGCCGAACGCTTCAGGGCCTTCTCCGGCGCCCAGCTCAGGCCGTCGGCGGATATCTTCCCGGCGACCTTGGCGCCGTCGGCGGACGTCAGCGTCACGTCGGTCAGCTTGCCGTCGGCGACGGTGACCTTGGTGTCGCTGTTGATGCCGACGTTGTCGGCACCGTTCTTGGGCGCGATGGTGATCTTGGCGTCCGAGGTGTCCTTCGCGGCCGCCTTGTCGGCCGCCGCCTGCGCCGAGGACGAGCTGTCGGCCTTGGCGCCCGAGTCGCCGCCACCGTTGCAGGCAGAAAGGACCAGTACGCCGCCGAGCACCGCGCACGCCGCCGCGAGACCCTGCTTGCGGCGCTTACTCTCCGTCTTCACACGCTTCTCCATCGTCGCCTCGTCCCCCCAAGTCATCTCGACTAGGACATCAGACTGCCCGTCGCAGTTGTGCAGCGGGGGTGAATGTGGGGCACACCACGCACCGGCGGACGGGTCGGGGCGGGACGGTACAAGATCACCAAAAGGTCGTCCCGGCTTCCCTCGCACCCGCCCGCCCGCCTCTCAGTGGCCGTCAGTCCTCGTCATTGCTGTCCTCCTCGTCCAGGTCCCATTCCTCGTCGTCGGGGTCGTAGCCGACCCGCTCGCTGCTCCACGAGGCCTGGACAAGCTCCGCGCCCGGCAGCGCCTCCACGAGGTCCACGGGGTCCACGAGGTAGGCGAGGGCCTCCGCTGCGTCTTCCCGCACGGCCGCCTCGGCATGCGCGCGTTCCTCGGCCCGCATCGCCGGGTCCTCGGCGATGCGGACCAGGGCGGCCGCCGCCAGCTGCTCGGCGTCCTCGATCTCCAGGACCAAATCGACGCGGAGCCGAACAAACCGTGATGTCTCTTCTTCGCTCATGCGAGGGAGCGTAGGGCTCAAGCCATCCTCGACTTTCCCGCGACCCGCTGCTTTCACTAGCATCAGCGCATCCCGCCAATTCGAGGTACTCGCAAGGGGATCGCTCACTTGTCCGTCGCTCGCCGCCCCCTGCTCACCGCCACCGCGGCGGGCACTCTGCTCTGCGCCCTCTGGTTCGTCCCGTCCGCCAACGCGACGGACGAGCAGCACCCTTCGACGCCCCCCGCGCACTCCGCGTACCGGGCCGCCCCCGCCCCGGCCGAAGGCCCCCTCGCCCTCGCCGACACCGGCGGCGCGAACACCTCCCCCTACCTGGTCGGCGGCACGCTGTTCCTGGGCCTCGGGGCGGGGTTCGTGACGTACTCGGTCCGTAGATCGCGGGCCTGCTGACCACTCCGCAGGCACCTCAACTGCCGCTGTGCGTAAGTGAGTTGGGCATACGAAAGGGCCGCCCGGGATGTGCCATCCCGGGCGGCCCTTTCCGTACGGGCGGGTCAGGCGAGCGGGCCCGTCACCGGCTCCACGGCGGCGACCAGCTTGCCTTCGCGCACGAAGGCGTCCGCGGCGGCCAGGTCGGGGGCGAGGAAGCGGTCCGGGCCGGGGCCCTGGACGCCGGCCGCGCGGGCCGCGGCGATGACGGCCTGCGAGGCGGGCGCCGGGGTGAGGCCCTTGCGCAGCTCGATGCCGCGGGTCGCCGCGTACATCTCGACGGCGATGATGCGGGTCAGGTTGTCGACGGAGGTGCGCAGCTTGCGCGCGGCCGACCAGCCCATGGAGACGTGGTCCTCCTGCATGGCGGAGGACGGGATGGAGTCGGCGGAGGCGGGCACCGCGAGCCGCTTCATCTCGCTGACCAGGGCGGCCTGCGTGTACTGGGCGATCATGAGGCCCGAGTCGACACCGGCGTCGTCCGCGAGGAACGGCGGAAGGCCGTGGCTGCGGTTCTTGTCGAGGAGCCGGTCGGTGCGGCGCTCGGCGATGGAGCCGAGGTCTGCGGCGGCGATGGCGAGGAAGTCCAGGACGTAGGCGACCGGGGCGCCGTGGAAGTTGCCGTTGGACTCGACGCGGCCGTCGGGCAGCACCACCGGGTTGTCGACGGCGGAGGCCAGCTCGCGCTCGGCGACGGTCAGGGCGTACGCGATGGTGTCGCGGCCGGCGCCGTTGACCTGCGGGGCACAGCGCACCGAGTACGCGTCCTGGACGCGGGGCGCCTCTTCCTCCTGGAAGTGGCCGGTCAGGCCCGAACCCTTCAGCACGGCCAGCATGTTGGCGGCCGACGCGCCCTGGCCCGGGTGCGGGCGGATGGCGTGCAGTTCGGGGGCGAGCACCTTGTCGGTGCCGAGCAGCGCTTCGAGGGACAGGGCCGCGGTGATGTCGGCGGAGGTGTAGAGCTTCTTCAGGTCGGCGATGGCCATGCACAGCATGCCGAGCATGCCGTCGGTGCCGTTGAGGAGGGCGAGGCCCTCCTTCTCGCGCAGCTCGACGGGTTCGATGCCGGCCGCGGCGAGCAGCTCGCCTGCGGGCTTCACGACGCCGTCGGGGCCCTCGGCGTCACCCTCGCCCATCAGCGTCAGGGCGCAGTGCGAGAGCGGCGCGAGGTCGCCGGAGCAGCCGAGCGAGCCGTACTCGTGGACGACCGGGGTGATGCCCGCGTTGAGCACGTCGGCCATGGTCTGGGCGACGGAGGGGCGCACGCCGGTGTGCCCGGAGGCGACGGTCTTCAGGCGCAGGAACATGAGCGCACGGACGACCTCGCGCTCCACCCGCGGGCCCATGCCGGCGGCATGCGAGCGCACGATGTTGCGCTGCAGCTGGGCGCGGAGCTCGGGGCTGATGTGCCGGGAGGCGAGGGCACCGAAGCCGGTGGAGACGCCGTACACCGGCTCCGGCTTGGCGGCCAGCGCGTCGACGATCTCGCGCGCCTTGGCCAGCGCGTCGAGCGCCCCGGCGGAGAGCTCGACCTTCGCGTTGCCGCGGGCCACGGCGATGACGTCCTCGGGGGTGGTCCCGGAGGTCCCCACCACGACAGTGTGCATATCCATATTCAGCACCCTACGGATTGAATCCCGTCATGTCACTAGCAGAGGAGAGGGTGGGTCCTTACTGGATCGAACAGTTCCGGGCGCCCGTGCGGCGCCGGGTGCGAACAGTCCCCTTTCAGGGGCGCGGGGAACTGCGCGACCAGCCACGGACGGCCCGCACCCGACCACCCACACGCGGAAGCGCTCAGCTCCGCCCCCGGAACCTCCGCCGGTCATGCGGAGCGGCAGGCGGCGCGTCGGCGAGGCGCAGGACCGCTCCGTCCCGCCCCGCCACCACCGGCTTCGCCGACTTCGCGCCCTTCGCCCGGTACTGAGCCGCGTCGGCGAGGCGGAACAGTCGGCGGGCCGAGCGCACCGGGCCGATGGGGTCGCCCGTCGATGCCACCCCGCACGCAACCCCCTCCCCCAGCTCCAACTCCCCCGCACGCAGGCAGAGTTCCTCCCCCACGGCCACGACCTCATCGGCGGAGGGCCCCACGGACAGCAGACAGAACTCGTCCCCGCCCAACCGCGCGGCCAGCGCGCCCGGAAGCATCGCCCCGCACAGGGAAAGCACCGATCCGAAGCGCTCCAGGAGCCGGTCGCCCACCGCGTGGCCCAGCGTGTCGTTGACCCGCTTGAGCCCGTTCAGGTCGCAGACCACGAGGCTGACGACCGAGCCGTCCGTCCGGTGCCGCTCGACGGCCCGGTCCAGCCGCATGTCGACCGCCCGGCGGTTGGCGAGCCCGGTGAGCGGGTCGGTGAAGGCCAGCCGGCGCACCTCTTCGAGGCGCTCGGTCTGGGCGATCCCGGCCGCCGCGACGGAGGCGATGACCGTGGCGAAGTCCGCGTCGGCCGCGCCGAAGACGGGCGCCCCGACGGGCCGGGCCACATACAGCTCGCCCCAGGCCCGCCCGTGCAGCACGATCGGGGCGACCACGCAGCAGCCCCGGCCGCGCCTGCGCAGCGCGGTGACCCTCTCATGGCAGTACCCCGCCCGGCCCTCGGGCGGCGCGGCGGCCGTCTCGACCCAGGCGTCGGGCTCGCCACCGCCCGCCCACCGCTCGTGCAGGAACTCGGTGATCTCGGGGAACTGGTGCACCGGATACGTCTCGTCCTCGGGGAACTCCTCCTCCCCGTCGGCCCGTTCGCCCTCGTTCACCAGCACGCGAAGGCGACCCAGCTCACGCTCCCACACCGAGAGCGCGGCGAAGTTCCCGCCGAGCGCGTCCCGCGCGCCGAGCGCCGCCGCACGCCAGGCCTCGCGCCGCGTGTGCGTCGCGGCCATGGCCTGCGCCAGCGAAACCACGGCCCGCAGCCGGGCATCCTCTCCACCCATTCCTCCAGCTTAGGGAGGTTTGGGAGGTTTTGACCCTTGAGGTGTCGCCTCACACCCGCCGCGGCGCACCCAGGATCACTCCCCGGGCCACACCGGCTTCCGCTTCTCGTTGAACGCGGCCACGCCCTCCGCCCGGTCCCCCGAGAACGCCACCGACCGCCAAGCCGCGTCCTCGACCTCCAGGCCGGCCCGCAGGTCGAGGCCCTGGCCGAGCCGCATCGCCCGCTTCGCCGCGCGCAGCCCGACGGGCGAGTTGACCGCCATCCGCCCCGCGAGCGCGAGCGCCTCCGTACGGGCGTCGTCGGCCAGCACGTCGACGAGCCCCAACTCCCTTGCCTCCGCGGCCTCGACGCGGCGCGCGGTGAAGACCAGCTCGGCGGCGCGGGCGGCGCCGACCCGGCGCGGCAGGAGCTGCGTACCGCCGCCGCCGGGGATGACGCCGACCGACACCTCGGGCAGGCCGACCACGGCGGTGGCGTCCGCCACGATCACGTCGCAGGCGAGCGCCAGCTCGAAGCCGCCGCCCAGGGCGAAGCCGTGCACGGCGGCGACGGTCGGCATGGGCAGTTCGAGCACGCCGGTGTACGCGGCGCGGGCGGTGGGCCGCTGGCGTACGAGCTCGGCGTCGCTGAAGGAGTTGCGCTCCTTCAGGTCCGCGCCGACGCAGAACGCCCGCTCGTTCGTGGAGCTCACCACGGTGACCCGGGCGTCCGGGTCGGCGCCGAGCGCCTCGCAGGCGGCGGCGATGGAACGGGCCATCTCCGTCGACACCGCGTTCATGGCCTTGGGCCGGTCGAGCACCAGCTCGGCGACGTACCCCTCGCGCCGAACGACGACGAACTCCCCGAACCGCTGCTCAGCCATGGAAACCCCTCCGTTAACGAACGTTACGTCGGGGTGATCCTAGGCTTCGCGCCGGTGCAGGAGCCAGGGCTCCACGACTCCGAGGCCGCGCACCGGGCGCTGCCACATGGGCTGGAGCTGGAAGCGGTACTTCGCGGCGGGGGCCGGTTCCTCGCCCTCCTTCTCGGCGGCCAGCGCGTCCTGGGCGGCCTGCGCCTCGGAGACGGGGGCGTCGCCGGTACGGGCCAGCTCCTCGGCGAACGCCCCGTCGACCAGGACGGCGTCCTTGGGGGCTATCGAGGTGAGCCGGCTCGCGAGGTTCACGGTCGTACCGAACACGTCGCCCATGCGGGTCGTGACCGTGCCGAACGCGATGCCCACGCGCAGGGCGGGCATCGTCTCGTCGCCGGCCATCGTCTCGATGAGCCGCAGCGAGATCTCGGCGGCCGTGCCCGCGTCGTCGGCGGCGAACAGGACCTCGTCGCCCAGCGTCTTGATGAGCCGCCCGCCGTGCGCCGCGACCAGGTCGGCGGCGGTCGTCTCGAAGGCCTCGACGAGCTCGCCGAGCTCCTCCTCCTCCAGGCGCCGGGTGAGCCGGGTGAACCCGACGAGGTCGGCGAAGCCCACCGCGAGGCGGCGGTCCACCATCTCCTCGTCGTCGGCGGCCTGCACGACGCGCCCGGTGGCTGCGGCGAGCTGGCGCCGCCACACGTAGACGAGGAACTCCTCCAGCTCGGGCAGCAGCAGCTCGACCAGGGGGTACGTGACTTCCGTACGGGTCATGCCGGGCTCGGGGGGTTCGGTGAGACCCTCCAGAAAAGAATCGATCTGCCATTCGGCCAGCCGGGCGGTGGTCTGCCCCGTGGAGCGCGCGACCTGCACCGCCATGGGCTCGCTGAGCAGCCCTGCCTCGACGAGTCCGGCGAGCCGGCGCAGGGCCAGCACGTCGGCCTCGGTGAGTGCCTTGGCCTGCCCGATGTCGGCGAACCCCATGGCCCGCCAGAACCGGGACGCCAGCTCCATGGAGACGCCCGCGGTACGGGCCGCCTGGAAGGGTGTGTAGCGCCGGTCGGCACCGAGGATGAGCTGCTCCAGGCGGATGGCGAGCGGGTCGTCGGTCGGCTCGGCGGTGTGGTCGACGGCGTGGTGCGGCGTCGGATACGCGGAGGCCGGGGGCTCCGAAGGGGTGCCGGAGGCGCCGCCGGTGCGGGCGCCGGTACCGGTACCGGCGCCCGCACCGGACCGTGTCTCGTCGACGGTCACCGGCCGCCTCCTGCCCGTTGCCTGCGCACTGCCCTGCCGATCTGTCGCTGGATCGGGCTCAACGATACGGCAGGTGTGCCGTAGCTCACGTCCCGGGAGCGACCACTCCACCCGCCTAGGGTGCGGCCGGCCGCAGGTGGACGATGTCACCCGCCGCCACCGGGCGCTGCACGCCCTCCTCCGTGGCCAGGACCAGGCGCCCGTCGCCGTCCACCGCCACCGCCTCGCCCTTGACCGACTGCCCGCCGGGCAGCTCCGCCCGCACCGTGCGGCCCAGCGTCGCGCAGGCCTTCGCGTACGCCTCCTGGAGGCCGGACGCCGCCGGGTCGCCACAGGCCGCGCGCCACGTCCCGTACCACTGCTCAAGGGAGCGGAGAACCGCGCGCAGCAGGGTGTCGCGGTCCGTGGAGACGGCTCCGGCGAGCGCGAGGGAGCCCGCGCCGGGGACGGGGAGTTCGTCGGCGCGCAGGGTCACGTTGAGGCCGATGCCGACGACGACGCCCTCCGCGCCGGCCCGTTCCGCGAGGATCCCGCCCGCCTTGCGCTCCTCCCCGTCCACGGTGACGAGGAGGTCGTTGGGCCACTTCAGCGCCGTGTCGACGCCCGCCGCCCGCGCGAGCCCCGTCGACACCGCGACCCCGGTGAGCAGCGGCAGCCACCCCCACCGCTCGACCGGCACGGACGCGCCCGGCTTCAGCAGGACGGAGCAGAAGAGGCCGGAGCGGGCCGGCGCCGACCAGCGCCGGTCAAGGCGCCCGCGCCCCGCGGTCTGCTCCTCTGCGACCAGGACCGCGCCCTCGCCCAGCTCGTCCGCCTTCGCGGCGAGGTCGGAGTTGGTGGAGCCGGTCGCGGTGACCACGTCCAGGGCGGTCCACAGCGCTTCCGGCCGCAGCAGGGCGCGGCGCAGCGCGGTGGCGTTCAGGGGCGGCCGGTCGAGGTCGGACCAGCGGCTGTCGGAAGCGTCCGGGGGTGTCATGCAGCCAGGTTAGGCCGCAATTGCAAGGCGCCCCGGGTGTGGCAAACGCCGCACTGCCGAACCGTATCCGCGCCACTACCCTACGAGTCAGTAGCCACCACCCCCGTGACCAGGCAGGGAGCCGCATCCCGATGTCCGAGCCGGAAAACGCCCAGAGCGACGCCACCGTCGACATCCACACCACCGCCGGAAAGCTGGCGGATCTGCAGCGCCGCATCGACGAGGCGACCCACGCCGGCTCCGCGCGCGCGATCGAAAAGCAGCACGCCAAGGGCAAGTTGACGGCCCGTGAGCGGGTCGACCTGCTCATGGACGAGGGCTCGTTCGTCGAGCTGGACGAGTTCGCCCGGCACCGCTCGACCAACTTCGGCATCGAGAAGAACCGCCCGTACGGGGACGGCGTGGTCACCGGGTACGGGACCGTCGACGGCCGCCCGGTGTGCGTCTACTCGCAGGACTTCACCATCTTCGGCGGCTCGCTGGGCGAGGTCTACGGCGAGAAGATCGTCAAGGTGATGGACTTCGCGCTGAAGACCGGCTGCCCGGTCATCGGCATCAACGACGGCGGCGGCGCCCGCATCCAGGAGGGCGTGGTCGCGCTCGGCCTGTTCGCCGAGATCTTCCGCCGCAACGTGCACGCCTCGGGCGTCGTCCCGCAGATCTCCCTGATCGTCGGCCCGTGCGCGGGCGGCGCGGTGTACTCCCCCGCGATCACCGACTTCACGGTGATGGTCGACCAGACCTCGCACATGTTCATCACCGGGCCCGACGTCATCAAGACCGTCACCGGCGAGGACGTCGGCTTCGAGGAGCTCGGCGGCGCCCGCACCCACAACACCACCTCCGGCGTGGCGCACCACATGGCGGGCGACGAAAAAGACGCGATCGAATACGTCAAGTCCCTTCTCTCCTACCTGCCGTCGAACAACCTGAGCGAGCCCCCGGCCTTCCCCGAGGAGGCCGACCTGGAGACCACCGACGAGGACCGCGAGCTCGACACGCTCATCCCGGACTCCGCGAACCAGCCGTACGACATGCACACGGCGATCGAACACGTCCTGGACGACGGCGAGTTCCTGGAGACCCAGGCCCTGTTCGCGCCGAACATCGTCACCGGCTTCGGCCGCGTCGAGGGCTTCCCGGTCGGCATCGTCGCCAACCAGCCGATGCAGTTCGCGGGTTGCCTCGACATCAACGCGTCCGAGAAGGCCGCGCGCTTCGTGCGCACCTGCGACGCGTTCAACGTCCCGGTCCTGACCTTCGTGGACGTGCCGGGCTTCCTTCCCGGCGTCGACCAGGAGTACGGCGGCATCATCCGCCGCGGCGCCAAGCTGATCTACGCGTACGCCGAGGCCACGGTCCCGCTGATCACCGTCATCACCCGCAAGGCGTTCGGCGGCGCGTACGACGTCATGGGCTCCAAGCACCTGGGCGCCGACCTCAACCTGGCCTGGCCGACCGCGCAGATCGCCGTCATGGGCGCGCAGGGCGCGGTCAACATCCTGCACCGCCGCACGATCGCGGCGGTCACGGACCCGGATGAGGCGGAGTCGACCCGCGCCGAGCTGATCGCGGACTACGAGGACACCCTGCTCAACCCGTACATCGCGGCCGAGCGGGGCTACGTCGACGCGGTGATCATGCCCTCGGAGACCCGCGCCCACATCGTGAAGGGCCTGCGTCAGCTGCGCACGAAGCGGGAATCCCTCCCTCCGAAGAAGCACGGCAACATCCCCCTCTAGCCACCCCGCAAGGAGCCGCTGTGATCAAGGTCGTACGGGGCAATCCGACCCCGGAGGAGCTGGCCGCCGCACTCGCGGTGGTCCAGGCACGCGCCGCGGCGACGGCCTCGGCCACGTCCGCCGCGGCGCGGGCGCCCGAGGGGTGGTCCGACCCTGCCCGGATCGCCCGGCGCGCGCTGCCCCGGCCGGGGACGCGCACGTGGGCCAGGACGTATTGGCCGGCGTAACCCGCTCCGCGGGGGGGGGTGCGGGGTTTGTGACAGCGGGCCGTCCATGACCGTCCGCGCAGTTCCCCGCGCCCCTAGCGCCCTACGCCTGCGGACCGTGCGTGGCTGGTCGCGCAGTTCCCCGCGCCCCTAACAGGACTGGTGTCGGCCAGTACTGGCGTCTTCAGCCCGTCCGGCGTTTGAGGACGAGCGCCCTTAAGGCGCGATACGGGGTCTGGGGCGGAGCCCCAGGGGGTGGTCAGAGGAGCTTGGCCAGCACCTCCGCCATGACCCGGTACCCCGCGTCGTTCGGGTGCAGGGCGTCGCCCGAGTCGTAGGACGGGGCGAGCCGGTCGGGGTCGGTCTTCGAGGCGAGCGCCTTGTCGAAGTCGGCCACCGCGTCGAACGCGCCCGACGTGCGGATCCACTCGTTGACCTCGTCACTCACCCGCGCCGAGTGCCGCCCCCAGTGGTCGGAGCCCTTCAGCGGCAGCAGCGTCGCACCGACGGCCCTCAGTCCCCTGCTGTGCGCCTGGCGGATCAACTCCCGGTATCCAGCGATGAGTTGGGCACTGGAGACCACGGGCGCGGGCAGGTACGTGGGCTGCGGCTTCGGCCCTTTCCGGGCTTCGCTGAACCCGATGTCGTTGACGCCTTCGAGGACGACGACGGTCGAGACGCCGGGCTGGTCGAGGACGTCCCGCCCGAAGCGCGCGGCGGAGCGCTCGCCGTACCAGGCCGAGTCGTTGAGTACGAGATTGCCGCCGATGCCCGCGTTGACGACGGGCCTGCCCGTGCGTTCGGCCAGCGCGTCCGAGTAGCGGCGATTGGCGCCGGACGTCGAGCCGAAGCCGTCCGTGATGGAGTCCCCGAACAGGGCGACGCCGTCCCGCCTCGCCCCGCCGCCGACCTCGACGCCCGAGAGGTAGTACCAGGACCGGCTGGTCGCGGCGGCGAAGGCGCGGCTCGACGGGTCCGCCCGGTGGTCACCCTCGGCCCGGTAGGTGTCGGCGAAGCCCTGCGCGTGGAAGGTGGCGGGCCCGGTCGTCCCGGCGAAGTAGAGCGTGACGGTCACCGACTCCAGCCGGTCGAGCCCGAGTCGGGCCGCGTCGCTGCGCAGTTCGCCGCGCGCCGGGATGCTGACGGACTTCTCGCCCCCGAAGGTCAACTCCCTTACGGAGCCCGGCTGTACGTCCGCACCCTGCCCCGCCTTGGCGACGGTGGCGCCGGTGAGGGCGAGCGGTGAGGTGCCGTACGCGTTGGAAAGCCGGATCCGGACCTGGTCACCGCCCTCGGTGACGCGGACGACCTGGCGGACGCTCTGGTGCGAGAAGCCCTCCTGCGACCAGTTGGGGGTGAATCCGGTCGCGGGGAGCTGCGGCGACGCGGCCCAGGCGGCACCCCACGCGACGGACCGGGCGGCGGACGGCTGGGCTCCGGCGAGCAGCGCGAGCGCGGCAGCACCGGCGGCCAGCGGAACGGCAGCCCGGCGAACGGCCCTATTGATCCCTGCCTTGTCGACCTCGGCCTTACCGATCCCGGCCTTGCTGATCCCGGCCTTGTTCATGGCGATCTCCCCATGTTCGCGACAGACCGGAGCCCGATTAATGGTTCCCGGGTTCCGTTAACTCGTCGAGACAGTAACAGCCCCCGACAGCTAATGGAACCCGTGAACTGTTTGCCGAGCGGGGGCAACAGTGGCAACAGTCGGCCGGTACGCGCCCGCACATGAACGGGAGATGAAGTACTGGTCCGCAATTAGTCAATTGGCACCGGGCATCCTGAGTACCCGTACTCAGGCGCGCCAACAGCCCTGGTCCCACTATCGATTACATGCTGTGGTCAGACCCGGAGAACGAGCCGCCCAAGGAACTGCGCGACGCCCAGGCGATGATGCGCCGCGCGGGCCTGTTCCTGGCCCTGGCCATGGTGATCGCGATGCTCGTGGTCAGCCTGCACTGACAGCCCGGCACCGAGGGGCCGGGGCCGGGCCGGGGCGCCTACGATGGCGCGCATGACTGCTCAGCGCCGCCTCGTCCTAGCCTCCCAATCGCCCGCCCGGCTCGGGCTGCTCCGCCAGGCCGGGCTCGCGCCCGAGGTGATCGTCAGCGGCGTCGACGAGGACGCCCTGACCGCACCGAGCCCCGCCGAGCTCGCCCTCGTGCTCGCCGAGGCGAAGGCGGACGCGGTGGCCGGCCGGGCCGAGGCCTCCGACGCGCTGGTCATCGGCTGCGACTCGGTGCTCGAACTCGACGGCCAGGCGCTCGGCAAGCCCGCCGACGCCGAGGACGCGACGGCCCGCTGGAAGGCGATGCGCGGCCGCTCCGGCGTGCTCCAGACCGGCCACTGCGTGATCGACACGGCGACCGGCGAGCGCGCCTCGGCGACCGCGTCGACGGTCGTGCGGTTCGGCGAGCCCACCGACGCGGAGATCGCGGCGTACGTGGCGAGCGGTGAACCCCTCTACGTGGCAGGGGCGTTCACGCTCGACGGCCGCTCGGCCCCCTTCGTCGACTCGATCGAGGGCGACCACGGAAACGTCATCGGACTGTCGCTGCCGCTGCTGCGCAGGCTGCTCGCCGAGCTCGGCGTCTCGATCACCGACCTCTGGGTGTAGCGCCGGGACTCAGGCGGCGGCCGGGGCTCCGTCGGGGGCCCCGCCGTCCTTCGGCTCGGGCTCGGGGCGCTCCTTCACGTATGCGAGGAGTACGTGGACGAGCAGCGCGAGCACGACCATCAGGTAGGCGAAGGCGGGCCAGCCGACCAGGCCGACGGTGAGCGCGCCGAGCACCCCGTGCACCACCGCGCAGACGATCAGCGCGATGCGGGCGAACCGGCCGGGGGCGCGGTCGCGTACGCCGATGAGCAGCAGGACGACGCCGCAGGCCGCGAGGAAGACCCCGAACAGGGCGCCCGCGACCCACGCTCCGGTGGAGATCGCGTCAGGATCGAGCCCGGCCATGGACATGTGCTGGTTGTCGGCGACCTTGCCCAGCACCCAGTTGACGAACACGACGGCGCAGGCCTCGGCGAAGAGAATGAGCGCGGCCACGATGGCGATCGGTCGGCGCAGCACGCGCGACACCCCCTGTTACCCCTAGTACGGATACGTTGCGCACGCTACTAACCGGTAATGGTTCGTACAAGGGTCCGGACAAGAACGGTGACCGGTCCGGAGTGAAGCGCCTCGCCGCGCGGGGGCCGGGTCGCAAAGAATCCTTCGGCCGTTCGTAGGGACTCCACAAAGAAACCCGGCGACCTGCTGGCCCCGGAGACAGAGACCTTGACCACACCGCACCGCTACTGTGCGGTACGGGAGCCCGGCGTACCGTGGTGCGACAAGGGATTTCGCGACTTGAGCGTGCCTCGAATCACACTCCGTGTGGGCAAGCTCACCATTGGGGATGGGTCGTAAGCCAGTGTGCGGCTTCCCTAAACTCAGCTTGTTTCAAGGAGGGAGCCATCGTGCGCAAGGTGCTCATCGCCAACCGTGGCGAAATCGCTGTCCGTGTTGCCCGGGCCTGCCGGGATGCCGGGATCGCGAGCGTAGCCGTCTACGCCGATCCGGACCGGGATGCACTGCATGTCCGGGCAGCGGACGAGGCGTTCGCCCTGGGCGGTGACACTCCGGCGGCCAGCTATCTGGACATCGCCAAGGTGCTCGCGGCCGCGGCCGACTCGGGAGCGGACGCGGTCCACCCGGGCTACGGATTCCTCTCCGAGAACGCCGAGTTCGCCCAGGCGGTCCTCGACGCCGGTCTGACCTGGATCGGCCCGCCCCCGCAGGCCATCCGCGACCTCGGCGACAAGGTGGCGGCCCGTCACATCGCCCAGCGTGCCGGTGCCCCGCTCGTCGCGGGCACCCCGGACCCGGTCTCGGGCGCCGACGAAGTCGTCGCGTTCGCCGAGGAACACGGCCTGCCCATCGCTATCAAGGCCGCCTTCGGCGGCGGCGGCCGCGGCCTGAAGGTCGCCCGCACCCTCGAAGAGGTCCCCGAGCTGTACGACTCCGCGGTGCGCGAGGCCGTCGCGGCGTTCGGCCGGGGCGAGTGCTTCGTCGAGCGCTACCTCGACAAGCCGCGCCACGTCGAGACCCAGTGCCTGGCCGACACCCACGGCAACGTGGTCGTCGTCTCCACCCGTGACTGCTCGCTCCAGCGCCGCCACCAGAAGCTGGTCGAGGAGGCCCCGGCACCGTTCCTCACCGAGGCGCAGAACGCGGAGCTGTACGCCGCCTCGAAGGCGATCCTGCGCGAGGCCGGCTACGTCGGCGCGGGCACCGTCGAGTTCCTCGTCGGCACCGACGGCACGATCTCCTTCCTGGAGGTCAACACCCGCCTCCAGGTCGAGCACCCGGTCACCGAAGAGGTCACCGGCATCGACCTGGTCCGCGAGATGTTCCGCATCGCCGACGGCGAGGCGCTCGGCTACGACGACCCGGCGGTGCGCGGGCACTCCTTCGAGTTCCGCATCAACGGCGAGGACCCGGGCCGCGGCTTCCTGCCCGCGCCGGGCACGGTCACGGTGTTCGCACCGCCGACCGGCCCGGGTGTCCGTCTGGACGCGGGCGTCGAGTCCGGCAGCGTGATCGGCCCGGCCTGGGACTCGCTCCTTGCCAAGCTGATCGTGACCGGCGCGACGCGTGAGCAGGCGCTGCAGCGGGCCGCGCGCGCTCTGGCGGAGTTCAACGTCGAGGGCATGGCGACCGCGATTCCCTTCCACCGCGCGGTGGTCGTGGACCCGGCGTTCACGGCCGACCCGTTCCGTATCCACACCCGGTGGATCGAGACCGAGTTCGTCAACGAGATCCCCGCGTTCACGGCCCCGGCCGACGCGGAGACGGATGAGGAGCCGGGCCGCGAGACGGTCGTCGTCGAGGTCGGCGGCAAGCGCCTTGAGGTCTCCCTGCCCTCGTCCCTGGGCATGACCCTGGCCCGGACCGCCGCGGCGGGGGGCGCCAAGCCCAAGCGCCGCGCTGCGAAGAAGGCGGGCTCCGCCGCCTCCGGCGACACCCTGGCCTCGCCCATGCAGGGCACGATCGTGAAGGTCGCGGTCGAGGAGGGCCAGCAGGTCAACGAGGGCGACCTCGTCGTCGTCCTGGAGGCCATGAAGATGGAGCAGCCGCTGAACGCGCACCGCTCCGGCACGATCAAGGGGCTCTCGGCCGAGGTGGGCGCCTCCGTCTCCTCCGGCGCGATGATCTGCGAGATCAAGGACTGACGCGCTGACGCGCAGTGGAGCCCCGACCGCGAACGCGGCCGGGGCTCCCGCCTTTCCCCCGCCCCGCCCCTCCCCGCTGTAACACCCTGCGGGAAGGGGCGGGGCGGGGGAACCAACGGGGTCTGGGGCGGAGCCCCGGCGCTGCCGGCCTGCCACCCCCGGTGGGTCCGGGTGGCATGCTGGGGCCATGGATGGGAAAACGGGGGCGGGGCTCCGGCCCCTCAGGGCGGACGCGCGGCGCAATCACGACCGCCTGCTCGCCGTAGCCCGCACCGCCTTCGCGGAGCACGGCACGGACACCTCCCTGGAGGACGTGGCCCGCAGGGCCGGCGTGGGCATCGGCACCCTGTACCGGCACTTCCCCACCCGCCACGCCCTGCTGAGCGCGGTGTTCCAGAGCGAGGTGGACGTACTCCTGGACCGCTCAAGGGAGTTGCTGCGCGCCGAGCAGCCCTGCACCGCGCTCATCGAGTGGCTGCGCGCCATCATCACGCACGCGGGGGTGTACCGGGGCCTGGCCCGCGCCCTCATGTCGGCCTCGGGAGACGCGAGTTCGGCCCTGGCCAGGTGCAGCGAGCCGATGCGGGAGGCGGGCGACGCCCTGCTCGTACGGGCCCGGGAAGCCGGTTCCGTACGAGCCGACGTCACCATCGCCGACCTCATGCAGCTGACCAACGCCATCGCGCTGGCGGCCGAACAGTCCCCGGACGACCCGGAGTTGGCCGACCGCCTGCTCGCCCTGACCTACCGGGGCCTCAAGGACTAGGGAGTGTCCGCCTCAGCGCCGTCGCAGATCCGCGACCCGCGCCCGTTCGCCCGGCCCCTGCGGCTCGCCCATCGATGCCGCGCTGCGCAACTGCGGGCCCGTACCGGGGCCGTGGGTGCGGCGTTGGCCGGGGAGCGGCATGTCGCGGCGCGGGGGGCGGCCGGGCGCGGACTCGCCGCCCGCGCCCGCGGGGCCCGCCACGGCGATCTGCACGCCCTGGTCGGCCAGCGCCTGCAACTCGGTGGCGGCACGGTCGTCGTGGCCCGGCGGCTCGTCGGTGACCAGGCGGGTGATCACGTCGGTCGGCACCGTCTGGAACATGGTGTCGGTGCCGAGCTTGGTGTGGTCGGCGAGGACCACGACCTCGGCGGCGGCCTGCACCAGCGCGCGGTCCACGCTCGCGGAGAGCATGTTCGAGGTGGACAGGCCGCGTTCGGCCGTCAGGCCGCTTCCCGACAGGAAGGCGCGGGAGACCCGGAGGCCCTGGAGGGACTGCTCGGCACCACTGCCCACCAGGGCGTAGTTGGAGCCGCGCAGGGTGCCCCCGGTCATGACGACCTCGACCCGGTTGGCGTGCGCCAACGCCTGTGCCACCAAGAGGGAGTTGGTGACGACGGTCAGGCCGGGAACCCGCGCGAGCCGGCGGGCCAGCTCCTGCGTGGTGGTCCCCGCGCCGACCACAATGGCCTCGCCCTCTTCGACGAGACCGGCGGCGAGGTCGGCGATGGCCGTCTTCTCCGCGGTCGCTAGATGGGATTTCTGCGGGAAGCCGGATTCGCGGGTGAACCCGCCCGGCAGCACCGCACCGCCGTGCCGGCGGTCGAGGAGTCCTTCTGCCTCCAGCGCCCGCACGTCCCGCCGTACGGTCACTTCGGAGGTCTGGACGACGCGGGCGAGCTCACGGAGCGATACCGCCCCGTTGGCGCGCACCATTTCGAGGATCAATTGGCGACGTTCTGCAGCGAACACGAAACTGACAGTAACCTGAGCGGCCGAATATTCTCAGCAGTTTGCGCCGAATAACAGAAGGTGCACTCAAAGGGGGTCACCGAGTGGTATACGCCCGGCCCGGGTCTCCCAGGCCTCGCGTCCCACTCGACAACCCCCTGTCCCACCAGGGAAGTTACGCCTCTCCGGCCTTCTTGCGGGTGTGCAGCTGACGGGCCACTTCGGCGATCGAGCCCGACAGCGACGGGTACACGGTGAACGCATTCGCGATCTGCTCGACCGTCAGATTGTTGTCGACCGCGATCGAGATCGGATGGATCAGTTCACTCGCGCGCGGGGCCACGACACAGCCGCCCACGATGATGCCGGTGCCCGGCCGGCAGAAGATCTTGACGAAGCCGTCCCGGATGCCCTGCATCTTGGCGCGCGGGTTGCGCAGGAGCGGCAGCTTGACGACGCGGGCCTCGATCTTGCCCGCGTCCACGTCGGCCTGCGTGTAGCCGACGGTGGCGATCTCCGGGTCGGTGAAGACGTTGGAGGAGACGGTCTTCAGGTTCAGCGGGGCCACCGCGTCGCCCAGGAAGTGGTACATCGCGATCCGGCCCTGCATGGCGGCGACCGAGGCCAGCGCGAAGATGCCGGTCACGTCGCCGGCCGCGTACACGCCGGGGGCGGAGGTGCGCGAGACCTTGTCGGTCCAGATGTGGCCGGACTCCTTGAGGCGGACGCCCGACTCCTCAAGACCCATGTTCGCGGTGTTGGGGATCGCGCCGACGGCCATCAGGCAGTGGGAGCCGCTGATGACGCGGCCGTCGGAGAGGGTGACCTCGACGCGGTCGCCGACGCGCTTGGCGGACTCGGCGCGCGAGCGGGCCATGACGTTCATGCCGCGGCGGCGGAACACGTCCTCCAGGACGGCGGCCGCGTCCGGGTCCTCGCCCGGCAGCACCCGGTCGCGGGACGAGACGAGGGTGACCTTGGAGCCGAGCGCCTGGTACGCGCCGGCGAACTCCGCGCCGGTGACGCCGGATCCGACCACGATGAGCTCCTCGGGGAGCTCGTCCAGGTCGTACACCTGCGTCCAGTTGAGGATCCGCTCACCGTCGGGCTGCGCGTCGGGCAGCTCGCGCGGGCTGCCGCCGGTGGCGATCAGGACGGCCTCGGCGGTGAGCATCTCCTCGGTGCCGTCGGCCGCCGTGACGATGACGTCGCGCGTGCCGTCGATGCCCTGCGGCCCGGCGAGCCGGCCGCGGCCGCGCATGACGCGGGCGCCGGCCCGGGTCACGGAGGCGGTGATGTCGTGGGACTGGGCGAGCGCGAGGCGCTTGACGCGTCGGTTGACCTTGCCGAGGTCCACGCCGACGACGCGGGCGGACTGCTCCTCGGGTGGCGTGTCGTCGGCGACGAGGATGCCCAACTCCTCGTACGAAGAGTCGAAGGTGGTCATCACCTCGGCCGTCGCGATCAGGGTCTTCGACGGCACGCAGTCGGTGAGCACCGACGCCCCGCCCAGACCGTCGCAGTCCACGACGGTCACCTCCGCACCGAGCTGGGCGCCCACCAGGGCCGCCTCGTATCCGCCCGGTCCGCCACCGATGATCACGATCCGCGTCACGAAAAAGTCCGCCTCGTAGTGTCGATCCCGGCCTGCCTGCCCGCCCGGCCGGGGGTCCGGGGCGGGGCCCCGGGGGAACGCAGTACGTACCTCATTGTCCCGCACGCTTCAAGTGTCCTCGCCCCGGGGGCGGCATTCGGCCGCCGTGGCGCGATCCGCCGGGCCCGGACGCGGGCGGGCCGCGCGAAGTACCCCCGCGGGCCACTGTCGTACCCTCGACACCATGTCGCTCTACGCCGCGTACGCCGGCAACCTGGATCCGCGGCTGATGACCCGCCGCGCCCCGCACTCCCCGCTGCGCGGCACCGGCTGGCTCAACGGCTGGCGCCTGACGTTCGGCGGGGAGCAGATGGGCTGGGAGGGCGCCCTCGCGACGATCGTCGAGGCACCCCGCTCGCAGGTCTTCGTCGCCCTGTACGACATCGCGCCGCTCGACGAGGAGTCGATGGACCGGTGGGAGGGGGTCGGGCTCGACATCTACCGCCGGATGCGGGTGCGCGTGCACACGCTGGACGGCGAGGACGCGGCCTGGCTGTACGTCCTGAACGGGTACGAGGGCGGCCTGCCCTCGGCGCGGTACCTGGGCGAGCTGGCCGACGCGGCCGAGTCCGCGGGCGCGCCGCACGACTATGTGATGGAACTCCGCAAGCGGCCCTGCTGAGGCCGGCCCCGAAGCCCGGCCCTCCTTGAAAAGCAAGGTCAGGTCCGGGCTTCGCCCCTTTGCGGCGCGATGGAACGGCGCCGCTTTCGTGCGAAGCCACAAAGGGATCGGCCAGGTCCGTTATCCTGCACATCTACGCGCGTAGGACTTCAGCGGTTACGCTCGTGCGCGTAATTCTTCTTTACCGGGGGAAAACCCCCGGACCCGGCCGGACAGTCACCGGGCGGGACGACGTTCCTTCGCGAGGCGAGAGACTCAGTGAACGCATCTGCCACCCCGGACCTGCTCCAGGACCCCCACGCCGCCGCCGACGCCGCCGCCGCGCGCCTGCGCGAGCTCACCGGCGCCGAGACCCACGACGTCGCCCTGGTGATGGGCTCCGGCTGGGCGCCGGCCGTCGACGCCCTCGGCGCCCCCGAGGCCGAGTTCCCCGTGACCGAGCTGCCCGGCTTCCCGCCGCCGGCCGTCGAGGGACACGGCGGCAAGATCCGCTCGTACAAGATCGGTGACAAGCGCGCGCTGGTCTTCCTCGGCCGTACGCACTTCTACGAGGGCCGCGGCGTCGCCGCCGTCTCGCACGGTGTGCGCACCGCCGTCGCCGCCGGCTGCAAGACCGTCGTGCTGACCAACGGCTGCGGTGGTCTGCGCGAGGGCATGCGCCCCGGCCAGCCGGTCCTCATCAGCGACCACCTCAACCTGACGGCCACCTCGCCGATCATCGGCGCCAACTTCGTGGACCTCACCGACCTGTACTCGCCGCGCCTTCGCGCGCTGTGCAAGGAGGTCGACGAGACCCTGGAAGAGGGCGTCTACGTCCAGTTCCCCGGCCCGCACTACGAGACCCCGGCCGAGATCAACATGGTCCGCGTGCTCGGCGGCGACCTGGTCGGCATGTCGACCGTGCTCGAAGCCATCGCCGCCCGCGAGGCCGGCGCGGAGGTCCTCGGGATCTCGCTCGTCACCAACCTCGCCGCCGGTCTGACCGGTGAGCCGCTCAACCACGAAGAGGTGCTCCAGGCGGGCCGCGACTCGGCGGCGCGCATGGGCGAGCTGCTCACCCGGGTACTCGACCGCATCTGATCCCCTTTTCGCGAAAGGCTGACAACGTGACGCAGGACCTGATCGCGCGGGCCCAGGCCTGGCTGGCCGAGGACCCCGACAGCGAGACGCGCGAGGAGCTCGCGAAGCTCATCGAGAGCGCGGACGCCGAGGAATTGGCCGCGCGGTTCAGCGGCACGCTGCAGTTCGGCACCGCCGGGCTGCGCGGCGAGCTGGGCGCCGGGCCGATGCGGATGAACCGTTCGGTCGTCATCCGGGCCGCCGCCGGGCTCGCCGCGTACCTGAAGGCGAAGGGCCAGGATCGAGAGGGTGAGCGCGAAGCGCTCTCGGTTGAGGGTGGTGGTGGGCGACGGGCGGGCGGGCTCGTCGTCATCGGCTACGACGCCCGCTACAAGTCCGCGGACTTCGCGCGGGACACGGCGGCCGTCATGGTCGGCGCCGGGCTGAAGGCGGCCGTCCTGCCCCGGCCGCTGCCCACCCCCGTACTCGCCTACGCCATAAGGCACTTGGGCGCCGTGGCCGGCGTCGAGGTGACGGCCAGTCACAACCCGCCGCGGGACAACGGCTACAAGGTGTACCTCGGCGACGGCTCGCAGATCGTGCCGCCCGCGGACGCGGAGATCGCCGCCGAGATCGACGCGGTCGCCTCGCTGCACGATGTGCCGCGGCCCGAGAGCGGCTGGGAGGTGCTCGGGGACGAGGTCCTGGACGCCTATCTGGCGCGTACGGACGCGGTGCTGACCCCCGGGTCGCCGCGCACCGCGAACGTCGTCTACACGGCGATGCACGGCGTCGGCAAGGACGTGCTGCTCGCCGCGTTCGCGCGGGCCGGGTTCCCCGAGCCGGTCCTCGTGGCCGA
This sequence comes from Streptomyces sp. WM6378, assembly GCF_001279695.1. Taxonomy (GTDB): domain Bacteria; phylum Actinomycetota; class Actinomycetes; order Streptomycetales; family Streptomycetaceae; genus Streptomyces. Next base: position 24,084 of record NZ_LGDD01000301.1, read on the forward strand.
ACAGGCCGAGCCCGACCCGGCGTTCCCGACGGTCGCCTTCCCGAACCCGGAGGAGCCGGGCGCGATGGACCTGGCGTTCGCGACGGCCCGCCGCACGAACCCCGACATCGTGATCGCCAACGACCCGGACGCCGACCGCTGCGCGGCCGCGGTCAAGGACCGGGACGGCGAGTGGCGGATGCTGCGCGGCGACGAGGTCGGCGCGCTGCTCGCCGCCCACCTGGTCACCAAGGGCGTGTCCGGCGTGTTCGCCGAGTCGATCGTGTCGTCCTCGCTGCTCGGCCGCATCGCCGAGGCCGCGGGGCTCGGCTACGAGGAGACGCTCACCGGGTTCAAGTGGATCGCCCGCGTGGACGGTCTGCGCTACGGCTACGAAGAGGCGCTCGGCTACTGCGTCGACCCCGAGGGCGTGCGCGACAAGGACGGCATCACGGCCGCCCTGCTCGTCGCCGAGCTCGCCTCCGTCCTGAAGGAGCAGGGCCGCACGGTCCTGGACCTCCTGGACGAGCTGGCTCTGGCGCACGGCCTGCACGCCACCGACCAGCTGTCGGTCCGCGTCGAGGACCTCACCGTGATCTCGGACGCGATGGCCCGGCTGCGCGAGCAGCCGCCGACCGCGCTCGCCGGTCTCGCCGTCACCAAGGCGGAGGACCTCACGGAGGGCACCGAGCAGCTGCCGCCCACCGACGGTCTGCGGTACTACCTGGAGGGCGCCCGGGTGATCGTGCGCCCGAGCGGCACCGAGCCGAAGCTCAAGTGCTACCTGGAGGTCGTGGTCCCGGTCGGCTCGGCCGACGAGCTGGACGCGGCCCGCGCCAAGGCCGCCGAGCTGCTCACCGGCATCAAGAAGGACCTCGCGGCGGCCGCCGGCATCTGACGGACGGCACGCAACAGAGTGGGGCGGTGGTCAATCGACCACCGCCCCACTCCCGCTTTCGAGTGATTTCGTACGGCAGTTGACGCAGCGGTGCGGCATTCGGCGGGGACTTGCGAGAAAGGGTGACCCGTACCTCTCGCCGTGCCCGAGCCAAGGAGCTGTCGCCGTGTCCCCGACCGCACCGTCACCGGCGACGACCGCGGTCGGTCGCCGTCCCGTCCCCGCCGCCCGCCGGCACCCGGCCCCGCGCGGCACGGCCGGCCGGCCGCCGGCCGGGGAGCGGGCGCGCACCGCCCTTCGGTACGCCGGGCCCGCGCTGCTCGGCTATCTCGTGGTCCGCCTCTTCGGGCTGCTCGTCCTCGCGAAGTGGGCGCACGTGCGCCACCACGGGATCTGGCCGACGCTCGCCACGTCCTGGGACTCCAACTGGTACCTCGGCATCGCCGACCACGGCTACGTCCACTCGCTGCACACCGGCCAGCTGAACAACCTGGCCTTCTTCCCGCTGTACCCGTGCCTGGTCAAGGCGGTCGCGGCCGTCACGCCCGGCTCGCGGGCCAGCGTCGGGCTGCTGCTCGCGATCGGGTGCTCGCTGGTCGCCGCGTGCGGCGTGTTCGCGGTCGGCGACCGCCTGCACGGCCGCCGCACGGGCGCCCTGCTCACGGTGCTGTGGGCGGCGCTGCCGGTCGGCGTCGTCCAGTGGATGGGCTACACCGAGTCCCTGTTCACCGCGCTCACGGCGTGGGCGCTGCACTGCGTGCTGACCCGGCGCTGGGTCTGGGCGGGCTCTCTGGCGGCGCTCGCGGGCCTGACCCGCCCCACCGGCATCGCGATCGCGGCCGCGGTCTCACTGACCGCCCTGGTGGCCCTCGTACGCGCCCGGGAGTTCGACCGGCGCCTGGTGCTCGGCGGTCTGCTCGCACCGGCCGGCTGGTGCGGCTACGTGGCCTGGGTGGGGCTGCGGCTCGGCCGCTGGGACGGCTACTTCGCGGTGCAGAAGGTGTGGGACAACGAGTGGGACGGCGGCATCGGCACCCTGCGCGACATGCGTTCCCTCCTCGTGTACGCGAACCGGCCGCCGCTGTTCCTGGTCCTGGTCACCCTGGTCCTGATCCTGTCCGGCGGGCTGTACCTGCTCTCGCTCGCCGACCGCCAGCCGCTGGTCCTGCTGGTGTTCACCGGGGCGCTGCTCCTGGTCGTCCTCGGCAGCGGCGGCGTCTACTTCCCGCGGGCCCGCTTCCTGGTCCCCGGATTCCCGCTGCTCCTGCCGGTCGCGCTCGCGCTGGCGCGGGCCCGCCGCACGGTCACCGCCCTGGTGCTCGGCGCCGCCACCCTGTCCTCGGCGTGGCTCGGCGCGTACATGCTCCTGGTGTGGCCGGGCCCGCCGTGACCCGGGTCAGCCGATGGCGATCAGGACGACGAACAGGACCGCCCCGGCCACCGCGGGCGCGATGACCTCGTACGCCCAGCGGACGCCGACCGCGCCCTGTGCGCTCTCGCGCGAGGCGCCCTGTTCGGCGAGCTCGCGCAGGTCCCGGATGGACTGGTCGGTGGGCGCCATGCGCGCCTTGGCGTCGGTGACGTCGGCCGTGACCGAGACGCCGATCTGTCCGTCGACCGTGGCGTCCCGCACCTGACGGCGGGCGGCCCGCTTGCGCTGGCGCAGCGAGACGGGGATCGCCCACAGCTGGTACTTGCCGCCGGACTGGTCGAAGACCTCGCTGGAGTACCCGGCCCGCACGTCCGCCACGGACGCCCAGGGCAGCGTGATCGTACGGAAGGGGTTGCGCACCAGGAGCCGGTCGGCGCTCGCGAACACCGCGGGGCGGAAGCTGAAGGCGACGATCAGCGGCACCGCGCACAGCAGCACGGCGAGCGCCAGCCAGGGGGCGTTGCCGTGGCCCTGGGCCACGGCGTCGACGCCGAGCCAGATACCGATCGCAAGCAGCAGCGCGCCGCCGGCGATACCGGCGGGTGAGCGGTAGGTCCGGTCGGCGTAGGCCGGCTCGGCGGGCGGCGTGGGGCTCGTCATGGCCCGATTCTGCCTCACGCCCCTGGGACGGGTTTCGCTCAGGCCACCAGATCCGCGTACAGGATGATGTTGTCGGGGCGGTGCCCGCCGGTCAGCTCGCCGCCGCAGGTGATGACGCGCAGCTCGGGGCGGTCGGTGTTGCCGTACACCTTCTGGGTCGGGAAGGTCTTCTTGTCGACCTGTTCGAGCGCGCGGACCTTGAACTCGGCGGTCTTCCCGTCGGCGCGGGCGACCGAGATCATGTCGCCGACCCTGACCTTGGAGACGTTCTTCAGGACGGCCGGGCCGTCGACGGTGTCGAAGTGGCCGATGAGCACGGCGGGCCCGGTCTGGCCCGGGGTGACGCCCTTGTCGTACCAGCCGATCTTGTCGGCGTCGGCGACGGAGGGCACCTCGACGCTGCCGTCGGCGGCGAGCCCGAGGTCGAGGACGGGGCCCGCGTCGACCCCGGCCGCCGGGATCCTCACCCGTACCGGCTTGGCGGCGGGCAGCGCGGTCGCGGCCTTGGGGGCGGCAAGGGCGCTGGAGGCGGCGGAGATGTTCGGGGGCTCGGTGGGCTTCGCGGGACCGGAGCCGCAGCCCGCGGCCGAGACGCCGACGGCGAGCACGAACAGGGCTGCGGCGGCCGAACGGGCCGCACGGGTACGGGACATGGGGTGCTCCGGGAGGGCCGTGAGGAGGGCGGGCCGCCGGTGGGGCGGCCCGCCCGGGGCGGTCAGATGCGGGCGGCGCCCCGCCGGCGCAACGCCACGTACCCGCCCGCTCCGGCCACGACGAGCCCCGCGCCGCCCGCGATCAGCGCGGTGTCGTCACCGCCGCCCTGCTTGAAGTCGGCGCCGGCCGCTACGGCGCCCTTGGGTACGACCGTGGTCTGGCCGCCGCCCGCGGCCGGGGTGGAAGTGCCGTCGGGGGTGCAGCCCTTGGGCAGCTTCGGGAAGGCGGCGTAGCCGTAGGGGGTGTCGCCGCCCTGGGTCCGGGTCTTCAACTGCGGTGCGGATCCGTAGGGGTTGAGGATCTCGGCGTAGATGCCGGCCGAGCCGGGCAGCTTGGGGTGCCGACGGTCGAGCTTGCCCAGGCCCTTGACCGGGGTGTGGTCGCCGGCCTCGAACGTGACGGAGGGGCCCTGCGTTCCGATCGACAGGACGGCGAGCGTGCCGGCCCCGATGTTCTCGCGCCGCGTCACCGTGCAGCCCTTGGTTGCGACGGGCTCGGACGGCTTCTGGCCCGGCTTCGCCGACGGCTTGTCGCTCGGCTTCGGCGACGGCTTGGCCGGGGCGCCCTTGGGCAGGTCGTACGTCTTCACAGTGCCGTCGGGGGCGGTAATCCGCAGCACCGGTGTGGCGGTCCCGGCGTTGAGCAGCTGCGCCTTGAGGCCGGGGACGAACTCGGTCACCGTGACGCTCGGCTCCTGCCGGGTCACCGCGCCCAGCACCCTGAACGCCCAGGCGTCGCCCGGCTTCCAGTCCGGACCGGCCGCGCGCAGCCACGCCTCGGGGCCCTCGGCCCCGTTGCGGAGCACCGCGAGCACGCCGTGGCCTGCGTCCTTGTAGACGAGGACCTTCTCACCGTCGTAGCGGTTGGCGGACGAGGCAGAGGCCGGGGCCGGGGCCGACGTGGCCGCGAAGGCCGCCGCCGGGGTGAGGAAGGCTGCGGCGAGCGCGGCGGTGGCGATCGCGGCGCGGAGCGAGGTGCGGGTGTAGGTCGACATGAACGACTCCGTGGAGCAGGGCGGCCGAGCGGCCGGAGGAGGAAGAAGGAGAGGTTGCATGCCGCCTCCTCTGCCGGGTGGGGCCGTTGAGGCTGGGCGGGGCTGCAGAAGGAAATCTATGGAGCACCTGTGCGAGAAGCGTCCGCTCCATGTCACAGGCGCGTGACAGAGCTCACCCCCGCTCACCTGAGCCCCGGGGGCTGTACAGGCAGCTACGCGCGTAGATATGCTCATCTGGTGACCATGCCCACCAATGCACCCGCAGCTGCCTTCGCCGACGCGACCGCGTCCGACGGCGCGCTGCGCCGCTTCCTCCACGGGCTCCCCGGCATCGACCCGGTGGGCCTGGAAGCGCGCGCCGCGTCCCTCGGCACCCGCTCGATCAAGACCTCGGCCAAGGCGTACGCCATCGACCTGGCCATTTCGATGATCGACCTGACGACCCTGGAAGGCGCGGACACCCCGGGCAAGGTCCGGGCGCTCGCCGCCAAGGCCGTCCACCCCGATCCGACCGACCGCACCACCCCGCACACCGCCGCCGTCTGCGTCTATCCGGACATGGTGGCGACCGCCAAGGAGGTGCTGAAGGGCTCCGACGTCAAGGTCGCGTCCGTCGCCACCGCCTTCCCGGCGGGCCGCGCGGCGCTGCCGGTCAAGCTCGCGGACGTACGGGACGCGGTCGCGGCCGGCGCCGACGAGATCGACATGGTGATCGACCGGGGCGCGTTCCTGGCCGGTCACTACCTCAAGGTGTACGAGGAGATCGCGGCCGTCCGCGCCGAGTGCGGCGACAGGGCCCGCCTCAAGGTCATCTTCGAGACCGGTGAGCTGTCGACGTACGACAACATCCGCCGCGCCAGCTGGCTCGGCATGATGGCCGGCGCCGACTTCATCAAGACCTCCACGGGCAAGGTCGCGGTCAACGCCACCCCCGCCAACACCCTCGTACTGCTCGAAGCCGTACGGGACTTCCGCGCCCAGACGGGGACGCAGGTCGGCGTGAAGCCGGCCGGCGGCATCCGCAACACCAAGGAAGCCATCAAGTTCCTGGTCCTGGTCAACGAGACCGTGGGCGAGGACTGGCTGGACAACCACTGGTTCCGCTTCGGCGCCTCCTCGCTGCTCAACGACCTGCTGATGCAGCGTCAGAAGCTGGCGACCGGCCGCTACTCCGGCCCCGACTACGTGACGGTGGACTGATCACCATGGCAATGGAAAAGAAGACGGCCGCGTTCGAGTACGCGCCCGCGCCCGAGTCGCGCTCGGTCGTCGACATCGCCCCCTCCTACGGCCTGTTCATCGACGGCGAGTTCACCGAGGCCGCCGACGGCAAGGTCTTCAAGACCGTCTCGCCGTCCACCGAGGAGGTCCTGTCCGAGGTCGCCCGGGCCGGCGCCGAGGACGTGGACCGGGCCGTGCAGGCCGCGCGCAAGGCGTTCGTGAAGTGGTCGGCGCTGCCCGGCTCCGAGCGCGCCAAGTACCTGTTCCGCATCGCCCGGATCATCCAGGAGCGCAGCCGCGAGCTGGCCGTCCTGGAGACCCTGGACAACGGCAAGCCGATCAAGGAGACCCGCGACGCGGACCTCCCGCTGGTCGCCGCGCACTTCTTCTACTACGCGGGCTGGGCCGACAAGCTCGACCACGCCGGGTTCGGAGCCAACCCGCGCGCCCTGGGCGTCGCGGGCCAGGTCATCCCGTGGAACTTCCCGCTCCTGATGCTGGCCTGGAAGATCGCCCCGGCGCTGGCCACGGGCAACACGGTCGTCCTGAAGCCCGCCGAGACCACGCCCCTGTCGGCGCTGTTCTTCGCGGACATCTGCCGCCAGGCGGGCCTGCCCAAGGGCGTCGTCAACATCCTCACCGGGTACGGCGACGCGGGCGCGGCCCTGGTCGAGCACCCGGACGTCGACAAGGTCGCCTTCACCGGCTCGACCGCCGTCGGCAAGGCCATCGCCCGCTCGGTGGCCGGCACGTCCAAGAAGGTCACCCTGGAGCTGGGCGGCAAGGGCGCCAACATCGTCTTCGACGACGCGCCCATCGACCAGGCCGTCGAGGGCATCGTCACCGGCATCTTCTTCAACCAGGGCCAGGTCTGCTGCGCGGGCTCGCGCCTGCTCGTCCAGGAGTCGATCCAGGACGAGCTGCTCGACTCGCTCAAGCGCCGCCTGTCCACGCTGCGCCTCGGCGACCCGCTGGACAAGAACACCGACATCGGCGCGATCAACTCGGCCGAGCAGTTGGCCCGGATCACCGCGCTCACCGAGACGGGCGAGGCGGAGGGCGCCGAGCGCTGGACCGCGCCGTGCGACCTGCCCTCGGCCGGTTACTGGTTCGCCCCGACGCTGTTCACGAACGTCACCCAGGCGCACACCATCGCCCGCGACGAGATCTTCGGCCCGGTCCTTTCGGTGCTGAGCTTCCGCACCCCGGACGAGGCCGTCGCCAAGGCCAACAACAGCCAGTACGGCCTCTCCGCCGGCATCTGGACGGAGAAGGGCTCGCGCATCCTCGCGGTCGCGAACAAGCTCCGCGCCGGCGTCGTCTGGGCCAACACGTTCAACAAGTTCGACCCGACCTCGCCGTTCGGCGGCTACAAGGAGTCGGGCTTCGGCCGCGAGGGCGGCCGGCACGGCCTGGAGGGCTACCTCGATGTCTGAGACTCCGACGCGGCTGAGCGTCTTCAAGACCTACAAGCTGTACGTGGGCGGGAAGTTCCCGCGTTCCGAGAGCGGCCGGGTGTACGAAGTGGTCGACAGCAAGGGCAAGTGGCTGGCCAACGCGCCCCTCTCCTCCCGCAAGGACGCGCGGGACGCGGTCGTCGCGGCCCGCAAGGCGTTCGGCGGGTGGGCGGGCGCGACCGCGTACAACCGGGGCCAGATCCTCTACCGCATCGCCGAGATGCTGGAGGGCCGCAAGGACCAGTTCGTGCGCGAGGTCGCCGAGGCGGAGGGCCTATCCAGGTCCAAGGCCGCCGCGGTCGTGGACGCGGCCATCGACCGCTGGGTCTGGTACGCGGGCTGGACCGACAAGATCGGCCAGGTCGTGGGCGGGGCGAACCCGGTGGCGGGCCCGTTCTTCAACCTCTCCACCCCCGAGCCGACCGGCGTCGTCACGGTCCTGGCCCCGCAGGACTCGTCCTTCCTTGGCCTGGTCTCGGTCGTCGCCCCCGTCATCGCGACCGGCAACACCGTGATCGTGATCGCCTCCGAGAAGGCGCCGCTCCCGGCGCTCTCGCTCGGCGAGGTGCTCGCCACCTCGGACCTGCCGGGCGGCGTGGTCAACGTCCTGTCCGGGAGGACGGCGGAGATCGCGGCGCCGCTGGCCGCGCACCAGGACGTCAACGCGATCGACCTGACGGGCGCCGGCACCGACCTGGCGCGCGACCTGGAGATCGCGGCGGCGGACAACCTCAAGCGCGTCGTGCGCCCCAAGGCCGTGGACTTCACCGCGGACCCGGGCACCGACCGCCTCACCGCGTTCCTGGAGACCAAGACGGTCTGGCACCCGACGGGTTCGCTGGGCGCGTCCGGCTCGGCGTACTGAGTCAACTCCCTTGAGGCCCCCGCCAGTTGGACCGGCGGGGGCCTCAGGCACGCCCGGGTCCCGGCTACGGGTGCACGGGCTCAGCCGGGCAGCAGCCCCGCGGCCCGGCCGGTGAGCGGGAGGTCCTTGAGGGCGCCGCCGCTCGTCACCGGGCTCGTCGCCATCGCCGTGGAGACGGGCTTGAAGTCGGCGACCTGGGCGCCCACGCCGTTGTCCAGCGGGTCGACCCCCGTGTTGGCCAGCGGGTCGACCCGCAGCGTCTTCGCGGGCGCGATCGCGTAGCCGGTCGCCCCGGTGACCCCCTGCGCGGCCGCCGCGAGGTCGGTGGCCATCGCGTTCTGGCCCGCCGCGGGAGCCTCGGCCGCGGGCGCGGCCTGCGCCGCCGAACCCGCTCCGGCCAGGGCCGCGCCGACCGCGGTGACGGTGAGCCCGGCCCGCAGCAGCGCCCTGTGACGCAGGGCCCTGGCGGGGTTGGGGGCCTCGTGATGTCCCATGGGATCCCACTCACTCTCGTACGGAAGATGCGTAATCACGCGATCACGAAGCGTAGTTGAGATGTGATACTCGATACCAACGGCCTCCCCGAGGGGTACCACTCCCGGGTGCATGGCTCACACTGGTGTCCCGTGAGTTCATCTGCCATTGCGACGCGCGTCGTCCTGCTGTCGGGGCCCTCCGGCTCCGGCAAGTCGTCCCTCGCCGCCCGCACGGACCTGCCCGTGCTGCGCCTCGACGACTTCTACAAAGAAGGGGACGACCCGACCCTGCCGTTGGTGGCGGGCAGTTCGGACATCGACTGGGACTCCCCGCTGTCCTGGGACGCGGACGCCGCCGTCCGCGCCATCACCGAGCTGTGCCGCACGGGGCGCACCGCCGTGCCGGTCTACTCGATCGCGACGAGTTCCATCACCGGCACCACCGCGCTCGGCATCGACCGCACCCCGCTGTTCATCGCGGAGGGCATCTTCGCCGCCGACGTCGTGACCCGCTGCCAGGAGCTCGGGGTGCTGGCGGACGCGATCTGCCTGCGCGGCCGGCCCTCCACCACCTTCCGCCGCAGGCTGCTGCGCGATCTGAAGGAGGGCCGCAAGTCGGTGGCGTTCCTGCTGCGCCGCGGCTGGCGCCTGATGCGCGCCGAGCGCGCGATCGTCGCCCGCCAGACGGCGCTCGGCGCCCACCCCTGCGGCAAGGAGGAGGCGCTCGGCCGCATCGCGGGCGCGGCGGCCGGCCGCTGCCGCACGGCGGCGGCCGCCTAGCCGAAGGCGTACGAAATGAAGCGGCGGGGCCGATGGCCCCGCCGCTTCCCCCGTTACCCCCGTGAGTGGCCCCCGTGTCCCCCGCGGACCACCCGCGTCCCTCCCCCAGACCTTCAGGCCACCAGCTCGCCGAAGGACTCCTCCTCGTCACGGCCGAAGCTGAGGACCTCGTCCTCGCGCAGCCGGCGCAGCGAGCGCCAGATGCTGGACTTCACCGTGCCGACACTGATGTCGAGGATGTCCGCGATCTCCGGATCCGTACGACCCTCGTAGTAGCGCAGCACCAGCATCGTGCGCTGCAGTTCGGGAAGGCGGGCCAGCGCCTGCCAGAGCACCGCGCGCAGTTCGGTGCCGCGCATCGCGTCCGTGTCGCCGGCCGTCTCCGGCAGCTCCTCGGTCGGGTACTCGTTGAGCTTGCGCCGCCGCCAGGCGCTGATGTGCAGATTGGTCATCGTGCGGCGCAGATAGCCGCCGACCGCCGCCTTGTCGCTGATGCGGTCCCAGGCCCGGTAGGTGGAGAACAGGGCGCTCTGCAGCAGGTCCTCCGCCTCGTAGCGGTCACCGGTCAGGTGGTAGGCGGTCGCGTACAGGGAGGCGCGGCGCTCCTGGACGTAGGCGGTGAACTCCGCCTCCGACAGGCTCGTCCGCTCCCCCGATGCCGCCCTGTACGCCGCTTCCCCGCTGCTCCCCCCGTTCCCGGCCCCCGCGACCGGAACCGAAGGGGCGTCAATCACCGTCATGAACGACAGGTGCTGACGCCCGGTGCCGCGAGCACACCCCCGCACACTCGTGGCACCGGACTTCTCGCTCCGTACGACGTCGTGGAGACGCGTCACAACTGCGCTGGAGTTGGTGCTGTGCAGTGCGTTCATCTCGCGCCCCCCGTCGGTGGAGTCTGTTTCATTCGGCGTGCTTGGTTACGAGGAAGAGCTTGCCCGGGCAGTTTCATGGAGGTGTCCGTCGACTGTCACAGGGGCGTCACAGCGGTCCCGTCGCACGTAGTTGCGGGCCGGAGGCCGGACGGGGGTCGTGCTCCTCTCCCCCATGGGCCAGAATGACCTCTGTGCCTTTCCTGTTGCTGATCGAGGACGACGACGCCATCCGCACGGCCCTCGAACTCTCCCTGTCACGCCAGGGCCACCGTGTGGCCACCGCGGCGACGGGAGAGGACGGCCTGAAACTGCTGCGCGAGCAGCGGCCGGACCTGATCGTGCTGGACGTGATGCTGCCCGGGATCGACGGCTTCGAGGTGTGCCGCCGGATCCGGCGCACCGACCAGCTGCCGATCATCTTGCTGACCGCGCGCAACGACGACATCGACGTGGTGGTGGGCCTGGAGTCCGGCGCCGACGACTATGTGGTCAAGCCGGTCCAGGGGCGGGTCCTCGACGCCCGGATCCGGGCCGTCCTGCGGCGCGGCGAGCGGGAGGCCACCGACTCGGCGGCGTTCGGCAACGTGGTGATCGACCGGGCCGCGATGACCGTCACCAAGAACGGCGAGGACCTCCAACTCACGCCCACCGAGCTGCGCTTGCTCCTCGAACTGAGCCGCCGACCCGGCCAGGCGCTGTCCCGCCAGCAGCTGCTCCGGCTGGTGTGGGAGCACGACTACCTCGGCGACTCCCGGCTCGTCGACGCCTGTGTGCAGCGGCTGCGCGCCAAGGTCGAGGACGTGCCGTCCTCACCGACGCTGATCCGTACCGTCCGTGGCGTGGGCTACCGCCTGGACACCCCCTCGTGAACCCGTCGCACCACCCCCGTACCCCCGATAAGCAGGGCAAGTGAAGCGAGCGATACTCGCCGGTCTGCGCTGGACCAGTCTGCGGCTGCGCCTCGTCGTGGTGTTCGCGCTCGTCGCGCTGACCGCGGCCGTCTCCGCGTCCGGCATCGCGTACTGGCTCAACCGCGAGGCCGTCCTGGTCCGCACGCAGGACTCGGCGCTCAACGACTTCCGGCAGGGCATGCAGAACCGGGCCGCCTCGCTGCCGTTGCAGCCGGTCGAGCACGATCTGCAGGTGGCCGCCAAGCAGATGGCGGACAGCAGCAACTCGCGTTACAACGTGCTGCTGGTGGCCGAGCGCGCCCCCGGCAAGCCGATCGTCGGGGCGTCGAACGTGGACGGCTTCACGCTCGACGACGTACCCACGTCGCTGCAGGACGCGGTCAACAAGAAGCAGAAGGTCACCGAGGCCAACGCCTACCCGTACCACCTGTTCTGGCAGCGGATCACGCTGCGCGGGCACCCGTATCTGGTCGGCGGCACGAAGATCATCGGGGCCGGGCCGACCGGATACATGCTGGCCCCGCTCGACCAGGAGCGGCGCGATCTCAACTCCCTCGCCTGGTCGCTCGGCATCGCCACCTTCCTCGCGCTGCTCGCCTCGGCGCTGCTCGCGCAGGCGGCCGCCACCACCGTGCTGCGGCCGGTGCAGCGGCTCGGGGACGCGGCGCGCAGGCTCGGCGAGGGCAAGCTCGACACCCGCCTCAGGGTCTCCGGCACGGACGAACTCGCCGATCTCTCAAGGACGTTCAACCGGACGGCCGAGAACCTGGAGAAGAAGGTCACCGACATGAGCGCGCGCGAGGAGGCCAGCCGCCGCTTCGTCGCCGACATGTCGCACGAACTGCGTACGCCGCTGACCGCGCTCACCGCCGTCGCCGAGGTCCTCGACGAGGAGGAGGACAGCCTCGACCCGATGATCGCGCCCGCCGTGCGCCTCGTGGTCTCCGAGACCCGGCGGCTGAACGTCCTGGTCGAGAACCTGATGGAGGTCACCCGCTTCGACGCGGGCACGGCCCGACTGGTCCTGGACGACGTGGACATCGCCGACCAGATCACCGCGTGCATCGACACCCGGGCCTGGCTGGACGCCGTCGAACTCGACGCCGAGCGCGGCATCATGGCCCGCGTCGACCCGCGCCGCCTCGACGTCGTCCTCGCCAACCTGATCGGCAACGCCCTCAAGCACGGCGGCTCGCCGGTCCGGGTCGCGGTCCGCGTCGAGGGCGACGAGCTGGTGATCGCGGTACGCGACCACGGGCCCGGGATCCCCGAGGACGTACTGCCGCACGTCTTCGACCGGTTCTACAAGGCCAGCGCCTCGCGGCCGCGCTCCGAGGGCAGCGGGCTCGGCCTGTCCATCGCGATGGAGAACGCGCACATCCACGGCGGCGACATCACCGCCGCCAACTCTCCCGAAGGCGGCGCCGTGTTCGTGCTGCGGCTTCCGCTGGACGCCACCGAGCCCGCCACCGCCGAGACGCCGGAAGGGGGCGCGGAGCAGTGAGAGGACGACTTCTCCGGGCAGCCGCCGCGCTGGCCGGGCTGCTCACGCTGGGCGGCGCCGCCACCGGCTGCGGCATCCGGCCCACCTCGGTCCCGGTCGACGCGGGCCCGGCGCCGTCCCGGGTGCCGTGCGAGGTGCCGAACGGCGCGGTCGCCCCGCAGTTCGAGGGCATCACCGTGCAGGTCTATCTGGTGTGCGGGGCGCAGTTGGTCACGACCCAGCGTTCGGTACGGATCCCGGAGAGCAGGGGGGCCGAGGACCGGCTCCGCTTCGCGCAGGCGCTGCTCGACGAGCTCATGGCCCAGCCGTCGGGTGACGAGAAGGACGCCGGGTTCGCCACCGAGGTCAAGGCCCCGCTCACCGTCACGGCGGCCCACAAGAACGACCCGGCGGGCGCGCTGCGCCTGAGCCGCAACCCGGAGGACCTCTCCGCGCTCGCCCTGTCACAGGTGGTCTGCACGTACGCGGAGAACACCCCGACCGCGCCCGGCAGCCAGCAGGTGGTGCTCGGCGGCCCCGGCGAGGACCCGGCCCGCGGCTACACCTGCACCTCGGAGATGAAGTCCCGGCCGGACAGCGCGGCCACCCTCGGCGACATCCCCCGCCCCACCCGCACCTAGCGGGAGTCCGGTGGGCGGCCCGCGGGCGGGCAAACGGAATCACCCGTCCGCGGCGGAACCGTTCCCGCCGCGGGCGGCGTCTTGGGGGGCGTGCAGCAGCGTCATGGTCAAGGCGGCAGCGCCGTCATCCGGTTCCGCGTGGTGGGGTTCGTCCTCCTCCTCGCGCATCTGCTGCTCGTGGCGTGGACCTCGCTGCGGCCACGGGACGTGATGTGGGTGACGGCCACCAATCTGACGCCGCTCGCCGGCATCAAGGCCGACCTCGCGCTCGGCCCCCTTGAGGCCGCCCACCGGATCGGCGAGGGTCTGCTGCTGCTCGCCCCGCTGGGGGTGCTGCTCCCGATGGTCGGCGGCCGCCTCCAGGTCTCCCCGCTCGCCTCCCTGGTACGCACCGTGCTCGCCGGAGCGCTGATCTCGCTCGGCATCGCCCTGCTGCAGACGGCCGTGCCCGGCCAGGTCCCCGATGTGGACTCGCTGCTCCTGAACACCACCGGTGTCGCCCTCGCCCACCTCGCCGTGGTGCCGGCCGGACGACGGGGCCTGCGCCGCAGGAACGAGCGCGAGCAGCCCGCCCCCGTCCTTCGGGAGGAGTCCCCTCAGGGGCGTACCCCGACGATTCCCAGGGTCGGGATCGCTCCTTAGCCCGATGGTCCGCCCGCGTTCCGGACGGGAGCATGGAGACATCGCAAGGGAGCCCCCAAGAAGCGGCTCCCCACTCCAGCTCCGAAGGAGCCCGCCATGAGCGCCCCTCTTGTCCGCCCGACCGAAGGCCGCCGGATCGGCGGGGTGTGCGCAGCGCTGGCACGGCGCTTCGGCACCTCCGCGACCACGATGCGCGTGATCTTCCTCGTCTCGTGCCTGCTGCCGGGACCCCAGTTCCTGATCTACCTGGCGATGTGGGCCCTGATCCCCGGCGAGAAGTCGCCGCGCGCCGCCTGGTAGTCGGAGCCCTCGCCTCTCAGCCCTTGACGGTCCGGGCCAGCTTGTCGAGCTGCCGGTCGGCGACCTCGTGCGGCACGGTCACCGTCGCGGGCGCCCGCCCGGACAGGTTGATCGCCATGAACCGCACGATGGTGGCGCCCTGGCGCACCACCACGATGTGCACCGGCGCAGGCGCCCCTTGGGCGAGCGCGGACGCCGTCCAGCTGACCGACTCGTCGCCGTTCGCCGCGTACGGCACGGCCCGCACATCCCGGTAGGCGGCCCTGCGGCCGTCGAGGACCGTGGTGAATTCCTTGCCGCAGCGGGCCAGCGCCGTCCTCAGCTCCGCGATCAGGTGCTTCGCGTCCTGTGTCGCGTACGCGGACAGCGAGGCCGATACCGCGAGGCCCGGCGTCCGCCGTGAGCCGAGGCCCCGGCTCACCGTCGCGCGGGCCCGGTCGTCGGGCGCCTCGCCCATCACTTCGGCGAGCGGCGCGCACACGGCGCGGTCGGCGATCGGGGCGTCCCGGACCGCGTCGGGCGAGGGGTCGCCGGAGGTCTCGTATCCGGGCACGTCGTTTGCCTCAAGTGCCGCCCGCCACAAGCCGGTTGGCGTCCACTTCTGGCCGCTCACGGATTCGACCGGGCCGTCCGGGGGCCCGGTGCACGCGGCGCCGAGCAGCGCGGTCAGGGTGAGCACCGCCGCACGGGCGCATGCCTTCGGACGCATGATCCAGACCCTACTCACACACTGCCGGGGCGCACACCCGGCTCACGGGTGTGCGCCCCGGCAGGGCGTGAGGGGGCTCAGCCGGTGAGGCCGCCGGGCAGGGTGGCGGCGCCGGAGAGGTTGTTCGCCACCGGGCCGGTCGGCATTCCGCCGAGCAGGCTGCCCACCGGGTCGCTGCTGTACTGCTGCTGGACGGCCGGGGTCTTCTTGGGGGTGGCCGCGGGCAGCGCCTTGCCGACGGTGCCGACCGGGGTCCCCGTGGTGACGGTCGACAGTGGTCCCAGGTTCGGAAGCGCGGGGACGGCGGACGCCGTCCCGGCGGCAGCGGCGGCGAAGGCGGCACCGAGAGCAACGACACCGAGCGTCTTGGCAGACTGCTTCATCAGAAATATGTCCTTGGGGTGGGAAAGGTGAGCGACTCGTCAAGCTAGTCAGCCGACCACCCGGGCCGCAAACACAGGAAAACGGCCGCGAGTTCACACTCCCGGCCGTTTTCCTATATCTAAGATCAGCCGCCCGCGACCGCAGAACCGCTGGTCGTAGCGGTCTGCTGGAACAGCCATTCGGACTTCAGCTCGGCATATCCGGGCTTGATCACGTCATTGATCATGGCCAGTCGTTCATCGAAAGGAATGAATGCTGATTTCATCGCATTGACCGTGAACCACTGCATGTCCTCCAGTGTGTAGCCGAAGGCATTCGTCAGGTGCTCGAATTCCTGACTCATGCTGGTGCCCGACATCAGCCGGTTGTCCGTGTTCACGGTGGCCCGGAAGTGCAGCTTGCGGAGGAGCCCGATGGGGTGGTCGGCGTAGGAGGTGGCGGCGCCGGTCTGGAGGTTCGACGTCGGGCACATCTCCAACGGGATCCGCTTGTCGCGGACGTACGAGGCGAGCCGGCCCAGCTTCACGCTGCCGTCGTCGGCGATCTCGATGTCGTCGATGATGCGCACCCCGTGGCCGAGCCGGTCGGCGCCGCACCACTGGAGCGCCTGCCAGATCGACGGCAGGCCGAAGGCCTCGCCGGCGTGAATGGTGAAGTGGTTGTTCTCGCGCTTGAGGTACTCGAAGGCGTCGAGGTGGCGGGTGGGCGGGAAGCCCGCCTCGGCGCCCGCGATGTCGAAGCCGACGACGCCCGAGTCCCGGTAGGAGTTGGCGAGTTCGGCGATCTCCAGGGCGCGGGCCGCGTGCCGCATCGCGGTGAGCAGCGCGCCCACCCGGATGCGGTGGCCGTTCGCGCGGGCCCGCCGCTCGCCTTCGCGGAAGCCCGCGTTGACCGCCTCGACGACCTCTTCGAGGGTGAGCCCCTGCTCCAGGTGCTGCTCGGGCGCGTAGCGCACCTCGGCGTAGACGACACCGTCCTCGGCGAGGTCCTCGGCGCACTCGGCGGCGACGCGGAACAGCGCGTCGCGGGTCTGCATGACGGCGCAGGTGTGCGCGAAGGTCTCCAAGTACCGTTCCAGGGAGCCCGAGTCGGCGGCCTCGCGGAACCAGATGCCGAGCTTGTCGGCCTCGGTCTCGGGCAGGCCCGTATATCCCGTCGCTTCGGCGATGTCGATGATGGTCCCGGGTCGAAGACCCCCGTCGAGGTGGTCGTGGAGCAGCACCTTCGGGGCACGGCTGATCTGATCCGGGGTGGGTACGGATGCGGTCTGGCTCGTCATCTGCGCACTCTAGCCCCTACGCGCGTAGATCACCGGGCGTCCGAACGCCGTCGATACGTAACAGTGACCGTGCAGACGGGTGGAGTACACCCCGGCTTCTGAGACTGTTCTGCCATGGCACAGCAAGCGATTCCCCTGCCTGCTGCCCGGCTGGGACGGGCCGTCGGGGCGACCGGCACCGGCGCGACGGTCAGCGGCGTGGTCCTCGTGCTCCCGGACGGCGACCCCGTCTCGGCACGCCGGCCCTCCCCCATCGCGTACGCGGCCGCCCTGCCGCTGGCCCGCAGGCTGGCCCGGGACGGCCGCGAGGAGGGCCTGGTGGCACACGCCGTGCACTACCGCGGCCAGGGCTGGAACGGCGGCGACGCCCGGCTCGCCACGGACGCCGACTGGGCCGCGGACGAGGTCGTACGCCGCTACGGAGACGTGCCCGTGTGCCTGGCCGGGCACGGCATGGGCGGCCGGGCCGCGCTGCGAGCGGCAGGCCACCCGGCCGTCAACTCCGTTCTGGCGCTGGCCCCTTGGATCCCCGAGGACGATGTGGCGGCCGAGCTGGAGCCCGTGAAGCAGCTGGTGGGCCGGCGCGTGATGATCGTGCACGGTACGAATGACGCGCGCAGCGACCCGGAGCTGTCCTACCGGCTCGCCGAGCGCGTCAAGAAGGCCAACCGGGACACCTGCCGCTTCGAGGTGCACTCGGACGGCCACGCGCTGCGCCAGCACCGGCCCGAAGTCCACGCGCTGGCCGTCGACTTCGTCTTCGGCACGCTCTTCTCGCGCCCGTACGCCCGCCCGGTCACGGACGCGTTCGCCGCGCCCCCGCCGCTGGGGCTGCGGATGCCGCTGGCCGTCGGATTCGGCAAGTCCCTCAACAAATGAGGGAGTTGCTCGGCACGCGACTGAGCTACTCGGGGATCAGCTTCCCCCGCCGGGACAGCAGGAAGGACTTGAAGGCGGCCACCGGCGGGGTGTCCGGGTGGCCGTCCAGCCAGGCGACCCCGATCTCGCGGACCGCGCGCGGGGCGGTGACGGTCAGCTCGACGACGCCCGGCCGGGCGACCGCGGGCGGCGGAAGGAGCGCCACGCCGAGCCCGGCCGCGACCAGGCCGCGCAGCGTCTCGGCCTCCTCGCCCTCGAAGGCGATGCGCGGCGCGAACCCCGCCTCCGCGCACAGGTCGTCGGTGATGCGGCGCAGCCCGTAACCGGGCTCCAGGGTCACGAAGGTCTCGTCGGCGGCCTCCGCGAGCCGCACCCGCTTGCGCCCCGCGAGCCGGTGGTCGTCGGGCACGACCAGGCGCAGCCGCTGCTCGTCCAGACGCCGGGCCGCGAGGTCCGGCGCGTCCGGCACCGGCGAGGTGAGGCAGAGGTCGAGCTCCCCGGCCCGCAGCCGCTCGATCATCGCCTCGCCGTAGTTCTGTACGAGGGTGAAGCGGATGCGGGGGTGGTCGACCCGGAAGGCGCGGATGAGGCCCGGCACGGTTTCGGAGCCCATGGTGTGCAGGAAGCCGAAGGCGACCTTGCCGGCGGCCGGGTCGGCGTCGGCGCGCACCGACTCGGCGGCCCGGCCGACCTCCGCCAGCGCCCGCTCCGCGGAGCCGAGGAAGGTGCGGCCCGCGGCGGTCAGCGAGACCGTGCGGCCCTTGCGCGCGAACAGGGCGACGCCCAGGTCCTCTTCGAGCCGGACCATGGCGCGCGACAGGGTCGACTGGGGCACGCCGAGCTCGTGGGCGGCGCGGGTGACGTGCTCGTGCCGGGCCACCCCGGCGAAGTAGGCGAGGCGCGGCGCGAGTGCCATGGCCATGTCTTCTTCGTAACTGTTCAATGACACGCGCCTCTCTGACCTCGCTTGATGCATACGTGGATCGATTGTCGCCCATCTGTGCATTGGACGCATAAATGCAGGCAGGCCTACGGTCTACGCATGCCTCCTGCCAGTACCGGGGCGTCCACCACCGTGGGCGCCTCCACCCAGCCTTCCCCGCTCCAGCTCACCCCGGGCGCCGCCGGCTACCGCCGGATGAGCTTCGCGCTCTTCGCCGCCGGTGTCGCCACCTTCGCCCTCCTCTACTCCACCCAGGCCCTGCTGCCGCTGATCTCCGCGGACCTCGGAGCCACGGCGAGCGCGGCCAGCTGGACGGTGTCGGCGGCGACCGGCGCCCTCGCCCTGTTCGTGCTGCCGCTGAGCGCGCTGTCCGAGCGGTTCGGGCGGACCCGGATGATGACGGTGTCCCTGGCGGTCGCGGTGGCGGTGGGCCTCCTCGTTCCGTTCGCGCCGAACGTGGGCTGGCTGGTGGCGCTGCGTGCGGTGCAGGGCGCGGCGATCGCGGGGCTTCCCGCCTCGGCGATGGCGTACCTGGCGGAGGAAGTGAAGCCGAAGGCGCTGATCGCGGCGATCGGCCTGTTCGTCGCGGGCAACTCGATCGGCGGCATGAGCGGACGCATCCTGACCGGCTGGGTCGCGCAGGCCTGGGGCTGGCGCGCGGCCCTGCTCGCGGTGGGCGCGCTGGCCGCGACATGCGCGGTCGTCTTCCGGCTGCTGCTCCCCAAGGCCCGCAATTTCACGCCGGGTTCGCTGAACCCGCACGCCCTTGCCCGCACGGTGCGCGGCCACCTCGCCGACCCGCTCCTGGTCCGCCTGTACGCGATCGGCGCGCTGTTCATGACGGTGTTCGGCGCGGTCTACACGGTGATCGGCTACCGGCTCACCGCGGCGCCGTTCAACCTGCCGCAGGGCCTGATCGGCTCGATCTTCCTGGTCTACCTGGTCGGTACGGTCTCCTCGGCCGCGGCCGGCAAGCTGGTGGCCCGGGTGGGCCGCCGGGGCGCCCTGTACCTGGCGGTCTCCACGACGGCGGCGGGCCTGCTGCTCTCGCTGGCGAGTTCCCTGCCCGCGATCCTGGCGGGCCTGGTCCTCATCACGGCCGGCTTCTTCGCGGGCCACGCGGTCGCCTCGTCCTCGGTGAGCCACACCGCCAAGCGGGGCCGCGCCCAGGCGTCCGCGCTCTACCAGTCCGCCTACTACCTGGGCTCCAGCGCGGGCGGCACGCTCGGCGCGGTCGCCTTCCACGCGGCGGGCTGGCCGGCCACGGTGCTGCTCGGCATCCTCGCGGTGCTCGGCGTCGTCTCGGTCACCCTGTACGGCTCGCACGCGGCCCGCGCCGAGCGCCGCACCCACCGCCTGCACCTGGTCCATGCACGTCACTGACCTGCGCCTTCGTCGGTAATCGCGCGATTGTCAGTGGGGTCCGGTAGCTTCCGAAGTGCTGGCACCACACGGCGCGACATGGGGTGGACCGATGAGTGATCTGGCAGCGGCGGCGGATCTGGACGTACGCCTCGAAGGACACCGCAGGGAGCTGACGGGGTACTGCTACCGGATGCTCGGCTCGGCCTTCGAGGCGGAGGACGCGGTGCAGGACACGCTGGTGCGGGCGTGGCGCAGCATCGACAGGTTCGAGGGCCGCTCCTCGCTGCGCTCGTGGCTGTACCGGATCGCGACGAACGTGTGCCTGGACATGCTGACCGCGGGCAACAAGCGGGCCCGCCCCATGGACCTGACGGCACCGACGCCGGTCGCCAACGCCCAGCTCAACTCCCGCCCGGAAGTGACCTGGTTGGAGCCGGTGCCGGACGGTCGGGTGCTGCCGACGACCGAGGACCCGGCGGAGGCGGCCCTGGCCCGCGAGTCGGTGCGGCTCGCGTTCGTCGCCGCGCTCCAGCATCTGCCGCCCAAGCAGCGCGCGGTGCTGATCCTGCGCGAGGTCCTCGCGTGGAAGGCGGCGGAGGTCGCCGAGCTGCTCGACACGACGGTCGCATCGGTCAACTCCGCGCTGCAGAGGGCCCGTTCGACGCTCGCCGAGTCGGAGCCGAAGGAAACGGACCTGGCGGACCCGCTGGACGAGGAGCAGCAGAAGCTCCTTGAGCGGTACGTGGCGGCCTTCGAGGGCTACGACATGACGGCCCTGACCGCCCTGCTCCACGAGGACGCCACGCTGTCGATGCCGCCGTACGACCTGTGGCTGCGCGGCCACGACGACATCGTGGGCTGGATGCTGGGGGTGGGCGAGGTCTGCCGGGGCTCCCGCCTCCTGCCGACGGTGGCGAACGGCACGCCCGCGTTCGCCCACTACCACCCGGACCACGAGAAGGGCGGGTTCACGCCCTGGGCCCTGATG
Source organism: Streptomyces sp. WM6378 (assembly GCF_001279695.1). Classification (GTDB taxonomy): domain Bacteria; phylum Actinomycetota; class Actinomycetes; order Streptomycetales; family Streptomycetaceae; genus Streptomyces. The sequence continues at coordinate 44,896 of NZ_LGDD01000301.1, forward strand.
GTGATCGAAACGAGCGGGGGCAAGGTCTCGGGGATCTGCTCGTTCCTGGACACGGCCCGCTGGTTCCCGCTGTTCGATCTGCCGTCCCACCTGGACGAGGAGGGCCACCCGGTCCCGGCGCCCTGAGAGCCCTGGGGCTCCGCCCCAGACCCCGTATCGCGCCTGAAGGGCGCTCGTCCTCAAACGCCGGACGGGCTGAAGATGCTCGGCCTGCCAGGACCAACCCTGCCAGGGGCGCGGGGCTGTGACATTGTGCGGCTCCGCCGCGTGGGCGCGACCAGCCACAACCGACCCACAGCCGACCGACGAGGCTCCTCGCCTAGTCGATCCCCAGCCCCGTCAGCTCAAGCAGCGCCACAAGCCCCGCCCCTGCATTCCGCATCAGGACACGCCCCCCGGCCCGCCGGGCGGTGAGCCGCAGCCGGGCGACCACTTCGACGGCCACCAGGTCCGCCCGGGTCAGCGCGGCGAGGTCACACACAACCTCCCGCGCCCCGCCCACGTACAGCCCGCGCAGCCGCTCGCACAGGAGCGGGACGTCGGCGAGGGTGACGAGGGCGGAGACGACGAGGACAGGCTGCTGCTCCGCGGGACCGGTGGCTTCCACGTATATGAGACCCCGGGACGCCCCGGAACTCATCGGTAGGCCAGAGCCGCCCGCCCCGTCCCGATGGGGCCTAGCGCCCTGGGAAGTCGCTCGTCTCGATCAACAGCTCGAAGGGCGCGGGCAGAGTGACCGCCTCGCCGAACTTGCCTGCCGTGAGCGTTCGGAAGACATCACCCTTGGGCTCCCCGTACAGAGTGACGGTGGGGCCGCCGGGCGCCCAACGGTCGATCAACAGATAGAGCGGTACGCCAGCCTGTGCGTATCCGGCGGCCTTCGTGATGCGGTCATGGCTCGCGTTGGACTGCGAGGTGATCTCGACCACCAACTCGGCCACGTCGGCAGGGATGAAATTCCTGCCCCCGGTCAGCACATGTCTGGGAACCACCAACAGGTCCGGGACGTACATTCCGTGCCGGGACGGGACAGCGACCGCAAGCCTCTGGTAAATGCCCCAGTCCGCAGGGATCCCGGGGTAAAGCTGCCGCTGAACAGTGTCAGCGATGTCGTTGTGATCGTTCGATGGCGTTGGTGACAAGGTGACGATCCCCTCAATGATCTCCACCTTGCAGCCCTCGGGTGCGTCCGTCTCCTCCCAGAGACGGACAAGGTCATCCCAGCCCTGGCCGGGCTCGTGGCCAACCGTGAGTGCGCTCATGGCGGTCTCCCTGCGTCGGTTCGTCACGAGTCCAGCATGCCGAACGGGACCGGAGAGGGTCTACCGGTCCCGTTCACCCATTCGAGGAACGTACAGCTCAGGCGATGCGCTCCAGCACGATCGGGTTAGCCGAGAACGCGGTGCCGGCCGGCGCCACGTCGTACGAGCCCGCCACCGACTCCAGCGCGTACTCGAACTTCTCCGGCGTGTCCGTGTGCAGGGTCAGCAGGGGCTGGCCCGCGGTCACCGTGTCGCCGGGCTTCGCGTGGAGCTCCACGCCCGCGCCCGCCTGGACCGGGTCCTCCTTGCGGGCGCGGCCCGCGCCGAGGCGCCAGGCGGCGACGCCGATGTCGTACGCGTCCAGGCGGGTCAGGACGCCCGAGGACGGGGCGGTGATCACGTGCTGCTCGCGGGCGACCGGCAGGGTCGCGTCCGGGTCGCCGCCCTGGGCCGTGATCATCCGGCGCCAGACGTCCATCGCGGAGCCGTCCGCGAGGGCCTTCGCCGGGTCGGCGTCCTTGATGCCCGCGGCGTCCAGCATTTCGCGGGCGAGCGCGATGGTGAGCTCGACGACGTCGGAGGGGCCGCCGCCCGCCAACACCTCGACGGACTCCCGGACTTCGAGGGCGTTGCCCGCGGTCAGGCCGAGCGGGGTGGACATGTCGGTGAGGAGGGCGACCGTCTTCACGCCGCTGTCCGTGCCCAACGCGACCATCGTGGAGGCCAGTTCACGGGCGTCCTCGATGTTCTTCATGAACGCGCCGGTGCCGACCTTCACGTCCAGGACCAGCGAGCCGGTGCCTTCCGCGATCTTCTTCGACATGATCGACGAGGCGATCAGGGGGATCGCTTCCACCGTGCCCGTCACGTCGCGCAGCGCGTACAGCTTCTTGTCCGCCGGGGCCAGGCCGTCGCCCGCCGCGCAGATGACCGCGCCGGTGGTGTCGAGGACGTTCAGCATCTCCTCGTTGGAGAGCAGCGCGCGCCAGCCGGGGATCGACTCCAGCTTGTCCAGGGTGCCGCCCGTGTGGCCGAGGCCCCGGCCCGAGAGCTGCGGCACGGCCGCGCCGCACGCGGCGACCAGCGGGGCGAGCGGCAGAGTGATCTTGTCGCCGACGCCGCCGGTGGAGTGCTTGTCGGCGGTCGGGCGCGAGAGCGAGTCGAAGTTCATGCGCTCGCCGGAGGCGATCATGGCCGCGGTCCAGCGGGCGATCTCCGTGCGGTTCATGCCGTTGAGGAGGATCGCCATGGCAAGGGCGGACATCTGCTCGTCGGCGACCACGCCGCGCGTGTACGCGTCGATGACCCAGTCGATCTGCTCGGGAGAGAGCTCGCCCCGGTCTCGCTTGGTGCGGATGACGGAGATGACGTCCATGGCATTCCTTCCGGCTTGGTGCACGTTGGTACGTACGCGACTCTACGCGCATAGAGGGGAGTTGAAAGTGCGGCCCCGCACCAGGGTGCGGGGCCGCGGGGTTACTTCAGGTGGTCCGGGCCGAAGGCCTGGGGCAGCATCTCGGACAGCTTGAGGATGCCCGCCGGAGTCTCCAACAGGAGCTCCGGGCCGCCGAATTCGAAGAGGAGCTGGCGGCACCGGCCGCACGGCACGAGCACGTCGCCGTGGCCGTCGACGCAGGTGAAGTGCGTCAGGCGACCGCCGCCGGACAGCTGGAGCGCCGAGACGAGCCCGCACTCGGCGCACAGGCCGATGCCGTACGAAGCGTTCTCGACGTTGCAGCCGGTCACGGTGCGCCCGTCGTCGACCAGGGCGGCCGCGCCGACCGGGTAGCCCGAGTACGGCGCGTACGCGCGGGACATGGCCTCGCGCGCCGCCGTGCGCAGCGCTTCCCAGTCGGGCGTCGGCGTCACTTGCCCTGGCCCTTCCGGTAGCGCATGCCGTCCGCCTTGGGCATCCGCAGACGCTGGGCGGAGAGCGAGAGCACGAGCAGCGTCACGACGTACGGGGTGGCGCCGACGAAGTCGCCGGGCACGTCGTCGGTCAGCAGGTACCAGACCAGGATGGCCACGGCCACCACCGCGCTGATCGCGGCCTGGAACAGCGCCTTCTTGTACGCCTTCCAGCCGGCCAGCGCCGCGAGGAGGACGACGAGCAGGAGCAGCAGGGCGTGCACGGTGGTGCCGCCGTTGCGCAGTTGGAGCGCGTCGGAGAAGCCGAACAGGCCCGCGCCCATGGCGAGTCCGCCCGGACGCCAGTTGCCGAAGATCATCGCGGCGAGGCCGATGTAGCCGCGCCCGCCGGTCTGGCCCTCCAGGTAGATGTGCGAGGTGACCAGGGCGAGGAACGCGCCGCCGAGACCGGCGAGGCCGCCGGAGACGGCGACCGCCGCGTACTTGTAGGAGTACACGTTCACGCCGAGGGACTCGGCCGCGATCGGGTTCTCGCCGCAGGAGCGCAGGCGCAGGCCGAAGGCCGTCTTCCACAGGATCCACCAGGTGCCGACGAACAGCAGCACCGCGATGACGGTGACCCAGGAGACCTCGGTGACCAGGCCGCCGATGATGCCGGCGAGGTCGGAGATGAGGAACCAATGGTGGTTCTGGATCGACTCCAGGCCCGAGGAGAGACCCGGGATGGTGAAGCTGGGCAGTGCGTCGGCGGGCGGCGACTGCTTGGGGTTGCCGCCCTTGACCTGGGCCTCGCCGTTGTTGAAGAACAGCTTGGCCAGGTACTGCGTCACGCCGAGCGCGAGCAGGTTGATCGCGACACCGGAGACGATGTGGTCGACGCCGAAGGTGATGGTGGCGACCGCGTGGAGGAGGCCGCCGAGGACGCCGAAGCCGACGCCCGCGATCAGCCCGAGCCAGGGGCTGGACTGCCAGCCGACCCAGCCGGCCCCGAAGGTGCCGAGGATCATCATGCCTTCGAGGCCGATGTTGACCACGCCGGCCCGCTCGGACCACAGACCGGCCAGGCCCGCGAGCCCGATCGGCACGGCGAGGCCGAGCGCGGCGCTGATCTGGCCCTCGCTGGTGAGCTGGTCGGCGCCGGTGATGATGCGTACGGCGGAGACGAGGATCAGCGCGCCCGCGATGATCATCAGGACCTGCGCGAGGGAGAACTTGCGCTTGGCGTTGCCCCGCTTGACCCCGGCCGGAGGCGGTGGGGTCGTGGTCGTTTCGGTCGTGACGCTCATGCCGTCACCTCCGTCTCGGTCTTGGCGGCCTGGGCCGCGAGCTCGGCGCCGACGCGCTGCTGCTGGCGCTTGAGGCCGTAACGGCGGACGAGTTCGTAGGCGATCACGACGCACAGGACGATGACGCCCTGGATGACGCCGAGGATCTCCTTGTCGTAACCGATGAATTCCAGATGGTTGGTGGTGCGCTCCAGGAAGCCCCACAGCAGGGCGGCGAGGCCGATGCCGATCGGGTTGTTGCGGCCGAGGAGCGCGATCGCGATGCCCGTGAAGCCGAGCCCGGTGGGGAAGCTGTTGTCGAACTGGTGGGTGTCGTTGAGCAGGGTGGGCATGCCCACCAGACCGGCCACGACACCGGAGATGATCATGCTGGTGACGATCATCTTCCTGACGTTGGCGCCGCTCGCGGCGGCGGCCGACTCGGACTGGCCGACGGCCCGCAGGTCGAAGCCGAAGCGGGTGCGGCCGAGCGTGAACCAGTACGCGATGCCGGCGAGGACGGCGACGACGATGAAGCCCCACAGCTGTCCGGCCGGGCCCATGTCGATGGAGAAGAACCACGAGGACGCGGGCAGCGGCTTGGTCGAGACGAGGGTGCCCGCCGAGTCGAGCTGGCCGAGCCGGCCGGGCTGGATGAGGTAGGCGATGATCGCGGTCGCGATGGCGTTCAGCATGATGGTCGAGATGACCTCGCTGACGCCCCGGGTGACCTTCAGGATGCCCGCGACCGCCGACCACATCGCGCCGACGATCATGGCGACGATGATGATGACCGGGATCTGCACGATGCCCGGCAGGCTCATCGCGCCGCCGACCACCGCGGCGAGGAAGGCCGCCAGGCGGTACTGGCCGTCGACGCCGATGTTGAAGAGGTTCATCCGGAAGCCGATGGCCACCGCGATGCCCGCCAGGTAGTACGTCGTCGCCTTGTTGAGGATGTAGACCTGGCTGTCGCTCGCCGAGCCGTACGACAGCATGTCGTTGAAGGCCGGGAACGGGTTCCTGCCGGTGGCGAGGATGACCAGCGCGGTGACGACAAGGGCCGCGACGAGCGCGAGCACGGGGGCCGCGGCCGCGAGGAGCAGCTTCTCCTTGTCGATGCGGGAGGTGAGCTTCTTCATCGGTCCTCTCCCCCAGTGTTCTCGTGGTGCTCCAGGTGGCCGGTGGCGGCACCGGTCATGGCGGAACCCAGTTCTTCGGGGGTGATCGTGGCGGGGTCGGCGTCGGCGACCAGACGGCCCCGGTACATCACCCGCAGGGTGTCGGACAGGCCGATCAGCTCGTCCAGGTCGGCGGAGATCAGGAGCACCGCGAGGCCCTCACGGCGGGCCTCCCGGATCTGGTCCCAGATCTGCGCCTGGGCGCCGACGTCCACGCCCCGGGTGGGGTGCGCGGCGATCAGCAGCTTGGGGTTGTGGCTCATCTCGCGGCCGACGATCAGCTTCTGCTGGTTGCCGCCGGACAGGGACGCCGCGGTGACCTCGATGCCGGGGGTGCGCACGTCGTACTCGCGCACGATCCGCTCGGTGTCGGTGCGGGCGGCCTTGTTGTCGAGCAGGGGGCCCTTGGAGTTGGGCTTCTCGGTGACGTGGCCGAGGATGCGGTTCTCCCACAGCGGCGCTTCCAGGAGCAGGCCGTGGCGGTGGCGGTCCTCGGGGATGTACCCGATGCCGTCCTCGCGGCGCTTGCGCGTCGGGGCCGTCGAGATGTCGGTGGTGTCGAGGGTGATGACACCGCCGTCGGGGATGCGCATGCCCATGATGGCCTCGACGAGCTCGGCCTGGCCGTTGCCCTCGACGCCCGCGATGCCGAGGACCTCGCCCTTGTGGATCGTGAAGGAGACCGAGGAGAGCACCTCGCGGACCACGCCGTCGGGGTCGGTGGCCGCCAGGCGCAGGTCGGCGACCTGGAGCATGGGGACCGTGGTGACCGTCGACTCGCGGGTCTCGGGCGAGGGCAGCTCGCTGCCCACCATCAGCTCGGCGAGCTGCTTGGTGGTGGTCGTACGGGGGTCGGCGGTGCCCACCGTGGTGCCGCGCCGGATCACCGTGATCTCGTCGGCGACCGAGAGCACCTCGCCGAGCTTGTGCGAGATGAAGATGACGGTCAGGCCCTCGGCCTTGAGCTCGCGCAGGTTGTCGAAGAGCGCCTCGACCTCCTGTGGGACCAGGACCGCGGTCGGCTCGTCGAGGATCAGGGTGCGCGCGCCGCGGTAGAGGACCTTGAGGATCTCCACGCGCTGGCGGTCGGCGACCCCGAGGTCCTCGACCAGGACGTCCGGGCGGACCCCGAGGCCGTACGCGTCCGAGATCTCCTTGATCTTGTTGCGGGCCTTGGCGCCGATGCCGTACAGCTTCTCGCCGCCGAGGACGACGTTCTCCAGGACGGTCAGGTTGTCGGCCAGCATGAAGTGCTGGTGGACCATGCCGATGCCGAGCGCGATGGCGTCGGCCGGGCTGGAGAAGGAGGCCTCGGTGCCGTCGATGGTGATGGTGCCCTCGTCCGGCTTCTGCATGCCGTAGAGGATCTTCATCAGGGTCGACTTGCCGGCGCCGTTCTCACCGCACAGGGCGTGCACGGTGCCCTTGCGGACGGTGATGTCGATGTCCTTGTTGGCGACGACACCCGGGAATCGTTTGGTGATGCCGCGCAGTTCGACGGCGGGAGGGCTGGACGCGTTGATGGCGCACTCTCCTCGTGGGCAGGAGCAGGGGGGCGGGGAGCTTCCGGAGAAGCCTGGAAGCGCACTGACGTACGGCCGGGCTCCCGGCGTAGTAGTTCAGCACACTCCTGGCGCGCCAACTCCGGCCTACGCGCGTAGAGTTGACACTTCGTTACGGCCCGGTGAGCAGGGCGGTCCCTGCTCACCGGGCCGGTTGCGACAAGGGCGGTCAGTGACCGCCACGGGTCACGGGGTCGTCTTGACCTTGATGGAGCCGTCGACGATCTTCTTCTTGGCCGCGTCGAGCTGCGGCTGGATGTCGGTGATGAAGCCACCGCTGGTGGCCAGCGAGACGCCGTTCTTGGCCAGCGGGTAGCTGTTGGTGCCGACCAGCGGCTTGCCGTCCTTGACCGACTTGATCAGGTCGTAGACGCCGATGTCGACGTTCTTGACGACCGAGGTCAGGATCGAGTTCTTGTACTTGTCGAGCGAGGCCTGCTGGTACTGGTCGGAGTCGACACCGATCGCCCAGGCGCCCTTCTTGCCCGCGACGGCCTCGATCGCACCGGTGCCGGAGGAGCCGGCGGCGGTGTAGATCACGTCGGCGCCGTTGTCCAGCATGCCCTGCGCGGCTTCCTTGCCCTTGTCGGGGCTGGTGAAGCCAGAGTTGTCCGAACCGTGCGACAGGTACTGGACCTCTACGTTGTCGGAGGGCTTGGTGTCCTTGACGCCCTGAACGAAGCCCGCCTCGAACTTCTTGATCAGCGGGACGTCGACACCGCCGATGAAGCCGACGTGGCCGGACTTCGACTTCAGCGCCGCGGCGACACCCGCGAGGTAGGAGCCCTGCTCCTCGGTGAAGACGATGTTGTCGACGTTCTTCGGGCCCTCGACGACGGAGTCGACGATGCCGAAGGTCGTGTTCGGGAACTTCGCCGCGACCTGCTTCATCGAGTTCTGGTACGCGAAGCCGACGCCGATCACGGGGTTGTAGCCGCCCGACGCCAGGTCGCTCAGCTTCTGGACGCGGTCGGCCTCGGTGTCGGTCGTCTTGGCGGTCAGCTCCTTGACGGAGCCGCCGAACTCGGACTTGGCCTTGTCGATACCGCGCGCGGCGGAGTCGTTGAACGAGTGGTCACCACGCCCGCCGACGTCGTACGCGACACCGATCTTGACGCCCTTGCCGCCGGAGGACGACGAGGAGGTGCCCGACTCCTTCTGGGAGGACGTGGAGCCACAGGCGGTGGCGGAAAGCGCGAGCGCGGCGGTGGCGATACCGGCCGCAGCGATCTTGGATACCCGGCGCAAGAGGAGGTCCCTTCAAACCTGAACCGAGGCGCCCCTACCGGCGCTGGTTTCGCGTCGGATCGTAACGCGCGTAGATGTCGCGTAAAGCCCTGTTCGGAAGCCGTTATCGAATCGCCGCGAACAGGGGATGAAGTGTCCGGTTACGAGCGGTTGCCGTCCAGCAGCGCCGCGGCGGTGAAGAGCTCGACGCCGACCTTGATGGCTGCTTCGTCCGCGTCGAAATCACCCCGATGGAGGTCAAGCCGGGCATTCGAGCCGGGTGTACGGACCCCCAGGCGGGCCATCGCCCCTGGTACATGCTCCAGGTACCACGAAAAGTCCTCGCCACCCAGCGACTGCTCCGTGTCCTCGATCGCATACGGTCCCCGGCGTGCCGCCATGGCGTCGCGGAGGAGCTCGGTCACGACCGGATCGTTGACGACCGGGGGCACTCCGCGGACGTAGTTGATCTCCGATTTGGCGCCGTGCAGGTTGGCCACTTCGTCGATCGCGGCGTGTACGAGGTCGGGCGCGTCGCGCCACGCCCCGAGGTCCAGGCAGCGCACCGTACCGGCCAGCTCGGCGTGCATCGGGATGACGTTGCAGGCGTGGCCGGCCTCGATGCGGCCCCAGGTGAGGGCGAGCCCGGCGCGGGCGTCGATGCGGCGGGCGAGCAGCGCGGGCACGTCGGAGGCGACCCGCGCGACGGCGGTCACCAGGTCGGTCGTCAGGTGCGGGCGCGCGGTGTGGCCGCCGGGCCCGTCGAGGGCGACCTCCAAGCGGTCGCAGGCGGAGGTGATGGCGCCGTGGCGAAGGCCGATGCGGCCGACGTCCACGCGCGGGTCGCAGTGCACGGCGATGATGCGGCCCACGCCGTCCAGGACGCCCGCCACGATCGCGTCGGCGGCGCCGCCGGGCAGCACCTCCTCGGCCGGCTGGAAGAGCAGCCGTACGGGGGCGGGGAGGCGGCCCTGGCGGTGCAGCTCGGCGAGGACGAGGCCCGCGCCGAGGACGGTCGTGGTGTGCACGTCGTGGCCGCAGGCGTGGGCGCGGTCGGGCACGGTCGAGCGGTAGGGCACGCCCGCCTTGGCGTCGGGGATGGGCAGGGCGTCGATGTCCGCACGGATGGCGAGCATCGGGTGCACGCCATCCCAGCTGCCGATGTCACAGATGAGCCCGGTGCCCGACGGCAGCACGCGCGGTTTCAGGCCGGCCGCTTCGAGGCGGGCCCGGATCGCGGCGGTGGTCCGGAACTCCTGGTTGCCGAGTTCTGGATGCATGTGCAAGTCCCGGCGGAAGGCGATGAGTTCGGCACACAGGGCCTCGCTCAGCTCGCCGGGCAGCGGTGCTTCCTCGGGCAGATCGGCTTCGGACGACTCACGGGACATCAACTGGTTCACCCGTTGAGGGTAGGCCTCGTCAAGGGTCAACTCGGGCGCGATCAACAAAAGTTCAGCCGCATAGGGGAAAGAAAGCTGGTCACAAGGCGCATGTCGATCGTGACAAGTGGGTACAGTAATTCGTCCTTCTGCCCGATGCGCTGGAACGGGCGTTCCCCCAAGGCATGACGGGCCGCGCTCCCCAGAGTAGGAGACGCGGGACGCCCGTTGGGCCCCGGCTAGGCAGCCACGGTCGCCAGACCATGGGCTTTGCGCGCCGCCCCCGTCACTCCGTCCAGGAAGCCCTGGGCGCGCGGCGAGGCGTTGTCCGTGAGCCACTTCGGGTCTATGTCGCAGACCACGACGGACACCCCGGTGCCCGCGAGCGCGAGCGGCAGGGTGTGGACGACGGTGGAGGGGAAGCTCAGGATCGTCCGGCCCACCGGCCCCCGCCGGGCTATGAGTTCGAGCGGCAGGTCGGGGCGTACGACCTCCAGGCCGGTGCGGGCGTGCAGGGTGTGCAGCTTCTCGGCGGACTCCCGGCGGTGCGCGAAGTAGCGCGTCACGCCGTGCGTACGAGCGAGGAGGCCGACCGCCGCGAGGTAGCTCTCGGGGTCGACGACACCGGTCTCCACCAGTGAAGTACCCACCAGATCCGCGCCCTTGGTCAGGCGCGGCGGCCCGAAGTTCGCGCGGGTCCAGCCGAAGGTGTTGGGGGTGACGGTGACGCCCTCGGGCGCCTCTATGGGCATCGCGCTGAACACCTCGACGCCCCGGCGCCGCGCGGGAGTGAGCCGGCGGCGGGCCGCCGCGGACACTGGCGCGAACAGCAGGTCGCGCGCCCCGGACCGGCTGCCCCGCCGGTGCCAGCGCACCAGCCGTTCGCCACGGGCGAGTTGGGAGACGAACTCCATGGTGGCCGTCCCGTCGTCGACCACCACCAGGTCGCGGGCGCGGGCGACGGTGAGCAGCAGCTGTACGTAGCGTGAGAACGGGTCGCCCATGACGATCCGGTCGGCCCGCCGCAGCATCGGGGTGAGCCCGCCTATCGTGTGCAGCGGGGCCGTGAGCCCGCCCCGGGCCTCCTCCCAGCGCACCTGCGTCCCCGCGTCGCGGGCGAGTTCGGCCATGCGGCGCAGCTGGCCGCGCGACATGGGGTCGGTCGGCGAGAGCACCACGACGGTCAGACCCGACAGGTCCGGCGCCCCGGGACGCTGCTGCGCGGGCACGCCGTCGAGCAGCGGGCCCGGCGCGTGGGCCCACTCCAGGACGTTGAGCAGCTGGACCGGGCTCTCCACGAAGGCGACGGTGGCGGAGGTGTCCCGAGGCACGGCGGGCCCGCCCCCTCAGACCGCGGCCGGAGCGCGGTCCCCAGCGGCCTCGGCACCCTCGGCGGCTTCCGCCTGGGCGACGACACCGGCGACGCGGCGCAGCTTCTTCATCGGGGCGAGCTCGGACTCGTAGACCTTCTTGACGCCGTCGCCGAGCGCGGCCTCGATGGTGCGGATGTCGCGGACGAGGCGGGTGAGGCCGCCCGGCTCGACGGAGGCGGCCTGGTCGGAGCCCCACATCGCGCGGTCGAGGGTGATGTGGCGCTCGACGAAGGCGGCGCCGAGGGCGACGGCGGCGAGCGTCGTCTGGAGGCCGGTCTCGTGGCCGCTGTAGCCGATCGGCACGTTGGGGTACTCGGCCATCAGGCTGTTGATCACGCGCAGGTTGAGCTCCTCGGCCTTGGCCGGGTAGGTCGAAGTGGCGTGGCACAGCAGGATGTTGTCGCTGCCGAGCACCTCGACCGCGTGCCGGATCTGCTTCGGCGTGGACATGCCGGTGGAGAGGATGACCGTGCGTCCGGTGGCGCGCAGGGCGCGCAGGAGCTCGTCGTCGGTGAGCGAGGCGGAGGCCACCTTGTGGGCCGGCACGTCGAACTTCTCCAGGAAGGCGACGGCCTCGGTGTCCCACGGCGAGGCGAACCAGTCGATGCCGCGCTTCTTGCAGTGCGCGTCGATGGTGCGGTACTCGTCCTCGCCGAACTCCACCCGGTGGCGGTAGTCGATGTACGTCATCCGGCCCCAGGGGGTGTCCCGCTCGATGTCCCACTGGTCGCGCGGGGTGCAGATCTCCGGGGTGCGCTTCTGGAACTTGACCGCGTCGCAGCCGGCGTCGGCGGCCGCGTCGATCAGGGCGAGCGCCTTGTCGAGGTCGCCGTTGTGGTTGATGCCGATCTCGCCGGTGACGTACACGGGGCGGCCCGGACCTGCGGTGCGGCTGCCGAGGGTGCGCAGACGGTTGCTCATGAGGGTGTTCCTTAGCTAAGCGGGGGTGTGGTGGGGCTGTGGGGTGTGGTTGAGCTCGGGTCCGAGGAGCCAGGCGGCGATCTCGCGGATCGCTCCTTCGCCGCCGGGGGTGCGGGTGACGGCGCGCGCGGCGGCGCGCACCGAGTCGTGGGCGCTGCCGACGGCCACGGGCCAGCCGGCGAGCGCGAAGCAGGGCAGGTCGTTGACGTCGTTGCCGGCGTAGAGCACGCGGGCCGGATCGATCCCGTTCTCCTCGCACCACTGCTTGAGGGCGAGGTCCTTGCGGTCGATGCCGTGCAGCACGGGGATCTGGAGCTTGCGGGCGCGGGCGGCGACGACGGGGTTCTGCTCGGTGGACAGGACGAGCAGCTTCAGGCCGGCCCGGCGCAGCGCGGCGATGCCGAGGCCGTCGCCCCGGTGCACGGCGACGAGTTCGCGGCCCTCGGAGTCGATGAGGACCTTGTCGTCGGTCTGGGTGCCGTCGAAGTCGAGGACGACCGCGTCGACGTCGTCGCGGGTGGGGGTGGGCAGCCGGTCGAGGACCGGGGCGAGCGCGCGGGCCCGCTCCAGGTCGTGCGGCTCGTCGATCTCCAGGACCCGGGCCGGGTCGGTGCGCACGAGCGCGGTGCGGCCGAAGAAGCGGTGCTGGTGCGTACGGAAGCCTTCGGCGTCCATGGCGTACGCGGCGCCGGTCTCCAGGAAGTCCTGCGGGCGGTCCTGGCGGCGCGGCCGGAACGCCTTGTCGTGCCCCATGCCCTGGCCGCCGCCGACTCCGTCCTCGATGGACTCGCGCCACAGGAAGCCGTGGAAGGGGGTGACGGTGACGGCGGTCTCGGCGCCGTCCTCGACGACCGCGGCCGCCACGCCGTCGATGTCCTCGCGGGTCAGGAACGGGCTGGTGCACTGCACGAGCAGCACCACGTCGGTGTCGGGGTGCGCGTCCAGGGTGTGCAGGACGGCGGCCTCGCTGGAGGCGGTGTCGCCCGAGATCCCCGCCGGGCGGAGGACCACGTCGGCCCCGGACGAGCGGGCGGCGGCCGCGATCGCCGGGTCGTCGGTGGAGACGACGACGTCGGTGACGAGGCGGGCCGAGCGGCAGGCGAGTACGGCCCGCACGACGAGCGGGACCCCGGCGACGGAGGCCAGGTTCTTCCCGGGCACGCCCTTGGAGCCGCCCCGGGCGGGGATGACGGCGAGGACTTTCGGGGGCGTACTCGCGGAGGAGGCCGGGGACGTCGTCGCGGGCCCCGGTGAGACGGGCGTCTCGGGCATCAGAGTTCTCCCATCCGGCGGATCACGGGCGCGACCCGCTGTACGCCGTGGCGGTAGGCGCCGCGGGCCGCGTCGCGCACGGCGTCCCGGATCACGCGGCGCAGGCCGGTCGGCTCGTTCGTGGGGGCCGCGCCCGGCAGCGGGGTGCCGTCGGGGGCGAGGTGGTGGCGGGCGAGGATGCCCGGGAGGTAGCCGGGCGCGGTGGCGGCGTTGTAGTACGGGGCGATCGGCGGCAGGCTTTCCTTCGAAAGCAACTCGCTCATTCGCTCCCGTACTTGATCGAAAGCGCGGTGGTACGCCTCGCCCGGGGCCACGCCCTGGGCGGCGAGCCAGTCGGCATCGGGCGCGGGGCGGTGTCCGGCGTCGAGCCGGTCCCAGGAGGCGAGGCAGCCGGAGCCGAGGAAGTGGTGGTTGCCGAGGACCTCGCGTACGCCGAGGTCGGTGAGGACAGCCGTCGGGACCGAGCGGTGCAGGGACTCCAGGGCGGCGGTCGAGGACACGGTCACCAGGAGGTCGGTGCGGTCCAGGACCTCGCCCATGTTCCCGTACGCCAGCGAGAAGTTGGGCGGCAGGTCCATGCCCTTGGCGAGTCTCTGGAAGGGGTGTTCCTCGATGTGCGTGGTGTGCTCGCCGGGCTTGGAGCGGAGCTTGAGGACGACCTCGCGCCCGGGGTGGCGCCGCGCGTGGTCGACGAGGCGGCGCAGCAGGTACTGCCGGTCGGCGCGGCTCTCGGGGACGGAGGGCTGGGCGGCGAAGACGACCGTGTCGCGGCCGGGCTCCGGCTGGTACGCGGCGCCGCCGAGGAAGGGCAGGGCGGCCTCGGTGACGGCGGAGGCGTCGGCGCCCACACCCTCGTACACCGCGCGGAAGCGCTCGGCGTCGTGCCGGGAATTGGCGAGCACGACATCCGCGCCGTGCCGCAGGAGCAGACCGTCGGCGAGCTTCTCGTAGACGACGCCGACATAGCCGGTGACGATCACGGGCCGCCGGGTGTGCCCGGGCCAGCGGGCGGCGAGCCCGTGCAGCGCGGCCTGGGCGGCGCCGCCGACGAGCGCGAGCACGATGACGTCGTACGCACTCCTACCGTTCAACTCCCCGGCCATGTCGAAGAATTGAGCCATCGTCACTTCGCGCAGAGCGTTCGGGGACACTCCCACCTCGGCGAGCTGGCGAGGGGTGGGGGTGGCGCGGCCGCGCAGCAGGAAGCCGTCGGGTTCGGGCGCGGCGGGCCGGGGTGCGGCGGAGTCGGCCCCGGACGCCTGTTCGGCGAGACGGCGCGCGGTGAGCGCACCCCATTTCCACCGGGTGTCCGAATCCGCGAGAACCGCGATCCGCAGCCTTGAATCGGTACGTGATGGCACGCGGTAGAAACTAGAAAGCCCCGCGGATTCGCGGCCCAACTCAACTGCAACAACTGGTTAACAGCGCGACTACGAAAGGCGTGCGGGGTGGGCGGACGGGCCGGTTAACAGTCCCGCCATTCTTCGTTCACCCGGCATCTCCGTGCCGGACAGGACGAATGACGGGCGGCGCCATAGCGTCACGGCCGTGGTCAAGCTCTCCGTCATCGTGCCGTTCTACAACGTGCGCGCCTACGCACCCGACACCCTGCGAAGTCTGCGCGCGAACGCCCGCGACGACTTCGAGTTCCTGCTGGTCGACGACTGCTCGTCGGACGGCACGATCGACCTGCTCGAACGCGCCGAGCGCGAGCTGCCGGGGGCGGTGCTGCTGAGACACGAACGCAACGGCGGCCTGGCCACGGCTCGCAATACGGGCCTGGACGCGGCCGGCGGCGAATACCTGACGTTCCTGGACGGCGACGACTGGCTCGCCCCGGGCCATCTGGCTCAACTCCTGTCGTCCATCGAGGAGTTGGGCTGCGACTTCATCCGCACCGACCACGTCCAGGTGACCGGCCAGGAGCGTACGGTGCACCGCGTTCCGCACGGCCGGCGCGGCGAGGTGATGTCCCCGCGGGACGCGATCCTGCCCGCCACCCGCTCGACCTCGGTGGACTACGCGTACGCCTGGGCCGGGATGTACCACCGCAGGCTCGCCGAGCGCGGCCTGCTGCACTTCACCGACGGACTGCGCACCGCCGAGGACCGGCCATGGATCTGGCGGCTGCACCGCGAGGCGGAGTCGTTCGCGGTGACGGGACAGCTCGGCGTGTTCTACCGGCGCGGGGTCGCCTCGTCGCTGACCCAAATCGGCGATGCCCGACAACTCGATTTCATTCGCGCATTCGATCAAGTAATCGAAGAAACGGCGAAGGACCCGAATGCGGGCGAACTGCTGCCGAAAGCGATACGGACGTACTGCGCGATCATTTCCCACCATATGAGCAGCATCGAAAGGTTCGAACCGGCAGTGGCGAGAAAACTCCGGGCCTTGAGCGCGGCCGCCCTGAGGCGCATGCCGCAGGACCACCTCAAGGACGCGCTGAACTCGATGGACTCCCGTCGCGCCGCCCGCCTGCGCCGCCTGCGCCACCGCCCGGCCACGTCTTCGGCAGGGGCTGCCGCCTGATGCGTACGACTCAGATCTTCGCGGCGTCGACGCTGTACGGGGTGGCCACCCTGGCCGCCGCGCTCGACAGCGGATGCTTCCCCGCGGCGGACCGGCGGCTGCTGCTCATCAGCAACAACGCGCCCGTGCCGGAGACTTCGCCCGCCCTCGACACCATGCCCGGCTTCGCCCAGCTGCGCGGCCGCTTCGACGGGGTGCTCTCCTGGAACGAGACGATCGCCCCGTTCCACCCGGGCGGCTGGTCGCCGCGTCCGGACGATGTCCCGCTGTGGGAACGGCAGTTGAGGGACCTGTGGGACCTGTCGGACGACCGGATCGAACTCGCCCTGGAATCCATCCAGGTGAACCCGGCCCAGGCGGTGGCCCAGATCTTCCCCGACGCACCGCTGACCGTGTACGCGGACGGCCTGATGACGTACGGCCCCACCCGCAACAAGCTCGACCCGCTGATCGGGACCCGGGTGCGCCGCGTCCTCCACCTGGACCTGGTCCCGGGCCTGAGCCCGCTGCTGCTCGGGGAGTTCGGGGTACCGAGCGAGACGGTGCCGACGGCGGCGTTCTTGAAGACGGTGGGCGAACTGGCAGCGGCCGAGGCCAAGTTGGGGCTTGACGCCGACGGTTCCGAGCCGGTGGCACTGCTCCTCGGCCAGTATCTGTCCGCCCTTTCCATCCTCACTCCCCCGCAGGAGGAGGAACTGCATCTGCGGATGCTGCGGGGGGCGGCGGCGCGGGGGCACGGCCGGATCGTCTTCAAGCCGCACCCTTCGGCGCCGCCGGCGTGGTCGCGCGAGCTGACCCGAGAGGCGGCCACGCTCGGCGTCCAATTCACCGTCCTGGAACGGCCGTTGCTCGCCGAGGTGCTGTACGAGCGGCTCTCCCCCAAGCTGGTGGTGGGCTGCTTCTCCACGGCACTGCTCACGGCCTCGTCCTTCTACGGCATCCCGGTCGCCCGGGTCGGCACCGAGCTCCTCCTCGACCGGCTCGCCCCCTACCAGAACAGCAACCGGGTGCCGGTGACCATCGCGGACGCGCTGCTGCCTCCGTTGGAGCCGGGCCCGGCGCCCGAGGTGGACCTGGCGGGGCTGCTTCCCGCGGTGGGGTACGCGATGCAGCCCGAGCTGCGGCCGGACCTGCGGGACGCGGCCGAGCGGTACCTGGCCGCGTCCCTGGACGCCCACACGTGGCGGTACTTCAAGCGCCGCCGCCTGACGGCACTGGGGCTGCCGGGCGCGATCCCGCCCCAGCTGGGTTTCATTCCGCGCAACGCGACGGTGCGCAGGGTTGCCCGGCGGGTTCGGGGGGTTGTGCGGCGGGGGGTGTAGGGGGCTGCACGGGGTGTTTCCCCCCGGGAGGGCGCCGTCGATCAGGCCCTGGTCACCGGCGCCTGGAGTTCCGTGACCCAGTCGTCCTGGTTCTCGGGGCACTCCAGGTTGATCTCGCGGGGGTACCCGGTCGACCGGTAGCCGTTGGCGTCGATCCAGCGGGCCAGGATCTGGGCGGTGGGGAGCACGGTGTCCATCGAGCCGCGGTGCACGATGGTCGCCGCCTGGCCGAGGGACGGCAGGTCGAGGACGCGGAAGGCGCCGTCACGGAAGGCGCCTTCCTGGAGAGGGGCGGCGACCTGAACGGCGGCGTGGACGCGGATCCTGCCGCCGCCCTCCGGCGCGTCCTCGTAGTAGGCGACACCGGGGCCGGCCGGGGTGACACCCGCCGAGCCCAGGAGCCGGAACAGCTCGCAGTACAGCGGCCCGATGACCGGGCCGATGTCCTCGGGCTCGTAACTCGCGGCGGTCGCGGTCAGTTCCGCCACCCGGATGGCGGGGACGCTCTTGATGACGACGTCGTTCGTGGGCATGTGCCCCTCGCTCTCGATCGCTCGGAGCCTCGCCTCGACCTGGACCAGCCGTGCCGACGCGGCGGCCATGGCGGTCTCCAGCTCGGCCCGCCGCAGCCGCAGCATGCCGCGCAGTTCCTCGGCACCGACCTTCTCGTCCACGATGTCCCGGACCTGCTGGAGGGTGAATCCGAGGTCCTTCACGGTAGCCGCTGACCGGGTCGACGTGGGCCGGGCGCAGCAGGCCGGTCGCGTCGTAGTGACGCAGCATCCGGACCGATACGCGGCCGTGCCGGGCGAAGTCTCCGATGGTGAACATGATGTCTCCGAGCTGACTGCCTGACACGGTGTGAGGGTCAAGAAGCTACGTGGCGCACCCGGGGCGCCGACGGGGCCCCGGCGGGTTCCGCGGCTTTGCCCCCGCAGGGGCTCCGCCCCCGGTCCCCCCGTCGGGTGGCATCTGCTCCCACACACGCGCGCGCCATCGGAGATCGTGCGCCAGCGCGTACGCGACATACGCGCCCCAGCCCGCAAAGCAAGCAGTCATCACCCCAGCCATCACGCAGCTTTCACGAGGTGGATTTTCAAGGAAATCTCCAGGGGAACAGCCAGCTGAACCGTCACTTCACCTCACTTGGCATCCCCTCCGCAATCACGCGAAACAGGCGTGAACGAACATGAACGAGCCACCCCAGAATCACGATCCCCGCACAACGTCTGACAACCCCGAGGGCACAAAAACTTGAAGCACTTGGAGCACTGGAATACGCGCACGCCCGACTCACAGCAAACCCACAGAATGAAAACAAAAAGGGGTGCGGGGCCTCCCCGAAGTTTCGGAGGAAAGCCCCGCACCCCTTTTGATGACCTCTTTAGGGAGGCCTCACGAACTCTTTGCTCGGGTCAGTGAGATCAGCGAGATCAGTGACGATCACAGACCTTGCGTGCCTTGTGCCAGGTCTTCGTCCAGTACCCGGGGTGGACCTTGCCGTGCCGGTCACGCGTGGCCTTGTGCCAGGTCTTCGTCCAGTACCCCTTGACCACGTGGCACCTTTCCTTGCCACCGTCGTGAACCGCTGTCACGACCGTGTGCGACGGCGCGGCTTCCGCAGCACCGACCGAGGAGAAAGCCACTCCTGCGGTGAGCGCGGCAGTAGCAGCGCCGAGAGCGATCACTCGCTTGAAACCTGCAATCATGACTCCACCTTTCTGCTTAGTAGAACCATCCGATGAGCTGGACAACGACAGTTTTATCACCGATGTCTCGACGGAATGCGAGTAACGCTCGGGCGCGCGGGAGCGCAAAGAGGTTGCGAGTTAAAACACGCACGCCCCCAGAAAGGCGCCCCCTTTATTTCACCCTCACCCCTCACCCCTCACCCCCGCACATTGATGACATGTCCAATTCCAGAGCCGACAGAAGAAAGATTTCGACAGGCGCGCCGGGCGGCAGCGCCACTCCTGAAAAAGGGGAAGCGTGGAGCGCGCCTTGAGTCGATCCGCCGGGGGGGGAGCCCGGCGCGGCGGGGGCCGGGGGGATCCGAGGAGTAGAGCCCCTCCGGGGTCCGGGGCAGAGCGGGCCTAAGCCTCCAGGAGGGGGCCGCCCGGCGGAGCTCCAGGGACGGAAGGGACCCCAATCCAACGAGCCCCAGCCGAACGGAGCCGAGCCGCGCCGAGCCGCGCGAGGAGTGCGGCAGGCATGGCTGCGGGAAGGGGTGCAGGGGACGGAGTCCCCGCAGGGGGTCTGGGGCACAGCCCCAGGGCTCAACCCTCCCACCCCCCTCACGGGCGGGAGGGTGGGCAAACCCCCGGGGGTCTGGGGCGCAGCCCCAGGAGTCCAGCCC
>NZ_LGDD01000302.1 GCF_001279695.1 Streptomyces sp. WM6378
GGCTGTGCCTGGCTGGTCGCGCAGTTCCCCGCGCCCCTGACCCGCTTTCGTCAGCGGACCGTACGTGGTGCTCGCGCAGTTCCCCGCGCCCCTGGCGGGGTCGGCATCTTCAGCCCGTCCGGCGATTGAGGACGAACGCCGGGGTCCGGGGGACGGAGTCCCCGCAGGGGGTCTGGGGCGCAGCCCCAGGAGCCGAACCATCCCACCCCCTTGCACGGGCGGGCGGGTGGGCCGGCGCCGCTCGGCTCGTTCCGGGGTGGGAATGAGACACCCGTTCCCCTCGTCCGTATCGTCTGGTGACAGGCGAATTGGACGGAGGCGGGATCAGCCATGGCACATGGACATGCGACCAGGGTGGGGACCGGGGCGGAACAGGCCCGGGGCTGGCAGGCCACGGCCCGCAAGTACGCACTGCTGCCGCTGCGGATCTTCCTCGGCGTGACCTTCATCTACGCCGGCCTCGACAAGCTCACGGACAGCGCGTTCTTCCACGCGACCGGCACCGGGTCCATCGGCGAGCTGATGCACGGCGTGCGGGACAGCTCCGCGGTCCCCGCCCTCGTGGACCTCGCCCTGAAGAGCCCCGCGGGGTTCGGGTACGCCATCGCGTTCGGCGAGCTGGCCGTCGGCATCGGCACGTTGCTCGGCCTGTTCGGGCGGCTCGCCGCACTGGGCGGCGCGCTCATCTCGCTCTCCCTGTGGCTCACGGTGAGCTGGCAGACCACCCCGTACTACTACGGCAACGACCTGGCCTACTTGATGGCCTGGCTGCCGCTCGTACTGGCCGGGACCCCGTTGCTGTCCGCCGACGCGCTCCTCGCCAGCCGGCGTCGCTTGCGCACCCCGTAGTCGATCCAGCTCACGAGCGAGGCGATCCCGAGGCCGCCGCAGACCAGTGGGATCGCCACCGGCGAGGGGGTGTTCCACTGCCCGGCCGCGTCTCCCGCGAACAGGACGGTGGTGGCCATCATCGCCAGCCCGGCGATGAGCCGGCCCGGGCGGAACTCATGACGCAGCACGGTCCACCTCCGCCTGGCCGACGCCGACCTTGAGATGGAGTTCGAGCGTCCCGGCCGGCTTGGCACCGGCGGGCGGAGTCAGGGTCGCGGTTCGCTTCTGGCCCGGTGTGACCTGGATGTCGTCCGGTTTCTCACCGGGCAGCCGGATGTCGCCGAGGCCCATGTCGAAGGTCACCTTCACTGTCACGTCCTTCGGTACGACGACCCTCGCCCTGCCCGCGCCGACCTCCGTGCTCGTCGTCACGGTCTGTCCCCGCGGCACGGCGAGCCGGCTCAGGTCGAGGGTGCCGACGCCGGTGCCGAGGTGGTAGGCCGGCCGTACGTCGCTGATCGCGGCGGGCGTCCAGTTCGTCCGGGCCCAGTGCGAGTCGATCGACTTGGGCAGTGCCGCGGACCCGGCGAGCAGGGCCGCCGTGAGCACCGCGAGGAACACCGTGCCGAACCCCGTACGGCCCAGGAACGAGCTCAGCATCAGGCCGAGCGCGAACACCCCGAGCGCGGCCGCGAACCCGATCTGCAGGCCGGTGCCGAGCGGCTGGTGGTCCCAGGAGCCGCCGAGCCCGGCGCCGAAGGCGAGTAGCGCCGTGAGGAAGATCAGGCCGCCGATGGGGCGCGGCCCCCGGCTCGCCCGTACCGCGGCGTTCGCGGCCTTGCGGGTCGCCTTGGAGACCCGGGGCGCGTCCGCGTCCGCGGGACCCCACAGATAGCCGGCCGGGACCGGGCCCGTGGTGCCGTCCTTGACGATCGGGTCCCGCCACCAGGACGGCGGGGACGGCGCGGGCGGCGCCTTCGTCTCGGGCGGCGCGTCCGCCACGGCCTGGGCCGCCACCGGGTCGAGCGGGCTGTCCGCGGGCGTGGTGGAGCGGCGCTGCGACCAGACGGCGGCGCCCGCGAGGAGCAGCGCGAGCAGCACGGCGAACGTCATCACCGAACCGTTCCTCAGCATGGTGAGGAAGATTCCGCAGCCCGCCAGGGCCATCAGCACGGCTACCAGCGCCGCGCCTTCGACCCGGCCCGTGAGCAGCCGGCGGGCCTCGTTCTCGTCCTCGCCCTCCAACGGCACGATCAGCCAGGCGAACCCGTAGAAGACCAGGCCGAGGCCGCCGGTCACGGACAGCACGCCGAGCGCGATCCGGAAGATCACCGGGTCGAGGTCGCAGTACCGGCCGAGGCCTCCGCAGACTCCGCCGATGACCTTGTTGCGGCTGCTGCGGCGCAGCAGCGGGGCCTCGGGGGCCGGATCGGGCGGCGCTTGGGGCGTCTCGGTCGGCGTGCTCATACGTACATGGTGACGGGCCCGCGCGACACACGGCACCCGCCCCGACCCTGGCCTCACCCTGATTTCAGCCCTGAAGGGCCAAGATCAGCACCCCCCCCTGTGGGGGAGGCGGCCTCCCTCGCGAGGGGGTGCTGGCCTCAGGGAAGCCTGGGGGCCAACCCTGATGCCCGGGGGCCCCTGGCCGTGTGACGATCGGGGCATGTCAGTCGCCACCCCTCGCCTGTCGCCGACCGAGGCCGACGAAGCGCCGGTCCGCAAGCTGTACCGCTCCGCCGAGGGGCGGATGCTCGGCGGCGTCGCGCGCGGGCTCGCCGGGCACCTCGGGCTCCCGGTGGTGTGGGTGCGGGTGGTGTTCCTGGGGCTGCTTTCGATCAACGGCCTGGGCGCGCTGCTCTACGCGGTGTTCTGGTTCGTGGTGCCGCTGGGCCTCGGGGGTACGACGGCCGGGCCGCGCTCCGCGTTCGAGGTCAGCCCGGACGGCCGGCGCAGACTCCGCAAGCCCGACAAGGGCCAGGTCGTCGCCCTGATCGCGCTGGTCTTCGGCGCCGCGATCTTCGCGTCCAAGGTGGACGTCGGCGGCTGGGCCAACCCGTACGTCTTCCCCAGCATCCTCATCGGCGTCGGCGTCATCCTGGTGTGGCGGCAGGCCGACAACACGCGCCGGGCGCGCTGGACCGAGGGCGCCCGGCGCAGCCGGTGGCTCCCGGTGGCCCGGGGGCTCGCCGGGGTCGCCCTGGTCGGCACCGGGCTCACCGGCTTCGTCGTGGTCAACGGCTCGGCCGCACAGCTCGGCAACGTACTGACGGCGGCGATCGCGGTGCTCGCAGGCATCGCCCTGCTCGCCGGGCCCTATCTCGTCCGCATGACGCAGGACCTGTCCGAGGAGCGCCTGATGCGCATCCGGGCCCAGGAGCGCGCCGAGGTCGCCGCCCACGTACACGACTCGGTGCTGCACACCCTGACCCTGATCCAGCGCAACGCGGAGAACGTCGGCGAAGTGCGGCGCCTGGCCCGGGCGCAGGAGCGCGAGCTGCGTGCCTGGCTGTACAAGCCGGAAGGCACCGGCAAGGAGAAGGAAGAGGAACCCGAGACGCTCGCCGAGGCCGTCAAGAAGGCGGCGGCCGAGGTCGAGGACAAGCACGGCGTCCCGCTGGAGGTGGTCGTCGTGGGCGACTGCCCGCTGGACGACGGCCTGACCGCACAGATGCAGGCCGCG
Organism: Streptomyces sp. WM6378; assembly: GCF_001279695.1. Taxonomy (GTDB): domain Bacteria; phylum Actinomycetota; class Actinomycetes; order Streptomycetales; family Streptomycetaceae; genus Streptomyces. The sequence goes on from NZ_LGDD01000302.1 coordinate 3,515, forward strand.
CGCGAGGCGATGGTGAACGCGGCCAAGTACGGTGGCGAGGGCGGCGCCGTCCAGGTGTACGCGGAGGTGGAGGGCCGCACGGTCTTCGTCTCCGTGCGGGACCGGGGCCCCGGATTCGATCCCGACGCGGTGCCCGCCGACCGGATGGGCGTACGAGAATCAATCATCGGCCGGATGCAGCGCAACGGCGGTACGGCGAGGCTGCGTTCGGTGCCCGGCGGGGGCACGGAGGTCGAGCTGGAGATGGAGAGGGCAGAGGGATGACCGAGGAAACGACAGGCCGCCACGTCAGGGTGGTCCTCGTCGACGACCACCGGATGTTCCGCACCGGAGTCCAGGCGGAGATCGGCCAGACCGAGAGCACGGGCGTCGAGGTGGTCGGCGAGGCCGCCGACGTCGACCAGGCGATCACGGTGATCACCGCGACCCGCCCCGAAGTGGTGCTGCTCGACGTCCACCTGCCCGGGGGCGGCGGCGTCGAGGTGCTGCGCCGCTCGGCGGCCATGATGGCGGCCGCCGAGAACCCGGTCCGCTTCCTCGCGCTGTCCGTCTCGGACGCGGCGGAGGACGTGATCGGCGTGATCCGCGGGGGTGCCCGCGGCTACGTCACCAAGACCATCACCGGCACCGACCTGGTCGACTCGATCTTCCGGGTGCAGGACGGCGACGCGGTGTTCTCGCCGCGCCTGGCGGGCTTCGTCCTGGACGCGTTCGCCTCCACGGACGCGCCGCCGGTCGACGAGGACATGGACCGGCTCACCCAGCGCGAGCGCGAGGTGCTGCGCCTGATCGCCCGGGGCTACGCGTACAAGGAGATCGCCAAGCAGCTGTTCATCTCCGTCAAGACGGTCGAGTCGCACGTCTCGGCGGTGCTGCGCAAGCTCCAGCTGTCCAACCGTCACGAGCTGACCCGCTGGGCCACGGCACGCCGGCTGGTCTGAGCCGCCGTGCAGGGGTGACCGGCGGTTTCTCCTTTGTAAAACCATGGCAAAACCGGCAACCCGGACGCGCTCATGTCACTCTTGCCGGACGTGATGAGCCTGACCGGAACTCCCTTCTTCGTCACCGCGATCGTGGTGGCCGCGCTCGCCGTTCTGGTGCCGCTGCTTGTCTGGCACAAGGTCGGCGGGCCGGTCGTGGTGCGCGGGGCCGTGCGGCTGTTCATGGTGCTCATCGCCCAGGCCTCGGCGGTCGTCGTGGTGTTCGTCGCCGTCAACAACGCGAACGGCCTCTACGACAATTGGGGCGACCTGCTCGGCACCGACAGCCACGTCGGCGCGGCTCCCAACCTCGGCGTGGACGGCACCGGCGGGCGCAGCATCGCCAAGGAGCCCCGCGTCAAGCAGGACTTCGCCCCGGTCGACGACTCCAGCATGGGCACCGGCGTCCAGGTCACGCATCTGACCGGCCGGGTCTCGGGGGCGGACGGCGAGGTGTACGTGTGGCTGCCGCCGCAGTACGACGACCCGGCGTACAAGGCCAAGGACTTTCCCGTGGTCGAGCTGCTGCCCGGCTACCCCGGCTCGGCCAGGGACTGGTTCAGCAACCTCGACGCCACCCAGCAGCTGCGGCCGCTGATGGCCAGCGGCGAGGTCAAGCCGTTCATCCTGGTCGCGCCGCGCACCTCGCTGCTCGCCGGGCAGGACACCGGCTGCGCCAATGTGCCGGGCATCGTGAACGCGGACACGTGGCTGAGCGTGGACGTCCGCAAGATGGTCACCGACAACTTCCGTGCCGAGACGGGCGCGGACGGCTGGGCCGTCGCCGGGATATCGGCCGGCGCCCACTGCTCGGCGAAGCTCGCGATCGAGCACCCCGACCGCTACCGCGCGGGCATCTCGCTGTCCGGCTACAACGACCCGGCCGCCGAGTCCGACTCGATCACGGCGGGCGCCCCGGCGCTGCGCCGCGAGACCAACCCGCTGTGGATACTGACCCACGCCAAGCACCCGCCGAAGACCTCGCTCTTCCTCACCGGCCAGCCGGGCGACGGCTACGAGGACGGCCTCGCGCTGCGCAAGGCCGCGAAGGACCCCACCAAGGTGTGGGTGCAGAAGACCGGCGGCGGCCATCTGAACGTGGTGTGGAAGCCGCTCCTGCCGGAGGTGTTCCGCTGGCTGTCCGGCCAGGTCAGCGGCGTACAGAACACGAAGGACGTGAAGGACGCCAAGGGAGGCCTGCGGCCCAACGGCGGGAGTGGCGACGCGGCGGTCGTGCAGGCCACGGGCGCCGGTGGCGTACGGGGTGAGAGGTAAAGGGCACTGGGCGTCACCCTTTGGTAAAACGCTGGTAAATCGGGCAACTGGTGTTCGCGGCCGTCCCTCTAGGGGGGCGTGATGAGCCTGACCGGAACCCCCTTCCTCGTGATCGCGATCCTCGCGGCGCTGGCAGCCCTGCTGCTGCCGCTCGTCCTGTGGACCAGAATCGGCGGTCCGGCCTTCGTGCGCTGGATCTCGCGGCTCCTCATGCTGGGCTTCGCCCAGGTCACCGCGATCCTGGTGGTCTTCCTCTTCGTCAACAACGCCAACGGCCTGTACGACACCTGGGACGACCTGCTGGGCGGCGGCAACCACGTGAACGCCGCCCCCGACCTCGGCCCCGACGGCACCGGCGGCAGGAACGCGGCCAACGAGCCCAAGGTGAAGCAGAAGTTCGAGCCGTACACGAACAAGGTCGGCAAGGGCGTCGTGAAGACCACGCTCAAGGGGCAGGTGTCCGGGGTCGAGGGCGATGTGGCGGTGTGGCTGCCGCCGCAGTACAACGACCCGGCGTACAAGGACAAGACGTTCCCCGTCGTCGAGCTGCTGCCCGGCTACCCCGGGTCGATAGGCGCCTGGTTCGGCACCCTGAAGACGCAGGAGCAGCTCACGCCGATGATGGAGAAGGGCGAGGTCGCGCCGTTCATCCTGGTCTCGCCGCGCACCACGCTCCTGGACGGCAAGGACACCGGCTGCGCGAACGTGCCCGGCGTCGTGAACGCGGACACGTGGCTGAGCGTGGACGTCCGCAAGATGGTCACCGACAACTTCCGGGCCGACACCCGCGCCGAAGGCTGGGCCGTCGCCGGGTACTCGGCGGGCGCCCACTGCGCCGCCAAGCTCGCCATCGAGCACCCCGACCGCTACCGGGCCGGTGTCGACCTGTCCGGCTACAACGACCCGGCCGCCGAGAAGGACTCGATCGCCGCGAAGAACCCCAAGCTGCGCGAGGAGACCAACCCGCTGTGGATCCTCAAGCACGCCAAGACCCCGCCGCGGATCTCGCTGTTCGTCTCCGGTGAGCAGACCGACGGCTACAACGACGGGCTCGCCCTCAAGCAGGCCGCCAAGGCGCCCACCGCGGTGACCGTGGTCAAGCTCAACGGCGGCGGCCACGCGAGCGCGGTGTGGAAGACCCAGGTCCCGGACGTCTTCCGCTGGCTGACCAAGGAGATGGGCGCGGGCGTCAAGGTCCAACCCGAACAAGGGGTCTGACGGTTCGTCAACTGTCGCGTCACGCGGGCCGCACGGCCCCCGCGAACGGCATCTGGTCGATCGGCGCGACCCGCACCGGCGCCCCCGGGTGCGGCGCGTGGATCATCTGGCCGCCGCCGATGTAGATCCCCACGTGGCTGATCCCGGAGTAGAAGAACACCAGGTCGCCCGGCGCCAGTTGGGAACGCGGCACCCGGCTGCCCGCGTTGATCTGGGTGTACGTGGTGCGCGGCAGCTGCACCCCGGCCGAGCGCCAGGCGGCCTGGGTCAGGCCCGAGCAGTCGAAGGACGAGGGGCCCGTCGCGCCCCACACGTACGGCTTGCCGAGCGCGCTGTAGGCGAAGGAGACGGCGGCCGCGGCGCGGTCGGTGGGGGCCGCGATCGGCGCGCGCGGGGTGTCGGCCGAGCGGCTGGCCCGGGTGTCGGCGGGGGCCGCGTCGGACTCCTCGTAGGCGGCCCGCTCCGGCGCGGTGAGCTGGGCGAGCAGCGCCTCGGCCGAGGTGATCTTCGACTGGATGTCGCTCTTCTGCTTCTGCAGCGTGGACTGCTGGCCGCGCAGCTCGGCGAGCTTTCCGTCGGCGGTCGTGTGCAGCTGGTCGAGCTCGGCGAGCTGCTTCCGCACCCCCGACACGGCGGTCGCCGTCCGGTCCCCGGCGCGCTCGGCCAGCGCGGCGTCGTCCAGGTACCGCTTCGGGTCCGAGGAGAGGATCAGCTGGAGCTCGGGGGCGACCGAACCGCTGCGGTACTGGGCGGCCGCGAGCGAACCCAGCGCGTTGCGCGCGGTGTTGAGCTGCTGGGTCTTGCGGGCGGCCTCGTCGCGCAGCTCGCTCAGCGAACGCTCGGTAGCGTCCGCCTTCTCCTTCGTGCCGTCGTACGCCTCCGTCGTGACCTCCGCGTCGTGGTACAGCTGGTCGACCTTGGCCTTGACCTGCGCCGGGGTGAGCTTCGGCTCGGCGTGCCCGGAGCCCTCGAAGAGGGTGGCGGTGGCCGCCGACGCCAGGGCGAGCGTCGCGGCGGTGCGGGCGGCGGGGCCGGTGAGCGGATGCTGCTTGGGCTTTCGGTGCGCAGCCACGAGGGCCTTCACGTCCTTCCGTACGGCAGTGCTTCCGCGCTGCGGCTCCGGGGAGGGGAGCCGTCCCGACGACGGACCGCACAGGGGGACGGCCCGTCGCCGGATCTTTCGGCGGTGGTGACCGACAGCCGCCCGGTGGAGCGGCGGCGGTGGGGAGTCGGCCACCTGGTGGAGGACGCTAAACCTGGGCGACACGGTCGAGCGGCGTAATGACGGCAAGTGCCCCTTTCCGGCATCCGCGCGACCGACTTCGACCGAAGCCGGGGCGATGGCCCGCGGGGTGCGCGCCTGCTGTGACCGAAGTGCCGGTTGGGCCCCACCCGCTGCACGGCGCCTGCTACGAGGGAATTAGGCTCCGGCCCATGGACGTACTCATCAAGGTCGTCGTCGGCCTGCACATCATCGGCATCGCTTCGCTGCTCGGCGGATTCCTGACGCAGATGAAGGCGATGAGCGCGGGCACCGCCCGCTTCGTCCCGGCGATGCTGCACGGCGCCCTGACCATGCTGGTCACCGGCGTCGCCCTGGTCGGTCTCAACCAGGCCGACGACAACACCCTGAACACCGTCAAGCTCGGCGTGAAGCTCGCGTTCCTGATCGTGATCCTGGGCCTGGTCTATGTGAAGCGGGACGAGGAGAAGGTCGAGAAGGCCGCGTTCGGCGTGGTCGGCGGCCTCACCGTCGCGAACATCTTCATCGCGCTGCTCTGGACCTGAGGCCCGACCGCCGGGGTTACGCGGGCCGCACGCTGCCGTAGATCGGCATGTAGTAGATCGACTCCTCGCGTACGTACGCCCCGGAGTGCGGCGCGTGGATCATCATGCCGTTGCCGATGTACATGCCGACATGGCTGATGTCGTCGTAGAAGAAGACCAGGTCACCGGGTTGCAGATCGGCCGTCGCGACCCTGGTGCCCACCTTCACCTGGTCCCAGGTGGTGCGCGGCAGCTCCACCCCGGCCGCCTTCCACGCGGCCTGCGTAAGACCCGAGCAGTCGTAGGAGGCCGGGCCGGTCGCGCCCCACACGTACGGCTTGCCCATCTGGGCGCGGGCGAAGGCGAGCGCCTTGGCCGCCTTGGTCGTGGCGGGCGACGAGGGCGACGAGGGTGATGAAGGTGATGAAGGTGCGTGGCCGGCGGGCGGGGCCTGCTTCTTCTTGGCGGCGGCCGCCGCCTGCTGCGCGGCCAGCTCGGCGGCCTTGCGCTTGGCCTCGTCCTGCTTCTTCTTCTCGATCGCGGCGAGCCGCGCCTTCTCCTGCGCGGTCAGCGTCGACAGCAGCGTGCGGGCGGCGGCCAGCTTGGTCTGCACGTCCTGCTTGCCCGCCCGCAGCGTCTGCTGCGAGGTGGTCAGCGCGGCCAGGCTCCGGCTCGCCTCGGCCCGCTTCTTCGCGTTCTCCGCGCGCTGCGTCTCGAACGCGCTCAGCGTCTTCTGCTGCTCGTCGGAGAGCCGGCCCATCAACTGGTTCTGGTCGAAGAACGCCTGCGGGTCGTCCGAGAACAGCAGCGTCATGGTGGGGGTGACCCCGCCGTCGCGGTACTGCGCCGCGGCATAGCCGCCGATCACCCGCCGGGTGTCGTTCAGCTTCGCCGTGCCGGCCGCCACCTGGTCGAGCAGCGCGTCGGCCTTCGCGCGCTGGGTGGCCGTCGCCTCCTTGGCCGCGTCGTACTTCTGGGTGGCCAGGTCCGCCTGCCGGTAGAGGTCGTCGACCTTCTTCTGCACCTCTTCGATGCTCGGCTTCGGCCCGGCGGGCGCGGCGTCCGCGCTCTGCGCGAGCAGGCTCACCGAGGCGAGCGCGGCCGTCGTCACGCCCAGGGCGGGCGCGGTAGTGCCTATTCGAGTGCGCGGCTTGCGGTGTGAGGGCAAGGCCGACACCTCCTTCCGGAGCGTTCCGGACGGGGGCGTTCCCCGGCTTGCTGCGGCACGCTAGCCAACTCCCGTGGCTCCTGGGAAGGTTGATGTCCGACAGGCCCGATACATTCCCGTGACCGTTACGGTGCGTAGTCGCGAACCGTCTCTCCGAAGGCGGCGGCGGAGTGTCAGAGGGGCGGCCTAGACTCGGGAGACGATGAGCAGCCTCTTTGACGACAGCTTCCTGGCGGACCTCCAGCCCTCCGAGGAGGAGCACCCGCCGCCGCCCGAGGAGTCGCACGCACCCGAAGCGGTGCCGGACGACCTGTTCGGGGGCCGGTTCGACGCGCCCGCGGACCGTGACGCGTACTACCGCGGCGGCGCCCCGCGCCCGGCGATCGACGCGGCGGCCCTCCTGGAAGGCCTGAACGAACAGCAGCGCGCCGCCGTGGTGCACGCGGGCTCGCCGCTGCTCATCGTGGCCGGCGCCGGCTCCGGCAAGACCCGGGTGCTCACGCACCGCATCGCCCACCTGCTGGCGACCCGCGGCGTGCACCCCGGCCAGATCCTCGCGATCACCTTCACCAACAAGGCCGCGGGCGAGATGAAGGAGCGCGTCGAGCAGCTGGTCGGCCCGCGCGCCAACGCGATGTGGGTCATGACGTTCCACAGCGCCTGCGTGCGGATCCTGCGCCGCGAGTCGAAGAAGCTCGGCTTCACCTCGTCGTTCTCGATCTACGACGCGGCCGACTCCAAGCGACTGATGGCGCTGGTCTGCCGTGACCTCGACCTGGACCCCAAGCGCTTCCCGCCGAAGTCGTTCAGCGCCAAGGTGTCCAACCTGAAGAACGAGCTGATCGACGAGGAGACCTTCGCGGGCCAGGCCGCGGACGGCTTCGAGAAGACGCTCGCCCAGGCCTACACGATGTACCAGGCGAGGCTGCGCGAGGCCAACGCGCTCGACTTCGACGACATCATCATGACCACGGTCCACCTCCTCCAGGCCTTCCCGGACGTGGCCGAGCACTACCGGCTGCGCTTCAGGCACGTCCTGGTGGACGAGTACCAGGACACCAACCACGCCCAGTACACGCTGGTGCGGGAGCTGGTGGGCCCCTCTGGCGAGGCGCAGGCCCCCGCCGAGCTGTGCGTGGTGGGCGACGCCGACCAGTCGATCTACGCCTTCCGCGGCGCGACGATCCGCAACATCCTCCAGTTCGAGGAGGACTACCCGAGCGCGACGACGATCCTCCTGGAGCAGAACTACCGCTCCACACAGACGATCCTGTCTGCCGCCAACGCGGTGATCGAGCGCAACGAGAGCCGCCGCCCGAAGAACCTGTGGACGGACGCGGGCCCGGGTGCGCAGATCACCGGGTACGTCGCCGACACCGAGCACGACGAGGCGCAGTTCGTCGCCGACGAGATCGACCGGCTCACCGACAAGGGCGAGGCCAAGGCGGGCGACGTCGCCGTCTTCTACCGCACCAACGCGCAGTCCCGCGTCTTCGAAGAGATCTTCATCCGGGTCGGCCTGCCCTACAAGGTCGTCGGCGGCGTCCGCTTCTACGAGCGCAAGGAGGTCAGGGACGTCCTGGCCTATCTGCGCGTCCTGTCGAACGCCGAGGACACCGTCCCGCTGCGGCGCATCCTCAACGTGCCCAAGCGCGGCATCGGCGAGCGCGCCGAAGCGATGATCGACGCCCTGTCGCTGCGCGAGAAGATCACCTTCCCGCAGGCGCTGCGCCGCGTCGACGAGGCGTACGGCATGGCGGCCCGCTCGGCCAACGCCGTCAAGCGCTTCAACGCGCTGATGGAGGAGCTCCGTACGATCGTGGACTCCGGCGCCGGCCCCGCGGTCGTCCTCGAAGCGGTCCTCGAACGGACCGGCTACCTCGCCGAGTTGCAGGCCTCCACCGACCCGCAGGACGAGACCCGCATCGAGAACCTTCAGGAACTCGCCGCCGTGGCCCTGGAGTTCGAGCAGGAGCGCGGCGAGGAAGAGGGCGCGGGCACGCTCGCGGAATTCCTGGAGAAGGTGGCCCTGGTCGCCGACTCCGACCAGATCCCCGACGAGGACGAGAACGGTTCAGGAGTCATCACGCTGATGACGCTCCACACCGCCAAGGGCCTCGAATTCCCCGTCGTGTTCCTCACCGGCATGGAGGACGGCGTCTTCCCGCACATGCGGGCGCTCGGCCAGGTCAAGGAGCTGGAAGAGGAGCGACGCCTCGCCTACGTCGGCATCACGCGCGCCCGCGAGCGGCTGTACTTGACCCGCTCCTCGATGCGCAGCGCCTGGGGCCAGCCCTCGTACAACCCGGCATCGCGCTTCCTGGAGGAGATCCCGGTCCAGCACCTGGAGTGGAAGCGGACCGGTCCGATGGCGGCCCCGGCGGGCCCGGTGTCGGGCAAGTCGCTGGGTGGCGGCATCGGCAACTCGCTGTCCTCGTCGCGCTCCAAGGCGGGGCCCTCGGGCTTCGCGACGCGGCGCGGCAACGACAAGCCGGTGATCGCCCTGTCGGTCGGCGACCGCGTCACGCACGACCAGTTCGGCCTGGGCACCGTGATGACGGTGACGGGTTCGGGCTCGGACGCCCAGGCCACGATCGATTTCGGCGACGAACGTCCGAAGAAGCTGTTGTTGCGGTACGCGCCGGTGGAGAAGCTCTGACCGAGCCTCTGGTTACGTCGGGTCCAGGTCGTGGCTGCGCAGCCACGGCAGGGGGTCGATCGACGAGCCGCCGCCCGGCCGTACCTCGAAGTGGAGGTGCGGCCCGGTGGAGTTGCCGGAGTTCCCCGAGTACGCGATGACGTCGCCGGCCTTCACCGGACCCGAGCGGATCTTGGTGCTGGACAGGTGGCAGTACCAGGTCTCGGTGCCGTCGGCGCCGGTCACTATGGCCATGTTTCCGTACGCACTGTTCCACTGCGTGCGGACCGTGCCGTCGATCGCGGACATCACCGGAGTGCCGTACGAGACCGGGAAGTCGATGCCGGTGTGCACCGACATCCAGTTGACGCCGGCCTGTCCGTAGTAGGCGCTGAGCCCCTTCTGCGTCACCGGCAGGACGAACTTGGGGCGCGCGGCCTCCTTCGCGGCGGCCGCGTCCTCCTTTTTCTTCTTCTCCGCGTCCTGGCGGGCCTTGAGGTCGATACGTTCCTGCGTCCGGCTGGCGCGGTCGGCGAAGCCGTTCGCGTCGGCGCTGAGATTGGCGAGCTGGGTGTCCAGCTTGGTGTTGGCGGCGACCGGCTTGACCGACGCGGGGTCGGACGCGGCCGTCACGGTGCCGCCGTCGTCCTTGCCGCCGGTGAGCCCGCCGACGGAGGCGACCGCGACACCCGCGACCCCCATCACGCACACGGACGGAACCGCGACGGTCAGCAGCGCCGAACGCTTGGCGGGGCTGCGCCGCCGACGGCCGGCGTTGCGCCGGGCCTCGGCGCGCGAACCGGGGACGGCCGCGCCGGGCAGATCGGCCGGAAGGCCGACGGGCTCCGGCTCGGGGGCGGGCTCGTCGGTGAACGCCTCGACGAACTCGTCCGCGAGCTCCACCTGGGGGAACTCGGCTGTCTCGTAAGGGAGTTGGGCCTCGGGCTGGGCGGGCATCGTCGTCGTGGCCGCCGTCGCCATCGCGTTCCACGCGGTCGCGTCGTACGTCCCGGTCTCGGACTGCGTGCCGGGCACGGCCCACTGGCCCGTCGTGTCGTACGCGGAGGTGAACGCGCTGTTGTCGTACTGGCCGGTGCCCTGCGCCTGGTGCCACGCGTTGGCGTCCCACTGGCCCGTCGTGTCGAAGGCGCCGGTGTCGAAGGTGCCCGTCGCGAACGAGCCGGTGCCGGAACTCTGGGTGGGGAAGACCGGGGTGGTGAACGTGCCGGTGTCGAACTGGCCGGTGCCGAAGGCGTTGGCCTGGAAGGTGCCGGTGGTGAACGTGCCGGTGTCGAACGTGCCGGTCGCGCCGTCCGGTTCGTACGCCGTCGCCTGGTGCGGAACCGTCCACTGGCCGGTGGTGTCGTACGAGGAGGCGAAGGCGCCGGTGTCGAACTGGCCTGTCCGGCCTGCCGCGTAGCCGTTCTGGCCGCCGTAGCCGCCCTGCATCGCGCCGAAGAGCGGATCGGCGTCGTAGCCCCCGGTGGGGTGGGAGGGAGCGCTGTTGCCGTCGTGGCCACTGCTGCCGCTGAGGTAACCGTCGTGTCCGACGTACCCGGCGTGGGCGTGCTGGTCAGTCACCAACTTCTCTCTCGCCTCGGCAACAGAACCTGCGGCCGGGTCCCTAAGGGGCGGGGGTCCCGGGGACAGCAGTGGCGTGACTGTACCCGGCGGTATGCGAGACCGACAATCTTCGGCAGGTTTCTTGGTTACGGGAAACGGGCAATCAGCCGCCTTTCGGTGGACTGTGGGCAGAGGTTTGGCCGTGTGTTCGGGATTCGTTCGACGGCGGACGGGTGCGGATACGTTGCTGCCGGGGTGGGCGGAGCCTGAATCAGGCCATGGGGGAGGGGCCTCGGGGGACGGTGGGGGGCGGGCTGTGGTGAGTGGCGGGTGGTGAGGACTTAGTCCTGTGGTGCCGCTCCGGGCTCCGGGCGGGGGGCCTTGTCGTGCGGTGGCGCGCCGGCTCCGGGCCTTCCGCTCAGGCCACCGAGAACGCGTCGTGGTCGGCGGCCTCCGGTTCCCCGGCCGTCAGCGCCTGCCGCACCCCCGCCGCGACGGCCGGGTGGACCGGCATCGCCAGATGACCGATCCCCGTCACCCTCACGTTCTGCGCGAGCAGATCCGGGTGCTCGACCCGGGCCGTCTCGACCGGAATCATCAGCGTGTCCAGGTCGCTCCAGAAACTCACGAACCGGGTACGGATTCCGGGCGCCGGCCTGCGCAGCTCCTCGATGAGATCCGATCCGGGGCACATCTGGCGCACGATCGGGTGAGCGTGGGCGAGCTGCGCAGAGCGCGTGCCGGAATGCGGGGTGCCCAGCGTGACGAGCGTACGGACCCGGAGGTCGCCGCCCAGGCGCTGCACGTAGTAGCGGGCTATCAGGCCGCCCAGGCTGTGCCCCACCATGTCCACCTCGCGGTGGCCGGTGCGGGCGCAGATCTCCTCGACATGGCGGCCGAGCAGCTCGGCGGCGACCCTGATGTCGCCGGTCAGCGGGGAGTAGTTGAGCGATTCGAGATGCCGCCAGCCGTGCCGGGCCAGCGAGCGGCGCAGCAGCACGAACACCGACCGGTTGTCGATGAAGCCGTGCAGCAGGACCACGGGCGGGTGCGAGCGGCCGGCGGTGGGCAACTGTGGTGCGGCGGCCGGGTCGGGCGCGGGATGCCGCTCGGGCGTCAGGCCCGAGGGGTACAGCAGCAGGTGCCCGGCCAGCACGGCCAGATCCAGCGCGGTGGCCCGGATCAGCGCCGCCGACAGCCACGCCCGGCGCACACACAGCGGCAGTAACGAAAAGACCTGCACGACGGCGACCTCCCGAATGGCACACGAGAGGCCGCTCCGTCCCCCGTATGCCCTCATGGGGCTCCGCCTTTGAAGGCCCCCGCCTGAGCCGGCCCCGACATACGAGGGGCCGGACCACCGTGCCGCGCGGCTGACGGCACGGTGGTGCGGCGCCTTCGTAGCGGCTCCCCTTGCGACCGCGCCCGCCCGGTCACAACCGCCCTCCGGCGGTGCCGGTGAGCCGACTGATGCGGGTACGGTGCAAAACGAACGTGTCCCACGTGTGATTTCCCCCTCCCTCTCCACCGCGAAACGGCGGGTTGCGGGATGCTGTGGATAACGTTCGTTCACTTCCCCGGCCCTTCGGCGCGGGGGTGCGCAGGTGGGACATGTGGAGGCAGTGATGGGTGTAACTGGTCCGATCCGCGTGGTGGTGGCCAAGCCGGGGCTCGACGGTCACGATCGCGGGGCCAAGGTCATCGCTCGGGCGCTGCGTGACGCCGGCATGGAGGTCATCTACACCGGGCTGCACCAGACGCCCGAGCAGATCGTCGACACCGCGATCCAGGAGGACGCCGACGCCATCGGCCTCTCCATCCTCTCCGGTGCGCACAACACGCTGTTCGCGAAGGTGCTGGAGCTCCTGAAGGAGCGGGACGCGGAGGACATCAAGGTCTTCGGCGGCGGCATCATCCCCGAGGCGGACATTCCGCCGTTGAAGGAACTCGGGGTGGCGGAGATCTTCACGCCGGGGGCGACCACGGCGTCTATCGTCACGTGGGTCAACGCGAATGTGCGGCAGCCCACGGGGGCGTAGCGGCTGACCCTGGCCGCCTTTTGCTGCGGCCCGGTGGTCGTCCTCTGGGGCTGCTCCGCCCCAGACCCCGTTCGCGCCTTAAGGGCGCTCGTCCTCAAACTCCCCCAAGGCCTTAAGGGCCAGGGGGGACCCCCATGACGGGCTGAAGGTGCCGGTGCTGGCCAGTATCGATGCTGCTAGGGGCGCGGGGAACTGCGCGAGCAACCACGCACGGTCCGCGGTCAGAGGCGGGTTTAGGGGCGCGGGGAACTGCGCAAAATGGCCCCGCGTCGGCAGGCTGCCGTCCCCATCCAGCCCCTCCGGCGAGTCGAGGAGCGGGGGAATGGGGGCGGAGCCCCCCCGGGGGTGCTAGCCCGACAGTTCCTCTCGCATCGCCGCGCGCAAGCGCAACGTCGCCACCAGCCGCTGAAACGCCTCCGCCCAGTACCCCCCGGCCCCCGGCGACGCCCCTTCATCCTCCGGCGGCGTGGCCGTCAGGGCCTCCAGACGCGGGGACTCCGAAGGGTCGAGGCAGCGCTCGGCCAGGCCCATCACGCCGCTGAAGCTCCACGGGTAGCTCCCCGCGTCCCGCGCGATTTCCAGCGCGTCCACTACCGCCCGCCCCAGCGCCCCCGCCCACGGCACCACGCAGACCCCGAGCAACTGGAACGCCTCCGACAGGCCATGCGCGGATATGAACCGGGCCACCCAGTCCGCCCGTTCGGCCTCCCCGAGGGTCGACAGGAGCTTGGCCCGCTCGGCCAACGACGCCGTGCCCGCGCCCTCGCCGGGCGGCGCCGACGGGGCGCCGAGCAGGGCCCGGGACCACTCCGCATCACGCTGCCGCACCGCCGCCCGGCACCACGCGGCGTGCAGCTCTTCGCCCCAGCCGTCGGCCACGGGCAGCGCCACGATGTCGCGGGCGGTGCGCCCGCCGAGCCTCGCCGGCCACGTGTCCAGCGGGGCCGACTCCACCAACTGGCCCAGCCACCACGACCGTTCGCCCCGCCCCGCCGGCGGCCTCGGCGCGACCCCGTCCCGCTGCATCGCCGCGTCGCACTCGTGCGGCGCCTCCACCGAGATCAGCGTCCCGTCGCCCGTCCGGTCCAGGGACACGCAGGTCATCGCCCGCTGCGCCATCCGCCCCGCCAGCGCCGAACCCGGCAACGCGGACAGCAACTCAGCCGCCGTCGCCCGCACATTGCGGCTCCGGTCGGCCAACGCCCTCTCCAGGAACGGCTCGTCCTCCGCCGAGAGCCCGTCGCGCAGCGAGTCCAGGAACATCAGCCGGTCCTCGGCCCGCTCCGTCGCCCACGTCGCGGCGAGCAGCGCCCTGCCGGCCTCCGGGGCGTACGCCCGCACTGCCCCGAGCAGCGCCACCCGCTCCGCGAACAGGCCCTCGCCCCAGAGGAGTCGTACGGATTCGGCGTCCCCGGGGTCGGGCAGCACCGCGCTGCCCGACGCGCCGCGCAGCGCGAAGCGCCACTCCGGGTTGAGCCGGGCCAGCCACAGCCCGCGCGGGCCCGCGAAGGTCAGGGCCTGCGGGCGCAGATCGGTGCGGGCCCGGGCCGCGTCGAGGAGCGCGGGCAGGAGCGCCGACGGGGCGCGCAGACCCCGCTCGTTGGCGACGGCCAGCCACTGGGGGAGCAGCTCCCCAAGATCCGGGGCGCTCCCACGCCTGCCCCCGGCGTGCGCGGGCGCCGAACGGTCGGCCAGCAGCATCCCAAGCCGCCGCCGGGCCGCCTCCGGCAGCGCGAGCCGCTCGTCTGGTGGTGCGGGCTGCGGACGTACTCCCGCGGTCGCCGGAACCAGCCCCGCCCTGCGTCGCAAGGTCTGCGTCGCGGCGGCGTCGAGAAGTTCCTCGGGCTTGCCGGCCGCCGGCCGCCGGTCGGTGCCCAGCAGTGCCGAGGTCACGAGCTCCTCCCAGGAGCCGGTTGAGACAGCGGCCGCGTTGACGGTAGAGCCGGACATCTAGTTCCCTTCCATGGCTTCGGTTCGTTCTGCTTCGTTTCGCCTCGTCGGTGCGGCGCCCTGCGCCCTGTGGTGCGGGTGCGGCGTGCCAGGCGGGTGCGGGCCGGTGGTGGCGGCGCCGCCCTGCGGTCGGCTGTGCGGGCAGATGTCGCGGGGCGGGGCTGCGGC
>NZ_LGDD01000303.1 GCF_001279695.1 Streptomyces sp. WM6378
GGTACCTCCTCATACGTCGCGCAGTTCCGCCCGCCGAAAATCCCCCCAGCACCAGCGCTCCTCCTTGCGGGGGCACCCCACCACGTCCCCACCCGGCCGGAGTCGCGCCCGCCCGTAGTGCCTCGATGACCGTTCAGACACCTCCTTCGCCTCCTTGTGGGGAGGCGCGGCGCCTGCCTGCACGTCATGGCAGCGCTACTGCCTGCCTTGCTCCATCAGGCCACGCCGCCAGCGGGGTGAAGCCTCTGTGGCCGCATTCGCCGAAGACCCTGATCGGGGCGCCTCCGGACAGGGCTACCAGCTTCCACAGAGCCGGGCGCGCTCCCGGCGGCACCGGGAGGGCCAACTCGTTGTTGGCATCAGCTAGTTGCCAGTCGTCGGCGCCATCCTTCGGGGGGATCGGTATCGCCCCGGTCAGCGTCATCGGGTACGTCTCCAGCCACGGGTCGTCCAGGAGGGCTTGGCCGTACCGCTCGACCGCTTCGGTCACCGTGCCGCCCGGGGGCGGGCCCTCGGGGGTGGTCGGAGTGCCGTACCGCTCGCCCAGGGCGGCCCTTAGCCGGCCCGCACCCGGGTACGGCGTCAGGTCGGCGTCCAGCGCCAGGCCCACCGGCAGCGCGATCCCCGGAGCTCGGCCCGCCGCACCGAAGTCCAGGATCAGCGCCGAGCGGCCCGACTTCTCGCCGTACAGCCAGATCCGGCGCGTCGTGAGCTTCGCGTCGGCCGTGTCGTACTGGGCGAGGACCTGCCAGCTGTCGCGGATCGCCTGTCCTTGTGGAGCGGTGGGGACGCCCATGCGCGAGCGCACCGTCGCGGCCAGGGAGTCCGGCAGCGCTTCCCGGCCGAGCCAGGCGCGGTCCAGGAGGTGCAGCAGCGCGCACTCTTCGAGCAGACGCATCGGCCAGCCCGGGCCCGAACCCGGTATCGCGCCCAACTCCCTTACACGTGAGGCAAGTCCTGGCGCCTGGGCGTCGACCATGCGGGCGGCCGTCTCCTCCCACAGGCCGTATCCCGGACGCTCCGCCGCCGCAAGCCCGCCGCTCAGCAGGTCCGAGAGTCGCTGCTCCAGTTCTGTGGCGCCCGCCGTGATCCGGTCGGCTCGTTTCTCCGCCCTGCGGTTGGCCGCCTCAACTGGATCATTTTCGCGTTTGGTTGGGGGCTGATCCGCTCTTCCCTTCAGCCACTGCTCCGCCCAGTCCGGTGCCGACCCGTCCGGCACCGTCTGCTCGTCCGCCGACCAGAGGAGCAGCAGGCCTATCGCGTGTTTGCACGGGAACTTCCGGCTCGGGCAACTGCATTTGTATTTTTGGTTATTTGTGTCGATCACTGTTTGGTACGGCTTGCTGCCGCTGCCCTTGCACAGGCCCCACACCGCCCCCGCGCCGTCGCACCCGCTCTCCGACCACGGCCCGGCCGTGCCGAGCCCGCTTCCCGCCTTGCGTGACGCATCGTCAGGTGCCAGTGCGAGCACCTGCTCCGACGTCCAGCGCACCCCCTGCTGAGTCATGTCCCCGAAGGTACGGGTGGCCACTGACAATCGGCTCTGACCTGCGGCGAAGGGCCATTGTCAGTGCCGTGGTGCACGGTTGTGACCACAAGCCGGTCGAACGTCTCGAACGATCTGGAGGGGGAGTCATGGCTGTGTCCGAAATCGAGTCCGCGAACACCCGATCCCGCGCGGAAGCCGCTACGGAAGAGGCTCTGCGGCCGCATGCCGAGCATGCCTTCGCGGGGGAACTCGCGGCGCTTGCCGCGGCTGATGACCGGCCGAGGCCCGTCCGTTGGCGGCTCTCGCCCTGGGCGGTCGCCACCTATCTGCTCGGCGGCACCCTGCCCGACGGCACCGTGATCACGCCGAAGTACGTGGGCCCGCGCCGCATCGTCGAGGTCGCCGTCACCACCCTCGCCACCGACCGCGCGCTACTCCTGCTCGGCGTCCCCGGCACCGCCAAGACCTGGGTGTCCGAGCACCTCGCGGCCGCCGTCAGTGGCGACTCCACGCTGCTCGTGCAGGGCACTGCGGGCACGCCGGAGGAGGCTGTTCGGTACGGGTGGAACTACGCGCGGCTGCTCGCCCACGGGCCGAGCCGCGACGCGCTCGTGCCCAGTCCGGTGATGCGGGCCATGGCGCAGGGCATGACCGCCCGGGTCGAAGAGCTGACCCGCATCCCCGCCGACGTCCAGGACACGCTGATCACGATCCTGTCCGAAAAGACGCTGCCCATCCCGGAGTTGGGCGCCGAGACCCAGGCCGTACGGGGCTTCAATCTGATCGCCACCGCCAACGACCGCGACCGTGGTGTCAACGAGCTGTCCAGTGCGCTGCGGCGGCGCTTCAACACGGTGGTGCTCCCGCTGCCCGCCACCGCGGACGCCGAGGTCGACATCGTCTCGCGCCGCGTCGACCAGCTCGGCCGCTCGCTCGATCTGCCCTCTGTGCCTGATGGGATCGCGGAGATCCATCGGGTTGTCACTGTCTTTCGCGAACTGCGTGACGGGGTCACCGTTGACGGCCGCACGAAACTCAAATCCCCTTCCGGGACGCTCTCCACGGCCGAGGCGATCTCCGTCGTGACCGGCGGCCTCGCGCTCGCCGCCCACTTCGGCGACGGCGTGCTCAGGGCGGGCGACGTGGCCGCCGGCATCCTCGGCGCGGTCGTGCGCGACCCGGCGGCGGACCGCGTCATCTGGCAGGAGTATCTGGAGACGGTGGTCCGCGAGCGGGACGGCTGGAAGGACTTCTACCGCGCCTGCCGCGAGGTGTCCGCATGACAGGGCCCCTGCTGCTCGGGGTGCGGCACCACGGGCCCGGGTCGGCGCGTGCGGTGCGGGCCGCGCTGGAGGCCGCCCGGCCGCGGGCCGTGCTCATCGAGGGGCCGCCCGAGGGTGATGCCTTGGTGGCTCTTGCCGCCGACGAGGCCATGCGCCCGCCCGTCGCGCTGCTCGCCACTGTCGTCGACGACCCGGCGCGGGCCGCCTTCTGGCCCATGGCCGAATTCTCGCCGGAGTGGGTGGCGATCCGGTGGGGTCTGGAGCGCGGGGCGCAGGTGCGTTTCATTGATCTGCCCGCCGCTCATTCGCTGGCGGTGGAGAAGGAGTCGGCGGAGGAGGGCGGGGCGCGGGTCGACCCCCTTGGCACGCTTGCCGAGGCCGCCGGGTACGACGATCCGGAGCGCTGGTGGGAGGACGTCGTCGAGCACCGTGACGCCGCGGCGGACCCCCGGGCGCCGTTCGCCGCGCTCGGCGAGGCCATGGCCGTATTGCGCGAGACCTACGGCGATGGCGGTCATGGGATCGATCTGGTCCGCGAGGCCTATATGCGTCAGCAACTGCGGGCCTCGATAAGGGAGTTCGGGGATCAGGTCGCCGTTGTCTGCGGGGCCTGGCACGTGCCCGCGCTCGCCGGGAAGTTCACCGTGGCCGCCGATCGCGCCCTGCTCAAGGGGCTGCCCAAGGTCAAGGCCGAGCTGACCTGGGTCCCTTGGACGCACCGCAGGCTCGCCCGGCGCAGCGGCTACGGCGCGGGGATCGACTCGCCCGGCTGGTACGGGCACCTCTTCAGCGCCCCCGACCGGCCCATCGAGCGCTGGATGACCAAGGTGGCCGGGCTGCTCCGCGCGGAGGACCGGCAGGTCTCCTCCGCCCATGTCATCGAGGCCGTCCGGCTCGCCGGGACGCTCGCCGCGCTGCGCGGCCGCCCGCTGCCCGGCCTCGCCGAGACCACCGACGCCGTACGGGCCGTGATGTGCGAGGGCTCCGACGTGCCGCTCGGCCTGATCCGGGACCGGCTGATCGTGGGGGAGGTGCTCGGCGAGGTGCCCGACGCCGCGCCCGCCGTTCCGCTCCAGCGCGATCTCGCGAGGGCTCAGCGAAGCCTACGGCTCAAACCGGAGGCACTGGAGCGGGAGTTGGAGCTCGACCTGCGCAAGGACACCGATGCGGGGCGCAGTCGGCTGCTGCACCGGCTGCGGCTGCTCGGCATCGGCTGGGGCGAGCAGACGCAGGCCCGCTCCACCGGCACCTTCCGGGAGAACTGGGGGCTGCGCTGGGAACCGGAGCTGTCGGTGCGGGTCGCCGAGGCCGGGGTGTGGGGCACCACCGTCCTGGCCGCCGCCACCGCCAAGGCCGGGTCGGAGGCGGCCGCCGCGACCGCCCTCGGCGAGATCACCTCGCTCGCCGAGCGCTGCCTCCTTGCCGAACTGCCGGACGCGCTGCCGGTGGTGATGCGCGCGCTCGCCGACCGGGCCGCGCTCGACACGGACGTCGCCCACCTCGCCCAGGCCCTGCCGGCCCTCGCCCGCACGCTGCGCTACGGAGACGTGCGCGGCACCACGACCGCGGGGCTCACCGAGGTCGCGGCAGGCCTCGCCGAACGCATCTGCGTGGGACTGCCACCCGCCTGCGCCGCCCTGGACGCGGACGGCGCCGCCGAGATGCGCACCCATCTGGATGGCGTCCACACCGCCATAGGCCTCCTCGCGGACGCCGAAGCGGGCGGGCTCCGCGAGCGCTGGTCCGCCGTGCTCGGCCGGCTCGCCTCGCGCGACACCGTGCCCGGGATCATCCGCGGCCGCGCGGTGCGGCTGCTGCTCGACGACGGGCGGATCGAGAACGAGGACGCGGCCCGCCACATGAACCTCGCGCTGTCACCGGGCACGCCGCCCGCCGACGCGGCCGCCTGGATCGAGGGGTTCGTCGGCGGGGCCTCCGGCGGCGGCATGCTCCTGGTGCACGACGAGCGGCTGCTCGGCCTCGTCGACGGCTGGCTGACGAGCGTGGCGCCGGACGCGTTCACCGACGTACTGCCCCTGCTGCGCAGGACGTTCGCCGCCTATGAGGCGGGGGTGCGGCGCACGCTCGGGGAGCTGGTGCGGCGCGGTCCGGCCGTGCGGTCCGGCTCCGGTGACGCCGCCGTACCCGGATTCGGGTCCGGGCTCGATGCCGCCCGCGCCGACGCCGTACTCCCGCTGATAGCCCTCCTGCTGGGACGGGACGGATCCAGTGACCCCGATGGAATGGACAGCCTTGGCAGACCTGACGGCCTCGATGACTCCAACTGCCTTGCGGGGGTGGGAGATTGACGACCAGCATGCGACCAAGCGCTGACGAGCGGCTGCGGCGCTGGCGGCTCGTGCTCGGCGGTGAGCCCGGCGCCGAGGGGACCGGCTGCGCGCTCGCCGGGCAGGACGCCGCCATGGACGGCGCGCTCGCCGCGCTCTACGGCGGCGGCAGGAGCGGGGGCAAGGACCGCGGCGCCGGGCTCGGGGCGTCCGCGCCGTCCGTCGCGCGCTGGCTCGGCGACATCCGTACGTACTTCCCGAGCTCGGTGGTGCAGGTCATGCAGCGCGACGCCATCGAGCGGCTCGGGCTCGCCACGCTCCTCCTGGAGCCGGAGATGCTGGAGGCCGTCGAGGCCGACGTCCATCTCGTCGGCACCCTGCTCTCGCTCAACAAGGCGATGCCCGAGACGACGAGGGAGACCGCGCGGGCGGTGGTGCGCAAGGTCGTCGAGGACCTGGAGAAGCGGCTCGCCACCCGCACCCGGGCCACCCTCACCGGCGCCCTCGACCGCAGCGCCCGCATCAGCCGGCCCCGCCACCGCGACATCGACTGGGACCGCACGATCAGGGCCAACCTCAAGAACTACCTGCCCGAGTACAACACCGTCGTGCCCGAGCGGCTCATCGGGTACGGGCGGGCCGCGCGGGGCGTGAAGAAGGACGTCGTGCTGTGCATCGACCAGTCCGGGTCGATGGCGGCGTCCGTCGTCTACGCGTCGGTCTTCGGCGCCGTGCTCGCCTCGATGCGGTCGATCGCGACCCGCCTGGTGGTCTTCGACACCGCCGTCGTCGACCTCACCGACCAACTCGACGACCCCGTCGACGTCCTGTTCGGCACCCAGCTCGGCGGCGGCACCGACATCAACCGGGCGCTCGCCTACTGCCAGTCGCAGATCACCCGTCCTGCCGACACCGTGGTCGTTCTCATCAGTGATCTTTACGAGGGCGGGATACGGGACGAGATGCTCAAGCGCGTCGCCGCGATGAAGGCGTCCGGGGTGCAGTTCGTGGCCCTGCTCGCGCTCTCCGACGAAGGCGCCCCGGCCTACGACCGCGAGCATGCGGCGGCCCTGGCCGCGCTTGGCGCCCCCGCCTTCGCCTGTACCCCGGACCTGTTCCCCGACGTGATGGCCGCGGCGATCGAGCGGCGGCCGCTCCCGATACCCGAGGCGTGAGCGAGGTCATACCTGGGCGCGCCCTGAGCAGGCGATCTGTGACAGGTATCACCGCTCAGGTGTGATCCCTGATTTAGGGACCTACGTCCTGCGGAGATAACCTGCGAGACGGACATGCCGCGTACTCGGACACCGTGTACGCCTCCCTCAGTGACAGCGCCGTCACGTTGCCCTTCGCGGCACGCCCAGCAGACAACGGAACCGCGATACCACTGAAAAGGGACGGACGCGCGTGGACCTGTTCGAGTACCAGGCGAGGGACCTCTTCGCCAAGCACGGTGTACCGGTGCTGGCCGGTGAAGTGATCGACACGCCTGAGGCGGCGCGCGAGGCCACTGAGCGTCTCGGCGGCAAGTCGGTCGTCAAGGCGCAGGTGAAGGTCGGTGGCCGCGGCAAGGCCGGCGGCGTGAAGCTGGCCGCCAACGCGGACGAGGCCGTCGCCCGCGCGACGGACATCCTCGGCATGGACATCAAGGGCCACACGGTCCACAAGGTGATGATCGCCGAGCTGTCCCCGGAGATCGAGGCGGAGTACTACGTCTCGTACCTCCTCGACCGCACCAACCGCACCTTCCTCGCCATGGCGTCGGTACAGGGCGGCATGGACATCGAGGAGGTCGCGGAGAAGACCCCCGAGGCCCTCGCGAAGGTTCCGGTCAACGCCGTCGAAGGCGTGGACATCGAGAAGGCGCGTGAGATCGTCGCCCTGGCGAAGTTCCCGGCCGACGTGGCCGAGGGCGTCGCCGAGGCCATGGTGACCCTGTGGAAGACCTTCGTCGCCGAGGACGCGCTCCTCGTCGAGGTCAACCCGCTGGTCAAGACCAAGGACGGCCGCATCCTGGCCCTCGACGGCAAGGTGTCCCTGGACGAGAACGCCGAGTTCCGCCAGCCGGAGCACGAGGCCCTTGAGGACAAGGCCGCGGCCAACCCCCTTGAGGCGGCAGCCAAGGCCAAGAACCTCAACTACGTGAAGCTCGACGGCGAGGTCGGCATCATCGGCAACGGCGCGGGTCTCGTCATGAGCACCCTGGACGTCGTCGCGTACGCCGGTGAGAACCACGGCGGCGTGAAGCCGGCCAACTTCCTCGACATCGGCGGCGGCGCGTCCGCCCAGGTGATGGCGAACGGCCTGGAGATCATCCTCGGCGACGCGGACGTCAAGTCCGTGTTCGTCAACGTCTTCGGCGGCATCACCGCGTGCGACGAGGTCGCCAACGGCATCGTCCAGGCGCTGGCCCTGCTCGCCGAGAAGGGCGAAGAGGTCACCAAGCCGCTGGTCGTCCGTCTCGACGGCAACAACGCGGAGCTGGGTCGCAAGATCCTCAGCGACGCCAACCACCCGCTGGTGCAGCGCGTGGACACCATGGACGGCGCGGCCGACAAGGCCGCCGAGCTCGCGGCTGCGAAGTAAGGGAAGAGGTTAAGACACCACCATGGCTATCTTCCTCACCAAGGACAGCAAGGTCATTGTCCAGGGCATGACCGGCGCCACGGGCATGAAGCACACCAAGCTCATGCTGGCCGACGGCACCAACATCGTCGGTGGCGTGAACCCCCGCAAGGCCGGCACGACCGTCGACTTCGACGGCACCGAGGTCCCGGTCTTCGGCTCCGTCAAGGAAGCGATGGAGAAGACGGGCGCCGACGTCTCCGTCCTCTTCGTGCCGCCGGCCTTCGCCAAGGCCGCCGTCGTCGAGGCCATCGACGCCGAGATCCCCCTCGCCGTGGTCATCACCGAGGGCATCGCCGTCCACGACTCCGCCGCCTTCTGGGCGTACGCGAAGGCCAAGGGCAACAAGACCCGCATCATCGGCCCGAACTGCCCGGGTCTGATCACCCCCGGCCAGTCCAACGCCGGCATCATCCCGGGCGACATCACCAAGCCGGGCCGTATCGGCTTGGTGTCGAAGTCCGGCACGCTGACCTACCAGATGATGTACGAGCTGCGCGACATCGGCTTCTCGTCCGCCGTCGGCATCGGTGGCGACCCGGTCATCGGCACCACGCACATCGACGCGCTCGCCGCGTTCGAGGCCGACCCCGAGACCGACCTGATCGTCATGATCGGCGAGATCGGCGGCGACGCCGAGGAGCGTGCGGCCGACTACATCAAGGCCAACGTCACCAAGCCGGTCGTCGGCTACGTCGCGGGCTTCACCGCGCCCGAGGGCAAGACCATGGGCCACGCCGGCGCCATCGTCTCCGGCTCCTCCGGCACCGCCCAGGCGAAGAAGGAGGCCCTGGAGGCCGCCGGCGTCAAGGTCGGCAAGACGCCGACCGAGACCGCCAAGCTCGCGCGCGCCATCCTCGGCAGCTGAGCACCGCCTCGCGTAGCGGGGACGCATGAAGGGCCCGCACTCCTCGGGGGGTGCGGGCCCTCGTGCGTCCGCGTACGGGAACGAGCGGTCAGCGGATGTCGACGACCAGGCGATACGGGCCGCGGGCCGGTTCCTTGCGCAGCTTGTCGCGCAGTTCGACGTCCTCGCTGGTCAGCCGCTGCGGGCCGCTGTTGACGGGGACGCCGGAGACGCGTTCACCGGCCGGCACCGGGAGCACGTGGTAGTGCGGCACCGTCACCACGGTGAACATCGTCGCGCCGACGATCAGCGTGGTGAAGGCGATCGCGGCCCGGGTCCAGAACCGGCGGCGCCGCTCGCTCCCGGTGCGTACGACCGGAGCGGACGGCAGCGCGGTGACGGAGGCCGGCCCGGCGGACGCGAGGTCGGCGATGCGTTCGCGCAGCACGGACGAGAGGGCCTCCGGGCTCTTGGCCCCGGCCGCCTCGGGCACCCGGCGGGCGATGGCGTCCCGGGCGTGCAGCAGGCGGCTCGCGGCGGCCGGGGTGCTGGCCTCCGTCTCGGCGGCGGTCTCCGGCAGGTCGAGCCCGAGGCCGTCGTACAGGAGCACCGTGCGCCGGTAGGCGGGCGGGAGATCGAGCAGCGCGTCGAGCAGCGCCCGGCGTTCGGGCTCGGCGGGCGGCTGGTCGGGGTGCTTGTGGGCGCGCCGGAAGCGGTGCCAGGGGGCCATCGCGTATTCGTACGCCGCCGTCCGCACCCACCCCGCCGGGTCGCGGTCGGTGGCGACCGCGGGCCAGTTCTCCCAGGCCAGATGGAAGGCGCGCTCCACCGATTCGCGCGAGAGCCGGGTCCGCCCGGTGAGCAGATAGGTCTGCCTGGCGAGGTCGGGGGCGATGGAGCAGTACAGCGCGTCGAACGCCTCGGCGGCCGTGAGCGGGCCCGGCACGGCCCGCTGCCCGGGGTGCGCTTCCGCGGGCGGGACGGGCCCCTTGGGCGGGGTCCCGGCGTCTGGATCGGTCTCGGTGTGGGTCCCGGCGTCGGGCTCGCCTGCCGCCGCCTCCGACTCCTCGGTGTCGTGGGGCTGCTCCGGCAGGATGCGGGCGGCGTCCCCGGGCGGGGCTCCCGCGCCGGTCGGCGCGCCGGGCTTGAGTACTTCCTTGGCGGGGACGGGCACGGAGGCGGCCGGAGCCGGGGCCGGGTGCTCGTGGCGGGTGTGCGGGGTGGCCGGGGGTTTCGCGGCCTTCTTGGCGGCCGGCTTGGGGCGGGTGTTGGCGGCGTGCGGCTTCGCGGGCTGTTTGGCCCCCTTCGCAGGCTGGGCCCGGGCGGCGGTGGCCGGACGCGCCGAGTCCTGTTCGCCGGAGTCGGAGCCGTCGTTGGGGCTGCCGTCGGACCCGGCCCCGGAGCAGGACTCGGAGCCGTCGTCGACGTCGAGGTCGTCCTGCTCGGCCACCGCTGTCATCTCCGCCTCGATGGCGGCGAGCAGCCGGGCGTAGTGCTCGCCCTTGCGCCCACGTGGCGTTGTGCGGCCGGTCTCCCAGGAGCGCACGGTCGCCCGCGTGACGCCGACGGCCGTCGCGACCTGCGCCTCGGTCAGGTCCTTCGCCTCCCGCAGGCGGCGCCGTTCCTTGGGGGTGGGCAGGGGGGGCCTGGCATCGGTGTCATTGGTATCGGCCGTGCTCTGTGTCATGAAGGCTCCCAGGGCTCCCCGCGAAGGCCGTAGCGGCTGTTGCACCCGTGGCGACGCAGCTCGAAACACCCCGGGTGAAAAAGTACATAACCGTATATTGAGCGACACATCGGCCATTCGCCGGTTACGCGAAGAAAGCGCGTGTCGTTGGCAGCATGGCTCGGGTGACCCAAATGACCGACCGCAGCCTGCCGTTGCTTTCCGCCCAGGCGCGCTCCTCCGTACTCGCCACCTGTTCGCTGCGCGGCGCGATCGCGGCGGGGGTCGGGCTCGGCGCCCTGGCCGTGCCCGTGATGCTGCTGTGGATCACCTCCCCGTACCCCGACAGCGGCCTTGGCGGCGCCCTGCGCACGGCCACCTCCCTGTGGCTGCTCGCCCATGGCGTGCAGCTGGTCAGGCCCGAAACCCTGACCGGCACGCCGGCGCCGGTCGGCGTCATGCCGCTGCTCCTGGCGGCGCTGCCCGTCTGGCTCGCCCACCGCGCGGCCCGCGACGCGCTGATGCCCGACGAGGACGAGGCGTACGAGGACGACAGCCTCGGGCCGCTGCCTCCCGGTTGGCCCGTGTTCTGGGGGGTGACCTGCGGATACCTCGTGATCGCGGTGGCCGCCGTGCTGTACGCGGCCGCCGGACCCATGCCCGCCGCCCCGCTCAGCGCGCTGCTGCACCTGCCGCTCACGGTGGCGCTCGCGGCCGGGGCCGGCGTCTGGACCGCGCACGGCCGACCGCTCGGACCGCTGCCCGACCGTGTTCCGGCGTGGGTGCGGGGCGCGCTGCTGGCCGCTCGTACGAGTGCTGCCGCACGGTCCGCCGGGGCCGCCACCGCGGTGCTGCTCGGCGGTGGCGCGCTGCTCGCGGCGGCCGGGGCCGCCTGGCACTTCGGCGTCGCCGAGGACGCGTTCCTGCGGCTCGCGGAGGACTCGTCGGGGCGGCTCGCGCTGCTGCTGCTCGGCGTCACGCTGGTGCCGAACGCGGCGGTGTGGGGCGCGTCGTACGGGCTCGGGCCCGGCTTCGCCGTCGGTACGGGGACGCTGGTGGGCCCCCTCGGCGTGGTGGGCACGCCCGCGCTGCCGCACTTCCCGCTGCTCGCGGCGGTGCCGACGGGCGCGCACGGGTCCTGGTGGAACTGGGCGGCGGTGATGGTGCCGTTGGCGGCTGGGGTGGTGCTGGCCCGGTTCACCGCGCGGGCGGCCGTGGCCGGGGGCTGGGGGCGCCGGGAGACCGCGTGGGCGGCCCTGCTCGGGGCCGTGCTGTGCGGGTGCGCGCTCGCGCTGCTCGCGGCGCTGGCGGGCGGGCCGCTGGGCACGCGGGGGCTGGCCGTGCTCGGGCCGGTCTGGTGGCGTACCGGGGGCGCGGCGCTGCTGTGGGCGGCGGTCGTGGGGGTGCCGGGGGCGGTGATCCTGCGGGGTTGCCGGAGGCGGGAGGCTTCCTTCGAGCGGCGCTCCGTGCGGGCCAGGGTCGTGGGGGTGTTCGCGTGGCGGTCGCGCCGCAAGCCGGCCGCGCCGGTGGTCGCGGCCGGCGGGGCCGACCGCGACTACGACTTCCTGCCGGTGGGCGGGGGCGGGCTGTGGCACGAGGACGGGGCGCGGGAGGCTCGGTGGGCGGCGCTCAAGGAGGCGTCGGGTGGGCTGATGGCGGACATTCCGCCGCCCGGGGGCGGGGCGGATTCTCCCGAGCCCGGCCCCTTCCCGAAGAGCGGCTCCGGCCCGGACGCCGCTCCTCAATCGCCGGAGGGGCTGGAAGCCGGCGCTGAGTCTGGGCCGGAGGGCGATTCGGGGTTGCGGTTCGGTTCCGGGTGGGGAGCGGGTCTGGCTTTGCCGGAGATTCCCGCGCGGCCGGCGAGCCCGCCGGGGCTGGGGAACCGGGGCTTCGTCCGGGACCCGGCTCCTCGATCGCCGGAGGGGCTGGAGGCCGGTCCTGGATCGGCGCCGGGAGGTGACACCGGAGGCGACGAGCCCGTGCCGGCACCCGCCCCGAAATCCGGCCCCGCACTCGAACCCGCCCCCGTACGGGAAGACGACGCCCCACGCGAGGTCGACCCTGCACGCGAAAGCGGCCCTGCACGCGAAGGCGACCCCACCCCGAAACCCGGCCCCGCACCCGAGGGTGCCCCTGCACTCGAACGCGACCCCGCACCTGAGCGTGACCCCGCACCCGAGCACGACCCCGACCGCTCGCCGGACGGCGCCGAGACGCAGCGCGGGGCCGTCGAGTAGCGCCCCGCGGGAGCTACTCCTTCACCCCGAACAACGGCACCAGCTTCTCCGGGAGGAGGTCGTTGCAGGCCAACTGGCCCGACTTGGTCAGGGCGTCGTCCACGCACGTGTAGTAGTCGCGGTACACGATCTGCATCGTGTAGGTCGACGCCACCACCGTCAGGGCGAGGACCGCCGTGACCAGGCCCGTCACCGCCGCCGTCATCTGCGGCCTGCCCTGCGGCGGCGCCGGGGCGGCGGGAGCCGGGGACGTGGCGGACGGCGCCTGCGGGGGCTTCGGCTTGGCGCGCAGGGAGCTGATCGCCCAGTACAGGCCGAGCGCCCCCAGGAGCAGGGCGACCTCCGGCATGTCGAACAGGGCGAAGAAGAACGCCCACATCCCGGACAGCAGCGCGTAGCGGGCGCGGCGCTGGGCCGGGTCCGTGGGGTCCCAGCGCAGGCCGGGCGGGGGCGGCGGGTTCTGGCCCGGGCCGCCCTCCGGACGCTCGGGGCGCTGGCCGAAACCGCCGGGCGCGCGGCCGGGCTGCTGGTTGCTCCACTGGCTGCCCCACGGCGAACCCTGGGGGTTTTCGCCGCCCTCGCCCGGTACCGGGCGCCGCGGCTGCCAGGGCTGGTCGGGGCGGCCCTCGGGCGGCGGGGCGAAGGGGTTGTCGTCGGCGGGGCCCGCTCCGGTGCCGCTTCCCGTGCCCTCCGGTCCCGAGTTCCCCGGGTCCGTCGAATGAGGGGAGCCGGGGGTGGAGGACTGGCGGGCTGCGAACAGCTGGTGGCGTCGGTCCGGCATCTGGTGAACGTCTTCCCCTCGGACCCACGACCGGCCGGTCGGGCCAGGGGGTCACATCTCGCATGTAAGTGAAACAAGTCAGTGAGACAGGTCTCGTCTCGCGGCGTCCTCCCAGACGCTACCTGGCGGTCCGGCCCCCGTCCCGTGGGGGCCGTCCGGTGTGCCGGTATCGTTGCTGACGGTCGGCGCTTTCGTAGAGTTCCCCGTATCGAGGGGCACGATTCGTTCGTACGACCACACAAAGACGTACGACCGCGAGAAAGAGCCCCGCTGTGGCCTCCCCGCCCCCCTCCGCGTCCACTTCCCCGCCCGAAACAGGGCGCCCTGCCCGCCTTGTGGTGCTTGTGTCCGGGTCCGGCACGAATCTGCAGGCCCTGCTCGACGCCATCGCCGCCGATCCGCACGGATACGGCGCCCAGATCGTGGCCGTCGGCGCCGACCGGGATGCCATCGCAGGTCTGGAGCGCGCCGAGCGGGCCGGGATCCCGACCTTCGTCTGCCGGGTCAAGGATCACGGCTCCCGCGAGGAGTGGGACGCGGCGCTTGCCGCGGCCACCGAGGCGTACGCGCCGGACCTGGTCGTCTCGGCCGGGTTCATGAAGATCGTGGGGAAGGAATTCCTCGCCCGGTTCGGGGGGCGTGTGGTCAACACCCACCCCGCGCTGCTGCCCAGTTTTCCCGGAGCCCACGGCGTACGCGACGCGCTCGCGT
Organism: Streptomyces sp. WM6378; assembly: GCF_001279695.1. GTDB lineage: Bacteria > Actinomycetota > Actinomycetes > Streptomycetales > Streptomycetaceae > Streptomyces. Next base: position 13,928 of record NZ_LGDD01000303.1, read on the forward strand.
ACGGCGCCAGGGTGACCGGGTGCACCGTCCACTTCGTCGACGACGGCGTCGACACCGGCCCGATCATCGCCCAGGGCGTGGTCGAGATCCGGGACGAGGACGATGAAGCCGCTCTGCACGAGCGGATCAAGGAAGTCGAGCGACGGCTGCTCGTCGATGTCGTGGGGCGCCTGGCCCGTAACGGCTACCGCATTGAGGGACGAAAGGTTCAGATCGGTGAACTCGGTTAGTACGGACACCGTCAAGCCCATCCGGCGGGCGCTGGTCAGCGTCTACGACAAGACGGGCCTTGAGGAGCTGGCGCAAGGGCTGCACGCGGCCGGGGTCGAGCTGGTGTCCACCGGGTCGACCGCCGCGAAGATCGCCGCCGCCGGCGTGCCGGTCACCAAGGTCGAGGAGCTCACCGGGTTTCCCGAGTGCCTCGACGGCCGGGTCAAGACGCTGCACCCCAAGGTGCACGCGGGGATCCTCGCCGACCTGCGCCTGGACGCCCACCGCGCGCAGCTCGACGAGCTCGGGGTGCGCCCCTTCGAGCTGGTCGTCGTGAACCTGTACCCGTTCAAGGAGACCGTCGCCTCCGGCGCGAGCCCCGACGAGTGCGTCGAGCAGATCGACATCGGCGGCCCGTCGATGGTCCGCGCCGCCGCCAAGAACCACCCCTCGGTCGCCGTGGTCACCAGCCCGCAGCGGTACGCGGCCGTGCTCGACGCCGTCAAGAACGGCGGCTTCGACCTGACCGCCCGCAAGCGCCTGGCGGCAGAAGCGTTCCAGCACACCGCCGCGTACGACGTGGCCGTGGCGTCCTGGATGACCAATGTGTACGCGCCCGAGGAAGGCGGCGCCCAGCTGCCCGAGTTCCTCGGCGGCACTTGGGAGCGCAAGTCCACGCTGCGCTACGGCGAGAACCCGCACCAGGCCGCGGCCCTCTACACCGACGGTCAGCCGGGCGGGCTCGCCAACGCCGAGCAACTGCACGGCAAGGAGATGTCCTTCAACAACTACGTGGACACCGAGGCCGCGCGCCGCGCCGCCTACGACCACGACGAGCCGTGCGTCGCGATCATCAAGCACGCCAACCCGTGCGGCATCGCGATCGACGCCGACCTCGCCGCGGCCCACCGCAAGGCCCACGAGTGCGACCCGCTCTCCGCGTTCGGCGGCGTCATCGCCGTCAACCGGCCGGTGACGGTGGCGATGGCCGAGCAGGTCGCCGAGATCTTCACCGAGGTCATCGCGGCCCCGGACTACGAGGACGGCGCCGTCGAGGTGCTGGCCCGCAAGAAGAACATCCGGGTGCTCAAGGTGGACGGCACCCCGCACCAGCCCGGCGACCTCAAGGCGGTCTCCGGCGGCGCGGTGCTCCAGCAGACCGACGTCTTCCAGGCCGAGGGCGACGACCCCGCGAACTGGACGCTGGCCAGCGGTCAGGCCCTGTCCGAGGCCGAGTTGAAGGAACTCGCCTTCGCCTGGATCGCCTGCCGGGCCGTCAAGTCCAACGCGATCCTGCTCGCCAAGAACGGAGCCTCGGTCGGCGTCGGCATGGGCCAGGTCAACCGGGTCGACTCCGCGAAGCTCGCCGTCGAGCGGGCCGGCGAGGAGCGCGCGCGGGGCTCGTACGCCGCCTCCGACGCGTTCTTCCCGTTCCCCGACGGCTTCGAGATCCTGGCGAACGCCGGGGTCAAGGCCGTGGTCCAGCCCGGCGGTTCGGTCCGCGACGAGCTGGTGGTCGAGGCTGCGAAGAAGGCGGGCGTGACGATGTACTTCACCGGAACGCGCCACTTCTTCCACTGATCCCGCACAGGAGCCGGGCACGCGTTCGCCCGCGTCGGGCTCCGGTACGCGGAAGGCCGCACCCCAAGTGCGGGGTGCGGCCTTGTGGACCGGCCGGGGCGGGTCAGGCGGACTTGACCACCACGGTGGAGCACACCTTGTCGGCGAAGGTCTGCTTCTTGGTGTCCCACAGCGGCCAGAGCCAGCCGAGGTAGCAGGCGATGCTGTCCAGGAAGTGGGCGAGCCGGCGCACGAACGCCATGCCGAAGCCGATCGGCTGGCCGTCGCTCTCGCGGAGCAGCTTGATGCCGACGGCCTTCTTGCCGGGAGTCTGGCCGGTGGTGCCCTCCTGGTAGAGGAGCCAGAGCATCAGGCCGATCAGGGCGACGAAGCCGAGCAGCGCCAGGAAGACGCCGACGCCCTTGCCGATGGCGCCGCCGATGCCCGCGAGCAGGCCGTACGGGACGCCGATGATCAGGCCGTCGATGATGGTCGCGCCCACGCGCTGGATCCAGCCCGCGTACGGCGGCATGCCACCGGCGAAGCCGAGCGGCGCCTGGGGGTAGCCGTAGCCCTGCGGGGCCTGCTGCGGGTAGCCGTAGCCCTGCGGCGGGACGCCCTGCGGGGCCTGCTGGCCCTGCTGCGGGTAGCCGTAGCCGGGCTGGCCCTGCTGCTGGCCGTACGGGTTGCCGCCCTGCGGGGGCTGCTGGGGCTGCTGCCCGTAGGGGTTGTTCGGGTCGCCGAAGCTCATGACGGATTTTCCTCCGTTGGTGTTGCGGGGACGACGCGGCCCGAGCGGAGGAATAGCTGTTCTGAGCGGATTGCCCCCCGGCACTGCCCGCGGCACTGCGCGGGTCATCGTTCTAAATGAGACATAAGTTTGTCCAGCCGGTTGCTGGATGTGTTGTGCAAGTGCAACTTGGGCGATCATGCGTCGCCCTGAAAGAATGGGAAACATGACCGCCCAGATTCTCGATGGCAAGGCCACCGCCGCAGCGATCAAATCCGAACTGGCCGTCCGCGTGGCGGCCCTGAAGGAGCGGGGCGTCACGCCCGGCCTGGGGACCGTGCTCGTCGGGGAGGACCCCGGCAGCCAGAAGTACGTCGCGGGCAAGCACCGCGACTGCGCCGAGGTCGGCATCGCCTCCATCCAGCGCGAGCTGCCCGCGACCGCGACGCAGGACGAGATCGAGGCGGTGGTGCGGGAGTTGAACGAGGACCCCGCGTGCACCGGCTACATCGTCCAGCTGCCGCTGCCCAAGGGCATCGACGAGAACCGCATCCTGGAGCTGATGGACCCGGCCAAGGACGCCGACGGTCTGCACCCGATGAACCTCGGGCGCCTCGTCCTCAACGAGCCGGGCCCGCTGCCCTGCACCCCGTACGGCATCATCCAGTTGCTCCGCAAGCACGGCGTGGAGATCAACGGGGCCGAGGTCGTCGTGGTCGGACGCGGTGTCACCATCGGCCGTTCCATGCCGCTGCTGCTCACCCGCCGCTCCGAGAACGCGACGGTCACCCAGTGCCACACCGGCACGCGCGACCTGTCGACGCACCTCAAGCAGGCCGACATCGTCATCGCGGCGGCCGGCGTTCCGCACCTCATCAAGCCGGAGGACGTGAAGCCGGGCGCGGCCGTGCTCGACGTCGGCGTCAGCCGCGACGAGAGCGGCAAGATCGTCGGCGATGTGCACCCCGGCGTCGCCGAGGTCGCCGGCTGGCTCTCGCCGAACCCGGGCGGGGTCGGCCCGATGACCCGCGCCCAGCTGCTCGTCAACGTCGTCGAGGCGGCCGAGCTCGCCGCCGACGCGGGCTGACCGGAAAGGCCTGAGCCCCATGGGTGCTGGTACGAGTCCCGAGCCGGCCAAGGACGCGGAGCCGTCGGCCGCGCCGGGCGGGTCCACCGCGGACGCGCCCTCGGCGCGGCCCCGCAAGGGCGGCTCGCGGCGGTTCCCCTCCGTCACACGGGACACCGCACGCCCCGAGGGCGGCGGCCGTGCCGCACCCGGCGACGCCTCCGCGCCCGCCCGCCAGTGGCCGCTGCTCTCCGTCCTGGTCGCGGTCGGCTTCGGGCTCCTCATGGTGGCTACCGAACCGTTCGGCCAGGCCTTCCGGGTCGGGCTCGTCATCATCGGCGCGGCCCTGCTCGCGGGCGCGGCCCTGCGGTGGACGCTGCCGTCCGTCGGCATGCTGGCCGTACGGTCCCGCTTCACGGACATCACCACGTACGGGGTGCTGGGCCTGGCCATCGTGCTCCTGGCCCTGATGGCCCAGCCCCGGCCCTGGCTGAACGTGCCGTTCCTTGAGGACGCGGTTCATTTCACGGTCAGGTAGGGCGTGGTACCGGACGGCCCCGCACTCTCCCCCGGGTGAGTGCGGGGCCGTCCGCCGTCCCGCCGGTGGAAAACTACGACAGGTGCGGCACCCCGTCGTCCCGCACCGGGTTGAACTCGCCCTGGAACAGCGGCAGTACAGGCCTGATCCCCTACAACTCCCGCAGTACTGCGATGGGTTGACGTCCTCGTGGCCGTGCCGGGGTTACCCTGCGACGATGCGGATCCGCCCCCAATTCGCCGATGCGCTCATCGCCGTGGCCCTGACCGGTGCCTCCGCGGTGCTCGGCAGGGAGTCCGGGAGCCAGGGCTGGGATCCGCTGGGCGCCCGGGGATATCTGCTGGTCGCGCTGGCCGGGCTGCCGCTCGCCTTCCGGGTGCGGGCGCCGCTGGCCGTACTGCTGTGGACGCACCTCGTCTTCGTCGTGTACGTGGCCGGCGGGTACTGGCCCGTCGTGGCCACCTTCGGGCCGATGCTCTCGCTGTACACGGTGGCGTCCCTGTGCGCCCTGCGTACGGCGGTGGCCTGCGGGGTGCTCATGGTGGGGGTCTGGATCTACGCCGGGGTGGCGGCGGGCCCGCGCGGGTCCATGGCGTCCGTCGTCACCCAGGCCCTCGTGTTCGCGCTCGTCCTGCTCCGCTTCGGGGCGCTGGCCCGTCGCTCCACCGAGCTCGCCCGCCAGCTCCGGCGCGAACAGGCCGAGCGGGCGCGGCGCGAGGTGGCCGCCGAACGCGGCCGGATAGCACGGGAGTTGCACGACGTGGTCGCCCACCACATGTCGGTGATCTCCGTGCAGGCCGGGCTCGCCGGATTCGTCTTCGCCTCCGATCCGCCCACTGCCCGGGCCGCGCTCGCCACCATCTCCGGCACCAGCGCCGAGGCTCTGGAGGAGCTGCGCCGGATGCTCCAGGTGCTCCGCGAGGCCGAGGACGGGGCGCCCGCTGACCCCATGCCGGGCCTGGACCGGATCGGCGAGCTGGCCGACCGCATCCGGGCCGGCGGCATCCCCGTCACCGTACGCACCCTGGGCACCCCGCGCCCGCTGCCGCCCGGCGTCGAACTGTGCGCCTACCGCGTGGTGCAGGAGGCGCTCACCAACGTACTCAAACACGCCGGAAAAACCCGGGCGGAGGTCCAACTCCATTACAAACAGCATGAGTTGACTGTTTCGGTCATCGATGAGGGCGAGGGCGTCGAGCGGGAGGGGGTGATTTCGGACAGAGTGCGTACGGGTGGTGGACACGGCTTGATTGGCATGCGAGAGCGGGCCAAGCTCTACGGCGGGTCGATCAGCATCGGCCCGCGGAGCGAAGGCGGGTTCGCCGTGACCCTGACCCTGCCGACCTCCGCAGGGGCGCTTTCGGGGGAAGAAGACGCATCGGGATGATCAGGGTGCTCGTCGTCGACGACCAGTTCCTCATCCGGGCCGGACTGGTCGGACTGCTGAGGGCCGCGCCCGGAATCGAGGTGGTCGGCGAGGCGGGCGACGGCGCCGAAGCCGTGCGCCAGGCCGCCGCGACCCGCCCCGACGTGATCCTCATGGACATCCGGATGCCCGGTACGACCGGCATCGAGGCCACCCGGCGCATCCTCGCCGAGGCCCCCGACCCAGCGCCGCGCATCCTCATCCTGACCACCTTCGACCTCGACGAGTACGTCTACCAGGCGCTGCGCGCCGGGGCCGCGGGCTTCCTGCTCAAGGACTCCGGGCCCGAGCGGCTGCTCGCGGCGGTCGCCGCGGTCGGCGGCGGCGACGGCCTCTTCGCCCCCAGCGTCACCCGTCGCCTGGTCGAGGCCTTCGCCTCCAGCACCGGCCGGCCCGGCGACGAACCGCCGCCCGAGATCGGCGCGCTGACCGCCCGCGAGACCGAGGTGCTGCGCCTCACCGCGCGCGGCATGTCGAACCTGGAGATCGCCGACCAGCTGTTCATCAGCGAGGCCACCGTCAAGACCCACCTCAACCGCACCATGAGCAAACTCGACCTGGACAGCAGGGCCCAGGCGGTGGTGGTGGCGTACGAGACCGGCCTGGTCACCCCGGGCGGGGTTTAGACACCGGCTCCGAACGTCCCCACCCGCCCCAAGTCACCTCCTTCGTCCCGGTGCGCACCACTGCGGGAACTGACATCCTGGGCCCGTGCATCCCTGGGGGTAGTGACGGAAATTTGGGGGGAGCGATGCCTCGCTGGAAGGCGCTGCCGGAGGAGCTCGACCCGCAGGTGCGGGAGTTCGCGAGCCAGCTGCGCAGGCTGGTGGACCGCAGCGGGCTCAGCGTCGCCGCCATAGCCGACCGGACCGGGTACAGCAAGACGTCCTGGGAGCGGTATCTCGGCGGCCGCCTCCTCGCCCCCAAGGCGGCCGTGCTCGCGCTCGCCGAGGTGACCGGCACCAATCCCGTCCATCTGACCACCATGTGGGAGCTGGCCGAGCGGGCCTGGAGCCGCTCCGAGCAGCGGCACGACCGCACCATGGAGGCCCCCCGGGTCGCCCAGGCGCGCGCCGCGCTCGGCGAGTTCGGTCCTGCCGAGGCGCCGGGCGGGGCGCGCGCCCAGTCGCCCAGCGCGGGGCTCACCGACCGGCGGCCGAAGCAGGCGAAGCAGTGGGCCCCCAAGCCGCCCGCCGGGCCGGGCCACAACCGGCGCCGGATCGTCATGTTCCTGGCCGGGGTGGTCGGCGCGCTCCTCGTCATCACGTCCGCCGTGCTCCTCACCGACCTCGGCAAGAGCGACGGCAAACCGCAGGCAAAGCCCACCCCGAGCCACTCCGCGTCGTCGTCCGCGCTGCCCGCCGGGGTCAAGTGTGTGGCCGCCTCGTGCACCGGCCAGGACCCCGAAGCGATGGGCTGCACCGACAAGTTGGTCCAGACGGTGGGCAGCGCCAAGGTCGGCGTCTCGGTCGTCGAGGTGCGCTACAGCAAGACGTGCCGGGCCGCCTGGGCCCGCCTCAAGCAGGTAGCCCCGGGGGACCGGGTGCAGATCAGCTCGGGCGGCACGGCGGGCGACGCGGTGGTGGCGGACGCGTACCGCGACACGTACACCAAGATGCTCGCCGTGGACGGCCCGGCGGCCGCGAAGGCGTGCGCCACGCTGAAGAGCGGGAAGAGCGGCTGCGCGGCCGGAAAGGCCGCTGCCCATTGAGGGCGAGCGGCCACTACCGGTCAATGATCGATCAGCGTGAGGCGTCCCACAGGTGTACGGGGGTGTGGGACGCCCAGGGTCGGATAGCCTGACCGCTGGACATCTCTTCACGTCAAGATTCAGACGGTCGCACGTCAGGTTTCCGGCGTACGGGGTGCCCGGAAACGAGGGGCAACCCCCCACCACCCGCTGTTTCTAACGGAGATCGCCATGACCCGCACTCCCGTGAATGTCACCGTCACCGGCGCGGCCGGCCAGATCGGCTACGCGCTGCTCTTCCGCATCGCCTCCGGTCACCTGCTCGGCCCGGACGTGCCGGTCAACCTGCGCCTCCTGGAGATCACCCCGGCCCTGAAGGCCGCCGAGGGCACCGCCATGGAGCTCGACGACTGCGCCTTCCCGCTGCTGCGCGGCATCACCATCACGGACGACGCCAACGTCGCCTTCGACGGCGCCAACGTGGCCCTGCTCGTCGGCGCCCGCCCGCGCACCAAGGGCATGGAGCGCGGCGACCTGCTGTCCGCCAACGGCGGCATCTTCAAGCCGCAGGGCAAGGCCATCAACGACAACGCCGCGGACGACATCAAGGTCCTCGTCGTCGGCAACCCGGCCAACACCAACGCGCTCATCGCGCAGGCCTCGGCCCCGGACGTACCGGCCGAGCGCTTCACCGCGATGACCCGTCTGGACCACAACCGGGCGATTTCGCAGCTGGCGAAGAAGACCGGCACCACGGTCTCCGACATCAAGCGCCTCACCATCTGGGGCAACCACTCGGCGACGCAGTACCCGGACATCTTCCACGCGGAGATCGCGGGCAAGAACGCGGCTGAGGTCGTGGGCGACGAGCAGTGGCTGGCCGACGAGTTCATCCCGACCGTCGCCAAGCGCGGCGCCGCGATCATCGAAGCCCGTGGCGCGTCCTCGGCCGCCTCGGCCGCCAACGCCGCCATCGACCACGTGCACACCTGGGTCAACGGCACCGCCGAGGGCGACTGGACCTCGATGGGCATCCCGTCGGACGGCTCCTACGGCGTCCCCGAGGGCCTCATCTCCTCCTTCCCGGTCACCGTGAAGGACGGCAAGTACTCGATCGTCCAGGGCCTGGACATCAACGAGTTCTCCCGCAAGCGCATCGACGCCTCCGTCAAGGAGCTCGCCGAGGAGCGCGACGCGGTCCGCGAGCTCGGCCTCATCTGAGCCGAGCAGCAAGCGCATCCACGAAGCCCCGGCAGCCACTGCCGGGGCTTCGCCCGTTCCCGGCTACCGCACCGCGTCCTTCGTCAGCTGTACGGCGGAGAGCAGGCTGAGCTCCGGCCGGGCGTCGCGCAGCGCCTTGACCGCGCGCACCGACTCGTCGTCCGGGCCCGTGTAGCCGACTGAGGCCCGCTGCTCGCGCACCCAGCGCCCGCGCAGCTCGCGGTCCGGCACGGCCGCCGCCTGCTCGGCGATCTGGAGGGCCGCCTCAAGACCGGGCCGCTCTGCCTCGCCGGCGCCCTCCAATGCCTCCCGCAGCGCCCGCGCGATGTCGTCCGCGTCGCGCAGCGCCAGGACCGAAAGCTCCCTGCGTCCGAACATGAAAACTCCCCGCTCGTTGTGTTCCTGCTCATCAATGTAGTACTTCTTATACATGAGCGAGCAGGTGCACAACAGGTTGGCGATGGTGCGTGCCGAGCGGAAGGTGTCGCGACAGAGCCTGGCCGAGGCGGTGGGAGCGCACTACCAGACCATCGGCTACATCGAGCGGGGGCAGTACAACCCGAGCCTCGACCTGGCGTTGAAGATCGCGGAGTACTTCGGGCTTCCGGTGGAGGCGCTGTTCTCCCTGAAGCCGTTCCGCCCGCTCACCGACGAGGCCTACGGGAGGAACCAGTGATGGACGGCCGGCTGACGCGTTACGACCGGTGGATGCAGCAGACCATGAACCGGCGCGAGGCGGCACCGCTGTACGCGACGGCGGCCCGCAGGCGGGTCCTCGTCGTCGTGCACACAGTGCTGACCGCCGCGTTCGTGACCGCCTTTCTGGTGACCCTGATCGACAGCTCGATGGTCGCGGCGTGCCTGCTGATCGCGCTGCTGCTGCCGTGGTGCGTGGCCACCGGCGCCATCAACGCCTCGACGCGCGGCCTGCTCGAACTGCGCCGCCGGGCCCTGGACGAGCGCCAGCGCGCCGAGCGCAGCGAGGTCCTGGCCCGCGCCCACCGCATCACCACCGCACTGCTGCTCGCCACCGTCGCCGCCGCCGGCGGGTACGAGCTCGCGGGCGGCACTCTGGGCGGAGCGACGGTCTTCCGGGTGCTCCTCGGCGTCCTCGTCACGCACTGGCTGATGCCGATGTGGGTGGCGGGCCTGCGCGCCCAGGACGAGCCGGACGACGAGTAGCCGGTAGGCGGATGTGCGGGCGCACCGGCCGACAAGTGGCCGGTACGCACAAGAGGGTGCCCCCGGCCTTGTGCGGCCGGGGGCACCCTCATCCACGTACAGCGGCTACAGCTCGCGCACTTGGCGGGCGATGTCCCGCAGCGCGTTCGTCGCGCGGATCTGGAGGCCGGGGCCGAACGTGATGCGGCCCGCGCCCAGTTCGCCGAGCCGGCGCGGCCCCGGGGCGTCCGGCAGGACCGCCATGTTCACCGGCACCGGCACGGCCTTCGCGATCTCCGGCAGGTGCTCGGCCGGGGCCGCGAACGGGTAGACGCCGTCCGCGCCCGCCGCCACGTACGCCCGGGCCCGCGCGATCGTCGCGTCCAGCTCGGGCAGCCCGCGGATGTACGTGTCGACGCGGGCGTTGATGAACAGCCGGTCGCCCGCCTCCGCGCGCACCTCGGCCAGCCAGTCGGCGTGCCCGGCCGGGTCCTTGAGGGCGCCATGGGCGGAGTCCTCCAGGTTGCAGCCGACCGCGCCCGTCTCCAGGAGCCGGTCCACCAGCTCCTTGGGGTCGAGGCCGTACCCGTCCTCGATGTCCGCAGAGACGGGGATCGAGACGGACCGCACGATCCGGGTCACGGCGGCGAACATCTCGTCCGCCGGCGTGGACCCGTCCTCGTACCCCAGCGACGCCGACACCCCCGCGCTCGGCGTCGCCAGGGCCGGGAAGCCGGCCTCCTCGAAGACCCGGGCGCTGGCCGCGTCCCAGGGCCCCGGCAGGATCAGCGGATCGCCGGGGGTGCGCCCCTGGTGCAGGGCGCGGAAGGCGGCGGCCGGGTTCAGCTGTGCCATTCGGTCTCTCCGGGTGCCGTGCGGCGGGTCACCATCAGCCGGTTCCAGCTGTTGATGACGGTGATCGCCGCGATGAGGTGGGCGAGTTGGGTCTTGGTGAAGTGCTCGGCGGCCCGCTCGTACACGGCGTCGGGTACGAAGCCGTCGGTGAGGACCGTGACCGCCTCGGTGAGGGCGAGGGCCGCGCGCTCCTGATCGGTGAACAGCTCGCCGGCCTCCTCCCACGCCGCGAGAAGATCGAGCCGCTCCTCGGCCTCGCCGCCCTTGCGGGCAGCCGCGAGGTGCATGTCCAGGCAGAACGCGCAGTGGTTGAGCTGCGACGCGCGGATCATTACCAGCTCGGCCAGGACCGGGTCGCCCAGGCCCCGCTTGGCGGCCGCGCTGAGCCCCGCGAGGCTCAGGTAGACGTCCTTGGGGACCCGGAACTCCCTCGCCCCGACGCTCACTTGTACATTCCGGGTGTGTAGTGGCCGGCCACGCCGCGGGTGGTCACGCCGAAGCGGTTCCAGGCGTTGATGACGGTGATGGTCGCGATGAGCTGCGCGAGCTCGGTCTCCTCGAAGTGCTTGGCGGCCTTCTCGTACACCGCGTCGGGTACGAAGCCGTCGGTGAGGACCGTGATCGCCTCGGTCAGCTCGATCGCCGCGAGCTCCTTCTCGGTGTAGAAGTGCGCCGACTCCTCCCAGGCGCTGAGCTGCACGATCCGCTCCACCGACTCGCCCGCCGCGAGCGCGTCCTTGGTGTGCATGTCCAGACACAGGGCGCAGTGGTTGAGCTGGGATGCGCGGATCTTGACCAGCTCGGCGATCACCGGGTCGAGCCCGCGCTCGGCGGCGGCGGTCAGCTTGATCATGGCCTTGTAGACCTCGGGCGCGGCCTTGGCCCACTGGAGGCGGGGGGACTGCTCGGGTGCGTACGTCTTGGTCTCGTTCGTGGTCATAAGACGAAGGTACGGGGGGTGTGGCACCCAGGTATGGTCCATTCCCATGGTGAAATCCTGGGCCACTTCTCCGGAAACTCTCGGTGTCGATCTGCACATCGACGTGGGCGGCGCGGGCCTGCGCTCGGGCCTCACGGACGCGCTGCGCGAAGCAGTACGCAGCGGACGGCTCACCCCGGGCACCCGGCTGCCGTCCTCGCGCTCGCTCGCCGCCGACCTGGGGATCGCCCGCAACACCGTCGCCGACGCCTACGCCGAACTGGTCGCCGAGGGCTGGCTCACCGCACGCCAGGGCTCCGGGACGACGGTGGCCCAGCGCGCCGTGGCCCGCCCCGACCGGAGCCACACCCGACGCCTGCCGACCCGCCGCAAACCCACGTACAACCTGATGGCGGGCTCGCCCGACCTCGCCTCCTTCCCGCGCGCCGAATGGCTCAAGGCGGCCCGCCGGGCGCTCACCGAAGCCCCGCACGAGGCCTTCGGCTTCGGCGACCCTCGCGGCCGCGTCGAGCTGCGCACGGTCCTGGCGGACTACCTGGCCCGGGCGCGCGGCGTGTACGCGTCGCCGGACCGCATCGTCGTCTGCTCCGGGTTCCTGCACGGCCTGATGCTGATGGCCAAGGTGCTGCGGGCCCGCCGGGTGCGGGAGGTGGCGGTCGAGTCGTACGGCCTCGACTTCCACTGGAAGGTGCTGACCGACGCGGGGCTGCGCACCCCGCCGCTGCCCCTCGACCAACTGGGCACCCGCACACAGGAGTTGGGGGCGATGAAGGGGGCGGGGGCGGTGCTGATGACGGCCGCGCACCAGTTCCCGGTCGGGCTGCCGCTGCTGCCCGACCGGCGGGCGGCCGCCGTCGACTGGGCGCGCACCACGGGCGGGCTGATCGTGGAGGACGACTACGACGGAGAATTTCGCTACGACCGCCAGCCCGTCGGCGCGCTTCAAGGTCTCGACCCCGAGCACGTCGTCTACATCGGCACCGCCAGCAAGTCCCTGGCGCCCGGGCTGCGGCTGGGCTGGATGGTGCTGCCCGAGCACCTCGCGGACGAGGTCGCGCAGGCGAAGGGCGGGGATTGGGCGGGCGGCGCGCTCGACCAGCTGACGCTGGCCGAGTTCATCAGGTCCGGCGCGTACGACCGGCATGTGCGCGGCATGCGGCTGCGCTACCGGCGCCGCCGCGACCAGTTGGTGACCGCGCTCGCCGAGCGTGCCCCCGAGGTCCGGGTCAGCGGCATCGCGGCCGGGCTGCACGCCCTGGTCGAACTCCCGCCCGGCACCGAGCGCTCCATCATCCGGGCCGCGACCTTCCAGGGCCTGGCCCTGGAAGGCCTCTCCCGCTACCGCCACCCCGAACTCGCGCCGGACCGGGACGCGTTGGTGGTGGGGTACGGGACACCGCCGGACTCGGGGTGGACGGGGGCGCTGGACGCGTTGTGCAACGCGCTTCCGTAGAGGTACGGCCGGTTTCAGCGCTCCCGTACGTCCTGGAGCGAGGGCTCCGCGGCGGGGTCCGGGGCCTCGCCGAAGCGGGCCAGGGCGAGCGCGCCCGCCACCGCCACCGCGAAGCCGGTGACGGTCAGCCAGCCGAGCCCGTCCCGGGTGCGGTCGCCCAGCCAGGCCACACCCACCAGGGCCGGGCCGATGGTCTCGCCGATGACCATGCCCGCCGTCGCCGTGGTGACCGAGCCGCGCGACAGCGCCGAGGTGAGCAGCAGGAACGCGGCGCCGCCGCCGAGCAGCAGCGCGTAAAGGGCGGGGTTCGTCAGGTCGAAGGGGTCGTCGATGAGCCGGACCGCGACCTCGACCACGCCGAACCCGCAGCCCGCGCCGAGCCCGAGGACCAGCGCCCGGGCGCGGTCCGGCAGCCGGCCCCCGACCGCGCCCGCGACAAGGACCGCGGCGGCCACCCCGAGCAGCCACCAGTGCAGGGAGGCCGGGCCCGCTTCCTTGCCCTCGGCGCCGGACGACAGGCCGAGCATGGCGAGGCCCGCGCAGACGACCCCGACCGCCGCCCACTCCGTACCCGAAAGCCGGACCTTGAGGACGCGGGCCGCGACCACCGCCGTCACCGCGAGCGAGGCGGCGAGCGCCGCGCCGACCGCGTAGATCGGGACCGAGCGCAGGGCGATGATCTGGAAGACGAAGCCGAGGCCGTCCAGGGCGAGCCCCACGACGTAGCGCCACTGGCGTACGGCGCGAAGCAGCAGCGCCGCGTCGACACCGGAACCGGCGCCCGCCCCCGTACTCGGCTCGGCGGCGCGCGTCGCGGCGGCCTGGAGAACGGTGGCCGTACCGAAGCAGACGGCGGACGCGAGCGCGCAGATCATCCCGAAGAACACAGGGGGGACTGTAGCCGCAGGCCCGGCGGGCGGTGAAAGCCCGGGGGCGAGGTGCCGATGGCCGGGAACTAGTGTGTGGCCGAAACGCGTCCCACAGCGAAGTCGGTACGAGAACGGGGGAGGTCCACGATGCGAAGGTTCAGGTCCGCGACGGTGGTGCTCGGCGGGATGGGAGTGCTCGCCGCGACGCTCACCGCGTGCAGCGACGAGCCGGACCGGCGCTGCGTCAACCCGGTCACGTACAAGGAACTCCCGAAGTACGAGTGCAAGAGCGGCGGCACCGGTCAGTACTACTACGGCGGGTCCAGCCGCAGCGGCAAGGTCTCCGGCGGCTCGTTCGACAAGTCCGGCGTCTCGCGCGGCGGGTTCGGCGGCCACGGCGACTCCAGCGGCGGCTGAGGCACGGGAACGCAGGGCACGCACATGGAACGTCATCGCATACGACCGCGCCCCGACTGGCAGCGGACCGTCGAGGAACAGGGACTGATCTACCCCCTGACCCGCTACCCGGATGACTCGCTGCGCCCGTACTGGGACGAGAGCGCGTACTACTCCTTCACGCTGCCGGAGGTCGAGGCGCTGGAGGAGACGGTCGGGGAACTGCACGGCATGTGCATGGCGGCGGCGGCCCACATCGTCGAGAAGGGCCGCTTCGCGGATCTGGGGATCATGGACGGCCGGCTGGCGGACCTGGTCGCGGAGTCGTGGCGCCGAAGGGCCGAACTCCCCTCCTTGTACGGCCGGTTCGACCTGCGGTACGACGGGAGCGGCCCCGCCAAGATGCTGGAGTACAACGCGGACACCCCGACCTCGCTCGTCGAGGCGGCGAGCGCGCAGTGGTTCTGGATGGAGGAGCGCTTCCCCGGCGCAGACCAGTGGAACTCGCTGCACGAGCGCCTCGTCGAGGCGTGGAAGCGGCAGGCCCCGCTGCTGCCGCCCGGGCCCGTGCACTTCGCCCACTCCGACACCGACGAGCTGGGCGAGGACCTCATGACGGTCGCCTATCTCCGCGAGACGGCCGAGCAGGCGGGCCTCGACACGGAGGCGCTGTCGGTCGAGTCGATCGGCTGGGACCGCATGACCGGCCGTTTCGTGGACGACGGTCTCCGTTTCATCCGGGCCTGCTTCAAGCTGTACCCGTGGGAGTGGCTGGCCTCGGACGAGTTCGGGCCGCAGGTCCTCGACACCCTCGACAACGGGGGCGGTACGGGGACGACGTGTTGGATCGAGCCGGCGTGGAAGATGCTGCTCTCCAACAAGGCGCTGCTCGCGGTGGTGTGGGAGCTGTACCCGGGACACCCGAACCTGCTCCCGGCGTACCTGGACGGGCCCCGGGACCTGGCCTCCGGCCGGGGGTACGTGGCGAAGCCCCTGCTCGGCCGAGAGGGCGCGGGCGTCACCCTGCACCCCCCGGGGACGGCCCCGGCCCGCCCCGAAGAGCCCTGCTGCTACCAGGAGCTGGCTCCCCTGCCGGAGTTCTCGGGGAACCGGGTGGTGCTGGGGGCGTGGGTCGTGGAGGACGAGCCGGCGGGGCTGGGCATCCGGGAGTCGGAGGGACTCGTCACGGACGGGTACGCGAGGTTTGTGCCGCACGTGATTCGGTGAGGGGGGGGTTGCCCACCCGCCCGCCCGTGCAAGGGGTTGGATGGTTCGGCTTCTGGGGGCTGCGCCCCCAGACCCCTTGCGGGGACTTCGTCCCCTGCACCCCTTTCTGGGGCTCCGCCCCCGGACCCCCGTTCGTGCCTTAAGGGCGCTCGTCCTCAATCTCTCCCAAGGCCTAAGGGCCAGGGGGGACCCCCATGACGGGCTGGGTATGCCCGTACCGCACCCTGCTAGGGGCGGGGGGCCTGTGACATTTGCGGCTCCGCCGGGTGGGCGCGACCAGCCACGCACGGTCCGGGGTGGAGCCCCGGCGATGCGCCCCCTCCGCAACCCCATGCTCCTCCAGTGTGCCTCAGGAGAACCCGTGGGGACGGTGTGAACAGGGCGGCATGCGCGGCAGCGCATCGCTACCATGTCCACCTTGGCTGCGCCCGAACATCCCTTCCATGTGAGGAAATTGAAGGGGTGTGGCGTACGCCCATAGTCTCGGGGGAGCAGGACATGACGCAGGCTCACGTGCCGCACCAGGCGCAGGCGACGGGGCAGCCCGGCGGGCTGCCGCCGGTGCATCCCTCGCTCAGTGAGGCGACCCGCCTCATGGCCGCGGGCAGCTACCTCGACGAGGAGTACCGCGACGCCGTCATCGACGAGCTGTACGTCCACGAGGAGCGGGTCACCGCGCCCTCCCTCGGCTTCGACGCGGCCCGCGTCCTCGCGCACGCGCTGCGCGCCCGGAACCTGGAGATCGCCTGGGCGCTCGGCATCCTGGTGGTCTGGGCGCTCAGCGTGGTCGTCACCCGATACGCGTTCCTCATCGTCGCGGGGCCCTGCCTGCTGCTCGGCATCGCCCGCCTCGTCCGCGGCACCGCCCGGCCCGCACCCTGGTACCGCACCGTCTTCGCGTTCATCCTGCGCTGGTGGGCCCGCGGCCTGCTCGTCGTGTTCGCCGTCGCGGTCCTGGTGTCCGTGTTCGGCGGGTACGACTCCTCCTCGCACAACTACTCCTCGAATTACGGAAGTTATGGGAGTTACGGGGAGGCTGGCGGCTACTCCGGCACCGGCGGTCCCGACTTCGTGCCGTCGTTCGTCGCCGGGCCCGGCCGTCTCGTCGGCAGCGGCGCCCTCGACCTCGCGAGCCAGGGGTTCAGCCCCGGGCTCGGCTGGGGGATGCTCGGCTGTTTCGCCGTGCTCGCGCTCTGCGTCGGCCTCCAGCGTCTCCAGTTCGCCAGGATCATGGCCGGCGAGCTGTCGCCCGAAGGCTTCCAGGACTTCGCCGCCGACCCCGCGCAGAACAACGACAACGGACGGCTCAAGCGCCTTGCCGCGATGATCCGCGTCGAGCAGCACGCCCGGCTCGCGGTCTACCGCGCCGACGCCCCCTTCCGCGGCGCGGGCGACCCCTTCGAGCCCTGGTCGGTCACCATCCAGCTGCGCCCCCGCAAGTCGCTCGGCGACCGGCGTCCGACCCGGGTGAGCAACGCCGAGATCCTGCGCATCGTCGAACCCCTCGTCGCCCAGCTCCGCATCCCCGCGCCGACGGTGGCCGCCGAAGCCCTCGCCGTACGCGACCGGCTGCGTCAGCTCGAAGTCACCGAGTACGTCTTCCTGCCCGTCGAGGGGCTCCCCTCGCGCACCCACGCCCCCTACCGCGACGGCGACTTCGAGCAGCACCGCGCCGCCGCCCTGGAGGAGGGCGGCGAGGCGCGCAGGCACTTCCTGCGGATCCGGGTCGGCGGCTGGGAGGAGCACCTCGTCACCACCGTGTTCGTACGCGTCCACACCCAGGGCGGCATGCTGGTCCTGGAGATCGCGCCACACGTCCTGCCCCCGCTGCGCGAGGACTTCTTCCGCGCCGACCGCGCCGCCCACGACTTCAACTGCCGCACCCCGCCGGGCAAGGCGGCCTGGGCGCTTGTGCGCACCCCGGGCTCCGCGTTCCGCTCGCTGCTCGTGATCGGCCGCGCGATCGGCTCCACCTGGCACCGCCTCACCGGCGGATACGGCCGGGCGCTGCCCGACGGCCCCGCCCGTTCCGTGCGCGAACTGGCCGCGGCGCCCGACACCTCCCTCTTCCAGGCGATGGACTACCGGCGTTACGTGAAGTCCATCGAGGACCGGGTGACCAGCGGCGTGCGCAGCGCGCTGTACGAAGCCGGGTACGACACCGGACAGTTCGAGCAGAAGATCGTCAATGTCGCCCAGGGAGGCGTCATGATCGAGAACTCCCGAGGGGCGATCAGCGTCGGCGACCACAACACCGTCAGGAACGAGGGCTGAAATGACCACACCGGGTGACGACAGCACGCCGCGAGACCAGCGATCCGTACACATCAGCGGGGTGACCGGGTCCGTGTCGGTCGGCGACCACAACAAGGTGTCCAGCGTCTACCGCGCGGGCGCCGCCGACGACGAGGCCCAGCGCCAACTCCTCGACGCCATCGTGGAGTTCAGGGCCGGTCTCGCCCAGCTCGTGCGCAACGACCAGACCCGCGCCCTGGACGCCGAACTCGCCGAAACCGAGGAGGAGATCCGCGCCGAGGGCCAAGCCGCTCCCGGCCGCCTCGCCCGTCTCGGCGAGCTGCTCGCCGGTGCCACCACCCTCACGGGCCTCCTCGCCTCGGGCGAGACGCTGGTCCAGCGGGTCCGCGACCTGATCGGGATGTGAGGCCCAGGTGAGCGGTGGCAAGGACGAGGTCCGCTGGAACGCGGCCACCCAGAAGTGGGAGACGGTGCGGGACGCCGCTTCCCCGGCGGCTCCACCGCCACCACCCCCCGCACCCCCGCCGGTCCCGGAGGCGCCGCCCCTCGTCCCCGGCAACGCGTACGACAACACCCACGCGGACCCGTACAGGACGGTCGGCCCGCAGCCGGAACCTCCGGCGCTCCCCGAGCCGCGCCCCGGCCGGCGCGTGCCCGTCGCCGTGGTCGCCGCGATGGTCTTCGTCGCCGTGGCCGGTGCGGGCGGCGGCTGGCTCCTCGCCCACGGCGGGACGCACCACGCGAAGGCCGAGGCCACCCCGCCCGCCTCCGCCTCCGCCACCCCGGACCGGACGGGCGACGACAAGGGCAGCCCGTCCGCGCCGCCGTCCCCTTCGCCCAGTACCACCGTGCCGGCCGGTTTCCAACTCGCCCAGGACCCCAAGGGGTTCAGGCTGTACGTGCCGCAGGGCTGGACCCGTGAGGACCAGGGCCCCAAGGGCGTCTTCTACAACTCCGCCGACCGCACCCGCCTCATCCAGGTGTACCTGGTCTCCGAGGCGGGCCTGAGCCCGTACGACGCGCTGAAGCAGACCTCGGGGGAGCTGGCGAAGAACCCCGGGTACCAGGAGATCAGCCTCGGCAACGACGCGACCGTACCCGGCGTCGCCCCGCAGGCCGCGCGGCTCGTCTACGCGTACGACAACCAGCAGCTCGGCCACCGGCGCCAGGTCGTCGACTACGCCTTCCTGACGCCCGGCGGCCAGCACTACGCCGTACTCTCCGCGGCTCCCGCCGAGGCGTGGCCCGAGCAGGAGCAGACCCTGAAGACCGCGCTCAGCGTCTTCTGCTCGGGCTCCGACTGCCCGTCCCCGTAAGGGAGTTGGCGGCTACCCTTCGGCGAGTACCGCGCGCAGCTGGTCGAGGCCCCAGTCCAGATCCTCCTTGCTGATGACCAGGGGCGGGGCGAGCCGGATCGTCGAGCCGTGGGTGTCCTTGACCAGGACCCCGCGGTCCATCAGCCGCTCCGAGATCTCCCGGCCCGTCCCGTACGACGGATCGATGTCCACGCCCGCCCACAGCCCGCGCCCGCGGACCGCCTCGACCGCGCCCGCACCGGTCAGCAGGCCCAGCTCGTGGTGCAGGTGATCGCCGAGTTCGGTGGCGCGCTGCTGGTACTCGCCGGTGCGCAGCATCGCGATGACCTCCAGGGCGACCGCGCAGGCCAGCGGGTTTCCGCCGAACGTCGAGCCGTGCTCGCCCGGCCGGAACACGCCGAGCACTTGAGACGACGCGGCGACCGCCGACACCGGGACCACCCCGCCGCCCAGCGCCTTGCCCAGGATGTACACGTCCGGCACCACGCCCTCGTGCTCGCACGCGAAGGTCTTCCCGGTGCGGCCGAGCCCGGACTGGATCTCGTCCGCCATGAACAGCACGTTCCGCTCACGCGTCAACTCCCGTACGCCCGCGAGGTATCCGGACGGCGGGACCAGCACGCCGGCCTCGCCCTGGATGGGTTCGAGGAGCACGGCCACGGTGTCGTCGGTGACCGCGGCCCGCATCGCGGCGAGGTCGCCGTACGGGACGATCTCGAAGCCCGGCGTGTACGGGCCGTAGTCCGCGCGGGCCTCCGGGTCGGTGGAGAAGCTGACGATGGTGGTCGTACGGCCGTGGAAGTTGTCCCGGGCGACCACGATCTTCGCCTGCCCGTCCGGTACGCCCTTGACCTTGTACCCCCACTTGCGGGCGGTCTTCACGGCGGTCTCCACCGCCTCCGCCCCGGTGTTCATGGGCAGCACCATGTCCTTGCCGCACAACTCGGCGAGCTCCGTACAGAATTGGGCGAAGCGGTCGTGGTGGAACGCCCTCGACGTGAGGGTCACGCGGTCCAGCTGGGCCTTCGCCGCGTCGATGAGCCGACGGTTGCCGTGGCCGAAATTGAGCGCCGAGTAGCCGGCCAGCATGTCGAGATAGCGTCGGCCCTCGACGTCCGTCATCCAGGCGCCCTCGGCGGAGGCGACCACGACGGGCAGGGGATGGTAGTTGTGCGCACTGTGTGCCTCGGCGGAACGGATGGCGTCTTCGGTCACGGCGTGTGTCGACACGGGTTCTCCGATCGTCATGCGGCATGGGGCGTCGGTGGTGCCCTTTTCTATCGTCGCTCGGATGCCGGACGAAGAAACCTTGCCGTCGGACGTGGCCGGTAGGGTGTTCGGTACGCACGGCGACTGGCGAGCGGGGAAGCGACCCCGGGGAAGCCGTGCGCGGCCTGCCGCACGAGGTGCCGCCCGCCTGGGCACCCCGGGAACCTGTCAACGGACCCCGGAGGACGCCATGAGCCTTCCCCTTTCCCACCCCGCCCTGCTGGCCACCGACCCGGAGCTGGCCGCGCTGGTCTCCGCCGAGGAGCGGCTCCAGTCGGACACCCTGCGCCTGATCCCCAGCGAGAACTACGTCTCGACGGCCGTTCTGGAGGCCTCGGGGACGGTGCTGCAGAACAAGTACAGCGAGGGCTACGCGGGCCGCCGCTACTACGAGGGCCAGCAGAACATCGACAAGGTCGAGACGCTGGCCGTCGACCGCGCCAAGGCCCTGTTCGGCGTCGAGCACGCCAACGTCCAGCCGTATTCGGGCTCGCCCGCCAACCTCGCCGTGTACCTCGCGTTCGCCGAGCCCGGCGACACCGTGATGGGCATGGCCCTGCCGATGGGCGGCCACCTCACGCACGGCTGGGGCGTCTCGGCGACCGGCAAGTGGTTCCGGGGCGTGCAGTACGGGGTGCGCGCCGACACCGGCCTGATCGACTTCGACGAGGTACGCGAGCTCGCCCTCAAGGAGCGCCCGAAGCTGATCTTCTGCGGCGGCACGGCGCTGCCCCGCACGATCGACTTCGCCGCGTTCGCGGAGATCGCGCGGGAAGCGGGCGCGGTGCTCGTCGCGGACGTCGCGCACATCGCGGGCCTGATCGCGGGCGGCGCCCACCCGTCCCCGGCGCCGTACGCGGACGTCATCTCCACGACCACGCACAAGACCCTCCGGGGTCCGCGGGGCGCGATGCTGATGTCCCGGGAATCGCACGCGAAGGCCATCGACAAGGCGGTCTTCCCCGGGCTCCAGGGCGGCCCGCACAACCAGACCACCGCGGCGATCGCCGTCGCCCTGCACGAGGCGGCGCAGCCGGCGTTCTGCGCGTACGCGCACCAGGTCGTGGCCAATGCGCAGGCGCTCGCCCAGGCCCTGCTCGCCCGGGGCTTCGACCTCGTGTCGGGCGGCACGGACAACCACCTGATCCTGATGGACCTGACGCCGAAGGACGTGCCGGGCAAGATCGCGGCGAAGGCCCTCGACCGGGCCGGGATCGTCGTCAACTACAACACCGTCCCGTACGACCCGCGCAAGCCCTTCGACCCCTCAGGCATCCGCATCGGCACGCCGTCCCTGACGTCCCGGGGGCTGGACGTCTCGCACATGGAGCTGGTGGCGGAGTGGATCGACCGGGGTGTGACGGCGGGGCGGGCCGGGGACGAGGCGGCGCTGTCGGCGATCCGGGGCGAGGTGGCGGCCCTGCTGTCGGCGTACCCGGCGCCGGGCCTGCCGTTGGACTAGCCCTGGGGCCCTTCCCCACCCCACCCCTTTCCCGCTGTGACACTCTGCGGCTCCGCCGCGTGGCCTCCGGGGGTGTGGTTCGGCTGCGGATGGAGTACTGGGGCTCCGCCCCAGACCCCGTTCGCGCCTGAAGGGCGCTCGTCCTCAATGTCCCCCAAGGCCTTAAGGGCCAGGGGGGACCCCCATGACGGGCTGAAATGCCCGGTGCGGGCCAGCACCAGTCCTGTTAGGGGCGCGGGGCTGTGACATTGTGCGGCTCCGCCGCGTGGGCACGACCAGTAGCGCTGGGTGCCCTACAGGGGCGCGGGGAACTGCGCGACCAGCCACGAACGACCCGCAGCCGAAAACCGTCCGCACATCCAGCCCCTCCGGCGTTTGAGGAGCGGGGGCCCGGGGGCGGCGCCCCAAGGTTGAGGGGCCAGAGCGGCACGGGGGTTCGGGGGCGGAGCCCCGTGGTGCTGGGGCAGCTTGTGGGGCCGGTCACAATGGCGCGGGTTTCCGGGACGGCGCGCGTACCTGAGAGAATGCTGAGCATGGCCTCCACTCGTCCCCGCGTGCTCTCCGGAATCCAGCCCACCGCAGGCTCGTTCCACCTCGGCAACTACCTCGGCGCGGTCCGCCAGTGGGTGGCGCTGCAGGAGTCACACGACGCGTTCTACATGGTCGTGGACCTCCACGCGATCACCGTTCCGCAGGACCCGGCCGAGCTGCGCGCCAACACCCGGCTCGCCGCGGCCCAGCTGCTCGCCGCCGGTCTCGACCCCGAGCGCTGCACGCTGTTCGTCCAGAGCCACGTCCCCGAGCACGCTCAGCTCGCCTGGATCATGAACTGCCTGGCCGGCTTCGGTGAGGCCAGCCGGATGACCCAGTTCAAGGACAAGTCGGCCAAGCAGGGCGCGGGCAACGCGACGGTCGGCCTCTTCACGTACCCGATCCTCCAGGTCGCCGACATCCTGCTCTACCAGGCCAACGAGGTCCCGGTCGGCGAGGACCAGCGCCAGCACATCGAGCTCACCCGCGACCTGGCCGAGCGTTTCAACGGCCGGTTCGGCGAGACGTTCACCGTCCCGGCGCCGTACATCCTCAAGGAGACGGCGAAGATCTACGACCTTCAGGACCCGTCGATCAAGATGAGCAAGTCGGCGTCGACGCCGAAGGGCCTCATCAACCTCCTCGACGAGCCGAAGACGACGGCCAAGAAGGTCAAGAGCGCGGTCACCGACACGGACACGGTGATCAAGTACGACGCCGAGAACAAGCCCGGCGTCTCGAACCTGCTGACCATCTACTCCACGCTCACCGGCAAGACGATCGCCGAGCTTGAGGCCGAGTACGAGGGCAAGATGTACGGCGCGCTCAAGACGGACCTCGCCGAGGTGATGGTGGAGTTCGTCACGCCGTTCCGTACGCGTACGCAGCAGTACCTGGACGACCCCGAGACGCTGGACTCGCTGCTCGCCAAGGGTGCCGAGAAGGCCCGCGCGGTCGCCGCCGAGACGCTGGCGACGGCGTACGACAGGGTCGGCCTGCTGCCCGCCAAGCACTGAACCGGACGGCCTGGCCGGAGCCCGGACCAAGGGCTCTGGTCAGCCGACGGCAATCCCGTCACACTCGCATTGCACAGCACCCGACCGACAGCATGGAGGAGAACGACGTGGGGACCGTAACGCTCGGCGTTTCGATCGCGGTCCCGGAGCCTTACGGCAGCCTGCTCCAGGAGCGGCGCGCGGGCTTCGGGGACCCCGCCGCGCACGGCATCCCCACGCACGTCACCCTGCTTCCGCCGCACGAGGTCGAGGCGGAGTGCCTGCCGGAGATCGAGGCGCACCTGGCCTCGGTCGCGGCGGCGGGCCGCGCGTTCGCGATGCGGCTCGAAGGCACGGGGACGTTCCGTCCCCTGTCCCCGGTCGTCTTCGTCAAGGTGGTGGAGGGCGCGGGCGACTGCGCGTGGCTCCAGCAGCGGGTACGGGACGAGGCGGGGCCGCTGGTGCGCGAGCTCCAGTTCCCGTACCACCCCCATGTGACGGTGGCGCACGGCATCTCCGAGGAAGCGATGGATCTGGCGCACGGGGCTCTCGCGGGGTTCTCGGCGGGCTGGACGTGTGGGGGCTTCGCCCTCTACGAGCAGGGCGCGGACGGTGTCTGGCGCAAGCTCCGCGACTATCCCTTCGGCCTCGGCGCCCTGGCCGTCCCGGCCCAGGCCACGTCCTTGGACCAGCCCTCCTTGCGCTAGCCCGCCCTGGGGGCTGCGCCCCCAGACCCCTGTCTTTCGACTGCGGGCCGTCGGTGGCTGCTCGCGCAGTTCCCCGCGCCCCTCAAACCCGCTTTCGTCCTCGGACCGTGCGCGGCTGGTCGCGCAGTCACCCGCGCCCCTGGCAGGGTCGACCTTGGCAGTGCTGCCCATGCAGGCATACCGAGCTCGCCCTTACACGGGCAGGCGCCGGAACACCCCCCGCGGCGCATGCCTGAGCGCTGACATCACCACCCGCAGCGCCCCCGGCACCCACACCACCTCCGCCCGCCGCCGCAACCCCGCCTCGATGGCCAGGGCGACCGCCTCGGGGGTCGTGGCGAGGGGGGCCTCGGGGAGCCCCGCCGTCATCTTCGTGCGGACGAAGCCGGGGCGTACGACCATGACGTGCACCCCCGTGCCGTGCAGCGCGTCCCCCAGCCCCTGGGCGAACGCGTCGAGGCCCGCCTTGCTCGACCCGTAGATGAAGTTGCTGCGGCGGGCGCGTTCGCCGGCCACCGAGGACAGCACGACAAGTGAGCCGTGGCCCTGCGTCTGGAGGGCCTTCGCGCAGATGAGGCCCGCCGAGACCGCGCCGGTGTAGTTGGTCTGGGCGACCCGCACCGCGGCGAGCGGCTCGCCCTCGTCGCGGGACTGCTCGCCGAGCACCCCGAACGCGAGCAGCACCATGTCGATGTCGCCCTCGGCGAACACCTTGCCGAGGGCGACCTCGTGCGCGTCGGAGTCGAGGGCGTCGAAGGCGAGCGTGTGGACGTCCGGGCCCAGCTCGCGCAGCTCGGCCGCCGCCGCTTCGAGGGCGGGGGAGGGCCGGCCGGCGAGCCAGACCGTACGGGTGCGGCGGGCCACCAGGCGCCGGGCGGTGGCCAGCCCGATCTCGGACGTGCCGCCGAGCACGAGCAGGGACTGCGGGGTACCGAATGCGTCCTTCATCAGGGCTCCGTAATGTGTTGGGCGGCCCCGCAGGGCCACATGTGGCTGAGGGGACTCACAGCCCCAGCCGTCGGCTCATGTCCGAGCGGAAGACCCCCTCCGGGTCCAACTCCCCTCGCAGGGAACGGAATTGGGGCAGCTTTGGATACATCAGCTGCACCACATCCGGCCGCATCCGCGCGTCCTTCGCGAGGTAGACCCGGCCGCCCGCGCCCGCCACCTCCTCGTCCAGTTCGTCGAGGAGGGCGCCGAGGCCCGGGAGGTTCGCGGGGATGTCGAGGGCCAGGGTCCAGCCCGGCAGGGGGAAGGAGAGCCAGCCGGGGTCGGCCTCGCCGAAGCGTTTGAGGACGGCGAGGAAGGAGGGGCAGCCGTGCCGTGAGATGCGGCGCACGATGGCGCGCAGCGTTTCCTCGTGCCCGTACCCGACGACGAACTGGTACTGCACGAAGCCGCCCCGGCCGTACACGCGGTTCCAGTGCGGCACCCCGTCCAGCGGGTGGAAGAACGTCGAGATGCGCTGGAGCTCGCCCGTGCGGTGCTTCGGGGCCCGGCGGTACCAGAGTTCGTTGAACGCCGAGACGGAGGCGCGGCCGAGCAGCCCCTCCGGCAGGAAGGCGGGGGCGGCCGGAAGCCGGCGCGGCCGGAAGGCGAGCGGGGTGCGGCGGGCGCGGGGCGGCAGCATGTCGAGCGGCGCGTGCTCACCGCGCGTCAGCACGGAACGCCCGGTCCTGGCGCCCCGCGCGAGGAGGTCGATCCACGCCACCGAGTACCGGTAGCGGTGGTCGCCCGACTCAAGCCGGGTCATCAAGTCGTCCAGATCGACGGCCCGTTCGGTGTCAACGGACATCAACGAGGTTCGAACTGGCAGGAGTTGGACGGTCGCGCGCAGGATCACGCCCGTCAGGCCCATCCCGCCCGCCGTCGCGTCGAACAGCTCGCTGCCCGGCGTGACGGTACGTACCGTGCCGTCCGCGGTGAGCAGTTCCAGCTCGCGCACATGGCGGGCGAAGGAGCCCGAGACGTGGTGGTTCTTGCCGTGGATGTCGGCGCCGATCGCCCCGCCGACCGTGACGTACCGCGTGCCCGGCGTCACCGGCACGAACCAGCCGAGCGGCAGCAGCACCTCCATCAGGCGGTGCAGGCTGACGCCCGCGTCGCAGACGACGACGCCCGCCTCGGCGTCGACGGTGCGGATGCGGTCGAGGCCGGTCATGTCGAGGACGGCGCCGCCCGCGTTCTGTGCGGCGTCCCCGTAGGCCCGGCCGAGCCCGCGGGCGATCGTGCCGCGCGCCCCGCACGCCCGGACGGCGGCTGCCGCCTCCTCGTAGCTCCGGGGGCGAAGGAGCCGGGCCGCGGTGGGGGCGGTGCGACCCCAGCCGCTCACGGACGTCGGCGGGCCGGGGGGTGCGGGCACGGTGTCGGGTGACGTGTCGGCAGACATGAATAGGACGGTATCGCCTGTGTCGTCCCTTTTGTCAGAACCTCTCTCGCCCCTTTGTCGGCGCCCGGCTCGGCGCCTCGACCGACGGGACTCGCCCCTTGGCCGCGGCCGCCCACAGCTCCGTTTCGACGCCCGCATCGATGAATCACCGGTAAATATCACATAAGCCACTAACCGAAATGGGTGATTACAAGTGTGTCTATCGCATTTATCCCCGATTCGCATTCCTTCGCGCAGGAGAGTCGCCCGTGGCCTACGGCCAGTTGGCGGGCCGACGTCACGGAAGAGGGGTGGCAGATGCAGAAGCCGTCGTGCACCGATGCCGACCAGCGGCTCCTGGCCGCACTGCGCGACTGCGGCACGGACCCGCGGGTCGCCGCCGCCGCCCGCGCCCTGTCCTGGGCCGGTGAGCACGGCGCGCTCTGGCTCGCGGCCGGGTTCGCCGCGGCCGCCGCCGACCGGGACCGGCGCGGCGCCTGGCTGCGCGGCACCGCCCTGGTCGCCGCCGCCCACCTGGCCAGCATGGGCGTGAAGCGCGTCGTGCGCAGGCCCCGGCCGCGGCTCCCGGCGGCCGAGCCCCTGGTGCGTACCGCAGGGCGGCACTCCTTCCCCAGCTCGCACGCCAGCTCGGCAGCCGCGGCCGCCGTCGCGTACGGCGCGCTGCGGCCCGCCGGGGCGCAGCTCGTGCCGCCGCTGGCCGCCGCGATGTGCGTGTCCCGCATGGTCGCTGGGGTGCACTACCCGAGCGACATCGCGGCGGGCGCTCTGCTCGGCGGTGTCACCGCGCGGGCCGGCGCCGCCTGGATGCGCAAACCGCTCGAAAGGGGGCGCCGATGACCGGGCCCGGTGCGGTACTCCTCGACGAGGCGGGGCCGGTCTCGGCCACCCGGCGCCTGCTCGCGCTGCCCGGCCAGCTGGTGCGCACCGCGCGGCCCCGCCAGTGGGTCAAGAACCTGCTCGTGGTGGCCGCGCCCGCCGCCGCGGGCAGGCTGACCAGCCCGCACGTCATCGCCCAACTCTCCATGGTCTTCGTCCTGTTCACGGCCGCCGCGTCCGCCGTCTACCTCATCAACGACGCCCGCGACGCCGAGGCCGACCGCGCCCACCCCGACAAGTGCCACCGCCCGGTCGCCGCCGGAAAGGTGCCGGTGGGCGTCGCGTACGCGGCCGGTGGGACCCTCGCCGTGCTCGCCCCACTGGCCGCCGCGTTGACCTGCAACGCGATGACGGCCACGCTGCTCACCGGGTACGTCGTCATGCAGCTCGCGTACTGCGTCAAGCTGAAGCACGTCCTGGTCGTCGACCTCGTCGTCGTCACCACCGGGTTCCTGATGCGGGCGATGACCGGCGGGGTCGCGCTCGGCATCCCGCTGTCCCGCTGGTTCCTGATCACGGCCGGGTTCGGCGCGCTGTTCATGGTCTCCGCCAAGCGGTACTCCGAGGCCCTCCAGATGGAGGGGCGCGGCGCAGCCACCCGCTCGCTCCTGGACGCGTACACCACCGGCTATCTGCGCTTCGTGTGGCAGCTCGCCGCCGGCGTCGCGGTCCTCGCCTACTGCATGTGGGCGCTGGAGAGCGGCGGCGTGTCGGGCGGTTCGCTGCTTCCCTGGCGGCAGCTGTCGATGGTCCCCTTCATCGGGGCGATCCTGCGCTACGCCGTCTTCGCGGACCGGGGGAGCGCGGGGGCACCCGAGGACGTGGTCCTGCGCGACCGTGCGCTGGCTGTCATCGGCCTGGGCTGGGTCGCGATGTACGCGCTCGCGGTGGCCGACCTGTGAGAGTCGCCCGGTCCGAGGTGATCGGTTTCGCGCTGGCCGGGATCTGCGCGTACGCCGCCGACCTCGGCCTGTTCGTGTGGCTGCGCTCCGGGCTCGGCTGGGATCCGATCGCCGCCAAGTCCCTTTCCTTTGTGGCCGGTTGTACGGTCGCCTACCTCGGCAACGCGTTCGGCACTTATCGCGGACGCCGGGTCGGCTGGCGCGAGTACGCCGTGTTCTTCGCGGTGAACGTCGCGGGCGCCCTCGTGCAGCTGCTCTGCATCGCCGTCTCGCACTACGGCCTCGGCTTCACCTCGCCCCGCGCCGACACCCTTTCGGGTGCCGTCTTCGGCATGGCCCTCGCCACCTGCCTGCGGTTCTGGGGAACGAGAACACTGGTCTTCGGGGGAGCCGGCGGCCCGCCCCCGGAGAGACACGGCAGAGCCGAACAGGGTAGTCGTACGTCATGGACTGGCTGAAGAAACTTCCCGTCGTCGGGCCCTGGATCGCCCGGCTCATGCGGACGCACGCCTGGCGTTCGTACGAGCGGCTCGACCGCGTCTACTGGTCCAGGCTCGCCGCCGCGATCACCTTCATCAGCTTCCTGGCGGTCTTCCCGCTGCTGACCGTCGGCGCCGCCGTCGCTGCCGCGCTGCTCTCCACCGGGCAGGTGCACAAGCTCCAGAACACCATCGCCGAACAGGTTCCCGGCATCTCCGACCAGCTCGACCTCCAGGCGCTGATCGACAACGCGGGCACCGTCGGCGGCGTCGCGGGAGCCCTGCTGCTGCTCACCGGCATCGGCTGGGTCTCGCAGATGCGCGGCTGTCTGCGCGCGGTGTGGGAGGTGGAGGACGCCGACGCCGGCGAGAACCCCGTCCTGCGCAAGCTCAAGGACGGCGGCGTACTCATCGGCCTCGGCGGCGCCGGCCTAGCCTCGTGGGCCGCGTCCTCCATCGGCTCCACCGCGATCGGCTGGACCGCCGACCGGCTCGGCATCGACCAGGGCGGCGTCGGCGGGGTGCTGCTGCGCATCGCGGCGATCGTCGTCGCCGTCCTCGCCGACTTCCTGCTCCTGCTGTACGTCCTGACACTGCTGCCCGGGGTGAGCCCGCCGCGCCGCCGCCTGATGGTCGCCGCCCTGCTCGGCGCGGTCGGCTTCGAGCTCCTCAAGATGCTGCTCG
This sequence comes from Streptomyces sp. WM6378, assembly GCF_001279695.1. Classification (GTDB taxonomy): domain Bacteria; phylum Actinomycetota; class Actinomycetes; order Streptomycetales; family Streptomycetaceae; genus Streptomyces. The sequence goes on from NZ_LGDD01000303.1 coordinate 43,136, forward strand.
GCGGCTATATGAAGGGCGTCGCGGCCAAGAGCATGTACGGGGCGTTCGGGGTGCCCATCGCGCTGCTCCTGTGGATCAACTTCACGGCGAAGCTGCTCCTGTTCTGCGCGGCGTGGACGGCCACCCCGGCCAAGGCGGACGACGACCCGGAGGTCACCGCTTCCGAATCGGCCAACGCCGGTTGAGCAGGAAGATCGCGCCCACGACGAGGGCCAGCGCGCCGCCCGCGACGCCGAGCGCGACACCGATTCCGCCGCTCTGGCCCTTGGCCGCGGCCGCCTGCCCGGTCCGGTTCTTCGCGCTGCCCTGAGCGCTGCCCGAGCCGGTCCCGGTCGTCGCGGACTTCGGCGGGACCAGCTCACCGACCGGGGTGACCTTCCCGTTCGCCGCGAACCCCCAGTCGAGCAGCCGGGCCGCCTCCTTGTAGACGGCCTGGCTCTCCCCCGACGCGGGGTTCATGACGGTGACGAGCAGCACCTTGCCGTCCCGCTCCGCGACGCCGGTGAAGGTCGAGCCCGCGTTCGTGGTGTTGCCGTTCTTGACGCCCGCGATGCCCTTGTACGGGCTGAGCCCGAAGTCGCCGGTGAGCAGCCGGTTGGTGTTCTGGATCTCGACCGTGTCGCGCTTCTTGTCCTTGCCCTCGGGGCCGGGGAACTTCGCGGTCGCCGTCGCGCAGTACTCGCGGAAGTCCTTGTTCTGGAGCCCCGAGCGGGCGAACAGCGTCAGGTCGTACGCGCTGGAGACCTGGCCCGGCATGTCGTAGCCGTCCGGCGAGACGACCCGGGTGTCCAGGGCCTGGAGCTCGTCGGCCTGGGCCTGCATGTCCTGGACGGTCTTGGCCACGCCGCCGTTCATCGAGGAGAGCACGTGGACGGCGTCGTTGCCCGAGCGCAGGAAGACCCCGAGCCACAGGTCGTGCACCGAGTATGAGAGGTTCGCCTTCACCCCGACCAGGCTGCTGCCCGGGCCCATGCCGGCGAGGTCGTCCGCGGTGACCATGTGCTGCTGGTCGCGGGGGAACTTGGGCAGCACGGTGTCCGCGAACAGCATCTTCAGGGTGGAGGCGGGCGGCAGCCGCCAGTGCGCGTTGTGCGAGGCGAGCACCTGGCCGCTCTCGGCGTCCGCGACGATCCAGGACCGGCCGGTCACGTCCTTGGGCAGCACGGGCGCGCCCGCGCCGAGCCGCACCTGGGTGTCGGGCTGGCCCAGCAGGTCGCCGCCGACCTTCGACATGTCCGCGGGCGGCGGGTCGTTGCGGGCCTTGCCCGGAGCGGCGGGCGTGGCGGACGCGGTCGGCTTGTCGTCCCGGGGCAGCGCGACGGCGGGGCCCGCGGCGAGGGCGGGCAGCACGGCGGCCGAGGCCACGGCGACGGAGAGGGCGAGCGAGGCGGGCCGCTTGGACACGCTCAGCCGCGATCCGGGGGGACGGGACGCGGTCCTCTGGGACGAGGTCTTCTGGGAAACGTTCAGGGCAGACACGTTCGAGAACGTACAGGCTGCGGCCGCCGAACCGATCATCGTACGGATGACCCGCCGGGAGCTCCCACCCGCCCGGAGGTGCCCGGCGGCCTGCGCCGATACCGGACGCATGAAACTCAGCCGCCCTCCCTCCTGGTTCCTGCTCGCCTTCGGCGCGTGGAGCTGGGTCATCTGGACCACCTTCCATAGGTAACTGACTAGTAGAGGCGTGCTAACAGAAAAGAGCAGGTGAGAGGCGCTGCCCCCCTTCGTATCAGCCGTAGGGGCCGAGCAGTTGGACACGGGGCGAGTCGCCGTGTACGCCCGGCAGTCCGAGGCACGCCCCGACTCTTCCGAGGCGTCCCCGGAAGCACAGTTGGCGGCCGGTGCGGCGCCGGCGGCGGGCCGAGGTTGGGAGGTCGTTCACACCTTCAAGGACGTTGGCCGCTCCGGTTGGGATCCGAATGCCGTCCGGCCAGGGTCCGAGGACCTCATGTCCGCCGTGCGCGCGGGCGAGGTGGACGTGGCCGTGGTCAACGAGCTGTCCCGGCTGACCCGCAAAGGCGCACACGGCGCGCTGGAGATCGACAAGGAATTCAAGAATGACGAGTGCGCTTCCCTGTCCGTTGAACCTCCGCTCCCGCCGGAGCCTGACGACGCGTCGGAGACGGAGACGGAGACGGACCGGCTTCGTGCGGAGCTGGCGGAACTGCGCCAGGAGCGCGACATCCGGGCGCGGCGAGACGCCTTGGACGGCCCGTCAGGGAGGCGGTGGGCCCGATCCCACGGGTGGCGGCCGCTCGATGACCCGGGACCGCCTGTTCACCCAAGCCCGCCAAAACCGCGCCCGGTGCCAGGGCCCGACCGTTGTCGGCGGACTCCGCTGACCCTCGCGACCAGGAGCAGAGCAGCATGTCTCTTCTGACCAGCTCCGCCGGTGTCGACGGAATCACCCCTGATGGGTATGGGCGGCTCATCGTCCAGCCCGTGGAGCGCGAGAGCATCGCCCAAGCTCGCCGGTCTGTCGATCGTCTCCAGCGAGCTGTCCGAGGACTCCGACCCGACGGCACATCAGCAACGCGGACGCCGTCCTGACCGCGATCAGCCAGGCCCGAGGAACAGGGCGCCACCCTGGACAGCGTTCGTCGCCCGTCCTGCTGACGCCCTGGCGCTCGGCAAGCTGAAGCAGACCAAGGACTCCAACGTGCCCTTGCTCGGGATCGCCCCGACGCTCCCAACTCGCCGTACTGTCCTGGGTGTTCCGCTGCACGTGTGCAGCACGGTGGAGCCCGGGGCGATCTGGGGTCTACCCAAGGACCGGGGCATGGTGGTGATGCGGCGGGACGTAAAGCTGGATGTGTCCAGGGACGCCGAGTTCACGAGCGATCAGGTAGCGGTGAAGGCCACGATGCGGGCAGCCGGAGCGTTCCCGCACCCTGCCGCAATCCAGAAGATCACCGCGGGCGCGGCAACGGTCACGGACAACAACCCCGACATGGACGAGGCTACGGCTGAGCGCATCGCGACGGAAGCACTCAAGTACGTTGCTGCGGCAGCGCAGTTCCCGACCGTGCACATCCAACCGTCCAAGGTGGTGGACGAGGGTTGGCATGCGTTGATCCTCCACACGCAGTTGTACGCCAAGCTCTGTGAGGGGCTGGGGCACTTCGTCAACCACTGGTGGTCGCGCCGGTAGACCCAATCAACACGGCTGGGGATTGGGGCGTGTTCGACATCGCCGATCCTGTGACCCGGGAACCCATCAAGGCTGATGCCCTGGCGTCCGTACTCGCGAAGATTGTGCAAGGCCCCCTGCCAAGTGCAGCGGTCAGCGCACGGAGAGGCTTCGTGACCCCGTCCAAAGATTGACCTCCGGCCCCGGTTGGCATTCCCCCGAGTGCTGGCCGGGGCCTCTACTTGTTCGCCCGAACGCCCCGAAGCCCGATAATGCCGATGATCGTCCCGAGGATGAACGAGACGATGGCGAGCGTCAGGTGCACCCAGAAGTACGCCGTGGGCCGGCTGTGGTCGAAAGCAAGCCCGCTGGCGTCGGCCCACAGGTTCTTGGCGAAGGTCACCCAGACCACCCAGGACCAGGCCCCGAACGCGAGCAGGAACCAGGAGACGCGACGGCTGAGCTTCATGGGGGAGTCCTTCGGGGTGGGTGTGGCTTGCACTGCCAGTATCGAACCCGCCCCACCGGGATCTGTGAGCGGGCTCGTTTTTTCTGGGGGCGGGCGTGGGAGCCATCGGGTTCCGTTCGCTGCGCCACCTCAAGCGGGAAGAGGCCGCCCCGCTCAGAGCGAAGAGGCCGCTGCCGCTCAGCGCGACGAGGCCGCCGCCGCTCAGGCGTGAAGGTGGCGCCGCCGAGGGCTCCGTCACGCTCGGCTAACGAGTACCTGTGAGTAGAAGGTTGACCCTTCCACAATGTGAAGGTCGTGTGATTGGGTGAGCGTCATCACAGGCGCAGCGTGCTGACTCCGCGCGTCGACCAGGGGTGGGGCGTTCCGAGGAGAGCACGGCGATGCGGTCGATCCGTATGCGGATTGTGGCGATTGGTGCGGCTTTGGTGGTCGCCGGAATCGGCGGCTGGCAGCTGCTGCCCTCCGACCAGGTGAAGAAGGACCCCATCGTCGTAGGCACCACCGATGTGATCACCTCGCTCGACCCGGCGGGCGCCTACGACGCGGGCTCCTGGGCGATCTACAACAACGTCTACCAGTCGCTGCTCACCTTCAAGCAGGGCAGCACGACCCCGGTTCCGGATGCCGCGAAGAGCTGCACGTTCGTCGGGCAGAAGCTCCAGACGTACCGCTGTGTGCTGCGCGACGACATCAGCTTCTCCAGCGGGCGCAAGATGACGGCCGAGGACGTGAAATTCTCCTTCGACCGGATGCTGAAGATCGCCGACAAGCTGGGCCCCGCGCCGCTGTTCTCGATGCTCGGCTCGGTGCAGGCCGAGGGGGCCACGGTCACCTTCAACCTGAAGAGCAAGGACGCCACCTTCCCCTCCAAGCTCGCCACCGGCGCGGGCTCGATCGTCGACAGCAGCCAGTACCCGGCGGACGGGCTGCGCAAGGAGAACTCGGTCATCGGCTCGGGGCCGTACCTGCTCAAGGAGTACAAGAAGGACTCCGACGGGAAGCCGGTCAGCGCGCGCCTGGAACCCAACCCCGGGTACAAGGGCGCGGTCACCAAGCAGGGGCTGCCCGTCACGGTGCGCTACTTCGCCGAGGCCGACCAGCTGAACGCCGCCTGGCAGGCCAAGCAGGTCGACGTCACCCACCGCGAGATGCCGCCCGAGGTGCTCGCCAAGCTCTCGCCCGGGCCCGACCTGCGCATCACCACCTCGCCCGGCTACGACATCCGCGAGCTCAACTTCAACCTGAAGTCGCCGAGCCCCGTCTCCAAGACCAAGGTCCGCGAGGCCGCGGCCGCCCTCGTCGACCGCGAGGCGCTCGCCACCGCCGTGTACAGCGGCACCGTCGACCCGCTCTTCTCGCTGATCCCGCAGGGCTTCACCGGGCACAGCACCGCGTTCTTCGACGCCTACCCCAAGCCCGACCCGGTCAGGGCGAAGGCACTCCTGAAGGGCGAGCAGCTCCCGGTCCGCTTCACCATGGCCTACCGCAAGCTCGGCGCGAACGGCGCGGAGGCCGAGCAGCTCAAGAAGCAGCTGGAGCGCGACGGCCTGTTCAAGGTCGATCTGATCGCCGAGCCGGACTGGACGAAGATGCAGCAGAACTACGCCGAGGGCAAGTACGACTCGTACACGGCCGGCTGGCTCGCCGACTTCCCCGACCCGGACAACTTCGGCCAGCCGCTCGTCGGCACCGGCAACAGCCTCCACAACGGCTACTCCGACAAGGAGACCGACCAGATCATCCAGCACACCCAGGAGTTCACCGACCGAGGCCGGGCCGCCGACGACTTCAAGGCGCTCCAGGAGAAGGTCGCCCAGGACGTCCCGCTGATCCCGCTGTGGCAGGGCAAGAACTACGTCCTGGGCAACAAGGACGTCAGTGGCTCGCAGTACCTGTCGGACGGCACGGGCGTGTGGCGGCTGTGGGAACTGGGCTGGATCTGAGGCCGTATCGGACGGGCGGGAACCGGCGCGCTGGAGGGGCCGGTTCCCACCGGGGGGCTGGAAGTGGTGGGGGTTTCGGCCCGTGGCGTCGGCAGGGTTTGAGACGAAGCGGTTCACCCAAAGGGCTTTTGTCCAAGGAGTCACCGGTTCTGCTCCATTGACCGCGCTTAGACACGCTGCTTCCGTCGGGGGATGCGCCTTTCCCGTCGTACGCTCCTGAGCTCACTCGCCGGATCGGCCCTCGCCCTCGGGGTGGGTACCGAGGCCGGGTTCGCCGCCGAGGCCGGGGCCGTGGCCGCCAAGGGACCCGCCGCGCGGGCGCTGGCCCGGCTGCTGCCCGCCCACCGCGACCAGGTCACCTTCCGTACGGTGCCGCGCGCGGCCGGCCGCGACCGCTTCCGCGTCTCGGGCGGGGTCGGCCGGATCCTCGTCGAGGGCAGCACCCCGGCCGTCCAACTCACCGGATTCCACACCTACTTGAGACAGGTCGCGCACGCCCACATTTCCTGGGCGGGCGAACAGACCCGGCTTCCGGGCCGGCTTCCGGCCGTGCCCGAGCCCATCGAGAGAACGGCCAACGTCACCCACCGCTTCGTCTTCAACGACACCAACGACGGCTACACCGGCACCTACCACGACTGGTCGTACTGGGAGCGCGAGCTCGACGTCCTGGCCCTGCACGGCTACAACGAGGTGCTCGTCTACCTCGGCGCGGACTCCGTCTACCACCGCACCTTCCTCCAGCACGGCTACGCGGACGCCGAATTGAGGGCCTGGATCCCCGGCGCCTCCCACCAGCCGTGGTGGCTGCTCCAGAACATGTCCGGCTTCGGCGGCCCCATCTCCCGGCAACTCCTCGACCAGCGCGCCCAGTTGGCGGCCCGCATCGTGGGCCGGCTGCGCGAACTCGGCATGACCCCGGTGCTGCCCGGCTACTTCGGTACGGTCCCGCCCGGCTTCGCCACCCGCAATCCGGGCGCGCACGTGGTCCCGCAGGGCACCTGGGTCGGCTTCGGTCGTCCCGACTGGCTCGACCCGCGCTCCGACCACTTCGCCCGCATCGCGGCGACCTTCTACCGCGTACAGACCGAACTGCTCGGCGCGACCTCCATGTACAAGATGGACCTGCTGCACGAGGGCGGCACCCCCGGCGACGTCCCGATCGGCCCGGCCGCCCAGGCCGTCGAGAAGGCGCTGCGCACCGCGCACCCCGGGGCGATCTGGAACCTGCTCGGCTGGCAGGAGAACCCGCACCGCGAAATCATCGAAGCGGTCGACAAGACGAAGCTGTTCATCGTCGACGGCCTCTCCGACCGCTTCCCGTCCGTCACCGACCGCGAACAGTCCTGGGAGGGCGCGCCGTACGCGTTCGGCTCCATCTGGAACTTCGGCGGCCATACGGCGATGGGCGCCAACACCCCCGACTGGGCTGCCCTGTACGAGAGTTGGCGCACCAAGCCGGACAGCGCCCTGGACGGCATCGCGCTGATGCCGGAGGGTGCGGACAACAACCCCGCGGCCTTCGCCCTCTTCTCCGACCTGCCCTGGACGGACGGTCCGCTCGACCTGGAGGCCTGGTTCCAGGAGTGGCCGGCCTACCGGTACGGCGCGGCCGACGCGCACGCGGCCGAGGCGTGGGACGTCCTGCGCCGCACGGCGTACGGCACGACGCGCGAGGACTCGTGGAGCGAGGGGGCCGATGGCCTGTTCGGCGCCCGCCCGAGCCTGACGACGACGTCGGCTGCATCGTGGTCCCCGCCTCAACTCCGTTATGAGGGAGGCGAGTTCGACAAGGCGCTGCCGGCTCTGCTGGCCGTGGCGCCTGCCCTGCGCGGAACGCCCGCCTACCGCTACGACCTGATGGACGTGGCCCGCCAGACCCTGTCCAACCGTTCCCGGGTGCTGCTGCCGGGGATCCGGGCGGCGTACGAGGCGAAGGACAAGGAGCGGTTCGCGCAGCTGACGGGGGAGTGGTTCCGCTGCCTGGCCCTGCTGGAGCGAGTGGTGGCGACGGACCGGGGCCATCTGCTGGGCCGCTGGGTCGCGGACGCGAGGTCGTGGGGCGCGACGGCGGCGGAGAAGGACCAGCTCGCGTACGACGCGGTGTCGCTCCTGACGGTGTGGGGGCCGCGCGGCGCGGCGAACGGCGGCGGCCTGCGGGACTATGCGAACCGGGAGTGGTCGGGCCTGGTGTCCGGCCTGTACACGCTGCGCTGGCGCACCTACTTCGACACCCTGTCGGCCTCCCTCACAACGGGGCGGCCCCCGGCCCCGGTCGACTGGTACGCCCTGGAGGACAAGTGGGTACGGACGCATCCGGCGTACGGGGTGTCGCCGACCGGGGATGTCGTGAGGGTGGCGGGGGAGGTGACGGCGGCGCTGGGCCTGTGACCCGGGGCTAGCTCCTCTTGCGGGACGCTGCCGCCTGGGACATGCCCGGGAGGAAGTCCGTGAACAGCTCGTGCACCTCGTGGACGAGGGGGCGCAGTACCCGGAAGCGGGCCAGTGCCACGCCCCGCGTGGTCAGCTTCGCCCCCCGAGCCGCGAGCCGATAGCTCCGCTCCCGCCCAGGAGACCGGTCGAAGACCCAGTACAGGACGAGCCCCATCTGCGAAAGCCACATCAACTCGGGCAGCACGTCGACGAGTTCGGCCGGCACCTTGGTCTTCGTGCCGGCCAGCACCTCCCGGTGCACGGAGATCGCCGCCTCCCGCGCATGCTCCGACTCCGACGAGAACGGGCTGAGCGGACTGTCCGGATCCGCCGCGTTCTTGAAGAACTGCGCCGCGAACTCGTGGTACGGCGAGGCGATGTCCAGCCAGACCCGCAGCACCCCGGCGAGCCGGGCCTCAAGATCGGTCTCGGTGTCCAGGACGCCCCGCACCGCCGCTTGGTGCTCGGCCGCGATCCGGTCGTAGAAGCCCTGGATCAGATGCTCCTTGCCGGCGAAGTAGTAGTACGCGTTGCCGACCGAGACCCCGGCCTCCTGCGCGATGGCCCGCATCGTGGTCTTGTCGTACCCCCGCTCCTGGAACAGCCGCATCGCGGTCTCCAGGATGAGCGTGCGGGTCTGCTCGCCCTTGGCGGGGCGGGACCCGGAGGCATCGGGGTCCGTCTCTTCGGGCGCGTTCTCTGCTGGCACGGCAAGAGCCTAATCGGACAGGCCCCGGCGGGGACCGGAGGGTTCCGGCCCGGGGCGCAACCCTCAACCCCTCACACACGCGGCAGCCTGATCCCATCGGGGGCCTCCGGTCTCGCCGGTGCTGCCGACGTCCGGCCTACGCCCTCACACGCTGAGCGAGCGCGCGTAGTTGACCTGCCCCATCAGAAGACGATCGCCAGGACCACGGTGTGGGTCGGCATCTTCTCCTCCGTGCGGGACAGGTCGGTGGCGTTCCACATCGCGCCCTTGAGCGGGAGAGGGCCCGCCGGGGTCATGATCGTTCCGTTGGCCACGGTGATGTCACCGAGTGCGAGGAGCGGGGCCCCGCCGGCCATCGCGGGCAGGTTCTGCGGCGGCCCCCACTGCGGGGCGCCGCCCGGATGCCCGTAGCCGGGACCGCGAGGGCCCCGCACCCGGAAGTCAACTTCCGGGTGCGGGGCCCTCGTTGCGTATGTACGGCCAGGCAGGAAACTCAGAAGCGGCGCGTGATCAGCGCGCGCTTCACTTCCTGGATCGCCTTCGTGACCTCGATGCCTCGGGGGCACGCGTCCGTGCAGTTGAACGTCGTGCGGCAACGCCACACGCCGTCCTTGTCGTTGAGGATCTCCAGGCGCTGCTCGCCCGCCTCGTCACGGCTGTCGAAGATGAAGCGGTGCGCGTTCACGATCGCGGCCGGGCCGAAGTACTGGCCGTCGTTCCAGAAGACCGGGCAGGAGGAGGTGCAGGCCGCGCACAGGATGCACTTCGTCGTGTCGTCGAAGCGCTCGCGGTCCTCCGGCGACTGCAGCCGCTCGCGGGTCGGCTCGTTGCCCTTCGTGATGAGGAAGGGCATCACGTCGCGGTACGCCTGGAAGAACGGCTCCATGTCCACGACCAGGTCCTTCTGGACCGTGAGGCCCTTGATGGCCTCGATGGTGATGGGCTTGGACGGGTTGATGTCCTTGATCAGCGTCTTGCAGGCGAGGCGGTTCTTGCCGTTGATGCGCATGGCGTCGGAACCGCAGATGCCGTGGGCGCAGGAGCGGCGGAAGGTCAGCGAACCGTCCATCTCCCACTTGATCTTGTGGAGACCGTCGAGCACGCGCTCCTTCGGGTCGATCTCCAGCTGGAAGTCCTCCCACGTCGCTTCCTCGGAGATCTCCGGGTTGAAGCGACGGATGCGGAAGGTGACGGTGATCAGGTGCGAACCGTTGTCCGCCTCCAGCGCCGCGAGCTTGTCCATCGTCGGGGTTGCCATCAGTACTTACGCTCCATCGGCTGGTAGCGGGTCTGGACGACGGGCTTGTAGTCGAGGCGGATCGAGTCCTTGCCGCTGTCCGCGACCTCGCGGTACGCCATGGTGTGGCGCATGAAGTTGACGTCGTCGCGGTTCGGGTAGTCCTCGCGGTAGTGACCGCCGCGGGACTCCTTGCGCGCCAGGGCGGAGACGGCCATGACCTCGGCCAGGTCGAGCAGGTTGCCCAGCTCGATGGCCTCAAGCAGGTCGGTGTTGAACCGCTTGCCCTTGTCCTGGACGGACACGTTCTTGTAGCGCTCGCGCAGCTCGGCGATCTTCTCGACCGCCGTCTTGATCGTCTGCTCGGTGCGGAAGACCATGACGTTGGCGTCCATGGTCTCCTGCAGCTCCTTGCGGATGACCGAGACGCGCTCGGTGCCGGTCGCCGACAGCAGGTTCTCGACCTGTGCCTGGACCTGCGCCGCCGGGTTCTCGGGGAGCTCGACGTAGTCCGCGCCGTGCGCGTACTCCGCGGCCGCGATGCCCGCGCGCTTGCCGAACACGTTGATGTCGAGCAGCGAGTTGGTGCCCAGGCGGTTGGCGCCGTGCACCGAGACGCAGGCGACCTCGCCGGCCGCGTACAGGCCCGGAACGACCGTGGTGTTGTCGCTCAGGACCTCACCCTCGACGTTCGTCGGGATGCCGCCCATGGCGTAGTGCGCGGTGGGCTGGATCGGGATCGGGTCCGTGTACGGCTCGATGCCCAGGTAGGTGCGCGCGAACTCCGTGATGTCCGGGAGCTTGGCGTCGAGCTGCTCCGGCGGGAGGTGCGTCAGGTCCAGGTAGACGTGGTCGCCCTCGGGGCCGCAGCCACGGCCCTCGCGGATCTCCGTGTAGATGGAGCGCGAGACGACGTCACGGGACGCGAGGTCCTTCATGACCGGCGCGTACTTCTCCATGAAGCGCTCGCCGTCCTTGTTGCGGAGGATGCCGCCCTCACCGCGGGCGCCCTCCGTAAGCAGGATGCCCATGCGCCAGATGCCCGTCGGGTGGAACTGGAAGAACTCCATGTCCTCCAGGGGCAGCCCGCGGCGGTAGCACGCGGCCTGGCCGTCACCGGTCAGGGTGTGCGCGTTGGACGTCACCTTGAAGAACTTGCCGGTGCCGCCCGAGGCGTAGATGACCGACTTCGACTGGAAGACGTGGATCTCGCCGGTCGCCAGCTCGTAGGCGACGACGCCGGCGGACTTCTTGACGCCGTCCTCCTCGACCAGGAGCTGATCGAGGACGTAGAACTCGTTGAAGAACTCCACGCCCTCCTTGATGCAGTTCTGGTAGAGGGTCTGGAGGATCATGTGGCCGGTGCGGTCGCCCGAGTAGCAGGCACGGCGGACCGGGGCCTCGCCGTGGTTGCGGGAGTGACCGCCGAAACGGCGCTGGTCGATCTCACCCTTGGGCGTACGGCCGAACGGCAGGCCCATCTTCTCCAGGTCGAGGACCGCGTCGATGGCCTCCTTCGCCAGGATCTCGGCGGCGTCCTGGTCGACCAGGTAGTCGCCGCCCTTGATCGTGTCGAAGGTGTGCCACTCCCAGTTGTCCTCCTCCACGTTGGCGAGCGCGGCGGCCATGCCGCCCTGCGCCGCACCGGTGTGGGAGCGGGTGGGGTAGAGCTTCGTCAGGACGGCGGTGCGGCTGCGCTTGGTCGACTCGATGGCCGCGCGCATGCCGGCGCCGCCGGCGCCGACGATGACGGTGTCGTACTTGTGGATCTTCATCAGAGAATTCCTCAGTCCCTCAGCCCGTGGCCTAGCGGATGTTCGGGTCGAAGGTGAAGATCACCAGCGTGCCCAGCAGGACGGTGAACACCGTGGCGGTGTAGAGCAGCATCTTCAGCCAGAAGCGGGTGTTGTCCCGCTGCGCGTAGTCGTTGATGACGGTGCGCAGGCCGTTGGCGCCGTGCAGCATGGCCAGCCACAGCATGGTCAGATCCCAGATCTGCCAGAACGGGGACGCCCAGCGGCCCGCCACGAAGGCGAAGCCGATCTTGGAGACGCCGCCGTCCAGGACGAGCTGGATCAGCAGGTGGCCGAGGACCAGGACGACCAGCACGATGCCGGACAGCCGCATGAACAGCCAGCCGTACAGCTCGAAGTTCGTACGGGTCGACTTCGGGGTCTTCTTGGTGCGCTTGCGCGGGGCCTCGATGAGCGGGGCGGGGTGATCGGTGTCGTACAGGCTCACGCCCTCGACCTCGCCGATCGCCGCGGCGGAAGAGGTTTCGGCAGACATCTCAGTCCTCAGCTCCCGAACAGTTCACGAGCGGCATGGCCGAGCACCGGGTAGAGCGCGCCCACCATCAGCACGAGCCAGATGACCACGACGGACCAGAGCATCTGCTTCTGGAGACGCGGCCCCTTGGACCAGAAGTCCACGGCGATGATGCGCAGGCCGTTGAGCGCGTGGAACAGGATGGCGGCGACGAGGCCGTACTCCAGACACGCGACGATGGGCGTCTTGTAAGTCGCCACGACTTTGTCGTACGCCTCGGGGGAGACACGCACGAGAGCGGTGTCGAGGACGTGTACGAACAGGAAGAAGAAAATGAGGACGCCGGTGACTCGATGAGCCACCCAGGACCACATTCCTTCCCGGCCGCGGTACAGCGTTCCAGCCGGCACGGAAGAACCCTCCGGGAGCGGTGTGTAGGGCCGGCCGGCTTCAGTGTCGGTCTGACCCGGCCGGGTACGGTCCACCGGCCCCGGTCATCGTAGCGACGTGATGTCGGTTCCCTTGCGCCGGGTCCATAGGTGTGATCAAACAGGCAATCAAACAGGCTCGTACGGCCTAGAGAACGCGGTGTGCGGGACTGGGAGCATCGGATTCGGGATGGTTGGCGACAAGCCGGGCGAGTCGGGCGCGGGCGAGTCGGCGCAGTTCGTCGGCGGCGATCGACCGCTCCTCGTCGCGTTCGTTGTTCATCCGCAGCCGGATCCCGCTCAGCACCTGGTCGAGGTGCTCGGCCGGGCTGAACGCGTCGAGGCAGATCACGAAGGCGTGTCCGAAACTGCTCTCGTACGCGGCGTGCGCCGCCGCGAGCGCCGTGTGCGCGGCCTGTGGTGCGCTGTCGTGCGGACCGGGCGAGGACTCGTCGGCCAGGGCTTCGTCCAGGTCGTCGGGGCTCAGGTCGTAGCTGGCCTCGTCGGCCGCGGCGAGCAGGGCGTCGACGTCCGGGTAGGGGCGGTGGGCGGCGATCCGGGCGGCCCAGCGGTAGCTCGCGCAGCAGCCGAGCAGGGCCGCTTCGGCGGAGCCCGCGGAGGCGCGGTTGAACCGGTCGAGGCCGCCGAGCTTGGGTGGGGCCGCCGGAACGGATGTGCCCCGCACCTGATTCGGTATGGCCGCCCGCCCCTGGGCACGAGGAGTGTGATGGAGTGTCGGCGGTCGCTTCCGGGGGCCGGCGTGGGAATCGCTGGACAGCGTGGGCTCCTCGAAACACTGCGCGGGACGGGCAGTACGGAACAGGACGGGCTGCGGAGCACGGAGACTGGAGTGGAAAGTGGGGTGGGAGTGCCGCCACGCTATCCACGTGGAGCAGGAGCTGTGCGACGGTTGCGCGAATTTCACCCGGACGTGCCATCCGGGTCGCGCGCTGTGGACGAGCCCCCGGGCACTTCGGCGTACCTTCGCCCCAGTTGTCGGTGCGGCATCCGGGGTATCCGGATTCGCCCTTACTGTCGTTGGACGGGAGGTTTCTGAGTGATGTCGCGTTTCAGGATGTCACGGGCCCGGATGCCGGGATCCGGGGACCCGAAGCGGTCGTCCTCGCCGTCGTCCGCCGCGCGCGCCTCCCAGCCGCGTGCGCCGCGGTCCCGCCCGGCCTGGCTGCACCGGCCGCGCGGCCGACGTGCGCTGGTGCTGAAGGTGGCCCTCGCGGGCATCGCGGTGCTCGCGCTGATCATCGCGGTCTGGCCGGACGACGACACCCACGGCGGGCACGGCGGCCCGGTCGACAACAAGCGCGCCTCCTCGGTGCTGCCCTCGCCGTCGCCGATCTACCCGATCTCCTCGCCGCCCCGCACCATCCCGTCCGTACGCGAACACCGGCCCGCGCGTGGCCCCGGCTTCCGGCCCGTCGACTCGACGCGGGTGATCGTGTCCGTCGGCAGCGAGAGCCTCACCGACGAGGGCAAGCTGCTCGCGCAGGAGCTCGGCGTCGACTACGCGGCGGGCGGGCAGCCGCGCGAGGGTGACATCGAGCTGACGCTGACCCCGCCGCCCAAGGGCGAGAAGGCCGCGCCCGAGTCGTACACGCTGACCACCCGTGACCGTCGCGTGCGGATCACCGGGCCGGACGACGCCGGGGTGTTCTACGGCACCCGCACCCTCAAGCAGGCGCTCAAGGGCGGCGGGGTGATGCCCGAGGGCGTCGTCGAGGACCGGCCGGACAAGCCGCAGCGCGGGCTCAACCTCGACATCGCGCGCAAGCAGTACAGCGCGGCCTGGATCGAGGACCAGCTGCGGCAGATGGCCGACCTGAAGCTCAATCAGCTCGGTCTGCACTTCGCCGACGACCAGGGCTTCCGCATCGAGTCGTCCAGTCACCCCGAGGTCGTCTCGCGCGAACACCTCAGCAAGCGCGAGGTCCAGCGGATCGTGGCGCTCGCCACCAAGCTGCACATCACGGTGGTCCCCGAGATCGACTCGCCGGGCCACCTCGGCGCGGTGCTGGCCGCCCACCCCGACCTCCAGCTGCGCGACAAGGACGGCAAGCCGGTCAAGGGCGCCATCGACATCGCCAACCCGGAGTCCGGGCGCATCGTGGACGACCTGCTGCGCGAGTACGCGGGCCTGTTCCCCGGGGCGTACTGGCACCTGGGCGGCGACGAGTACCAGGCGCTCGCGGTGAAGGCGCCGGCCACCCCCGAAACCACCTATCCCGGTCTCGTCGCGGCCGCCCGCGCCAGGTACGGGCCGAAGGCCGACATCGAGGACCTGACGACGGGCTGGCTCAACGACCGTGCCGCGGTGCTCCGTTCGGCGAGCGCGGGCCGCACCTTCAAGGCGTGGAACGACGGCTTCTTCCCCGGCGGCGAGGTGGCCGCCGACCAGGGCCGCGAGGTCGAGTACTGGACCGGCAAGGAGCCCGGGGAGCGTGCGCCCGAGGAGTACCTCGCCGAGGGGCGCCCGCTGGTCAACCTCAACGACGAGTACCTGTACTACGTCCTGGGCGAGCCGGGCAGCTACAAGTACCCGACGGGCAAGCGGATCTACGAGGAGTGGACGCCGTCGGTGGTGCGCGGCACCAAGTCCGTGGACGCCAAGTACGCGGGGCAGATCCTGGGCGGCCGGTTCGCCATCTGGTCGGACAACCCGGGCGCGCAGACCGAGGAACAGGTGGCGCGTGGCATCCGGCTGCCGCTGCGGGCGACGGCCCAGAAGCTGTGGGACCCGCGGACGCCGGCGATGGACTGGGAGGAGTTCAAGGCCCTGGCCGACCGGCTCGGCTGAGAGCCCGGCCCGGGCACGGGCCCCGCGCACGGCGCGGGGTGCGGAGGACGACCGGGGCCGCCACCCCCCACAGGAGAGGCCCCGGCCGTCTTCCGGCGGGGTCGTTGTGGCGACCCCGTACTTGCTTCAGCGCCGAGCGTGCGTTTTCTGTCACACCCCGCTGTGTCAGCGGGTTGTTGCAGGTTGTACAAGTCATGGACTTATGGGGCGCCGAGGCCGTAGCGTGCTGATTCGCGTTCGGGGACGCGATGGTGATGACCAGCAGTGACATCAGGACAAGCCAGCCAAGACAGGGTGCAGGGATTGCTGGGGGACGACGCGGAGCTGACCGCCGCGGTGCTCAGGGCGCAGGACGGGGACGAGGAAGCCTTCCGTGCTGTCTATCGTGCTGTGCACCCGCGCCTGCTCGGCTACATCCGCACGCTGGTCGGCGAACCCGACACCGAGGACGTGGCCTCCGAGGCCTGGCTCCAGATCGCCCGCGACCTCGAACGCTTCGAGGGCGATGCCGACCGCTTCCGCGGCTGGGCCGCCCGCATCGCCCGCAACCGGGCGCTCGACCACATCAGGATGCGCGGCCGCCGGCCCGCCGTCGGCGGCGACGAGAGCGAGCTGGTCTCGCACGCCGCCGCGTCCGACACCGCGGACGAGGCGATGGAGGCGCTCGGCACCGGACGTACGATGGCGCTCATCGCCCAGCTCCCGCAGGACCAGGCCGAGGCCGTGGTGCTGCGCGTCGTGGTCGGTCTGGACGCGAAGAGCGCGGCGCAGACCCTGGGCAAACGGCCCGGCGCGGTGCGGACCGCCGCGCACCGGGGCCTGAAGCGGCTTGCTGAACTGCTCGGCGCTGACGGCCCCCCGGGGGACGTAACCCAGGATGTGGAGGAGCTGGGTGCCGTGCCGTCGCAGCGCGCGCCGGAACGCGGTGTGACGCAATCGCGCGCCCGGACGCAGAAGGACATGTGATGGCTGACGAGCGGCACGAGTGGCTTGACGGGGATGCCGCCGAGCGACTGCTGCGCGGCGAAGGGGTCGAGCCCGGTGACGAGCGGGCCCGCGCCGAGGCCGACCGGCTCTCGGCCCTGCTGCGTTCCCTCGCCCCGAACGAGCCGGCCGGCACCGAACTCCCCGGTGAGGCGGCCGCCCTGGCCGCCTTCCGCAAGGCCCGCCCCGAAGGCGCTCCCGACGCGGAAGCGCTCGGTGTCGTACGGGTCGGACGCGTCGCACGAGCGCGTCGGGCTCCCCGGCGCAGACGCTTCGCACCGGTGCGCCTGGGCTTCGCCGCGGCGCTGGCCTGCTGTGCGCTCGGCGGGGTCGCGGTCGCCGCGGGCACCGGCGTGCTGCCGGGACCGTTCGCGTTCGACGAGCAGGACCCCACGCCCGCCTCGACCGTGTCCGCCGAGGCCACCCCGGGCCCCATCGCCACCTCGCCCTCGCACTCGCTGCCCCCGGGCTCCCCGACGCCCGACCGGCACGGACCCTCGACGGAGCCGGGCACGCTCGGCGACTCCTCGCACTCGCCGAGCCCCGACGGCTCGGACGCGGACGGCACCGGTGACACCGGGAAGAACGGCAGCCCGCAGCCGGGCGGCGACAACGATGGCACGGGCAGCGGCCAGTGGCTCGCCAGGGCGGCCGACTGCCGCGACTACCGCTCGGGGAAGCTCGACCAGGACAAGCGCCGCAGCCTGGAGTCCGCGGCGCACGGCCCGGCCGCGGTGAAGGCCTTCTGCGATCTGCTGCTCGACGGCAAGGGCGGCAAGCCCGGCGGTGCGGGCGGAGACCCGGGCGACGGGGGCAAGGACAAGGGCAAGGGCGACGGCTCCGGCAAGAACGGCGGCGGAGGCGGCGGCAAGCAGAGCTCCGTGACCACTCGGCCGAGCCACCTCCTGGACTGGCTCAAGCCCGGCACGCTCACCCCGGCCGTACCGCACTGAGACCTGCCGCCCGGGGTTCGAAATCGCGTGCCGAAGCGCAGGTCAGAACCGGCAGTAACGTTTTTTGAGACGGCGGCGCAGTACTGAGTGAGCCGACTGGTCATCGGCGGCGCAGATGAGCCGGGGTTCCCCCCGTACCCATGGCTCCGCGCGAATGGCGCGGGCGGGACACGTTCCCCCGGTCCCGCCCGCGCCCTCCCTCCTTGGACCGGCCGCTACCAGCGGCCCGGCGGCTACCAGTAGACGACGACCTTGTCGCCGATGTGCACCGCGTCGAAGAGCGCCGCGATCTTGCCCTTGTCCC
Source organism: Streptomyces sp. WM6378 (assembly GCF_001279695.1). Lineage (GTDB taxonomy): Bacteria > Actinomycetota > Actinomycetes > Streptomycetales > Streptomycetaceae > Streptomyces. The sequence continues at coordinate 60,806 of NZ_LGDD01000303.1, forward strand.
GGACGTTGACGCAGCCGTGCGAGGCGCCGTTGTAGCCGCGCGCCGCGAAGTCCGACGAGTAGTGCACCGCCTGGCCGCCGCTGAAGAACATCGCGTACGGCATGGCCGTGTGGTAGATCGTCGAGACGTGGTTGCGGCTCTTCTCGAAGACCTTGAAGACGCCCTCGCGGGTCGGCGTGTACTGCGAGCCGAAGCGCACGTCCATCGTCGACTGCACCTTGCCGTTGACGACCCAGGACAGCGTGCGGCTGGTCTTGCTGATGCACATCGCGCGGCCCGTCATGCAGCGCGGATCGAGCTTGGCAGCGGGCTTGTTGACCGCCTGGCCGGCCAGCTCCTCGGTCGTCGGCTTCGTCGTCATGGCCAGCAGCCTGTCCCAGGTCACGCTGTCCGTGGTGCCCGTCTCGGCGAGCCCGCGCCTGCCCTGGAAGCCCTTGACGGCCGCCGTCGTCGCGGCCCCGTACGTGCCCGTCGGGGTGTCGTCGAACCAGCCGATCTGGGCGAGCCTGGCCTGGAGCTCCTTGACCTGGCTGCCCTTGGCGCCGTTCGACATCAGGACCTTGGGCGCGGCCTTGGCCGCGGTGGTGGCCGATGCGGTGGGGGCGGGCGAGCCGGCCGGCTTGTCGTCGGTGGAGGAGGTGAAGGTGGAGGCGGAGGGGGTGGCCGAGGCGGATGCCGCGGGCGACGGCGATCCGGGCGTCGCGGGAGCGGCCGCGTCGGCCTTGGAACTCTGCGGACTGCACCCCACGGCCACGGCTATGACGGCGGTCGCGGCGAGGGTTCTGGCTATGAGAGTGGTGCGGTGGTTCCGGCGCATCGGTCGCCCCCCTGATTCTCTGGTGTCCCCAGAGACAGATTCCCGCGCCGAACGGTTGCAAAAGCAGGTAGTCGTATCACGGAAGCTGTGGGCAAGCTCCCAGCGTGCGCCTCTCCGCCCGCCGCACGCCCGCCGCTACAGTCCCTCGCGAGGATTGGGTACCAGTGAGTGGTAGAGCTCTAGCGGGAGGCACAGCACATGGCGCGAGAGTCCGAATCCGGGTTGCCCATCGAGCCGGTGTACGGCCCGTCGGCTCTGGAGGGCTGGGATCCGGTCGAGAAGTTGGGTGAGCCGGGGGCGTTTCCGTTTACGCGTGGTGTGT
>NZ_LGDD01000304.1 GCF_001279695.1 Streptomyces sp. WM6378
CCCTTGCACGGGCGGGTGGGTGGGCGAACCCCCGGGGGCTGGGGCGGAGCCCCAGGAGGGCGGAGCTGGCCTGGGTGGAAATCCGGGCCCGCACGGCCCTTACCTTCCGCGGAGCGCGTGGCTACCATCCGGTAGCCCTCGTAACGGGCCCCCACAACACCCCCGCTGGAGCCGCCATGCGCCTCGCCACCGCCGCCACCGCGCTCGCCCTGCTCACCGGCACGATCGCCCTCGGCCCCGCCGCGCAGGCCGCCCCCGCCCCCGCCCCCATACCCGTCGTGTTCGTGCACGGCCGCAACGCCGACCCCGGGGTGTGGGGCACCATGAAGGACCGCTTCAGGCAGGCCGGTTACCCCGACGGGGACCTCTTCGCCTGGGGGTACGACTCCAGCCAGTCGACGAATGAGGTGCTGGCCGGCCAGTTCGCCGCGTACGTCGACTCCGTGCGCGCCCAGACCGGCGCCGCGCAGGTGGACATCGTCGCGCACAGCCAGGGCAGCCTCCCCACCCGCTGGTATGTGAAGTTCGGCGGCGGCGCGCAGGTGGTGCGGCACTGGGTCTCGCTCGGCGGGCCCAACCACGGGACGAGTCTGGCGTGGGCGTGTTCGATCTGGGACCAGGGGTGCCGGGACATGACGCCGAACTCGTACGTGGAGAGCCGTCTGGCGAGCGGCAACGAGACGCCGGGCCCCACTCAGTACGCCACGTTCTGGTCGGACTGCGACGGCTTCATCCTGCCCAACAGCAGCGTGCCGCTGTCCGGCGCGGTCAACACCGACGTCGGCTGCCTCGCCCACAACGACCTGCTCACCGACGCCCCCACCGCTGAGGGAGTCCTCAACTTCCTTGAACAATAAGAAAATTGATGTCACATCAGACCAGATCAGATCAGGTGCTTCGACTTCAGATAGTTCCTCGCCACGTCCTGCGGCAGCCGGCGCCAGCTGTCGACCTGTTCGTTCAGGGAGGCGAGGTCGGCCGTGGTGAGCACCGTGTTGAGCTTGTCCAGCGCGCCGGTCACCCCCGTGCTGCCGGCGCGTGAGCGGTTCACCACCGGCACGATGTAGTCCGCGTTCTGGAGGTGCTTGTCGTCGGCGAGCAGCACCAGGCCGAAGGCGGAGAGCGTGGCGTCCGTCGTAGTGGTCAGGACCATCTGGTCCTGACCACTCTGGACGGCCTGCTTGGCCTGTGTCGTGCCGACCCCCTTGGGGTCGACGGCGGTGACATCGATGCCGTACGTCCTCTTCAACCCCGGTTCGCAGTAAGGGCGTTGGACACATTCGTCGCCCGCCGCGAGCCGTACCGGAAGCTTCGCCGCACCGAGGTCGCTCAGGGTCTTGAGGTGGTGTTCGCGTGCGTACGGCTCCGCGACGGCGAACGCGTTCTGGTCCACCGCCCTGCCCGGGTCAAGGACCGTGAGGCCGCGCGGGGTGGCCAACGCCCGCAGCGCGGTCATCGTCCGGTTCAGGTCGGGTGAGCCGACCGGCTTGGCGTCGGGCCCATGGGCCTTGGCATTGAGCCAGTCGGCGAAGGTGGCCGCGTACTCGGGCACCACGTCGATCTGCCCGCTCTCCAGAGCGGGTTCATAGATCTCCCGGTTGGTCACGGAGAGGATCTTCGTGCTGTAGCCCGCCTCGCCGAGGAGCAGCGCGTACATCTGGGCGAGGACGTCGCTCTCGGTGAACCCGGCGGTGCCGATCGTCAGGTGCTTGCTGTCGCCGGGCGGTGCGGTGACCGAGCCCTGCTTCTCCAGGCTCGGTCCGGTGGTGCAGGCGGCGACCGCCGTCAGGGCGAGGGCGGCCATCAACAGGCGCGACCTCGACAGCCGCTGCCTCATCCGAAGCCGCCCCTCGCCCACTGCGGCGCGAACCGCTGGACCACCTCGAAGATGCCCTCCACCACCAGCGCGAAGACCGCCACGAGCACGGCGCCCGCCACCACTTGGGGCGTCGAGGCGAGGTTGAATCCGGCCGTGATGATCCGGCCGAGCCCACCGCCTCCCGCGAGGGCCGCCAGCGTGGCGGTGGCGACGAGCTGGACGGCGGCGATCCGCACGCCGGTGAGGACCAGCGGCAGCGCGAGGGGAAGTTCGACGCGGAGCAGGAGTTGGCGTCCGGTCATCCCCATGCCCCGGGCCGCCCGCACCACGTCGCGGTCGACCTCGCGCATGCCGACGTAGGCGTTGGTAAGCAGCGGCGGCACGGCGAAGAGGATCAGTGCGACGATGGTCGGCCACTCGCCGTAGGTGCCGAGCGGGGTCAGCAGGAGCAGCACGAGAACGGCGAAGGTGGGCACGGCCCGGCCCACGTTCGAGATGTTGACGGCGAGCGTCCCGCCCTTGCCGAGGTGACCGAGCACGAGCGCCACGGGGAGCGCGATGAGGCAGCTCAGGACGAGGCACAGCGCGGTGAGCCAGAGGTGTTCGCCGAGCCGGTGCCAGATGCCGTTCTCGCCGGACCAGTGCGCTGCGGAGGTGAGCCACGACCAGGCGTCGGAGAGCGTGTTCATGCGGGTTCCGCCCTCGTCCAGGGCGTAAGGAGCCGCTGGATGCCGAGCAGCACCAGGTCGGCGGCGACGGCGATCACCACGCACAGCACGGAGGCAGTGAGCACCTGTGCCTTGAAGTAGGTGTTCATCCCGGAGTAGATCAGGTTGCCGAGCCCGCCGTAACCGACGATGGCACCCACCGTCACCAGGGACACCGCGGAGACGGTGGCGATGCGAAGACCGGCCATGGCGGCGGGCACGGCGAGCGGGAGTTCCACGGCCAGGAGCAGCCGTACCGGCCCGTAACCCATGCCCCGGGCCGCCTGCCGGGTGTCCTCGGGGACGGCGCGCAGCCCGGCCAGGATGTTCCGGACGAGCAGCGTCAGCGAGTACAGGACCAGGCCCGCGATGACGATGGACGCCGAGAGCCCGTACACCGGGAGCAGCAGCGAGAACATGGCGAGGGACGGGATGGTGTAGAGCACCGTCGTGATGCCCAGTACCGGACCCGCGGCCCAGCGCCAGCGGCGGGCCGCGACGGCCAGTGGCACGGCGATGACCAGGCCGAGCAGCACCGAGACGGCCGTGAGGTGGAGGTGCTGGAGCACCGCGTCCCAGAGGATCTGCCGGCGGCTCGACAGGTAGGCGCCGCAGATCCATTCGTTGCGCGCGAGGCAGTCGTCGGGAGGCGCGGTCACCCGTTCATTGGAGCCCGCGGCCCGGGCCGGCCGCGCGTCCTGCTGGGCTGTCCGGGGCATACGCTGTGATACCTGGCCAAAAGGGGGACGCTTGGAGTCAGTGCGGCCTGGAGCCACCGGTGCGTCGAGGCCACCCGCCCGGTCGGGAACGGGGTGCGTTTCGCGAGGACCTGGAGCAGGGGCTCGCCGCCCTTGGCTGATCAGCGCCCGGCTTCCTGAGGCCGGACCACTGGGGTGGCCCGGCCCGCTCGGTCTAGAACCCCGCGTCGCAGCAGCCGTCGCGGCGCATCAGTCGGCCCACCCCCAGCCAGTCCTCGGCCTTCGCCGCCGCATGCCGCTCGTGCGGCTCGTAGGCGGAGACCAGATCTGCGGTCGTGTACGGCACGCCTCCCCTGAGCACGCCGGTGGTGCGCACCAGCGAGTCGAAGTCGGTGAACGGGTCGCCGTCGACCAGCGTGAGGTCGGCGAGCTTGCCGCGTTCGACCGTTCCGAGGTCCTTGTCGAGCCCGAACAGCCGGGCCGGTAGTACGGTCGCGGTGCGCAACGCCGCGGCTGGGGAGAGGCCTCCCAAGTGGAGGGCGCGCAGGCCCAGATGGAGGGAGAGTCCGACCGGGACGAGGGGCTGGTCGGTGCCCAGCGCCACGAGTCCGCCCCCTTCGAGCACGCGGCGGTAGACGTCGGTCTCCGTGCGCAGGGTGGCCAGTTGGGCGGGGCTCGGCGGCGTGCCCGCCGCCTGCTTAACGGCCGCCGAGTCCCATGGCGGCATCACGGTGGCGACCCGCGGGTCGTCGGCGAGACCGGGGTCCGCGCCGAGCAGCGGCGCGGAGGTGAACGGTGTGACGATGAGCGCGAAGTTGACGCCTCGGGCCGTGTAGATCTCGATGACGTCCTCGTAGGCCTTGCCCGTCGCGGAGGTGGCGTGGCCGAACTCGGCGCGCTGGGTGGCCAGTAGATGGGTCGTCAGATCCTGGCCGACCTCGACGCCCGGGGACACCAGGTGGCTGCCCGAGCGCACGCCGAGCCGTTCGTGGGCGAACCGGGCGGCCTTCTGCATGACCCAACTGGGCGCCCGTACATAGGTTTTGACGAAGTCCCAGTCGAGTGCGGCGCCACGCTCCAGCGATCGCTGGAGCCCGGCCTCGGTGCGGTGGGCGCGGCCCATGCTGTAGGCGACCCGGGATCCGTCGAGCAGCTCCCCGGTGGTCAGCAGACGTGGCCCGGCGAGCTGTCCGGTGGCCACGGCCTCACGGATGCGGGCCTGTTCGTAGGCGAACCCGCCGAGTGACACAGCGGTGGTGATCCCGTAGCTGAGCTGGCCGACGGTCTGGCGGCCGCCGTACGTGCTCTGCCACGGGTGGGTGTGGGTGTCCCAGAGCCCGGGGAGGACCGTGCGGTCGGACGCGTCGACGGTGCGCAGGGCGCCGCGCTTGCGGTGGGGTTCGACGGAGGCGATGCGTCCCGCGCGTACGACGATGTCGACGTCGTCCCGCACCGATTCGCCCGTGCCGTCCCACAGCCGTCCGGCGTGCACCACGGTGTCGGCGGGTGCGGGCCTGCGCTGGTCGAGCGCCACGCGCACGGTGCGGGCGGCGCCGCCGTCGACGCCTATGAGCCGCAGCTTGGCGCCGGACAGGTACAGGAGCGTCTTGGAGTCGCCGGACCAGGAGGGGTGGTCGGCGGGTTCGGTGGTGAGGGTGCGTGGCGGGCCTTGCGGGGTGCCGTCGGGGGCGACGGGCAGCAGGCACAGCGCGGATTCGACGACGACCGCCATCCAGCGGCCGTCGGGCGACCAGACGGGCCCCGAGTCGTAGCGGTCGGCGACGGAGACGTGCGGGGCCACGGCGTGCAGCCGGTCGGCGCCGGTGGTGGTGTCGACGACGCGGATGACGTTGTAGCCCTCGCGGAAGCGCAGGTTGAGCCGGTTGCGGTCGCACAGCGCGACGTAGCGCCCGTCGGGCGACCAGGTCGGGCGGCCGGGCAGCCCGCCCGCGCCGAGCGCGGTCACCAGGACGCGTTCGGTGCCGCTCGCCAGGTCGCGGACGACGAGCCGCCCCGACATGTCGATGGCGGCGAGGCGCTTCCCGTCGGGCGAGGGCGCCGGGTGCACCCGGCCGCCCGTCGCGAGCGCGCTCTCTTCGCCGGTGGCGAGCTCCCGCCGGTAGATGCCGAGCAGTCCGTCGCGGTCGTCGGCGTACAGGAGCGAGCGGCCGTCGCGGGCCCAGACCGGTCCGAGCAGATAGCGGGTCGCGGGTGACTGGCGCAGTCGCTCCGGCGGCCGCGAGCCCGACGTGTTGGCGATCCAGAGCGAGTTGAGGGCGGCGAAGGCGATGCGCCTGCCGTCGGGGGACAGTGCGGGCAGGTGGATGCCGCGCACCGGGCGCACCCGTTCCTCGCCGAGGTCGTACGACTTGACCTGGTAGCGCGGGCGGTCGACGGGCAGCTCGCCCGTGAACGGGATGACCTTGGGCTCCGCCGGGCTCTCAGGGCGTACGAGGGTGAACTGGCCGTCCAGGGTGAGGAGCAGCTCGCCGTCGGCGGTCCAGCGCGGGGGCATCGGGGCGATGTCCCCGGCGACCGGGACGGGCTTGCCGTCGACGACGAGTGTGCAGGAGGCGTTCGGTGCGGCGGTCGTGCGCAGGTAGGCGAGGCGGTGGCCGTCGGGTGCGAGGGCCGGGGTCATGACCTGGGCGTTCTCGGCTTCGGTGTGCTCTACGGTGACCGCGCCGGCGCCCTCGGCGGGGACGGCGGCGACGGTTCTGGCGTCGACGCCGAGTCCGAACGGCGTGGTGACGGCCTTGGCCCGGACGAACAGGATGCGCTTGCCGTCGGGCGACCAGGTGGGGTCGAAGTCCTCCCACCGGCCGTCCTGGAGCGGGCCGTCCTGTCCGGGCAGCCCGGTGAGCTTGGTCAACTGACCCGTGCGGAGGTCGAGTTGATGGATGCGGTACGGGCTGCCGGCTACCGGGTCGCCGCCGCGTTCGGAAGCGAAGACGATTCGGGTGCCGTCGGGCGACCAGGCGGGGCCGCGATCGTCCCAGGGGCCTTCGGTGCGCTGGCGCACGTCGGTTCCGTCGGGCCGCATGGTCCAGATGTGGTAGCCGCCGCCCTTGTACGCGCAGAACGCGACGAGTTCGCCATCAGGGGCGTACACGGGCCGGGTGGGTTCGAGTCCGGCCGGGGTGAGCGGCTCGGCCTTGCCGCCGGCGCGGGGCAGCGACCACAGGACGTCCTGGATCTCGGCGATCAGCTGGTCTCCCCCGGGCGAGAGGCTCGCCGCGCCGTTGGTGGAGGCCGTGAAGGAGAGCGAGAGTCCGGTACGCGGCGCGGCGAGGGCGGGGCCGGGCACGGCGCCGACGGCGGTGACGGCCCCGGCGGCGCCCGCGGCGGCGAGGAGTTGACGGCGGGAGAGGGAGAGGGGGGTGGCGGTGTTGTCACGGTCCATGACACAGCACGCTCGCGCACCGTGTGGCGCAGGGGCAACACCGCCTTTCCCGCCAAATGGGTACGACCTCCCGTCAAACCCCGTTGGAATCAGTCCACTTGGGCAGCCCGTCAGCCGGTGTGCACCTCCAGGACCGTTACCGAGTACGGCACGAAAGTCGCGGTGAAGGTGGGCGCCACGCCGTTGACGGTGCGGCCGCGCGGGACGACCGCGAGCGGGTCGGTGAGCGTGTTGGTTGCCTGCGGATTCGCCCCGGCGAGCACGGTGACGGCGGCCGAGGCATCGGTGCGGGCGACACCTTGCAGCGTGACGGTGGTCTTGCGGGCCGTGCCGCCCGTGTTGACGACCGCGAGGTAGATGCGGCGGGCGCCCGGGTCGTGGGTGGTGACGGCGATGAGACCCGGCAGAGCGCGCACCGCGGTGGGCAGGACGACGGTGCCGCGCCGCGTGAGCAGGAGCTGCTGTGCGTAGTAGCTCGGCGAGTTGTAGCTGGTCAGCGCGTCGTAGGCGATGAGGTTGGTGGCCCAGGTGTTGTCCCGTACGTGGCTGAACAGCGGGGCGTACGACTCCATCAGGACCTGGTCGGAGTTGCGGATGATCCCGGCGAGCCAGGAGGCGTCGCCCAGCGCGGCGTTGAGGTCGGGGGTCGGCCGGCCCTCCTGCGAGGCCCACTCCCCCACGAACACCTTCGGGCTGCTCCGGTCGCGCTGGTCGTACTTGTGGGAGCCGGCCTGGAAGGCGGACGGCGACTGGTAGTAGTGCTCGTCGATCAGGTCGTACGGGCGGGATGCCACCGGCGTCGTGGCGATCAGTTTCAGCGCGGGGAAGCGAGCCTTGATCGCGTCGTGGAACGCGGCGTAACGCTCCTCGTAGGAGCCGGACTTGTCGAACCAGTCCTCGTTGCCGATCTCGACGTACTTGAGGGGGAACGGCTCGGGGTGGCCGTCGGCGGCGCGGCGGGCGCCCCAGGTGGAGGTGGTGGGGCCGGTGATGTACTCGATCTGGTCGACGGCGTCCTGCACGAAGGGCTTGAGTGCGGCGCCGGTGACGTGGGAGCCCTGGAGCGAGTATCCGGCGTACACGCACAGCAGGGGCGTGCAGCCCAGGTCCTGCGTCATCTGGAGGTATTCGGGCAGGCCGAGGCCGTCCGTGGACCAGTAGCCCCAGGCCGAGTTGTGGTGGCCCGGGCGCTGTTCGACGGGGCCGATCGTCCTCTTCCAGTCGAAGCGGTCGGCGATGACGTTGCCTTCGAGGTAGTTGCCGCCGGGGAAGCGCAGGAACTTCGGTTCCAGGGCGGCGAGTTTCTCCATCAGGTCGACGCGCAGCCCGTTCTCGCGGCCCTTGTAGGTGGGAGGGAAGAGCGAGACCTGGCTCAGCCACAGCGTGCCGGGTGCGGAGGTGGTGACGACGAGACGGGCGTTCGCGGTGGTGGGGGCGCCGGCGGCGGTGCGCAGGGTGAGGTCGTACTTGCGCCACGATCCGGTGAGGGGCCCGGTGGTGCCGGTGGCGTGGGCCTTGCCGTCAGTGCCGGTGATGGCGACAGTCAACCTCCCTGTGGAACCGGCCGACTTGGCGTAGAGAGAGGCGCGGTACGTGGTGGACGGGCGGACCGGGATGCCCCAGTAACCCTCGTTGGCGACGCCGTCGCCCGCCTCCTTCGCGGTCACGCGCAGGGTTTGGGTGAGGGCGGAGTTGAGCGGCTGAGCGGTGTCGATGGCCAGGCATGCGGCGCCGGTGGCGCTCCAGTGGAGCGGGGTGGGCGGCCATGAAGCTGCGGTTGTTGACGAGTTCGGCGTAGAGGCCGCCCTCGCCGCTGTGGTTGATGTCTTCGAAGAAGATCCCGCCGAGTTCGGTGCTCACCTGCGGGCCGGGGTGGGTGGTGTCGACGGTCAGGAGGGGCTGGGTGGAGTCGACGGGTACGCCCGCGAGAGCTGCTGCATCGGCCGCGGTGAGGGCGGAGTCGAAGACCTGGACGTCGTCGATCAGGGCCTGGGCCTGGTCGACCCCGACCCCGCCGAACAGGCCCCGTCCGACCGCGGTCGCGCCAGTGGCGCGCCAGCCTCCGGCGTAGGGCACCTCGCCTTCGAGCACGCCGTTGACGTAAAGGCGTATGACCCCGGCAGCCGTGTCGTCGACGCCGAGCAGGTGGTACCAGACGCCGGTCACGGGCGCGGCAGCCGCCCCGGCGACACCCGCCCCGCCGTTGGCCGAGTTCGAGTCGGCCGACAGTCGGGTGAAAGCGAACGCCCCTGTGTCGTTGCGGAGTTGGAGGTAGAACCCGCTCACCGCGAACCCGTCGACCGACACGAAGGTCTGGTAGCCGGCGGTGCCGGTGAGCCGCACCCACGCGGCCACACTGAAGCTCTTCGACGTGTCCACCACCGGACCGACCGCCGACGCGTTGCCTCCCGCCGAGATGTCGAGGGCGGCGACGCCGGACTTCGCGGCGCCCCACTTCGCGCCGTCCGCGAGGGTGAGCGTACGGCCATGCCCTGAGCTGTCGGCGGCAGTCGTCCCCGCGCCTTCATCGAAGGCCCAGTGGGCAACGGGCGCGGGGAGCGCCGACTCGGCGGCTCGCGCGGGAGCCCCCGCGAGGGCGGGGCCGATCGCGCCGGCCAGCGGCAGCGCGCCGAGCGCGGTCACGATCGCTCTGCGACTGGGCCAGGAGGCCGGGGCTGGGGTGGGCTGTGTCATGCGGGTGCTCCTCAACTCTCGCCGTGGGTTCGAGATTTCGGACGACGTTCTGCATTTCGACGCCGGGAGCATTCCGCCTCCCCCGCCCCCGCGTCAATGCCCCTGGACCAGCTTGGAACGGTTCCTGTCCGACCCATTGACACCTTCGGCCGCACGTCATTACCGTCACGCCAGAATTTCGAACGCATGACGAAATATCGAACAACACGGACAGCGGCACCGGGAGCAACTGCCTTGCGAATCACGGGAATCAGCACCCACGTCGTCGGGACCCCCTGGCGAAACCTCACCTACGTCCAGGTCCACACCGACGAGGGCCTCACCGGCGTCGGCGAGACCAGGATGCTCGGCCGCACCGACGCGCTGATCGGCTATCTCCGCGAGGCCGAGGCCAACCACATCGCGGGATCCGACCCGTTCGCGATCGAGGACCTCGTGCGGCGGATGAAGTACGGCGACTACGGGCGGGCCGGCGAGATCGTGATGTCCGGCATCGCCGTGGTGGAGATGGCCTGTTGGGACATCAAGGGCAAGGCCCTCGGCGTCCCGGTGTGGCAGCTGCTCGGCGGGAAGGTGACCGACCGGGTCAAGGCGTACGCCAACGGCTGGTACACCACCGAGCGCACCCCGGAGGCCTACCACAAGGCGGCGCAGGCGGTCGTCGAGCGCGGATACCGGGCACTCAAGATCGACCCGTTCGGCACCGGCCACTTCGAGCTGGACCGTCAACAGTCCCTGTACGCCGTCTCGTTGATCGAGGCGGTGCGGGACGCGATCGGCCCGGACACCGAGCTGATGCTGGAGATGCACGGCCGGTTCTCGCCGGCCACCGCCGTGCGCCTGGCCCACGAGCTCGCGCCGTTCGACCCGGCGTGGCTGGAGGAGCCGGTGCCGCCGGAGAACCTCAAGGCGCTGGCGAAGGTCGCGGGCAAGGTCGACATCCCGATCGCGACCGGCGAGCGCATCCACGACCGCATCGAGTTCCGCGAGCTCTTCGAGTCGCAGGCCGCCGACATCATCCAGCCGGACGTCGGCCACGTCGGCGGCATCCTGGAGACCAGTAAGCTCGCCGCGACGGCCGAGACCCACTACACGCTGGTCGCGCCGCACAACGTGGGCGGCTCGGTGCTCACGGCGGCCAGCCTCCAAGTGGCGGGATGCACACCGAACTTCAAGATCCTGGAGCACTTCAACGACTTCGCAGACGCCGAGATCAAGAGAGTCGTCAAGGGCGCCCCACAGGTGGTCGACGGCTACTTCGAGCTGCCGGACGCGCCGGGTCTCGGCGTCGAGCTGGATGTGGACGCGGCGGCAGAATTCCCGCAGCAGCAGGCCCGGTTCGACCTGTGGGCCGAGGGCTGGGAGAAGCGCGACCCGTCCGGGGCGCGGGGATGAGCAGCCGCGCGATCGTCGTGGACGCGCCGGGCCGCCACCGCCTGGTCGCGGGCGAGCGCCCCGAGCCGGGCCCGGGCGAGGTCGTGGTGCGGGTCGCCGCCGCGGGGATCTGCATGAGCGACCGCGAGGTGTACGACGGCCACCGCGACCCGGGCTATGTGCGCTATCCGCTCACGCCCGGACACGAATGGGCCGGGACCGTCGAGGCGGCCGGGCCGGGCGTGGACCCCGGGCTCGTCGGGCGCAGGACGGTCGCCGAGGGCTTCCGCACCTGTGGCACCTGCGAGCGGTGCCGGCGGGGCGAGACCTCGCTGTGCACGGCCCCGTACGCCGAGACGGGGTTCACCCACCCCGGCGGCTTCGCCGACCATGTGGTGGTACCGGCGCGGCTGCTGCACCCGCTGCCCGGCGACGCGGACCTGAGCTCCGCCGCCCTCCTGGAACCGGCCGCCGTTGTCGCCGCCGCCGTACGGGCCGGCGCGCCCGAGCCGGGCGAGCGGATCGCGGTGCTGGGCGCGGGCACCCTGGGCCTGCTCGCCGTGCAGCTCCTCTCCAGCTACTCCCCCGGCGAGCTCGCGGTGATCGACCCCCGCTACGAACGGGCCGAGCTGGCCTGTCACATGGGGGCGACCGAGGCCCGTACGCCGGAGCTGTCCCACGACGTGCGCGGTCATTTCGACCTCGTGGTCGAGACGGCGGGCGCACCGTCCACCGCCGCCGACGCGACGCTGCTCGCCCGGCGCGGCGGCCGGGTCGTCCTCACCGGAATGTTCGCGCCGGGTGCCACCGGGATCGACCCCGTGCACCCCTCCCTGAGTCAGCTCACGGTACGCAGCGTCTTCGGCGCCTCGTCCGCGGCGTGGTCCTTCGCGGTGCGGGCGTACGTCACCGGGCAGCTCGATCCGGCGGCACTGATCACCCACGAGTTCCCGCTCGACCGGTACGCGGACGCGCTCGCTCTGGTGGGCGGAGGCGACCCCGAGACCGGAAAGGTCCTGCTGCGCCCGTAGCGACTGGCTTCCTCCTACCTCCATCACGTCATACCCAACGACCCGAACCACGTTCGATATACCGAACATCACGAAGGCCAGCTCACTCAAGGAATCCCGCCTGTGACCGACACTTCAGCCCCCTTCCTCACACCCGCGGGACCCCGCCGCCCCGGCGAGCGTGCCCTCACCGCGCTCGGCCTGGCCGCGCCCGCCGACAACCCCGCCGACTCCTCCCCGCACGTCTTCCCCGACGGCGGCTCCTGGCGCAGCGAGATCCCCTCCGTCGAGGGCCCCGAAGCGCTCGCGATCGTCCTCAAGGAGTCCTTGCGGCTCGACGTGCCGGTGCACCGGGTCAGCCAGGGCAGCGGCGTGTGGATGCTCTCCGACGCCGAGATCACTGAGATGGCCGAGGCCTGCGCGGACCGCGGCATCGAACTCTGCCTCTTCACCGGGCCCCGCGGCACCTGGGACATCGGCGCCTCGTCCCGTACCGCATCGGGCGGCGCGGGACTGCGCGCCCGGGGGCACGACGCGCTCGCCGGATGCGTCGAAGACGCCCTGCGCGCAGCCGAGTTGGGTGTCCAGTGCCTGCTCGTCGCCGACGAGGGGGTGCTGTGGACCCTGCACCGGCTGCGCGAGCGCGGCCTGCTGCCCTCGGACACCACTCTCAAGGTCTCGGCCCTGATCGGCCCGGTCAATCCGGCGTCGGTCTCGGTGTACGAACGGCTCGGCGCCGACTCCGTGAACGTGCCATCCGATCTGACGGCCGCTCACTTCACCGAGATCCGAAGGGTGTCGGGCGTCCCGCTCGACCTGTACATCGAGGCGCCGGACGACCTCGGCGGCTATGTGCGGATGTACGAGGCGGCCGAGCTGATCCGCCGAGCCGCCCCGCTCTACTTCAAGTTCGGCCTGTCCAAGGCGCCCGGCATCTATCCGTACGGCGCGCACCTGCGGGACGCCGCCCTGGACACGGCCCGCGAGCGCGTGCGCCGCGGCCGGCTCGTGCTCGACCTGCTTGCCCGGCACGGCGCCGACGGCGGCATGTCCCCGCTCGGCTCCCGCCTCCCCGGCCCTCTCAACCGCTTCTCCCTCAAGGACTGATGACCATGCGCCGCATCCGCAGAGCAGCACTCGCCCTCGTCGCCGGATCCCTCGCCCTCGCGCTCGCCGCCTGCGGGCAGAGCAGTGAGGGCGGCAGCAAGGACACCAAGAAGGGCGGCAAGGGCTCCACCATCGGCATCGCCATGCCGACCAAGTCGTCCGAGCGGTGGATCAACGACGGCAACAACATGGTCAAGCAGTTCCGGGACCTCGGCTACCAGACCGAGCTCCAGTACGGCGAGGACAACGTCGACCAGCAGGTCGCCCAGATCGAGAACATGATCACCAAGGGTGTGGACGTCCTGGTGATCGCCGCGATCGACGGCCGCGCCCTGAGCGACGTCCTGAAGCAGGCCGCCGAACAGCACATCAAGGTGATCTCCTACGACCGGCTCATCCTCGGCTCGCCCAACGTCGACTACTACGCCTCCTTCGACAACGAGAAGGTCGGCGTGCTCCAAGCGACTTACATCATCGAGAAGTTGGGGCTGAAGGACGGCAGCAGGAAAGGCCCGTTCAACATCGAGCTGTTCGCCGGATCGCCGGACGACAACAACACGCGCTACTTCTTCCAGGGCGCCCTCAAGACGCTCCAGCCCTACCTCGACAAGAAGCAGCTCGTGGTGCGCAGCGGGCAGACGAACCTCAACCAGGTGACAACGCTTCGCTGGGACGGTGCGACAGCACAGAAGCGCATGGACGACCTGCTGACCAAGGCGTACTCCTCGGCCCGCGTCGACGCCGTACTCTCGCCGTACGACGGAATCTCCATCGGCATCCTGTCCGCGCTGCGCTCCGGCGGCTACGGGACCGCGGCCAGGCCCTATCCCGTGGTGACGGGACAGGACGCCGAGGTGGCGTCAGTGAAGTCGATCATCGCGGGCGACCAGACGCAGACCGTCTACAAGGACACCCGGGCGCTCGCCAAGCAGGCCGTGCAGATGGCCGACGCCGTGCTGAACAACAAGACGCCCGAGGTCAACGACACCAAGACGTACAACAACGAGAAGAAGATCGTGCCGTCGTTCCTGCTCGATCCGGTGAGCGTCGACAAGTCCAACTACCGGGCGGAGCTGGTGGATTCCGGCTACATCAAGGCGAGTGACCTGAAGTGACCGCACCCGCACACGAGCCGCCCGCTGTCCTTGAGATGCGTTCCATCGTCAAGACGTTCCCCGGCGTTCGAGCCTTGTCCGACGTGTCGCTGACCGTCGCCCCGGGCGAGGTGCACGCGATCTGCGGGGAGAACGGCGCAGGCAAGTCGACCCTGATGAAGGTGCTCAGCGGGGTTCATCCGCACGGGAGTTACGAGGGCGACATCCTCTTCCAGGGCGAGCCCTGCGCCTTCAAGGACATCCGGGCCAGCGAGGCGCGCGGGATCGTCATCATCCACCAGGAACTCACACTCGTTCCCCATCTGTCGATCGCCGAGAACATCTTCCTCGGCAACGAGCACGCCACGCGGGGCATCATCAGCTGGCACGAGACCCTGGAGCACGCGTCCCGGCTCCTGAAGCGGGTGGGCCTGAGCGAGCATCCGGGGACCCGGGTCGCGGACATCGGCGTCGGCAAGCAGCAGCTGGTGGAGATCGCGAAGGCCTTGTCCAAGGAGGTGAAGCTGCTCATCCTCGACGAGCCGACGGCAGCGCTCAACGACGCCGACAGCACCCATCTCCTCCATCTGATAATGGAGTTGAAGGAACAGGGCATCACATCGATCGTCATCTCGCACAAGCTCAACGAGATCGCCGCGGTCGCCGACTCCGTCACCGTCATCCGCGACGGCCGCACCATCGAGACCCTCGACGTGAAGGACCCGGCGACGACCGAGGACCGGATCATCCGGGCCATGGTCGGCCGCGACCTCGACCACCGCTTCCCCGACCGCACCCCGTACGACGGCGACCCGGGCGCGCACCCCGCTCTGGAAGTGCGCGGCTGGACCGTGCACCACCCCATCGACCAGCAGCGCAAGGTGGTCGACGACGTCTCCGTGCAGGTGCGGCGGGGCGAGATCGTCGGCATCGCGGGCCTGATGGGCGCCGGCCGCACCGAGCTCGCGATGAGTCTTTTCGGCCGCTCCTACGGGCGCAACATCAGCGGCTCGGTGTGGAAGGACGGCCGCGAGATCCGGACGCGAACGGTGCCGGAGGCGGTGGGCCACGGCATCGCGTACGTCACCGAGGACCGCAAGCAGTACGGCCTCAACCTCATCGACAGCATCGCCCGCAACATCACCACGGCCGCGCTCGGCCGGGTGTCCCGGCGCGGAGTGGTCGACGAGCACGAGGAGCGGCGGGTCGCCGAGTCGTACCGCACGTCCATGAACATCAAGGCGCCCACCGTCTTCGAGCAGGTCGGGCGGCTGTCCGGCGGCAACCAGCAGAAGGTGGTACTCAGCAAGTGGATCTTCGCGGGTCCCGATGTGCTGATCCTCGACGAGCCGACCCGCGGCATCGACGTGGGTGCCAAGTACGAGATCTACACCGTCATCGACCGGCTCGCGGCCCAAGGCAAGGCCGTCGTCTTCATCTCCTCGGAACTCCCCGAACTGCTCGGCATGTGCGACCGCATCTACACGATGACGGCAGGCCGGCTCACCGGTGAGGTCCCGCGGGCCGAGGCAACGCAGGAAGTGCTGATGCGCCACATGACCACGAACGACATGACCACGGACAAGAGGTAGTCGCCATGGGTCCGGTCACCACCGACACCCCCCGGAGCGCCCCGCCGGCGCCCGGTTCCCCGCATCCGGCGCCCGCCACGCTGCTCCTTGACGCGGCCCGCCGCAACATGCGCCAGTACGGGATGCTCGTCGCGCTCGGCCTGATCATCGTGCTGTTCCAGATCTGGACCGGCGGGGTGCTGCTCAAGCCGAACAACGTCACCAACCTGGTGCTCCAGAACAGTTACATCCTGGTCCTCGCGATCGGCATGATGATCGTCATCGTCGCGGGCCACATCGACCTGTCCGTCGGCTCGTTGGCGGCCTTCGTGTCGGCCGCGTGCGCCGTGATGATGGTCGAGCACCATGTGCCCTGGGTGCTCGCCCTAGTCGTGGCCCTGATCATCGGGGCGGTCGCGGGCGCCTGGCAGGGGTTCTGGATCGCGTACGTCGGGATACCGTCGTTCATCGTCACCCTCGCCGGGATGTTGCTGTTCCGCGGCGGCACCCAGATCCTGCTCGGCTCGCGCTCGCTCGGCCCGTTCCCCGACGGCTTCCAGAAGATCTCCACGGGCTATCTTCCGACGGTCGGCCCGAACACCAACTACCACAACCTGACAATGCTGTTGGGGCTCGCCCTGACAGCCGTCGTGCTGGTCCAGGAGGTGCGCTCCCGGCGGCGCCAGCAGGCGTACGAACTCGATGTGCTGCCCCAGGGCCTGTTCATCACCAAGTGCGTGGCGATGGTGGCCGCCGTACTCGCCTTCACGATGACGCTGGCCAGCTACCGGGGTGTCCCGGTGGTGCTGCTCCTGCTCGCGGCGCTGCTCATCGGACTCGGTTTCGTGATGCGCAACGCGGTCGTGGGGCGTCATGTGTACGCGCTCGGCGGCAACCAGGCGGCGGCGAAGCTGTCCGGCGTCAAGGACAAGCGGGTCACGTTCTGGGTCTTCGTCAACATGGGTGTGCTCGCGGCGCTGGCCGGCGTCGTCTTCGCGGCCCGCCTGAACGCGGGTACCCCCAACGCGGGCGTCAACTTCGAACTGGAGGCCATCGCGGCCTCCTTCATCGGCGGCGCGTCGATGAGCGGTGGCGTGGGCACGGTGTTCGGCGCCGTCATCGGCGGCCTCGTGCTCGGTGTGCTCAACAACGGCATGTCCCTGGTGGGCATCGGCACGGACTACCAGCAGGTCATCAAGGGGTTCGTGCTGCTCGCCGCGGTCGGCTTCGACGTCTACAACAAGCGCAAGGTCGGTTCATGAGTCCCTCGGATGTCCCCCTCCCCGAACTCCCTCAAGGAGTCGCTCCATGAAGACCAGCAGACGTACGGTACTGGCGGCAGGCGCCGCCGGTCTCGCCGCGACGACGGCGCTCGGCGCCGGGATTGCCCAGGCCGGGCCGCGCCGCTCCCCTACCAAGAGGCATTTCGGCACCCTGGCCGACGGCACCGCGGTGGACCTCTGGACCGTGGCCAACGGCGGCACCCGGCTCCAGGTCCTGTCCTGGGGCGGGGTGGTCCACTCGCTCGAAGTCCCGGACCGCCGCGGCCACTTGGCGAACATCGCACTCGGCTTCGACAACCTCGCCGACTATGTCGCGAAGAGCCCGTACTTCGGCGGCCTGATCGGCAGGTACGGCAACCGCATCGCGGCGGGACGGTTCACGCTGGACGGCCACATCTACCAACTCCCCCTGAACGACGGGGCGAACAGTCTGCACGGCGGCACCCAGGGCTTCGACAAACAGATGTGGCAGGTGGAGCCGTTCACCCACGGCTCGGAGACCGGGCTCGTCCTGACCCGGGTCTCCCCCGACGGCGAGATGGGCTACCCCGGCGCACTGAAGGTCCGCGTCACGTACACCCTCACCGCTCGCGGCGACTGGCGGATCGACTACGAGGCGACCACCGACCGGCCGACCGTCGTGAACCTGACCAACCACACCTACTTCAACCTGACGGGCGAGGGCAGCGGCTCCGTCTACGACCACACCCTGGAGCTGGCCGCCGCGCGCTACACCCCCACCGACGCGGGCCTCATCCCGACCGGCGAACTGGCCCGGGTGGCGGGCACGCCCTTCGATTTCAGGCGTACGAAGCCGATCGGCCGGGACGTCCGCGACGGCGGCGAGCAGCTGGTCCACGCCAAGGGATTCGACCACAACTGGGCGCTGGACAAAGGCATTTCGACCTCGCCCGCCCACATCCTCACGCTCACCGACCCGTCGTCGGGCCGGGTGATGCGGATGTACACGACCGAGCCGGGCCTGCAGTTCTACACAGGCAACTTCCTCGACGGCACCCTGGAGGGCACCTCCGGCCGCACCTACCGCCAGGGCGACGCCCTCTGCCTGGAGACCCAGCACTTCCCGGACTCGCCCAACCACCCGTCGTTCCCGTCGACGGTGCTGCGCCCGGGCACGACGTACCGCACGTCGACGGTGCATTCGTTCTCGACTCGCTGAGGCTCGACGCGTGCGTGTGCCTCAGAGGAATCCCTCTGGGGCACACGGCCTTTGACGGCCCATCACCCAGCGAAAGGTGTGGCGGGCAGGCCACGCCCCGCCCCTGGAAGTACGAGCACCGAACCGGCCAGGGGGTGTGGTGCGGCCTGTCCCGCGCGGGCGGTGGTGATGTACAGATCGGTGAGGTCCGGGCCGCCGAAGGCACAGCCGGTGGGGCGCCGCACGGGCAGCTCGACGACCTGGTCGAGACTGCCGTCGGCCGCGTACCGCCGGATGGCACCGCCGCCCCACAGCGCTACCCAGACGCCGCCCTCCGCGTCCACCGTGAGCCCGTCGGGGTCCCCAGCAGCGGCCTCGACCGAGACGAACTCTCTTCTATTGTGGGCGAGTTGGCCGTCGAAGTCGAACACATCGATGGTCCGGGTCGAGGTGTCGATGTAGTACATGAGCCGCCCGTCCGGGCTCCAGCCGGTGCCGTTGCTGACGGCGACGTCACCGAGGATCTCGGCCGCGGTGCCGTCCGGGGCGATCCTCGTCAGGGTGCCGCCGCCGGGCGCCTCGTCGTAGCGCATGGTCCCGGCCCACAGCGCCCCGTCGGGAGCGACCGCCGCGTCATTGGCACGCCGGCCGTCCACGGGGGCGTGGAGGAGCCAGCGGAACCCGCCGTCGGGGCCGTACAGACCGACGCCGTCCCGGAGGTTGACGACAAGGCCGCCCCCGACGCGCGGCCTGGCCGCACCTACGTGCTGCTCGGTGGCCATGACCGTGCGGCGGCCGTCGGCCGGATCGTAGCTGTGGATCCGCGAGGAGAGGATGTCGACCCAGATCAGCCGTCCCGTCGCCGGGTCCCACGTCGGCCCCTCGCCGAGCTCGGCCCACTCCCGTACCGCGAGCTCGTACCTCACCGCACACCTCGGTGGCCGAGCCGCACGGAGAGGTCGCCCGCGCCCTTCTGAGCGAGTTCGGCGAGCTCGGCCTCGCGGTCGCCGCTCCACCTGATCATGGGAACGGAGATGGAGAGCGCGGCGACGACCCGGCCCGTGTTGTCCCTGACCGGCGCCGCCACGCAGCTGACGTCGGCATTGGACTCGCGGTGCTCGACGGCGGTCCCGCGGGCACGGATCTCAGCGAGGGCGGTGCGCAGGGCGGCGGGGTCGGTGATGCTGTCCGGTGTCATGGCGACGAGTTCGCGCCCTTCGAGGCGGGCGTCGAGCTCGGCCTCGGGCAGCACGGCGAGCAGCATCTTGCCGACGGAGGTGCAGTGCGCGGGCAGCCTGCGGCCGGCGGCGGAGACCATGCGGACGGCGTGGGTGGAGTCGACCTTGGCGATGTAGATGACGTCGGTGTCCTCAAGGATCGCGACGTGCACGGTCTCGTCACAGGTCTCCGCCACCTCGCGGGCCACCTGCTGCCCCTCGGCCGCGAGGTCGAGCTGCTCGGCGTACCGGCTGCCGAGCTGGTAGGTGCGTACGCCGAGCCGGTAGCGGCCGGGCTGCTCGGGCACCGGCGCCAGGTAGGAGCGGGCAGCCAGAGTGGTGAGCAGCTCGTGGACCGTGGTGCGGGGCAGCCCGAGCCGGCGCGTGACATCGGGCGCGGAGAGGCTCCCCTCGCTCTCCAGGAAGAGTTCGAGGACGTCCAGCGCCCTGGTCACCGCGGGAACCAGTCGGCCCATGCTCGGCCACCCACCCTTCTTGTTCGAAACTCCGGCCACCGACCGGAATGACGAACACAGGCTAACCACAGGGGTGTTCACCGGGCAATGGGCCTGCGGTTACGGCCGCATCTACAGCCCCAAGCGGACAGGCAGCTCCCTGAGGGCGTGCGAGCGGAAGGAGGTGCGCCAGGCGAGGTCGCCGGACGGGACGGCGAGGGCCAGCTCGGGGAATCGGCGTATCAGGGTGCTGAAAGCGCTGTGGAGCTGAATGCGGGCGAGTGCGGCCCCGAGGCAGTAGTGGATGCCATGGCCCAGCGCGAGGTGGGTGGTGTCCTCGCGGTGGATGTCGAAGCGGTCGGGGTCGGCATAGCGTTCCGGGTCACGGTGGGCGGCGGCGAGGCAGAGCAGGACGGTGTCGCCGGTCGGGACGGTGACCCCGCCGATCTCCACCGGCTCGGTGGGAAAACGGCGGATCGCCATCTGGTTGGGGTTCACGTACCGGAGCAGCTCCTCGACGGCCCGCGGCATGAGCCCCGGGTCGGCGCGCAGCACGGCCAGCTGGTCGGGGTGGTCGAGCAGGACGAGGAGTCCGCTGCTGATGACGTGCTGGGTGTTCTCGCTGCCCGCCATGAGGATGAGGAAGGCGAGCGAGACGAGCTCGTCCTCGCTGAGCCGGTCGCCTTCGTCACGTGCTGCGATGAGTTCGGACAGGAGGTCGTCGCCGCGCTCCGCGCGGCGGTCCGCCACCAGGTCCAGCAGAAAGCGGTGGATGTGCCCGATCGCCGCGACAAGCTCCCCCGAACTCCCCGGATCCAGCATGGTGGTGACCCATCCGGCGAAGGCGTGCCGGTCGGCCTCGGGCACGGCGAGCAGGTCACCGATCAGCGCCACGGGAAGGAGATTGGCGAACGCGGTGATCAGGTCGACGGCGCCGTCGGCCTTCAGCCGCTCGGCGAACGCGTCCGCGAGCTGCTCGGAGGCGTCCTCTATCTGCTGCCGCATTCCTTCCACATAGCGCGGCGTGAAGGCCTTGGAGACGAGCCGGCGAAGGCGCAAGTGGTCGTCGGGGTCGATGTTGAGCAGATTGGCGTCCAGGGCGGGCGGCAGCGAGAACCCCTTGTAGCCGTTGCCCGCGTGGGCCTTGTTGACCGAGAACCGGGGATCGGTGAGCCCCGCGCGGACGTCCGACTCCCTGAGCACCAGCCAGACCTCGGATCCGTCCGGCAGCCGTACGTGGTGGACGGGCGCCTCCTCGCGCAACCGCTCGTAGGTCGCGTACGGATCGGCGAAGTGGGCGGCATCGAAGGGCTGCGGGAGATCCGGGTTCAGTGTCACGCGGGGTCCTTGCGCTGGTCGGGGCGGGCATCCCCACCGATCTTCCCCCGAGGCGCACACCTCGCATCAGGCGGGGGTGACCTCCACCGGAAGCCGCTTGATGCCGTTCACGAAGTTGGAGCGGACGCGGGGCACCTCCCCGGTCAGGCGGATGTCGGCGATGCGGGGGATCAACTCCTCGAACATGATGCGGACTTCGGTACGGGCGAGGAGGTTGCCCAGGCACAGGTGCGGGCTGCCCTTGCCGAAGGTGACGTGGTCGTTGTCGGTGCGCGTGACGTCGAAGGCGTACGGGTCGGCGAAGACCCGCTCGTCGCGGTTGCCCGAGGCGTACCACATGACGACCTTGTCGCCCTCCCTGATCCGCTTGCCACCGAGTTCGACGTCGCGGGTCGCGGTGCGGCGGAAGTGGTAGACGGGCGAGGCCCAGCGCAGGAACTCCTCCACGGCGGCCGGGATGAGGGCTGGGTCGCGGCGGAGCCGGTCGAGCTGTTCGGGGTGCTCGATCAGGGCCAGCATGGTGTGCGAGATGGCGTGCCGGGTCGTCTCGTTGCCCGCGACGACGAGCAGGAGGAAGTAGTTGTCGAAGTCCTGGTCACTGAGCGGGACTTGATCGCGCGGGGTCTCGTTGACGAGCCGCGAGACGAGGTCGGTGCCCCGGCCGCCGCGGCGCTGCCGGGCGAGTTCGCGGCCGTACTCGAAGACCTCGATGGAGGCCGGTGAGCGGAACGGCAGGTCCCGGTACCGCTCGCTCTCCGCGCTGCCGAGGAGCACGTCGGCGTAGTCGGGGTCGGTGTGGCCGATGATGCGGTTTCCCCAGTCGATGAGCCTCCGGTTGTCCTCGGGCGGCACGTCCAGGAGCCGGGCGAGGACGTTGATGGGGAAGTCGGCGGACACGTGCTCCACGAAGTCGAAGGCCGGTTTCGCCAGGGCCGCGTCCAGGGTCCTGGCGGTCAGGCCGCGCAGGAAGTCGGCGTAGCCGTTGATCACGTGCTGCCCGAACTGGCGCTGGAGCAGGCCGCGCAGCGCACGGTGGCGCGCCCCGTCCAGTTCGAGGATGGAGGCCCGCTTCTTGATCTGGTCGTCGTCGAGCTCTTCGAGGTTGACGAATCTGGTGGAGGTGAAGGTGTCGGCGTCCCGGTCGACGCGGACGATGTCCTCGTGGCGGGTGACCGCCCAGAACCCCGAGTTGGGGGCCGGCTCGGGCTGCCAGTGGACGGGGTCCCGGTGGCGCAGGGTGTGGAACATGCGCCACGGGGTGATGCCGTCGGTGAACCGGTCGAGGTCGGCGAGGTCGACGTCGTCGAGGGGGATCGGGTCGTACGCGGCGGGGCTGGCCTCGGCCATCGGTGCTCCTTGAGCTGAGCTGCGGCGGGGGGACGCGTGCGGTCGGCGCGCCTGCGCGGGTCACAGGTGGTAGGCGTACTCCGTGAACTCCCAGTCCGTCACGTGCTGTTGGAAGCGCTCGACCTCGTTGCGCTTGTACGCGAGGTAGGCAGCGGTGAAGCCCTTGCCGAGGATTCCCGTGAGCGCGGTGTCCCCTTCGAGGGCGTCGAGCGCACTCGGCAGGCAGTCCGGAAGGAGGGCGGACCTGGCGGTGTCGTAGCCGTACCCCTCCAGCGGCGCGGGCGGCTCCTCGGCGGCCTGGATGCCGAGCAGCGCGGCGGCGATGGTCGCGGCGATGAGTACGTACGGGTTGGCACTGGCATCGCCGAGCCGCAGTTCGAGCCGGGCGCCGGAACCGCGCTCGGGCGGGATGCGGACCATCGCGCTGCGGTTGTCCAGACCCCAGTCGACGAGCCAGGGGGCCACCGTGTCCGGCCCGAAGCGCTTGTACGAGTTGATCGTCGGGTTGACCAGGGCGGCCAGCGCCGGGGCATGCGCGAGCAGACCGGCGATGGCGTGCCGGGCGGTGTCGGAGAGGCCGTAGGGGCCGGTGGGGTCGTCGAAGACGTTCCGGGTCTCCCCCACGTCACCGGCGGCGCCCCCCGCACGCGTCTCACCCTCGGCTCCCGCCTCGCAGGACAGGTGCAGATGGAACCCCGAGCCGCCCGCGTCGTTGAAGGGCTTGGCCATGAACGTGGCGAGCCTGCCCTCCTTGCGGGCGAGCTCCTTGACGGCGGCCTTCAGCCGGAAGGCGCGGTCGGCGGCGCCCAGCGCCTCGGAGTGCACGAGGTTGATCTCGAACTGCGAGCCGTCGAATTCGTGGTTGCCGTGGGTGATCCCGATGCCGAGATCTCGCAGCATCCGCAGGGTCCGCAGGAGGTGGTTGTCGGGGTCGGCGCGCAGTCCCGCGGTGTAGACAGCGCCCGCGGCCGCGCTGTACCGCCGCCAGCCGTCGGGTGCGCCGGGGTCCGGATCACACAGGAAGTATTCGAGCTCGGGGCCCGCGACCGGGCGCAGTCCGTGTTCCGCGCATCGGGCAAGCACCGCGCGCAGCAGGGCACGCGGCGATTCGGGGGCGGGCGCGCCGGTCGCCGGGTCGGTCACATCGCCCAGACAGGAGGCGACGCCGGGTTCCCAGGGCAGCGTGCGGAGCGTGTCGAGGTCGGGGCGCACGACGATGTCGGGGAGCCCCGCGTCCAGGCCGCCCGCGATCGGGACGACATCGCCCTGCGGGCTCGTGTGGTAGACCGCGCGGCAGAACGAGAGGCCGTGCGAGCAGGCCGCGGGCAGCTGGTCGACGAGCACGTCCCGGGCGCGGTCGGTGCCCATGAGGTCTGGGTAGGTCACCCGGACCACATCGATACCCTCGACGGACAGCCGCTCCATGAACTGCCTTGCATCTGACGGAACTTGAGCACTCACCGACGTCTCCTCGGGCTGAGCGCACGCTATTGGTTTGGCTTCAAACGGTATGGACGCGAGGCGGCATCCCGCAAGGGTCCGGGCATGAACTCCCCATCACGGCAGGGGCATTGACCCCTCGGCGACACCTCTCTATGTTGTTTGGTATCAAAGTTGTTTGGTATCAAACGAGTTCGGTCGAGCCGAGCGGCGCCGGTCGAGCGGTTTGGTCATACGGCTCGGTTACGCAGGTCGGTCACAGGGAGTCGGCCCATGAAGGTCGCCGTCGACATGAACAAGTGCCAGGACCACGGGCAGTGCGTGTTCGCCGCCCCGGATGTCTTCCGCCTCGACGACAGCGGACACCTCGCCTACCTCGGCGATCCCGGTGAAGCGTTCCGCGCCGACGTGGAGGAAGCCGCCGACGTCTGCCCGATGCAGGCCATCCGGATCGAGGCCTGAGCGCCGTGACCGCGCGCGTGGTCGTGGCCGGGGCGTCGCTGGGCGGCCTGCGCGCCGCCGAGCAGTTGCGCGCCGCCGGCTGGACCGGCCCGATCACGGTGGTCGGCGACGAACCCCACATGCCCTACAACCGGCCCCCGCTCTCCAAGCGGGTCCTCGCGGGGACGGCGCCGTTCACCTCGCTGCCCCTCACCCCACGGGCCAACACCGCCGATGTGGAGTGGAGGCTGGGGACGCGGGTGGCGGGTGCCCGGCTGCGGGACCGCGTCGTCGTCCTTGAGGACGGCGAAGAGCTCGGCTTCGACGGCCTGGTCGTCGCGACCGGCCTGCGCTCTCGGCGGCTGCGCTGCCCCGGACCGTCCGGGCCGGGCAGCGGCCGCCATACGGTCCGTACGCTCGCCGATGTGCGCGCGTTGCGGGCCGAACTGAGCCTGCCCGGCGTGCGGTTGGTGGTGATCGGAGCCGGGTTCATCGGCTGCGAGGTGGCCGCCACCGCAGTCGGTCTGGGTGTCGCCGAGGTGACCGTCGTCGATGTAGAGCCCCTGCCGATGCTGCGCCCCCTTGGCGGGCTCCTCGCCGGGGCGCTGCTGCGCAGGCACGAGGAACGCGGAGTGCGCTTCGCGCTGGGCACGGGGGTCGCCGGGTTCGAGGGCGGACACCGCGTGACCGGGGTCGCCCTGAGCGACGGGCGGGTCCTGGCGGCCGATGTGGTCGTGGAGTCGGTCGGCTCGGTCGCCAACACCGAGTGGCTGGCGGGGAACGGTCTCGACCTGTCCGACGGCGTGCTCACCGACGAGCACCTGCGGGTGCGGCGCGCCGACGACGGTGCGGGCGGCACGGAGGCCGCTGGGGCGGGACTACCGTACGTGGTCGCCGTCGGTGACGTCGCCCGCTTCCCCAACGCCCGCTACGACGGGGTGCCGCGCCGGGTCGAGCACTGGTCGATCCCCGGCGACACGGCCAAGCACGCCGCGCAGGTGCTCGCAGCCCAACTACTCTCGCATTCAACCGACTTGGCACCCTTCGCTCCCCTCCCCTCCTTCTGGAGCGACCAGTACGACTTCCGGCTCCAGTCCTTCGGCTCGCCCGAGCTCGGACACGACGACGTCCGGCTGCTCGACGGCGAGGCGGACGACGACATGCTGGTCGGCTACCACCGCGACGGGCGCCTCGTCGGCGTGGTGGGGCTCGGCGGACCGGCCGCAGGCGCGGCCGCCGCCCGGCGCCGGCCGCTCCTCCTCGAAAGCCCCGCCCTCAGCCCGCAAGGAGTCGCCCCGTGAGCAGCGTCCGCGGCTACTTCCATCCCAAGACGGCGACCGGCGAATCGTCCATCGCCCCCGCGCCCCCATGGCTGTACTCGGGCGACGTCCTCACGGTCGAATACCGCACGGATCCGGAGCGCGTACGCGAACTCCTGCCCCACCCGCTGGAGTTGGCACCCGAAGACCCGGGGGCGGTCGCGCTCGTCTGGGCGGACTGGCAGTCCTGTTCGGCGTCCAAGCGGGAGCTCCTCGACCCGGTGCGGGCCCAGTACAAGGAGGCGTTCGCGGTCGTGCGCTGCTCCTACCGGGGGCAGGTCTACTCGCGCTGCGTCTACATCTGGGTCGACAAGGACTTCGCGGTCGTACGCGGCTTCCACCAGGGTTATCCGAAGAAGCTCGGCTCGATCCACCAGACCCGGCCGCACCCGTTCGGGCCGGCGCCCCGGATCGAGGCCGGGGCCCGCTTCGGGGCCACCCTGGCGGCGGCCGACCGCCGGCTCGCCCAGGTCGTGGTGACGCTGCGCCAGCCCTCGCCGACGGGTGGCTTCGTGAACGGGCACCCGATGGCGCACCACCGCTGGCTGCCCTCCATCGAGAAGGGCAAGGGCCTCGCCCTCGACGAGCTCATCGAGTCCGGCGCCGCCTCCTCGGAGGCCGGGCAGGCGTGGCTGGGGGACGCGGACCTCGAACTCTTCGCATCACCCACCGAAGAGCTGGCCCGCCTCGCGGTGCGGGAGCCGATCGCGGCGTACTACCGGCAGGTCGGCGTCGTGTGGGACGGAGGCCGACTCCTCGAATCCGACACCTCGGGAGCCGAGTAACTCCCGTTCCAGGCCGACCAGTTGGAGGATGCCCCGTGCCGAACAGTCGAAGGACGGACATGATGTCATGAGTGAGTACATCGCCGCCGTCGCCGGGGTCGCCGTCGACACGCGGCACTGGATCGGCGGGGCCCGCGTAGGCTCCCCCACCACCTTCGCCGATGTTTCCCCGATCGACGGCCGCGCGCTCGCGGGGGTGGCGCGCGGCTCCTCCTTCGAGGCCGGCGCGGCGGTGGCGGCCGCGAAGGCCGCCTTCCCCGGCTGGGCTGCGACGCCCCGCGCCGAGCGGGCCCGCATCCTGCACGCCATCGCGGACGGCGTGCAGAAGCGGTCCGAGGACCTCGCCCAGGTCGAGACCCTCGACAACGGCGCGCTGCTCCGCTCCCACCGGCGCGGGGTGATGCCGAGGGTGGCGCACAACTTCCGCTTCTTCGCCGGCCGGCTGCTCACCCTGGACCTCGACGACTTCACGACCCCGGCCGGCGCCGTCAACCACGTCTCCTGGGACCCGGCGGGGCCGTGCGTGCTGATCACGCCGTGGAACGCGCCGCTGATGCTGGCCACCTGGAAGGTCGCCCCGGCGCTCGCCGCCGGGAACTCGGTGGTCCTCAAGCCCGCCGAGTGGTCGCCGCTCACCGCCTCGCTGCTCGCCGACATCGCGGCCGACGCGGGACTCCCGCCCGGGGTCCTCAACGTCGTCCAGGGCTACGGTGGCGAAGCGGGCAGCGCGCTGGTCTCCCACCCGGACGTGCGCCGCATCAGCTTCACCGGTTCGGTGCCCACCGCCCGCCGCATCGCGGCCTCGGCGGCCGAACGCCTCACCCCGCTGAGCCTCGAACTGGGCGGAAAGTCACCGCTGTTGGTGTTCGCGGACGCCGATCTCGACCTGGCCGTGGAGCTGGCCGTGGAGCAGTACGACAACGCGGGGCAGGTGTGTCTGGCCGCCACCCGGCTGCTCGTCGAGGAGTCCGTCGCGGCGGAGTTCACCGCCCGGTTCGTGACGAAGGCCGCCCGGCTCCGGCAGGGCGACCCGCGCGACGAGGCGACCGGCATCGGGCCGCTGATCCATCCCGCCCAGCTGGAGAAGGTCGACGGATTCGTACGGCGCGCGATCGCGTCCGGCGCACGAGCCGTGATCGGCGGCACGCCCAACGCCGAGCTCGGCGGCACCTACTACCGCCCCACCCTGCTCACTGATGTGGCACAGGGCAGCGAGATCGTCCAGGAGGAGGTGTTCGGCCCGGTCCTCACGCTCCAGGCCTTCGCGGACGAGGACGAGGCCCTGGAGCTCGCCAACGGCACCCGCTTCGGGCTCGCCGCGATCGTCGTCACCTCCGATGCCGGGCGGGCCCGCCGGGTGACCGAACGGCTCGTGGCGGGCACGGTCTGGGTGAACTGCTTCTTCGTACGCGACCTACGGGCCCCCTTCGGCGGCTCGCGCGCGTCCGGCATCGGCCGCGAGGGCGGCACATGGAGCTTCGACTTCTTCTGCGACGTCAAGAACACCGTTACGGCACCGGGGAGTTGAGGGACCATGGGCGAGATCGTCGGGGCGGGCCTGCTCGCACACGTGCCCACCATCGTGCTGCCAGAGCCGGTGCGGCGCGAGCTCAACGAGGGCGAGGAGATCAGCCTCGTCACCGGACTGCGGCAGTTGCGCGCGGGAGTCTTCGAGAGCGACCGCTACGACACGGTCGTTGTCCTCGACTCGCACTGGGCGACCACGGTCGAGTTCGTCGTCACCGCACAGAGCCGGCGCGCGGGCCTGTTCACCTCGGACGAGCTGCCCCGGGGCATGTGCCGGATGCGGTACGACTTCCCCGGTGACCCCGAACTCGCCCACCACATAGCCGAGTTCGGGCCCCGGCACGGCACCTGGATCACCGCCGTCGACGATCCGTACCTTCCGGTGCACTACGCCACCGTGAACCTGTGGAAGTTCCTCGGCGAGGGGCTGCCCGACAAGCGGTGGCTGTCCATCGGGGTGTGCCAGACCGGTGACATGGAGGACCACCTGCGGCTCGGCCGGGCGCTCGCCGACGGCATCGCCGCGACACCCGGCCGCAGGGTCCTCCTCATCGCATCCGGTGCCCTGTCGCACACCTTCTGGCCACTGCGGGAACTACGCGGCCACGAGGCGAGCGACCCCGCCCACATCCGTACGCCCGAGGCCCGCGCGGCCGACCTCGAACGCATCGCCTGGTTCAAGGAGGGCCGCCACGCCAAGGTGCTCCACACCATGCCGGAATTCCGGGAGTTCAGGCCCGAGGCACGCTTCACGCACTACCTGATGATGGCGGGCGCACTCGGCGGCGACGCGTGCACCGCGCCCGGCCGCCAGTACGGCGCGTACGAGAGCTCCATCGGCACCGGACAGGTCCACCTGTGGTTCGACCGTCCTGCCGACGGCTGGACCGGCACGGGTCCACCCTCGTCAGCCGCCCCGCGCCACCCGCACCGACGCGACCGGGAGGCCTGACGTGAGCGAGTACCGCCGCATCCTGCTCGACGGTTCCGCCGTCCAGGTCGTGCGCGAAGGCGAAGAGCTCGTCGCAGGCGACGGCCGCCGGGTGAAGGCTGCGGAGGCCGCGCATCTGCCACCAGTCATGCCGTCGAAGGTAGTCGCGGTCCACCTCAACCACCGCAGCAGGGTGGCGGAGTTCGGGGCCCGGCTGCCGGCCGCACCCACCTACTTCCACAAACCGGTCTCGGCCCTCAACTCCCACCGGGGCGCGGTCGTGCGCCCGGCGGGCTGCAAGTGGCTCAACTACGAGGGCGAGGTGGCCATCGTCATCGGCAGGACCGCCCGCAACATCGCCCCCGACGAAGCGGCCGCGTACATCGCGGGCTACACCGTCGGCAATGACTTCGGGCTGCACGACTTCCGCGACACCGATGCCGGTTCGATGCTGCGCGTCAAGGGATCCGACACGCTGTGCCCGCTGGGCCCCGGCCTCGTCACCGACTGGGACTTCCGCCACAAGCACCTGCGCACCTACGTCAACGGCAGGATGGCGCAGGACGGTTCGACCGACGAGATGCGGTGGGACATGCACTACCTGGTGGCCGACATCGCCCGCACCATCACGCTGCTGCCCGGCGATGTGCTCCTGTCGGGGACCCCGGCCAACTCCCGTCCCGTACAGCCCGGAGACGTCGTCGAGGTCGACGTCGAGGGGCTCGGGCGGCTCACCAACCACATCGTCGCGGGTCCGACGCCCATCCGCTCCGACGTCGGCGCACAGCCCACCGCGTCCGAGGAAGTGCTGTCCACGGCGCTCGGCGGGGACTGGGAGTTCCGCGGCATCCGGGCGCCGCGCCGATAGGGCGCACCCCTACGGGCACCGCACCGGGCATGCCACGGGGACGCCCGGCGCGGTGCTGCACCACCTCGGAGTCCGTGTCCGAACCCCGCCCGGGCCTGCGACGCCCGACGGAGTTCGGCCTCTGGCTCTCACCCACCCGCAGACCGAGCCCCTGACAGGTGATCCTCGTGGACGGCAGGACGGCCGCAAGACAACCCATCGAGCAGGACTCCCCCGCCTCCGGACGGCTCAAGCCGAACGCGCTCGGTGTCCTCGGCATCCTCTTCCTGGTCCTCTCGGCGCAGGCACCGCTGACCGGCATCGCGGGGGCGGTCCCGCTCTCCGTCGGTCTGGGCGACGGGCCGGGCGTGCCCGCCGCCTACGTGGCCGCGGGCGCGGTGATCCTGCTGTTCTCCGTCGGCTTCGTCGCCATGGGCCGCCACGTGGTCGACGCGGGGGCCTTCTACACGTACATCGGCCGGGGCCTCGGCCGCACCTGCGGCGCGGGCAGCGCGGCGGTCGCGGTGTTCGCCTACTGCACCGTCCAGGCCGCGATGTACGGCCTTTACGGAGCGACCGTGAGCGGCATCGTCAAGGAGCACACGGGGGCCGAAGTGCCGTGGTGGATATGGGCGTTGGCCACCATGGCCGTCGTGCAGGTGCTCGGCGCGACCGGCATCGAGATGGGCGCCAAGGTCCTCGCGGTGTTCGTCCTCGCGGAGATGAGTGTGCTGCTCGCCTTCGGCCTGGTGACGCTGTTCCGGGGCGGCGGCCCGGAGGGGCTCGGCTTCGCGCACAGCTTCTCGCCGGGCGCGGCACTCAAGGGCGCTCCGGGGGTGGCGCTGATGTTCGCGGTGGCATCGATGTTCGGCTTCGAGGCGACCGCGATCTACGGCGAGGAGGCGCGCGAACCACACCGCACCGTGCCGCGGGCCACCTACCTGTCGATCGTCGTGGTCACCGCCTTCTTCGCCTTCACTTCGTGGATGGTGGTCAGCTCGTACGGTGCCTCCGGCGCCACCGGGGCCGCGAGCAAGGCGCTTGCGGGCGGGGACGGATCGGCGTTCGTGTTCGCGCCGATCGCCGAGCGGTTCGGCGGCTGGGCGAACGACGTCCTGCCGGTGCTGCTCGCCACCTCGCTGTTCGCGGGCATGCTCGCCTTCCACAACTCGGCGAACCGCTACCTGTTCTCGCTCAGCAGGGAAGGCCTCCTCCCGCGAAGCCTTCGCACCCTGAACCGGCGGCACTCCCCCTGGGTCGCGGGCAGTGTGCAGACGGCGGTCGCCGTGCTGCTCGTCGTGCCGTTCGCGCTGACCGGCAAGGACCCGGTGCTCACCCTGTTCTCCTGGTTCAGCGGGGTGGCGGTGCTCGCGATGATGCTGCTGTACTTCCTGACCTCGGTCTCGGTGATCGTCTTCTTCCGCCGCGAGCAGCTCGACACCCGGCTCTGGAACACGCTGATCGCCCCGGCGCTGGGCGCGCTCGGCCTGGCGGGCGCCATCTGGCTGATCCTGGCCAACCTGACGACCCTCATCGGCGGCGACCGGACGACGGCCACCTGGCTCGCGCTCGCCGTCCCGGTGGTCCTGGCACTGGGCGCGGGGGCGGCGTGGATCATCCGTGGCAGAGCTCGGTGAGTTTCGCCGGCCGGCCGCTGATCACGATCCCGGGCCGGCCGATCCGGGACGGAACGCCGTGAGCTTCGCCGCGCGCCCGCTGATCGCGATCCCGGCCCGCTTCGCGGCCTCCACGTCGGCACTGCGGTACGCGGCCGAGGTCAACGCCCGTGCGCTGATCGAGGCGGTGTGGCGGGCGGGCGGCGAGCCGGTCACCCTGCATCCCCATGCGCCGGGCGGCCGGGCGGATCCGGCGGAGGTGGGCGCCCGGCTCGCCCGGTTCTACGGCGTCCTGCTGCCCGGGGGTGGTGACGTCGCGCCGGGCCGGTACTCCGCCGAACCCCATGCGAGCGTGTACGACGTCGATGCCGAGCAGGACGGCTTCGACCTCGAAGTGGCGCACCAGGCAATGGAGTTGGGGCTTCCCCTCCTGGCGATCTGCCGCGGCATGCAAGTCGTCAACGTCGCTCTGGGCGGCACCCTGCACCAGGACATGGGCGGCCCCGAGCGCTCGCACCGGCACTACGTGCACCGGGTGGCCGTCAGGCCCGGGACGCTTCTCGCGCGGGCCACGGGTGCGACGCAGGTGACCGCGTCCTGCTATCACCACCAGCGGATCGACCGCGTCGGCATGGGCCTGACGGTCACGGCCCGTGCGGCCGACGCCACGGTGGAGGGGCTCGAACTCCCCTGCCACCGGGGTTGGTTCGTCGCGGTGCAGTGGCATCCGGAGGACACGGCGTGCGGTGATGCTGCGCAGCGGGGGGTGTTCGGGGCGCTCGTACGGGCGGCAGCCCACACCGGGGGCTGAGAGACTCTGGGGGTTTGCCCCAGCCCCCGGCGAGTTCGCCCACCGGCCCGCCCGTAGGCGCAGGGGTTGGACGGCCCTGCCCCTGGGGCTGCGCCCCAAACCCGCTGCGGATTTGCCCACCCGCCCACCCATGACCGAGCCCTGGGGCCGAGCCCCAGACCCCGGCGGGGACTTCGTCCCCTGCACCCCCCTCGGGGGCTCCGCCCCCAGACCCCCGTTCGCGCCTGAACGGCGCTCGTCCTCAAACGCCGGACGGGCTGGGGGTGCCCGCATCAGCGGCACGCGAAGCGCCAGACAGGCTAGGGGTCCGCGCATGGGAGCCACCCGGGGAGGCGAACAGGTGGGGTGCCGCATGGGCCGGCACCAAGTTGGGAGGGACGCGGTCGGGATGCCTGCGTGGCCGGCTCGAAATCTGGGACGGGCGGGGCGCCTGCACCACACCCTGCCAGGGGCGCGGGGAGCTGCGCGACCAGCCCCCACTGGCCCGCAGCCGAACAACCACACACCCCCGCACAACAGCTCCCCCAGCGCATCTCATCCCGCAAGGGGCGCGGGGAACTGCGCAATCAGCCACCTACCGGCCCGCAGCCGACCGGCAACACACCCAGCGGAGCTCCCAGCACCCCCCAACCCCCGGAGGGTTTCGGGAAGGGGTGGGTGGGGGCCGAATCGGGGGGGCTGGGGCAAAGCCCCAGCAACACCGGGCCCCCCGACAGGCCGAGCCACTCAACCCTTCGGCCGGCGCCCACTACGCCGCGGCGCCGGATCCGCCCCGCCCAGCAGCTCGCGCCGCCGCTCCTCCCCCCGCTCCTCCACCTGCAGCACCACCCGCCGCAGCCCGTCCGCCACGCTCCGGCACTCCGCGTCACCCAACTGCCCGGTCACGAATGCCTCTTCCTCGTTGAAGCGCGGGAAGAGGCCCTGCATCAACGCCTCCCCCTCGTCGGTGAGGCTCAGCAGTACGAGCCTGCCGTCGGTCGGATGACCGGCCCGTTTCACCAGGCCCCTCGCCTCCAGCGTGCGGGCGACGCCGGTCAGCGTGCCCTTGGAGATGCCCGCCTCCTCGGCGACGTGGCGGGTCTCCGACTCGCCCCAGATCCACACCACCCACAGCACGACGAACGCGGTCCACGTCAGATCGCAGCCGCGCAGCACGGAGTTCTCCAGGTGCTGGCGGACTGCGGAAGCCGCCCGGTAGATGTTGGCCACCACGGCCATCTGGTCATGGCGGATCGGCGCACCGCCGAGCTTCGCCTGCGCCAGCTGCTCTGCTTCGGTGATGGATCGCCGGCCGGGCACGGGCCACACCCCTTCGACGCCGCGGGGGCGGCATGGTTCGAGGACATCGTTCGGACTCAAATTGTACGAACGACGTAACGACGTCCGGAAGCCGTCTCGCCCCCCGAGGGCGCCAACTCGCCCTTCTGCGGGATGACTTCCTCACCGCCCGACCCCGACGACTTCCGCCCCCTACCGCGCGGGACGGCCTCCGCACCCCCTCCCCTGAGCCCGCGGTCAGCCGAATCGCACGCTCAGCGGCAGCCGTACGCCGAAGCTCAGGGTCTGTCCCGGCTGTGCCGCATCGAGGAATTGATTCGGGTCGCAGTCCGCGTCCTCGTACAGAA
Organism: Streptomyces sp. WM6378; assembly: GCF_001279695.1. GTDB lineage: Bacteria > Actinomycetota > Actinomycetes > Streptomycetales > Streptomycetaceae > Streptomyces. The sequence continues at coordinate 33,619 of NZ_LGDD01000304.1, forward strand.
TGGCGGTGCTGTTCGTTCCGTTGTGGACACTCAGTGCCTCACCGCTGAGGATGAAACAGAAATGGTCGGGCGGATTGTCGATCGTGGTGATTCCCCCGGTGTCCGCGCGTAGATAGCTGAAGCTGCCCGTGGCTGCCTGGGCATCGGTGAAGAGCCCGGCCATCGCGGTGAAAAGCGAAAGCGCCGCGCCGGCGACCAGAACCGACCTGGTCACCCTCTTGCCCGTGATTTCCCGCCCGAGTGCACGCATGAGTACACGCATCTGCGACCTCTCCCTGGCTGCGTCCAACTCTCCCTGTAGCTGGGCCATTTGAGCGTGCTGCACCGGCATGGGAACGGAAAGCGACTCACCCCCGTCGTCACTCGGACGGCGCAGCGCGCACCTCGACGCGCGGGCGCGGGCGGGCGCCCGGCAGGTCGGTACGCGCCCATTCGAGCGGTTGTCAGCGGCATTTTTCCTGAGGAACCATCGAGGGACCCAGAGGGGGGTGCCTATGCACAGGCGAATAACGCCACGAAAAACTCTGCGGAAAGCCACGCGCAAAGTGACGTCCGGAAAGCGCGCGGCTCCCATTCGGCGGCTGGGAACGGTGGTTGGCGGGGCTCTTCTCCTGATCGCCCTGCTGCCGTCCAGCGCCCAGGCGGCCGATGGAAAGTTCCCGTACATCCGGTTCGACACCGGAACATTCGACGAGCTCGACAATCCGCCGAACGGCCTGTGCCTGCCACTTACCGGCGGAGCGGCCCACGCGGGCAACGACACCGACGCCACCGCGTTCGTCTACGCGGACACCGGCTGCCAGCAGCTTCTCGCGATCGTGGGCGTGGGAGGGACGTGGGACGAGACCGGCCCGCCGCCGCTGCCCGCCCGCAGCGTGGGTTTCGGATCGGGCTAGCACCTGCCCGTCCGGCCATCCCAAGTCACCTCAACAGCACGGGAGTTGATTCATGAACGTACTCCGGCGGGCGAGCAGGGTCCTCGTGACCGCGGCCGCCATCGGAGCCACCGTCCTCGTCCTCAATCCCGCGACGGCCTCGGCCGACTCCCACGGGAGCTCCGTTCGTTCGGGCGTCGCGGCCGACTACAAGTGGTTCACCTGGGACGACCTGAGCGTCGGTGACTGCCATCAGACGGGCGGGCACCTGCAGCTCTACTCCGACGGCAAGCTCACGTTCAACGCCACGACCTGGACGACCCGCACCATCAGCGGGGACATCTGGCACTCGCGGTTCAAGCTGAACAACGGCGCGGGCCAGACGATGTACACCACCGGGACCTACGACAGCCCGACCATGTGGCCGAGCAAGCGCCACACCTACACGGTGCAGGGCACCTTCGAACCCAGCGTCTACAACGCCATCGCGAGGGTCGTCCAGCACTCCGAGTGCTGAGACCCCGTACCCACGAGCGGCGGCACCGTGCTCTGCGAAGCACAGCGCCGCCGCCTCTTCATGTGCCGATCGGGATGCGCGGGTGCCGCTTACTGGGGCTTGAACGAGCGGATCTGGTAGTTGCCCTGGAGGTTGCCGCCCTTGCCCGCTTCGGTGGATCCGACGCGAGCGTGGTAATTGGTCCCCGTGTAGTACTGGACGCGGTGCCCCGTCTTGTTCCACACGGAGCGCACGTTCTGGCCCTTCTGGATGAAGGAGCAGTTGTCCGCCGTGTTGGCGAGACTGGACTGCGACCACTGACAACGGGTTCCCGAACCGTTCCAGCCGCTGTAGATGCAGAAGTATCCGGGTGAGCAGTTGTAGGCCGCCGCCCGGGCGGGCGCCGCGGGGGCCGCGGTCGCGGTGGGTACGACGCCCAGCGCGGCGGCCAGGGCCACGGAGGCGACGGCGAACGAGTGGATACGACGCATAAGGAGCAACTCCTCTTTCTCGTCGGCGGTCCGGGCCGACCACACCTCGTGGGCCGGCCGCACAGGACCGCATGGGCGCGGGGAAGCCGGGCCGAACGGTGGCACCGATGGGCTCGCCCCGCGAAAACACCGCCCAGTATTTCGTCGCCCACAGTGCACCAGCAGGGCATTTCTCGCCGACCGGGCAAGGCTGGAAGCACGGCGGCGCACGCTCCGGTCGTGCGCCGGGGGGCCGCCCCACGCGCCCCGGGGCCTGTCGCGTTGGGGCGGACGGGTGATATTCGGCGGGTCTCTCGGCGGGGCGTCTGCGCGGCACCGCGCAGGTATGAAAGGGAGTCGGACAGAGCTCCGTTTTGTATGACAATCATCCGACCCAGAGGACTGTGCATGCCTGCCCCAGCACTCCATGCCTTCACGAGCCCGCGCACGCGGGTCGCCGCCGTCGCGGCACTCACCCTCGCGGGAACCGCCCTGGGCGGCACACCGGCCGCTTTCGCCGCCCCGGGCGACAACGGCGACGTGAAGATCCACGCGATGGGAACGCTCTTCACCGACCAGAGCAACAACCCGAAGGTCTGCGGCTTCTACCTCGACGCCTTCAACTTCGACACCGTCCAGGGCGTCACCTGGAACATCAGCCCCCAGCCCGCCAGGGCCGGCGGCGCCACCCTCACCGGCGCCGTGCGGCTCACGGCCGGCACCGGATACACCAGCCCGCTGACGCTGCCCGACGGGGAGTACAAGCTCGTCTGGAACATCGCAGGCGGCAACGGTGCGGGCAAGCAGAAGGTCTTCAAGGTCGACTGCGCGCCGGCCTCCACGTCCAGGGCCGGCACGCCGGTCGGCGGGGTGCCCGCGGGCGGCGGCGGCCTCGCTCAGACTCCGGGCGTCACGCAAGCCGGAGCCGCGGCGGGCGTGGGACTGGTCTCGGTCGCCGGGGTGCTCTACATCCGCCGACTCCGACGCCGCACCGATGGCGCAGCGTAGACGCGCCCCCATCGCCCGGCACCGGACGCGCGCCTACCGCCTGACGAGGACGGCGGCTCTGGCCCTGGCCCTGGTGGTGGGCGGCGTCTGGTGGGCCCAGGACGACGGGCCCACCCCGGCTGGCGCCGACGGGCCCCGGTTCACCAAGGTGGCGTCCGCCCCGGTCGGTGACAGCCGGGGCCCGGCGTCTCCGCGTCCGGCGTCCCCACGTCCGGTGGCGCCGCGTCCGCTGCCCCCGTCCCCGGCGGTCTCGCTCGCGATCCCGTACCTCGGCGTCACGGCGCCGCTCATCCCCCTGGGCCTCGACGCGCAACGGCACCTCGCCACGCCGCCCGTGGACAACCCCAAGGTGGTGGGCTGGTATCAAGGCGGGGCGACTCCGGGCGAGTTGGGCACGGCCGTCGCCGTCGGGCATCTCGACACCAGGACCGGGGCGGCCGTCTTCGCGGGCCTCAAAATGCTGCGCCCCGGCCGCCTGATCGAGTCCCGCCGCGCCGACGGCAAGGTCGCCGTGTACACCGTGGACAAGGTCAAGACGTACGACAAGAAGCGCTTCCCCGACCAGGTGGTGTACGGCCCGACAGGTCGCCCCGAGCTCCGGCTCATCACGTGCGCGGGCCGGTTCAACGCGAAGACGGGGTACGAGAGCAACCTCGTCGTCTTCGCCCACCTCACCCAGGTCCGGACGACCTCCGCCCACCGGGGCCACAGGGTCTAGCGCACCGCTCGCCTCAGCTCGCGGCCGGAAAGCACCCCTTGGGGTTCCGGTGACGTTCCGTGGCTATTGACACTCCCGTCAATGACATGGACATTACTAATCGCTCATCCGGCTCCCCCGCCGCCCCACCCGCGCGGCCGGGAGCCGTGCTCCACCCCCCACCCTCGTCACATCCATGACGCACGGTCCTGGAGGAGCCACCATGAAACGACGCAGAACCGCCCTGGCCGCAGCCCTGCTCACCGCCACCGCCGGCCTCGCCTCGATGCAGAGCGCCCAGCCCGCCACCGCCCACCCCGCCACCACGCCCTCCCCGGACGCCCCCCACCGCGGCACGGTCGCCGGGGCCCGCACGCCGGACCACAACCCGGCGAGGGACCGCGCCGTAGCGGCGCTCAAGAAGGGCCGCAGCACCACGTTCCGCAAGAACCAGGCCGACCCCACCCACAACTGGTGGGGCGTGTTCCCCCAGCCGGGCACCCACGACGGCATCACCGCGACCCACACCGTCGATCCGTCCTACCGGGTCAGCGACGCCGACAACTTCACCTACGCTCCCACCACCAAGGCGCAGAACTCCTGCATGGAGGTGGTCACCGCCTACTGGAACAGCGGCAACGAGATATGGGCCTGGGACTGGTGCGGGGCGGGCGGTCCGGCCAAGACGGTCGCCGTGGACGCGGACTTCAAGGCGAAGTACACCCAGCCCTCCGGAGACGAACTCGCCTACAGCGTCCAGCTGGTGCGCGACAGCGGGTCCGGCAACAGCTGGTCGTCGTACCTCTACAACTACCAGTCGGCGCAATGGGAGTTGCTGTACCGCAAGGCCGGCCAGGACCAGAGCGGGCTCGACCACGGCTGGGACATGTTCGAGATATACGCGAGCGTGAACCCCTCGACCGGCACGGGCTACTACTGCACCGAGGCGCGCGACACCGTCTTCGACAGCAGCGCCATAGAGCTGCGCCGCAACGGCACGTGGAAGCCCGCGAGCCCGTCCGACTCGCCGTGGACCGAGGAGAATCCGTCCGGACAGGACTTCCTCTGCCCGCGGTTGAACTTCATCCGGGCAGGGGCCGACGACCACTGGACCGTACGCCAGTAGGCGCAGGGCCTGCCTCGCACAAGGCGCGCATATTTTTCCGGGCACGGCACTAGGAACCTCGGGGCCGTCTCGCTACCCTCCGCGCATGATTTCCACGGTTGTCTGGGGTACCGGCAATGTCGGCCGTGCGGCGATACGTGCCGTCGAGGCCCATCCGGCGCTGGATCTCGCGGCCGTCCTGGTCCACGACCCGGCGAAGGTCGGCCGCGACGCCGGTGAACTCGCCGGTGTCGACGGCCAGTTGGGCGTCGCGGCGAGCGACGACATCGAGGCCGTGCTCGCCGAGCGCCCCCGGGCCGTGGTGTACGCAGCGTCCGGCGACATCCGGCCCGACGAGGCCCTCGCCGATGTCACCCGCGCGATGCGGGCGGGCGCCGTGGTGGTCACCCCCGCGCTGTATCCGCTCTACGACCACCGCGGCGCCCCGCCGGAGTTCCGGGACCCGGTGCTCGCCGCCGTCGCGGCGGGCGGCGGGTCCCTGTTCGTGTCCGGTGTCGACCCGGGCTGGGGCAACGACGTACTGCCCCTGCTGATCAGCGGGCTCGGCAGCACCGTGGACGCGATCCGCTGCCAGGAGATCTTCGACTACTCCACGTACGAACAGGAGGAGTCGGTGCGCCAGCTGATCGGCATGGGGCATCCGATGGAGTACGAGCCCCTGATGCTCGCCCCGTCCGTCCCGACCATGGTGTGGGGCGGCCAACTCAGGCTGATAGCAAGGGCGTTGGGCGTCGAGCTCGACGACATCCGCGAGACCATGGAACGGCGCGCGCTGGATGCGACGGTGAGCACCCGCACGATGGGCACCTTCGATGCGGGCACGCAGGGCGCCGTGCGCTTCGAGGTGCAGGGCATCGTCGAGGGCGAGCCGCGCATCGTCATCGAGCACGTCACCCGCATCCATCCCTCCTGCGCCCCGGACTGGCCGGTGCCGCCCGACGGCGGTGACGGGGCGCACCGGGTCGTCATCGAGGGGCGCCCGCGCATCGAGGTCACCGTCGAGGCGAGCGACGAGGGCGAGAACCGGTCCGCGGGCGGCAACGCCACCGCGGTCGGCCGCCTGGTGAACGCCATCGACTGGCTGGTGGCCGCGGAACCCGGCCTCTACGACGCGCTCGACGTCCCGCTGCGCCCGGCAGTCGGCAGACTCGGAAGGAAGCAACGATGAGGATCGACATCCCCGAGGGCCAGGAGCCGATCGGGTACGTGTGGGGCGACATGGTCCCCGGCATCGGCATGGCCGCCGCGAACTTCTCCCTGTCGGTGTACGCCCATACGACCCTGGGACTGCGGGAGTTCGAGGCCGCGCGGCTGCGCATCGCGCAGATCAACGGCTGTCAGTTCTGCCTGGACTGGCGGACCGACCGGGACGGCGAGAAGGTCGAGGAGACGTTCGCCGACGCGATCACCGAGTGGCGCACCACCGACGCCTTCGACGACCGCACCCGGCTCGCCGCCGAGTACGCCGAGCGGTACGCCCTTGACCACCACGGTCTCGACGAGGAGTTCTGGGCGCGAATGACCGCGCACTACAGCCAGGTCGAGATCGTGGAGCTGAGCATGAGCATCGGCTCGTGGCTGGCGTTCGGCCGGCTCAACCACGTGCTCGGCCTCGACTCGGTGTGCGTACTGCCGACGCACTGAAAGACGCACCGAAAGGGCCGTCCGGCGTCCCGGGCGGCCCCGCGTTCGCGCCGTCACGTGAGATCGGTGGCGATGATCTTCTCGATGTTCCGTTCGGCGAGCGCCGTGATGGTGACGAACGGATTGACGCTGGTGTTGCCGGGGATCAGCGAGCCGTCGATGACGTACAGGCCCGGATAGCCGTACAGGCGCCCGTAGTTGTCGGTGGCCTTGTTCAGGACCGCGCCGCCCAGCGGGTGGTAGGTGAGCGTGTCGTTCCAGATCTTGTACACGCCGAACAGGTCGGTGCGGTAGATCGTCCCCTCCGTCGCATTGATCTTGTCGAAGATCGTCTTGGCCATGTCGATGGACGCCTGTTTCCAGGCGGTCTGCCAGTCCAGGTCGACCCGGCCCGCGACGGGGTTCCAGGAGAACGTGCCGCGGTTGGGGTTCTTGGTGATCGACAGGTAGAACGAGGCGTACGTCTCGATGCCGGTCGGCAGCGGCGCGACCTCGGCGAACGCACCTCCGGCGGTCCAGTTGTCGATGCCGCCGCACGGGATGGACGCCTGGACCTTGCCGGTGGGGTCCCACATGTAGTTGGCCCGGCCGCACATCACGTTGCCGTTGTCGCCCCAGCCCCGGCCGATCTCGCCGTTGAGGTTGGGCAGGGCGCCGGTCGCCTTCAATTTGACGAGGAGCTTGCTGGTGCCGACGCTGCCGGCCGCGAAGAACACCTTGTCCGAGGTGACGGTCTTGGTGGCGGTGACATCGCCGTTGGTGTTGAGCTGCTCGATGACGACGGTGTAGCCGCCGGAGCCCGGGGAGACCGAAGTGACCCTGTGCAGCGGGGAGATGGTGACCCTGCCGGTCGACTTGGCCTGCGCCAGGTAGGTCTTCTGCAGCGACTTCTTGCCGTAGTTGTTGCCGTACAGGATCTCGCCCGCGACGGCCGACTTGGGGACGGTGCCGGCCGACTCCTGCTTCATGTAGTCCCAGTCGTACACGTCGGGCACGAACACGAACGGGAAGCCGGAGCGTCCCGCCTGCTTGCGGCCGACACGGGCGAACTGGTAGCAGTCCACTGTGTCGAACCAGGCCGGGTCGATGAGTCCGGACCCGAGTCCCGCGTTGGCGCGCGGGTAGTAGGTGTTGTACATCTCGTCGGGGTTGACGGACGGGAGGATGGCGCCGAAGTTCTCGCGCTTGGGCGTGACCGCCATGCCGCCGTTGACCAGCGAACCGCCGCCGACCCCGCGGCCCTGGTAGACGGTGATGCCGCTGAAGTCCTCGGCGTCCAGGATCCCGGTGTAGCGGGGGATGTCCTTGTCGATCGGGATGCCGAAGAAATTGCTCAGGGGCTGCTTGGTCTTGGTGCGCAGCCAGTACGAGCGGTAGTCCGGCGCGGTGGTGTTGCAGAAGATCTTGCCGTCCGAGCCGGGCGTGTCCCAGGCCATGCCCATCTCGATCATCTGCACGTCGACGCCCGCCTGGGCGAGCCGCAGCGCGGCGACCGAGCCGCCGTATCCGGTGCCTATGACGAGCGCCGGGACATGGGCGCCGTCTCCGATCGGGGCGGCCTGGGCGACGGACTGCGCATGCGCCGCAGTGCCGTGACCGATGAGGGCCGCGGTGCCAAGAATAGAACCCGTTCCAGCGATGAATCTTCGCCGCGAAACACCCTGGGAACCCGAAGTTTGCATGGTAGTGTCACTCATGTGACATTCCTCACTCTCGATGGAGTGAGAACAGGTTCTACTGGCGGTTGCGTGATAAGTCACTACATACCTAGAGGTAACTTGTGGCTCATTACGCGCTCTTGAACGGGGGCGCGGGCGCCGGTTTGCGGTTGATCGGGGTCACGGGGGTGCGAATGGCGACCGGGGTGCGGCGCGGCCCGGACCACGGCGCGGGTACGGCGTCGATGTCACGCGCGATGCGCATGGCCAGCGCCTCGTAGTTGACCCGCCACCCCCGGAAGTGCGGCCACGCCTCCTCGGGGGCGCGCTCGGCGGGATAGCCCTGCTCCTGCATCCGCGCCACCCCGACCAGGAAGTCCTCGTAGGTGAGCTGAAGCGGGCCGTCCGGGTGCGGATCGGGGTCGTACGGGATGCCCTGGAGGTCGGCGATGTCGCGGAGGCAGACGAATCCGGCGCGCAGCGCCATCCGTACGTCGGACTGCGGTTGGGAGGGGTTGAAGGCGAGTTGCAGCGCGGCCGCGTCCATCACCGCAAGGAGTGCGATCAGCCAGTTGCGGGTCGCCTTCGGGGAGCGGAAGTGGATGAGGACCGGGTAGGTGGTGTGGCTCTCGCCCACCTCGGCGCTCCACCGCTCCCAGCCGACGAACAGTTCGCCGACGCTGCTCACCAGGTCGACCTGGGCGTACCGGGCGAGGATCTCCGGGCCCCAGGGCGGGCTGCCGGCGCGCGCCTGGAGCAGGGTGACCTCGGTTTCGCGGCGCTGGTAGGCGGCGTACAGGGTGGGCAGATAGCCGATCTGAAGGCCGATCACGATGGGCCCGGTGGCCGCCGCGCAGAAGTCGATCGCGTTCAGGCTGGCCCGGTTGCCGGCGGCGAAGCCGAGGGTGAAGAGCGAGGAGCCCGACTCGGTCATCGACTCCCGCAGACCGAGCCCGCTCACCGCCGCTTCGAGCAGCCCGTAGCCGATCATGAAGAAGAGCAGCCAGCCCATCAGGGTGACCACGATGGACAGCGGCGCGACCGGCGCGAGCACCCGGTCCTTGGCCTCGGCCCCGTGCAACAGGTCGGCCACCCGTTGGAAGGGCCAGCGCACCGCTTGCTGGACGATCCGGGTGAAGCTGGATCGGGTCGGCCGGGGAATCACCAGGGTGCGCAGCACCGAGGAGAAGATCCCGAGCACGAGGACGGCGCCGAGCACGCCGAACACTGCTCTCACCTGGACGTTGTTCCTTTCCGGTACGCCGGGCGGCGGCTGCCCCCGCCCGGCCACAGGAAGGTTACGTCGCCCCGGAGTCAGGGCGCGGAAGGCGCCCTCCGGCGCTCCCCTCCTCGGGTCGGCGCAGCCGCCTGCCAGCCCTGTTCGAGAAGCGCGAAAGCGCCTCGCACCGCTTCGCGCGAATCGCTCGCCGCCCTCGCCAGGCCCAGGGTCTCCAAGGCGAAGCGCGCCAGGGCCGCGCACACGGGGTCGTCCTTCGCGGCGCCGATGTCCTCGGCGATCGCCTGGGCCAGGGCCACCTCGTGGCGCAGCCACATGCGGTGCGCGTAGTCGCGCAGCGCCGGGGTGCCGTCCACGAGCGCGATGAACCGGGCGAATTCCGAGTCCCCGGCACCGGCGTCGATCTTGTTCTTCAGGATGTGCTCGCGCAGGGCCGCGGGGATGGACCGACCCTTCGGGCGTTCGCGCACCGCGGCCACGAGGGCCGCCTCCTGCCCGGCGTCGTCGTCGAAGACCAGCGCCTCCTTGCCGGAGAAGTGCTTGAACAGCGTCGTCGTCGACACATCGGCGGCGTCCGCGATGTCCTTGATGCCGACCTGGTCGTAGCCCCGCTCCAGGAAGAGCTTCAGCGCCGCGTCGGCCAGCGCCTGCCGGGTGGCCGCCTTCTTGCGCTCCCGGCGCCCCATCGTCTCGGTCATGACGGCCAGCCTACCCCTGAGTTGTCGCGATAGGAAAGTTCACTCGTTGCACTTTTTTATTGAGTGTGGTTTTTTGGGAGTGACCGGGCACGGCGCTCCGCCCCCTTCCGCCCGGCTCACCCGCACCCCTCGTGGAAGGAGTGATCAGCCATGTCCGCATCCGTACCCGAACAGGCCGCCGCGCCCCGGAACGTCCGCTGGGCGCTGCTCGGCGTCATGCTCGCGATGCTCCTGTCGATGCTCGACAACATGGTCGTCGGCACCGCGATGCCGACGATCGTCGGCGACCTCGGCGGTCTGGAGCACATCGCCTGGGTCGTCACCGCGTACACCCTGGCCACGGCCGCCTCGACTCCCGTGTGGGGGAAGTTCGGGGATCTGTACGGCCGCAAGCACATGTATCTGGCCTCGGTCGCCGTGTTCGTGGTGGGATCCGCGCTGTCCGGGGCCGCCCAGTCGATGACCCAGCTGATCGCCTTCCGGGCGCTCCAGGGTCTGGGCGCCGGCGGTATCGGCGCCGGCGCCTTCGCCCTCATCGCCTCCCTCGTGGCGCCGCGCGAGCGCGGCCGCTACCAGGGCATGACGGCTTCCGTGATGGCGATCGGCACGGTCGGCGGCCCGCTGCTCGGCGGCTTCGTCACCGGCCACCTCGGCTGGCGCTGGGCGTTCTACCTCAACCTGCCGCTCGGCGCGGTCGCCTTCGTCTGGTGCCTGCTGATGCTGCATCTGCCGGCGCGCCGCACCCCGGCCCGCGTCGACTGGCGGGGCATCACCTTGATGACGGCCACCATCTGCGCTCTCGTCCTGACCGCGACCTGGGCCGGATCGACATACGCCTGGGCCTCGTGGCAGATCCTGGGACTGTTCGCGCTGGCCGCCCTGGGCACGGCCGCTTTCATCGCCTCGCAGATGCGCGCCCCCGAACCGGTGCTGCCACCAAGGGTGTTCACCGGTCACCGCAACTTCCCGCTGGCCTCCGCGCTGATCCTGGTGGTCGGGGTCGTCATGTTCGGCTGCGCCCTGTACCTGCCGTTGTTCCAGCAGACCGTCCAGGGAGCCTCGGCGGCCGACTCGGGGCTGCTGCTCCTGCCGATGATGATCCCGGTGGTGTTCGTCTCGCAGCTCGGCGGCAGGTACATGTCGGCCACCGGCAAGTACAAGATCTTCCCCGTGGTGGGCGCGGCCTTCATGGCGGCCGGGCTGTTCCTCCTGTCCACGATGGACGTCAACACCTCGCGCACGGTGACCGGTTGCTACATGGCCCTGGTGGGCATCGGGCTCGGCGCTCAGATGCAGATGGTGATGACGATGGCGCAGAACAGCGTCGAGATGCGCGACATGGGTGCCGCCTCGGCCGCGATGAACCTGTTCCGCACCATCGGCGGATCACTGGGCGTCGCGGTCTTCGGCTCCCTGTTCACCGGCGCCGTCACGGCCCACCTCTCGGGCACGGAGTCGGGCGGCCGTCCGGATGCCGGCACGCTCGCGCACCTGCCCGCCGCGGCCAAGGACGCCTACCTGCATGCGGTGACCCGGGGGACCCATCAGATCTTCCTGACCGCGGCCGTGCTGTGCGCGGCCGCCTTCGTCGCCGCGCTCTGCGTCAAGGAGGTCCCGCTCCGGGGCAAGCCGCAGCCCGCTCGGACGGACGCGCCGAGCAAGGCCGCCGTGTAGGGGCTACGGGCGGCGGGGCTTGCCGCGCTTGGCGGCGCCCTTCGCGGCGCCGGAGCCGCCGCGCGGGTTCTTGGCGCCGGGCTTGCCCGCCTTTCCGCCCGCCTTGCCCGCAGCGGGCTTGCGCTGGGCGCCGCCCTTGTCGGACCGCTTCTGCTTCGGCTGGGGCGGCGTCGGCGTACGGCCCCGGGAGCTGTTCACCGTACGACCGCGAACGATCCCGATGAACTCCTCGACCAGGTCGGGGGTGGTCTCCTCCTCCGGCCACGACAGCGCGACGCGGGACTCGGGGACACCCGTGATCGTCCGGTACGTCAGGTCCTTGCGGTGGTAGAGGCGGGCGAGCGACTGCGGCACGACAAGGAGGCCCACTCCGGCCGCCACCAGCTCGATGGCGTCCTCCGTCGTCGCGGGGCGCTCCAGGGCCGGCCGGCCCGGCGGGCGCTCCCAGTCCAGGGTGTCGTCGAGGGGGTGCAGCACGATCTCGTCGGCCAGCTCCTCGGCGGACACCTCCTCGACCGCCGCGACGAGGTGGTCCTTGGGGACCACCACGACCGTCGTCTCGGTGTAGAGGGGGATCGCGCTGAGATCCGTACGGTCGATCGGCAGCCGCACGAATCCCGCGTCCGCGCCACGGCCGCGCAGCACGCCGGGCGCCTCGGCGGCGGTCACCGTGCTGAGGGTCAGGGGGACGTCGGGCAGCCGCTCGTTCCAGATCCGCACCCACTTGCTCGGCGTCACACCCGGAACGTAGGCGAGCCGGAACGATGGGGGTTCTTCCGAGCCTGTCACTCCGCCAGGTTACCGGTCGTGGTCAGCGGTATCGCACACGCTCGCTACTCTTGACACATGACGTCGCACCAGACCACCCAGACGATGAAGCCCGCGACCGCGGCGAAGAAGCTGGGTGTGTACCTAGAGGCCACCCCCGCCGAGTTCCAGGAGGGTGTCGTCTCGCGTACCGAACTGAACGCCCTGCAGGCCGACCCGCCCCAGTGGCTGCAGGACCTGCGACGCACCGGCCCGCACCCCCGGCCGGTGGTCGCGGCCAAGCTCGGCATCTCCATCGCGGGTCTCGCGCGCGGCGGGGTCACCGAGGCCCTCACCACGGAGCAGATCGACGCGCTGAAGCAGGACAACCCCGAGTGGCTGCAGAAGGAGCGCGCCACCCAGGCCGAGGTCCGCAAGGAAACGGTCCGCATCAAGGAGAAGCACGAGAAGGACAAGGCGAAGAGCGCGCAGCAGGCCGACGAGTCCCGCGGCCCCCGCTCCTGACCCACCCCGGCGTCCGCCGACGCCGAGCGGTTGTACGAGAGTGCCGCTGACCGGTTGCCAAGCACCTGGCCAGCGGCACTTTTGCGTCGCCATGGCCCCGGCCTGAGCATCAACTCCAGTAACCCTGAACACCAACTCCCTTAAAAGCACGGCGAATTGCCATTCTTGACGCAGCGTCACCATCGGCGCGTCCGGCCATCGGATCGGGGTTGCGCAAGACGGGGGTCGGGCGGTGGCGGTTGGGGCATGATGCCGCCATGGCTGAGATCAGCGGAGAACTGTGGAACGGGGACGTCACCGAGTCCGACTACCGCGCGGACAAGGCGACCTACCGTGCGGCCGTGTTCGAGCAGTACAAGCTGTGTGTCGAGATGGCCGACCGGGTCAGCGCCCGCCGCAACCTGGCCAACACGTTCTTCCTGACGCTCCACAGCGGCCTGGTCGCCTTCCTCGGCGCCTGGCTGTCCCAGTCGCAGCACGGCAGGCTCTCGGTCCTGCTGCTCCTCGCGGGCCTCCTGGTGCTGCTCGCCCTGTGCGCCACGTGGTGGTTCACGCTGCGCTCCTACCGGCAGCTGAACGAGGGGAAGTTCCTGGTGATAGGCGCCCTTGAGGAGCGCCTTCCGGCCCGCGTCTTCCAGCGGGCCGAATGGGAGGCGCTCGGCAAGGGCCAGGACTGGCGCGCCTACCTGCCGCTGACCCACGTCGAACGCTGGATCCCCGTCATCTTCGCCGGCACCTACTTCCTCGGATTCATCGGCCTCGCGGTGTGACGCGCACCGGGCCGCGCCCCAGCGTGACCGTCAACCACCCCGGCCCGGAAGGAAGTTGCCACGTGACCACGATCGCCGTCACCGGCCACATGGACCTGGCCCCGGAGGCGGCCGCACCCGTACGGGCCGAACTCCGCAAGCTGCTCGGGGAGTTCGAGGGCGACGACCTGGTGGGGCGCTCGTGCGTCGCCCGGGGCGCCGACACCCTCTTCGCCCAGGAAGTACTGGCCCTCGGCGGCCGACTGTCCGCGATCATCCCGTCCCGGGACTACCGGGAGGCAGAGGTGCCCGAGGAGGATCTCGTGCGCTTCGACGCCCTGCTCGACGCCGCCGAGGAAGTGCTGGTCATGCCGTACGAGCACGCGGGCCGCGACGCCTACGAGGCGGCGAACCGCCGCCTGCTCCAGGGGGCGGACCGACTGGTGGCCGTATGGGACGGCAGCCCGCCCTCGGGCCGCGGCGGAGGAACCGCGGACGTCGTGGCCTCGGCGCGGGCCGCCGGGGTACGGGTCGACGTGGTGTGGCCGCCGGAGGCCGTGAGGACCAGCGCCCGGCCCTGAGCAGGCTCGCGCACCTGTTCAGCCAAAACTGGACAGTCTTGACTGAAGAACTTACGGTGGGGGCATGGACGACACCCCGCAAGGCATCTCCGCGTCCGCCGTCCGAGCGGCGCGCGACCTGCGGGTGGTGTTCAGCAGGCTGCGGCGCCGGCTCCGGGAGGTCGCGGACACGCAGGACCTCACCCCCTCACAAGTGTCCGCGCTCACCCTCATCGACAAGGGCGGGGCCGCCTCGGCCAGCGCGCTCGCCGCCATCGAGGGGGTGCGCCCGCAGTCGATGGCCGCCACCCTCGCCGCGCTCGACCAGCAGGGGCTGATCCAGCGCAGCCCCGACCCCGAGGACGGCCGCCGTCAGCTGGTCACCCTGACCGGGGCCGGCCGCGAGCGTGCCAAGGGCAATCGGCAGGCCCGCGCGGAATGGCTCACCCAGGCCTTCCAGGACCGCTACACCGAGGAAGAGCGCGCCACCATCACCGAGGCGATGGCCCTGCTTGAACGCCTCGCCCAGCCCTGATGCGCACAGCGGCCGCCCACCCGGCTCGTACGACGCACGCCGAGACCACCTCAACCCCCTGAACAGCGCGCAAGAAAGGCACCACCATGGCTCTCACCACGCTCGACCCGAACACGGCACTCGTCGTCATCGACCTCCAGCGGGGCATCGTCGCCGCGCCCACTCAGCCCCACACCACCGCCGACGTCGTGGCCCGCACGGCCGAGCTCGCCGACGCCTTCCGCTCGCACGGGCTGCCCGTCGTCCTGGTCCGCGTCTCGTTCGCCGCCGACGGAGCGGACGCCACCCCGGGTCGCACGGAGGCCGGTCACGGGGGTGGCGGCCAGCGCCCCGAGGGCTGGGACGTCATCGTCGACGAGCTGTCCGGGCACCCCGAGGACATCCGGGTCACCAAGCGCAACTGGGGCGCGTTCCACGGCACCGACCTCGACGTCCAGCTCCGCCGCCGCGGCATCACCCAGATCGTGCTGACCGGGGTGGCCACCAGCATCGGCGTCGAGTCGACCGCCCGTGCCGCACACGAGCACGGTTACCACGTCACGCTGGCCACCGACGCGATGACCGACCTGACCCCGGAGGCCCACCTCAACAGCGTCGAGCGGATCTTCCCCCGCCTCGGCGAGACCGGCACGACGGCGGAGATCGGCGAGTTGCTGGCCAAGACCCGCACCAGCTGACACCCGCTCTTCAGCCGACCCACGTTCCGGTAAGGGCCTGCACGGCCGAGCCGTCGAGGTCGGCGAGCTTGGTGCCGGTGAAGTCGCGGGCCCAGTCCGAGGTCTGGATCCGGAAGGGCGGCCGGTCGGCGGTGAGCGCGGCGACGATCGGAGCCGCGGCTTCGTCCGGAGTCTGGGCGCTGGTGAAGGTCTTGGTGGCGCGCTCGATGTAGGCCCGGAGCGCCGGGGCGTACGGACCCGCGGCCTCCAACAGGGCTGGTACGTCCAGCTCTTGGCTGGCGACGAACTCGCTGGCCACGGCGCCCGGCTCGACGACGGTGACACGCACTCCGAGGGTGGCGGCGACCGGCGCGAGCGACTCCATGAAGCCCTCGACGGCGAACTTGGCCGCGCAGTAGGCCTCGTTGAAGGGCTGCCCGACCACACCGCCGACGCTGGTGACGGTGATGACGCGGCCCTGCGAGGCGCGCAGATGGGGCAGGGCGGCGCGGGTCGCCTCGACGACGCCGAAGAAGTTCACCTCCATCGTGGCGCGCACCGGGTCCATGCCGTCCTGCTCGACGGTGCCGACGTACCCGGCGCCCGCGTTGTTCACCAGCGCGTCGAGCCGCCCGTACTCGTCGATCACCTCGCCCAGGCAGGCGACGACGGATCCGGCGTCGACGACGTCAAGGCGCTTCACGGCGACACGGTCGACGACCTGCGCCTCGGCCGCGGCCTCCCTCAGCGGGCCCTCCTTCCCCGTGTCGCGCATGGTGGCGACGACCCGCAGGCCGGCCCGGGCCGCGCCGACCGCGGCGGCCAGGCCGATGCCCGAGGACGTTCCGGTGATCAGGACAGTGCGTTCGGCGGTCATGCGGTTCTCCTCGACTTTTCGGCGAGCGTACGCATCCTCATGCACCCGGCACCGGATGACCGGCCTCGATGCCCTCGCTGTCGCTCAGCCGGAACGGCTGCCAGTCGGACGGGCGCGCGGCCGGGACCGCGGCCTCCAGCGGGCTGAGCAGAAACCCGACGTGGTCCCCGCCGTCCGTACGCCGCTCGACGCGCCCCACGAACCAGTCCGGGACCTCGTCGAGGAGGACCGTGCCCGCCGGGCCCTCGCGCCAGGCGACACCGGCGAACTTGTCGACCTCGTCGCCGGTCCGGCCACCGAAGTGCGCGGCCAGGCCGTACTGGGCACGGCCCAGCAGGTGCACGGCGAGGAAATCGGCCGAACGGGCCACGCGATACGTCCTGTTGGCCGTGGACAGCCACACCATGAACCGCACCGGCACCATCGAGCACTGCGAGGCGAACCCCACCAGGCATCCGGAGCGCTCCGCACCGGCCGCCGCCGTCACGACGTACATCGGATAGTCGAGGCGGTCGAGGAACTGCTGCACGGCACTCACGCTGCTCAATCCCTCACCTCGTCGTCCGCGGGCTGCGACCAGCCGACCACAGGAACCGGCCCACGGCACGCCCCGGATCGGCCGATCGGCCGAAAGCTGCGGCCGACCCGCCGGGCGGAGTGTGGGAGCGGAGGCCAGGGGAACCCGGGCGGTGCGCGGACCCGCGGTGCCGTGCACCTACGGCGCTCGCCGTCCGCACCCCGCACCCACCGTCCGTAGGAAGGGATTCCTTCACCATGGAGAACATCTGGGCCTACCTCCAGGCAGCCGCGTACCAGCCGGGTACCGACCTGACCGGGTTCAAGGTCGAGGCGACCGACGGAAGCATCGGCAAGGTCGACAAGTACTCCGAGGCGGTCAGCTCCTCGTACATCGTCGTCGACACCGGCCTCTGGATCTTCGGCAAGCACGTCCTGCTGCCGGCCGGGGTCCTGACCCGCATCGACGCGGTCGAGAAGAAGATCTACGTCGCCTGCACCAAGGAACAGATCAAGGACTCCCCCGAGTTCGACAAGGAGAAGCACCTCGGGGACCCGGCCTACCACGA
The DNA here is from genome assembly GCF_001279695.1 of Streptomyces sp. WM6378. Taxonomy (GTDB): domain Bacteria; phylum Actinomycetota; class Actinomycetes; order Streptomycetales; family Streptomycetaceae; genus Streptomyces. The sequence goes on from NZ_LGDD01000304.1 coordinate 50,936, forward strand.
GCAGATCGGCGGCTACTACGGACGCCCGCACATGTGAGGCGCCCGTTCCCGCGATGCCCGGCCGTCAACTCCGGCCGGGCATCAGCCGGTTGAGACCCCCCGACGGTCGCTGTGTCACCGTGCCGCGAGCCACTCTTCGAGCACGGCCTCCCGGCCGCGCGAACGCAGGACACCCGGCTCCGCCGAAGCCCACCAGTCGCTCAGGGCGGCGGGCGAGCACGTGCCCTCGACGAAGCGGGCGAGCAGCGCGTGGGACAGGTCGACCTCACGGCGGCTGTACGCGGTCGCGGCGCCGGACAGCACGGTCGTCTCGATACGGCCGCCCCCCGCGCTCACCGCCACGGTCATTTCCTCGGGGCTGCCCGGGTTCCACACGTCCAGGGCGACAGCGGCGACCGATGCCGCGCGACTGGCCCACCGTCCGCCGGCCGAACGGACGGGGGCGCCAACCACCTCGACGGCGGTCACATCCGACCAGGGCCACTCGCGTGGCTCGGGTCCGACGAGCCGCAGCGAGTCAGGTGTGAGCAGCACGTCCGATGCCGTCGTGGCGCTGGGTGTGCCCAGGCGGACGTTGTCCGCGTCGATCCAGAAGAGGCCGACCATGCAGCCCTGCTTCTGCGCACCGGGAGACGCGGCGGGGGACGTGCCGGGGGGCGTAGGTGTCGATTCCAAAGCGAACTCCATGGTGTGGGCATGGGTGTTGTCCATGGTTTTCTGATCGACCCTAGATCACCTGTGAACGGCCCTTGAACGGCACCGACGAGTTCCGGGCAGCGTCAGGTCGATGCGGGCCGCGACGAGCGTCGAGTCGAGGCCCAGGCCTTTCAGACCAGGCGGCCGGTGACCATGTGCAGGTCCATGCCCGCCCCGCGAGCAGGAAGACCTCGTTCATGCTGTCGGCCAGCGAGTGCGCCGCCTCGGAGAGCAGCGCGGGCGACCCCCAGGGCTCCGGCGCCCGCCTTGGCGGCGGCGACGAGCAGGTTGGCCCCGAGCGCCACCAGGACGGTCAGCCAGGTCCTGCGGTCACTTCCCATGTCCTCGCGACAGCAAGACATTTGACGGTTTATCAGGCAGTGCTCATTCGGGCGATGGCGCGCGTGGCCGGTCAGCGGCGGCCGTTGCTCCGGGAGCCTGCGTAGGAGCGGCGCTTGCGCGCGGACGAGGCCTCCTCCGGGTCCTCTTCCTCCTCTGCCCGGTCCGCGTCGTCCTCCTCGTACTCGCCCTCGTCATCACCTTCGCCTTCGGCTTCGTCCTCGTACTCGTACTCCTCGTCGGGTTCGGCCTCCGGTTCCTCTTCCTGCTCGGGCTCGGGCTCGCCCGTGTCCTGGTCCTCGGCCTGGTCCTCCTGGTGCCCGGCCTGCTGTTCGGGCTCCCGTTGCTCCTCCTCGGCGATCGCGTCCTCGTGGCTGACGACGACCTCGCCGTCCCTGATCTCACCGCGCCAGCCGCCCTCGGCCTCGCCGCGCAGCGCGATGTGACGCGCGAAATTCTTGAGGTCGAGCCGGGCGCGACGGCCCTGGGAACGCCATATGTTGCCGGTCTTCTCGAACAGACCCTTGGGGTAGTACTCCATGACCAGCAGGACGCGGGTGATGTTCTCGCCGAGCGGGTGGAAGGTGACGACGCCCTTGGCTGTGCCCTTGGCGCCCTCGGAGGTCCAGGCGATGCGCGCGTCCGGCACCTGTTCGGTGGTGTGCGCCTTCCAACTGCGGCTGGACCAGAAGACCTTGACCTTCCAGTCCGATGTGGTGTCATCGGCGACGGTCGCGCTCTTGACGCCCTTGGCGAAGGTGGCGAACGACTGGAACTGGGTCCACTGGTCGTAGGCCTCGCGCACCGGGACGCCCACGTCCACGGACTCCATGATGACGGTCGGCCTGCGCCCCGCCCCGCCCTTCTTGCGCTTGCCACCGAGCCCCTTGAGCAGCTCTTTCGCGTTGTCCTTGAGATGCGAGGCACCCATTTCCACCGCGGCACGGACCGGGCCCTTGCCCTCGGCGACCTTGCGGCCGCCTTCGAGCGCCAGCTTGGCGAAGCCGGGGCTGCGGCCCTCGGCGATGTCGTTGAGCTTGACCGTGGTTTCGCCGAGCTTGTGGCCCACGCCCATCAGAAGGCGCTCCCCCTGCGCGAGCAGATACCCCTGGAGCTCCTGCTTCAGGCGGTCGGCCGCGGGGCTCCGCGTCAGCGGATTCTTCGTCTCAGCCACGGCGGTCACCACCCTGGCCGCTCCGCCGGCTAGCCGTCTTCTTTGCCGGCGCCCTCTTGGCCGTACGCTGCACGGACTTGGCGGTCTCCTTGGCCGAACTCGCCTTGACTGACGGGGACTTGGCAGACGCCGACCTTGTCGGTCGAGATCGCGAAGACGCCCTGGCCGAGGCCTTGTCCTCGTCGTTCGCCTGACCTTCACCTTCGTCTTTTTCTTCGTCCTCGTACTCCGCCGAACCCGGAACATCGGGCACCACGCCCGAGATGCGGTCCTGGACATCCAGAGTGCGGTCGTGCAGCCGGTCGGCGATGCCCTCGATCTGCCGGTTGAGGAGGGCGCCCGTCGCGGCCTTGCCGACGCCGCGCAGGTCCTCCCGCAGTTGGTCGCCGATCTCCTTGAACTGCGGGTTGTCGGCCAGTTGGGCCGCCGCGAAGTCCGCGATCGCCCGCGGGCTCAACTGCAGCCGCTTGCCCATGACCAGTGTCCCGATGCCGAAGGCGAGCTTCGCCTTCTTCGTCCGCCCGAGCAGATAGCCCGCGCCCACCGCGAGCCCCAATCCCAGCCGATTGTTCATGCCTTGACCCGTCCTCTAGTCGTCCCGTCTCGCGAAGGGGAGCCCGTGGAGGCTTCATCACGCCGGGTAGCCAACATGGCCAGAGCCAAACCCCGGCCGTGGGATGCTCCGGGGTGGGTGTTCGTCGCCGTACCGTGCGAGGGCCCGGACTCCGCGCAGGTCAGGGCGGGGGCATCGCCCCAGCGTCCCAGATCCGCCAGAGCGGCTTGTGCGGCGGGCGGGATCCCGCGGATGCTGCCGATCTGCCCACAACACCTCGATGACGACAGGGAGTTGGGCCGGAATCGGAGGTAGCACAGCCATGGCCAACCGATGGGGGAACGGGCGGAGCCGGGTCAGGCCGGTCGCCCTGGGAGTGGCGGCGCTGTTCGCCGCCGCGGTCGGGTTCGCGCCCTCCGCGCACGCGGGGTCCTCGTGCACGAGCGCGGACCCGCGACCGGGCGCCTCGGCGAAACCGGGCGGCGCCGCGAGCAGCGCGAAGCCTTCGACGCCGGCCAAACCGGCCACGGTGTCGACGAGTTGCACCGGCTGGAGCCACCAGGACCCGGCCCCGGGCTCCTACGGCTACATGGCCGGGGACTACCACCTGGAGACCGGCCCGTACCAGAGCTGCCCGGCCGTCTCGCTGGCCAAGTCCGGCACGAAGCTCTGGTACCACTGCTACGTGACCAACGCCCACGGCAACAAGTGGACGTACGTCCGCATCGCGGGCTCCAGCACGGCGGGCTGGATGTCGAACGACAACATCACCCGCCAGCACGGCGCTTCGACCCCCTGTTGGTCCATCGGCTTCTTCGAAGGTGAGGGCTCAGCCCCTGCGGCGCAGGACCGCCGACAGGTGGTGTTGCAGGGGGTGGCCGACCGCCGCGAGGTCATGGGTGAACGTCAGCGTGTCGTCGTCGGTCAGCTCGTAGCGGCGGCGGGTCGCGTCGACCTCCTTCGCGGTGGGCGTGAGGGCCACGTCGTTGGTGGAGAGGTCGACCGTCTTGCCGTCAGCGGCGCCGACCGCGATCTCCGCGATGCCGGTGGGCTGGGTGATCAGGGCCTCCACCCGCCCGTCGGCCTGGAGCCGCCACCAGCCACTCTCGCGCGCCGAGGGACGCTGGGGCGCGCCGTCCTCGTCGAGCAGCCACGCCCGGGCCTCGTACCGCAGGAAGGGCCGGCCGTCGTGGCTGAAGGTGACCTCCTGCGCGTACGCGAAGTCCCCGGTGATCGTCGGATATCCGCCCTCGCCCCGGCCGAACCAGGTGCCCAGCAGGCCGGTCACGGGCGCGAGCAGGGCGTGCGGGGCGGGCGCCTCGTCGGGCCGGTGCCCGTCGGGGTAGGGGTAGTCCGGTGCGGGGTCGAACACGATGTGCGCTCCTGAGGTCGGGGGCCAATGCCAGACGGAAGCCTAGGCCGTCGATCCTCCACAGGTCCCGCTCCACCACCCGTCGCTCCTGCTCAGGTAGGGCCTGGCCGGCCCGTGTGGTGGATGTCGGGCCGGGGGCTCGGCGCTATCGTCGAGTGCGGTCGGCGAGCGACGCGGAAGGGCTCACATGGTGCGCGTAAGGACGGTCGCCCGAGCGGCGGCGATCGGGATGGCCCTGGCATTGACCGTCGGCGCGGCCGGGGCTGCGCCCGCCGCCGGGCTGGGGGCGCTCGACGGGGTGTGGCGCATGGACGGCTACGGCACTGTGGTGACGATCGCGAGCGGGAAGCTCACGACGTACGACACCACCCGCGTCAGCTGCCTGCCGGGTGCCGTCGCGGCCGAGCAGGTCGGCAGTCCGGGCCCGGGCGGGGCGACCCGCTACGGCGAGGGCTCGGTCGGTTCGATGACCCTCACGCCGAAGGGTCGAGGGCACGCGGTCCTCGCGCCGGACGACGCGGCCGGCGTACGGCACCTGAAACGGCTGCCCGCGCTGCCGCAACCGTGCGGGAAGCCCGCCGAGCAGGGGCCGCTCGCCGTGTTCGACCGGTTCTGGGCCACCTTCGCGGAGAACTACCCCTTCTTCGCCGCCAAGGGCATCGACTGGCGGGCGATCAGGGACCGGTACCGCCCGCTCGTCACGCCGCGCACCACCGACGCGCGCCTCCAGCAGATCCTCACCGACATGATCCGCCCGCTGAACGACGCCCACACGGGCCTCGTCCACGGGGGCAAGACCGTCTACTTCGGTCTGCGGCCCGGCACCAGGGTGCCGACGCCGGACCTGCGAGCGCGCGCGGCAGACGCCGTCACCCACCAACTCGTCGCCCCGGCACGGACGTTCGCCCAAGGCAAGCTCGTGGTGGGTCAACTCCCGTACCACATTGGATACTTGAGGATCGATTCCTTCGACGGGTACGTCGACGGGGACGACTTCCAGCGGCAAGTCGCCGAACTCGACCGCGCTCTGGAGGCGTTGCTCCCGCCCGGCGCCGCCACAGGATCCGATCCACTGCGCGGCCTCGTGATCGACGTACGGCTCAACGGAGGCGGCTCCGACGCGCTCGGTTTGCGGATCGCCTCGCGGCTCACCGACCGCGCGTACACGGCGTACCGCAAGGTGGCCCGCGACGACCCCGACGACCCGGCCCGCTTCACCCGCCCCCAGCCGATCGTGGTGCGCCCCGCCGCGGCCCCGCGCTGGACCGGGCCGGTCGCCCTGCTCACGAGCGGCAGTTCCGTCAGCGCGGCGGAGACGTTCACGCAGGCGCTGATGGGCCGTGGCCCCGAGGTGACCCGGATCGGCGAGAACACCCAGGGCGTCTTCTCTGACGTCATGTTCCGCCCCCTTTCGAAGGACTGGGCGGTCATCCTGCCCAACGAGAAGTACCTCGATCAGTACGGCCGGTCCTTCGACGGCCCGGGCATCCCGCCCCAGTTGCGCACCCCCGTCTTCACCGAGGACGACCTCAGCCACGGGCGGGACTCGGCACTGACGCTGGCCCGACGGGTGCTCTCCCGCGGCAACTGAAGCCCTCCCGTTGCCGTGTTGAGGCGCCGCGTGCCGCAACTCACCGTCCGGCATGCGGAAACGTGGTTTCCGGGTCGCCGGTCGAGCGCATAGGGTGCGAACGCAGCTGGTTCGCCCCGTCCGCCAGGCGGGATGCGTCGTAAGAGGGAACCCGGTGGGAATCCGGGACTGCCCCGCAGCGGTGAGCGGGAACGACCGCCGTCATACGCACTGGGCCCGGCCGGGCCTGGGAAGCGACGGCCAGTAGATGCCTCAAAGAACACGAGGCGTGCCCGCGAGTCCGAAGACCTGCCACTGCCCGTGTGCGACCGATCGCGCACGGAGATCCCGGTGACCTCGTGGGCGGGTCGGCGTACGCACCAGCGGCAGCGGCACACACCGCGGTCCCGGTCCGTCGTCCCTTCGCGCCTTCGTCCCGTTCCGGGGTCCGCTCCACCGAAGAGCTCGCGAAGGAGAGTCTCGTGACCACCAAGCCCGCAGCCGCGGCAGCACACGCCACCGTGTACGGCTACCCCCGCCAAGGCCCCAACCGGGAACTCAAGAAGGCGATCGAGGGCTACTGGAAGGGCCGTGTCGGCGCGCCCGAACTCCGGCGCACCGCCGCCGAACTGCGGGCGGCCACCTGGCGGCAGCTCGCCGAGGCAGGCGTCCACGAGGTGCCGACCGGCGACTTCTCGTACTACGACCACGTCCTGGACACCAGCGTCATGGTGGACGCCGTGCCCGACCGCCACCGCGAGGCCGTCGCGGCCGACGCCATGGACGGCTACTTCGCCATGGCCCGCGGCAGCCAGGACGTGGCGCCGCTGGAAATGACCAAGTGGTTCGACACCAACTAAGCCTCAAAAGAGAGCAAGAGGTCAGGAGGCCTTGCAGGCCGTCTGTGGCGGCTCGGATCTCACAGCTGCCCCTATAGCGGGGTTCGTGGCTATGTGGGTCTGACCAGGTGGAAGACCTCGCGGGCAACGTAGCGTTTAAGGCATCGGACGATTTCGCGCCGGGTCCCTCCCCCCTTGATACGCCGTTCGTAGTACTCCTGGGTGCGCGGGTCGAAGCGCAGTCGGGTCTGCACGATGCGGTGCAAGGCAGCGTTGGCCTACCGATCCCCGCCGCGGTTGAGGCGACGGTACTGTCGACTGCCGGAGGAGCGCTCGACGGGGCTGACTCCGCACAGCGCAGCGAACGAAGCCTCGCTCGCCAGACGTTCCGGGTTGTCCCCCACCGTGGACAGCAGGGTGACGGCGGTGTCCGGGCCGATGCCCACCACGGTCAGCAGCTGCGGGGCGTGACGTTCCACAATCCGGGCCAGACGGCCCTCCAGGTCCCGGTTCTGCGCGGTGAGCTGCCCGATGCGTCGGGCCAGCAGACACAGAGTCATACGAGTGGCCTGCAACACCGTCTCTCCGCCGTCCTCGTCGTCGTTGCGCTCGTCGGCGAGCCGCGCGCAGGTGCGGAAGAGTTCCGCGTTGCCCAGCCCGGCCAGCTCTTCCCGCAGGCTCGGGTCGGCAATCACGAGGACGGCCTTGAGCTGGTTGATCGCCTGGGTGCGGGCCTTGACGGCCGAAACCTTGGCGAGTTTGTACATCCGGGCGATCTGCACCGGTCCGTCGCCAGACTTGGCCTGGGCGCGTGCCCGCCCGCTCAGCACTGCCCGGGCCGCGTTCTGGGCATCGAGCGGATCCGATTTCCCGCGCCGACGGCGCTCGGTCCGGTCAGGCCGGTTCACATCGAACACTTCCACGCGCTGGGTCAGCAGGTAACGGGACAGGGCCGCCCCGTAGGAACCGGTCCCCTCCACCCCGGCCCGCCGCACCGTCCCCAGCCTTCGGGCCCACTTGAGGAGTTCGCAGTACCCGGACGCGGTGGCGGGGAACTCCTCGGTGTCGATCACTGCCCCCACCAGAGAGACCACGGCAGCCACATGTGCATCGCGGTGGGTGTCCACTCCGAGGACCACCTCCCCCGTCGACCGGCGTGGGCGGGTACGCGGGGTGGGAGACGTACTGGTCATGATTGTTCACCTTCCGGCCCGTTGACGCATCGCGTTGCCGACACCGGACCGCACAGGTGGTCAGAACTGTGACAACGCCTGATGGGTCGGCAAGCCCCTATCGGGACACACCCGGCCAGCCCGGCACCGGCAACGCACCATCCCCAGCCCGCGGTCGACACAGCGTGAGCAAGACACCTCGGTCAGAAATCTCATGAGTCAGACCCCGGCCCGGGACAGCACCCGCCGATCCTCCCAGCCCGTCATCCACCAAGAACGCGCCTGCCACATCACGTTCAAACAAGCGGCACATGCATGCGAGACGAGCACGGTCGGGGACGTGTTTTTGATCGCACGCTGAGCGGACCGCACCGGACCGGCAAGCGGTGAACCGTTCCGGGTTCGGTAGGGACCACTCGATCGTTTGAGAGCACGGCCGAGGAGCCCTTCCGGCCCGAGTCACTCGCGTACACGTGGGCCGTCATTCCTGGCGCCCCTGGCTGACGCCGCTGTCGCCGAGGCGCTCCCGCAACCCGAGGGCCGCGGCGACCAGTTGGCCGCCGTCGAGACCGTACGCATCCGCCCGGTCGTTGGACCGAACCATCTGCGTTGGCCGCTGTCAAGGGTCTGGTCGAAATCTCGGGACGGTCACGATCGCCGCCCGTAGCGATCACGGATCAGAACGGGAATGCCCTGGTCATGCGTGAATTGTCCAGGCTGG
>NZ_LGDD01000305.1 GCF_001279695.1 Streptomyces sp. WM6378
GAACGGATGAGGGACTTCGCGCCCGTGACGTGCTCAACGGTCGCGGACTGGTGTCCGCCGTTACGGGGCCGCGGCTGCGGATGGTGGGCCCCGGTGGCCCGCCCGGTCATCGGCTGACTTTCCGTGGCGTAGATCATCCGTCGGCTTCCGCGAGGAGGACGTCCAGGCGGTGCAGTGCGCTGTCGGCGCTTTCGGCGGCCGCGCGATCATCTGGGTTTCCGCACAGCTGGATGAAATTATCTGCCAGGGTTTTCTTGGTTTCTTCGAGCGTTGTGTCGGCGTTCAGGTCTTTCGTCATGTTGGACCGTTCCTCGTGGTGGGGTTGCGTTGGCTTCACATGGCGTTCGCGGCACGCCAGATGTTGACGAATCCCTCAGCGCTGGACTTCCCCGGGAAAGCCGCGTACTCCGTGAGAACGAGGCTTTGGTTCCACTTTTGTTTGTAAGCCAGTTGCGAGGATGCGGGATAGACCACTTGGTTTTCCCACAGGTAGTGCATAAGCCATTTGAAGCCCAGACTGTGGCCCTGCACTTCCCTGTCTTCGCTGAGGCTGGTGAATGGCGTGAAACCGAAGTGGAGCCATGGGACTCCTTCTTCGCAGAAAACGTCAATGGCCGCCTTGTTGATCGCTTCCATGACGCCTGCCGGGCTTTCTGGGAGTCGGCGGCTCAGGTCGTGCATCCAGCCTTCATTGGTGCCGTACACCGGAGAGTAGGAGACGTATCCGATGGCTTGCCCCTCGATGTGTCCGATGAACAGACGACGATGCTTTTGCATTTCCCCACCGGTCTGCCCGACGAGGTACTCGAGTGGGCGGGCTCCCTCGCCTTTGAGTGGCAGCCAGCGGGTGTTGATGTCACGGACGCCGTCCTGCCACTGCTCATAATCGGCCTCGATGATGGTCAGGCCGCTGCGCAGAGCTCGGGAGATCTTGTTCCGCAGCTGCATATAGCGCGAGCCGGCCAGGGTGTGGGTGGTCAGATCCACGGCATAGGACGCTCCGACCTGGTTCACGGTGAAACCGTGGCGGGCGTAGATGTCCGCGTCACGCTTCTGAAGCTGGATGGCCGCGAGCTTGCGGTCGTTGCGCCTGGTGTACTCGGTGAAGGCCTGAAGAAGATCGGCGTAGGAGTCGTCGGGCGCGAAAGGGCCGCCGAACTGGACCATATAGTCGCCGGCCGGCCGGTAGACGATCACGCCAGGGCGGCCGGGGAGTGTGAAGTAGGAGTTCCCCTCGTTTACCGCGAGGAATGAGCTCGGGTTCTCGGATGCGCTGAATTCTTGTATCGCGCTGAGAGCATATTCAGGAGAGGCGCTCGAACTACCTTTCGCCACTTGGATGTCCATGTGGAAAGACTCCTTGTCTGTTGCTCTTTGGCCGTAGGGACCGGTCGGGCCCCTGCATGCCCGTTCCTGGGGCAAGACGTACCGGTGGTCATCGTGCGGCGCAAGTTCGAGGTATGCAATAGGCAAGCAGCGAGACGGGTCCCAGGCATCAGCTAGTTATCACTCAGGTGTCAGGTGAGAAGCCCTGACGTGGGCAGCTTCAGAGCGTCATGTGAGTGTCAGGAAGTCGTCAGGTAAAGCTGCAAAGCTGGCGTTACGTGCCACTGAGGCGAGTCTTCCCATGACCGTTTCCGCACGTTCCAGTCTCAGGCTTCCGGTGGCCTTCACGCCGGAGCTTAATCTCGCCGACGGACGCCGGAGGTTACCCCAACATGCGTTCTCTCGATATTGCCCGTGATGCCTGTGAGCGCCATCACCCCGGGCTGATCAAAGCACTTGAGGAGATACCCCTCCTTGAAAGGGAATCGGCCGACAGCCCGGTCCTGGAGGTATTCCGGGAACATGACGGGGCGGGCCTGCTGGTCCCACAGGAGTACGGCGGAGCCGGTGTGGACGCGCTTGAGGCAGTACGCGTGACGCGTGCGATGGGCGCCTATTCTCCGTCGCTGGCGGCAGCTGCGACGATGCACAACTTCACGGCGGCGATGCTGTTCGCCCTGGCCGACCGGGTCGTTCCGCCCACCGAAGAGCAGAAGCAGCTGCTATCGCGTGTGGCGCCAGAGGGCATGCTCTTGGCCTCGGGGTGGGCCGAGGGGAGGACTCAGCAGGACATCCTCAACCCGTCGGTGACAGCCACTGAGGTAGACGACGGGTTCATTCTCAATGGATCAAAGAAGCCGTGCAGCTTGTCGCGCTCGATGAGCATCTTGACGGCGAGCGTGACACTGCCCAGTGAGGACCAGCAGCCCTCGCTCGCCGTCCCGCTCATCATGGCGGACTCGCCGGGAATCTCAGTGCACCCGTTCTGGGACAGCCCAGTCCTGGCCGGCGCGCAAAGCAACGAGGTACGTCTGAAAGACGTGCATGTTCCCGAGCGTCTCATTATCCGCGGCACCCCTGACGACCCCAGTCGGCTCGATGACCTGCAGACAGCGACATTCGTCTGGTTCGAGCTGTTGATCACCTCGGCCTACGTAGGAGCCGCGAGCTCTCTGACGGAGCTGGTGATGCATCGAGAGCGGGGCGCGGTTACCGACCGGGCCGCGCTCGGGATCCAGCTGGAGGCAGCCGTCGGGCTGACCGAGGGCGTGGCACGCGCGCTACGTGACGGGCTGTTCGGCGAAGACGCGGTGGCCGCGGCGTTGACCGCCCGCTTCGCTGTGCAGAAGGCCCTGGCTGCCATTTCTGAGCAGGCTGTTGAGCTCCTGGGCGGGATCGCGTTCATCAAGTCGCCCGAGGTTGCCTATTTGTCGTCCGCCCTACACCCGCTTGCCTTCCACCCGCCGGGCAGGAGCAGCTCCTCCTCCCATCTGGTCGAGTACTTCAACGGCGGACCGCTGCAGATCTGACCCGTGCCGAGAGGCGGATCACCCCATGGACCAGCTCAATTCCTTCGAATCGCCTACCACCACTCGTCTGCACCGATCCGAGTATCTGGTCGGACTGGGCGTCTCACTGGTGCTCTTCATCGTGCACGTCGGTGAAGTCCGCTGGCTGCCGGCGGTTCTCTTGTTCGTCTACATCGATCTGATCGGGTACATTCCCGGCGCCATCGCCTATCGGCGCAGTCCCAATCACCGGATCCACAAAGCGTTCTACGTCCTGTACAACACCATGCACAGCCTGATCACGCAGGGGGTCGTGGTGGGCCTGTGGATCTGGGTGAGCGGGCCTGAGTGGGCCCTGCTCGTCATTCCCATCCATCTGTGTGCCGACCGCGGAGTCTTCGGCAACTTCCTCAAGCCCTTCGCCTTGCCTTTCGAGCCGGTGGTCAACGAGGAATTCGCCTACCTGTCCCAGGCGCTGTTCCGGAAACCGGTGCCGTCAGCCTCGCCGGTCTCGCCCGTTGTGGGTTCCCAGCGATGACCGCGTCGGCCCCCTCCCTGCGCCCCACGCTGGCTCCTGTTGATGATGAGACGCGTTGGCAATCGCTTCGCGGGTTCTCGCGCTGCCTGCCTACGGGAGTCTCCGTCGTGACGGTCACTTACAGCAATGCGGCGCATGGCGCCACGGTCAGCACCGCCAGCGTGGTGTCGCAGCACCCGCTGCGGTTCGGTGCCAGTTTGCGCAGGGGCTCCTACCTGGCCGATCTAGTGCGCCAGCGCGGTGAATTCGTCCTGAACGTGCTCTCCTCGCGCCAGGCGGCAGTGGCCGACTGGTTCGCCAATCCGGAACGCCCCCGTGGAATGCGCCAGTTCGACTACGTTCCCTGGACTGCGCACAAACAGAGTGGCATCCCCGTCCTGGGCGGCTGTCTCGCGCACTTCACCTGCCGCCTGACCGACTCGGTCTCTCTGGGAGCCACAGACGATTTTCTCGTCGCAGAGGTGCTCGAGGGCCAAGGCCGCGAGGGCCGCCCCCTGGTCAATTTCGCCGGGCAGCTTCACGACGTCGAGTTCCGAGATGTGTTCCGGGCCCGGCGCGAGCAGGCCGGTGCGATCACAACATTCGATTAGCGCTCATCACGACTGTATCTGTTGAGAGGAATGACAGCATGACGCACTCCCTTCCCCCCGAGACCGACTGGGACCAGGCGCCGGGGCTGCTCGACGGCGCGATGACCCTGGACCTGTCGGCGCAGGACTGCAACCTGGCCTACTGGTTCAGCGGTGTCGCGCAGGGCACGCTACGCGGCCGGGCTGAGACCGGGCACACTTCGGCCGAAATCACGCCGGTTCATATGCGCGCCGACGGCCCACTGCGTGACGCGCAGATGCTGGAACTGGGCTGCCGGTCGGTGGCCGAGGAACAGGGCACCCGAGTGCTGGCGTACTACGTCGCCAATGCCACGGGTGTCGCAGAGATGGACTTCTTTGCCACCCAGCTCATGGACGAAGCCCGGCATTCGATGGTGTTTCGCAACCACCTTGTGGAGATGGGCCTGCCAGCTGACGAGTTGCACTCCACGATTGCGAAGTTGTCAGCCGACTACAAGCAGGAGGTACTCGACCCGATCCTGCAGTTCGCGGTCCGTGCAGTGCGCGACGAGGGCGATTTCATCGGCGGCGTGGCGGTCTTCACCATCATCATCGAAGGCGTCCTGGCTCCGGCGGCCGAACTGAGTGAGCGTAAGTGGAGTCTGATCGACCCGGCGGCCAGCGCGATCGCCCGCGGCGCGGCCATCGACGAGATCCGACACCTCACGGTCGGCAGTTCCATCGTGCGCGAGCACCTGCAGACTCACCCGGAGTACCGGCCTCGGCTGATGGACATCATCCAGCGCGGCCGCAAGCTGTGGGACGAAATCCCCGACAAGAAGTACATCCTCGAGCGCGAGCACCTGTTCCAGGAGGGCATGCACCAGCACGCTGACGTCATCGGCGACTACGAGGTGTGGCCCGGGCAGCGGCTGCTGGATACCACCGCCGAGGAACGGTATGCCACGGCGGAGCGCTGGACGGACAAGATGGCGGCCGCACGCCTGGCCTACATGGGGCTCGACGAGGCTGTAGAGATCCTCCGACTGACCTGATCCCGCCGTGCGGCGGCGAACCGTGTTCGCCGCCGCACTTGAGCTTTGTGCAGGAGACCTCCATGGACAGTGCTCCCCGGACCGGGCAGAGCGGACTCCTTCAGCGCACCCTCACCACCCCCAAGATCGTTTTTATCGTGATTGCCGCGGCGGCCCCGCTGGCCGCCATGGTCTTCACCGTGCCGCTGTCCTTCGCCTTGGGCACCGGGCCGGGCGTGCCGGCGATGTTCGCGTTCGCCGGGCTGACGCTGCTGTGCTTCACTGCGGGATATTCCGCCATCAGCAAAGAACTCAGCAGCGGCAGTGGGTTCTACAGTCAGATCGCCCACGGGCTGGGCCGCCCTCCGGCCGTCGGCGCCGGTCTGATCGCCGTGATCTCTTACAACGCAGTTACCGTCGGAGTTCTGGGAGCCTTCGCGTATTTCACCCAGTCGGTGGCGGCCGATCACGGGCTGCATCTGCACTGGTCGGTGTGGGCTGTCGTAGGCCTGGTTTTCGTCGGCGTGCTCGGCTACCGGGATGCCGAGCTGAGCGCACGTGTGCTGGCCGTATGCATGGTGTGTGAGATCGCCGTTCTCCTTGCACTGGACACATCTGTTCTCGTCGACCGTGGTCTCAGCGCTCTGCCCAGTGCCTCTTTCAGTCCAGATTCCGCGCTCGCGCCCGGCATCGGAGTATCGGTGATGTTCGCGTTCGCCTCGTTCCTGGGCTTCGAGTCTGCCGGTCTGTACGGCGAGGAGGCCAAGGATCCAGGCCGGAGCGTACCGCGTGCCACGGTCATCGCCGTTCTCGTGGTTGCCTCGTTCTATGCGTTCACCAGCTGGGTTGCCGTCGGTGCGGTGGGTCCGGCGCGCGTCAGAGGCGAGGCCTCCCAGCACCTGGGGGATCTGTTCTTCGGCCTGAGCGCCACCTACCTCGGCTCCGAGGCCACCACGGTCATGCAACTGCTGCTGTGTACGAGCCTGCTTGCCAGTTGGCTGGCCCTGCACAATGCGGCGAACCGCTACATGTACGCGCTGGGCGTTGATGGGGTGCTGCCTCGATGGCTGGACCGCGTGCATACGCGGCACGGGTCGGTGCACCGGGCGAGCCTGGCCCAGACCGTGGTGAGTTCGGCCGTCGTCCTCGTGTACGCCGCTGCCGGCCTAAACCCTTACGTGAACATGTCGACCAGCATGGTCGGACTGGGCACACTGGGTGTGATCGTGCTCCAGGCGCTGGCATCGGTGGCTGTGCTCGGCTACTTCCGGCGTCGTCCGCGACGCTGGTGGCGGACTGTTGTCGCCCCTGTTCTGGCCACTCTTGGGCTAGCGGCCGCCACAGTGCTCGTGGTGCGCAACTTCGCAGTTCTGACGGGAACTTCGGACCCCGTAGTGACATCTCTTCCCTGGATCCTGGTCGCGGCCGGCGCCGTCGGCGTGGTCCGCGCCCGGCACACGCGCTCGGCCTCGCCAAGCCACTATGCCCGGCTCGGAAGGGCGCAGTCCGTCCCCGATCCGGCCCCAGAGGCTCCCGTCACACGGGCGCCCGCGGACCGCAGCTTCCGGAAGACGCCTGCTGCGTGATGGCGTCACCATGGCGCCTCCGCCCCGGAAGCCATTCCCCAGCGAAAGGAACAACGCCGTGACGACCTCCTCTGCTCCCTCTAAGGTGGATCTCCCTTTCGGCCCGGAGGACACTCCGTGGCAGAAGACCTTCAGCAGCCTCCGGGTGGTTGACGGCGTGCCACGTGTCACCGCTCCATCCGAGGACCCCCGGCGGGCATACATGGAGATCCCCGAAGTCCCGTACGCCAAGGTTCAGATCCCGCCGAACGGACTGGATCCGCAGCAGTACGCGGAGGCCGAACGTCTCTTCCGTAGCTACGTGGACGCTCAGACACACAACTTCGCCGGCTACCAGGTCACCAGCGACCTGGACTACGAGGGCCGCCTCAGCCACTACCTCAACCGGCATCTCAACAACGTCGGAGACCCTTACGAGTCCAGTTCCTACACCCTGAACTCGAAGATACTTGAGCGGGCAGTGCTCGATTACTTCGCCTCCTTATGGAATGCGAAGTGGCCTCACAACGCCGACGATCCGGAGTCGTACTGGGGGTATCTGCTGACCATGGGGTCCAGCGAGGGCAACCTCTATGGACTGTGGAATGCGCGTGACTACCTGTCCGGCAAGCTGCTTCGTCAGCAACAGTCCGCCGGCTCCGAGGCGGCCCCGGTCGTGTACGAGCAGGCGCTGCGGCGGGAGGGCCAAAGCCCGCACGCCTACCAGCCGGTGGCGTTCTTCTCTCAGGACACCCACTACTCGCTGACCAAGGCCGTCCGGGTCCTGGGCATCGACACCTTCCACACGGTCGGCAGTACCGTCTACCCGGACGAGAACCCGCTCGAGCCCGGTGCGCCGTGGCCCACCGAAGTCCCCTCCGTCGGAGGGGCCGCAGGCACCGGAGCGATCGATGTGGACAAACTCGCTGTTCTGGTCCGCTTTTTTGCGAGCAAGGGCTACCCGATCCTTGTCAGCCTCAACTACGGATCGACATTCAAGGGTGCTTACGACGATGTCGAGGCCGTCGCCCACACCGTCCGTGACATCTGCACGGAGTACGGCCTGGACGAGCGCCGGGTATATCGCGACCGGGACAAGGACAGCGACTTCGATGTGCGTAGCGGGTATTGGATCCACATCGATGCTGCGCTGGGGGCAGGGTACGCCCCCTATCTCCAGATGGCCCGTGATGCGGGCATGGTCGACGACGCACCACCGGTCTTCGATTTCCGGCTGCCCGAGGTGCACTCGCTGACCATGAGCGGGCACAAGTGGATCGGCGCGCCTTGGGCCTGCGGCGTCTACATGACCAGAACTGGGCTGCAGATGATTCCGCCGAAGTCGTCGGAGTACATCGGGGCGGCCGACACCACGTTTGCGGGATCACGCAACGGGTTCTCGGCCTTGCTCCTATGGGACTATCTGTCCCGGCACTCATACGATGACCAGGTGCGTCTCGCCGCCGAGTGCGACCGCCTGGCAGGTTACGCCCATGACCGGTTGCTGGCGCTTCAGGAGAAACTGGGGATCGACCTCTGGGTGGCGCGCAGCCCACAAGCCCTCACGGTCCGCTTCCGCCAGCCCAGCGAGGACATCGTGCGTCGGTACTCGCTGTCCTGCGAGACCCTGTACGTGGGAGGAGAGCAACGGACGTATGTGCATCTCTACGCGATGAAGCATCTCACCCGTGAACTTGTCGATGAGTTGGTGCGCGACATGCGCCAGCCCGGAGCCTTCCCTGGCATCGCCCTGCCAACCGCACATAGCTGGGCTGGGGCGGCCGACATCCTGGCGGATGACGAATCGGACAGTGGCTGTGTCGGCGTACTGGCTGCGGGCGAGCGGTCCGCCTGACGCAGGAGGCATACAGTGCCGGGCCGGGGGCATACCCCCGGCCCGGCACTCTGCTATCCCCCTGAAGTTCCTGTAGCGGGGCGAACCTCTACGGGCTGCGCAACGCAGTGGGGGTCGCCGAGTGCGCGGTGGGCCAACTCAAGAACCAGAGCGATGACTTGGGCATCATCAATGTCGTCGCCCTGCGAGATGAGGTCATCGAGCAGGCCGTCGGCGGCGTGGTACATCATGCGGAAGGCCAGCTCGGTGTCGAGCGCCTGGAAGGCGCCGGCGTGGGTGCCCTGCTTGACGAAGTCGCACATGAGGTTGATGACGCGCTGATTGGCCTGCCGGCACAGCTCCAGGGCCTTGGCGTTGGCCGACCCATAGACGAGTCGGTGCAGTTCAGCATTTTTGAGGGCGTGCCCGACCAGCGCCGCCATCCCCCGGTCGATCGTGGGCCACCAGGCGTCCCCTTCGGCGAGGATGCTCTGCGCGGTGGTGACGATGGCGTCGACGTAGCGCTCCCACATCGCGCCCAGCAGATGGTCCTTGGACTCGAAATACAGATAGAAGGTGCCCTTGCCGATCTCGGCCGCGTCCGCGAGCTCAGAGATCGTGGCCCGCTCAAAGCCCGTGGTCCCGAAGACCTTCTCTCCCGCACGCAGGATGTCGTCTCTGCGGTCGTCGGGATTCTTGGTGACCCGCTTGCGTCGCGTCTTCGCCGTCGCCATACCCACCTCCGTCCGGACACCAGGCTACCCAGCATATCTGACGGAGTGGCCGATCCGTTGATTGACTGACCGACGGTCATTTGATTGACTGACCGTCGGCCACTGATCGCGGCGCTTCGATCCCGCGATCCCGTCTACGAGAACCACGAGGACGACATGACAACGGAACGATTGGCGGCCTCCGTCAGCGGCACGGCCACCGTGAGCAGCCCGGCCCGCTTCTGGGCGACCGCGTACACGCTGCTGTTCCTTCTGACCGGCACAAACCTCCCCACCCCCCTGTACCGCGGATACCAGCAGTCCTTCGGGTTCTCGCCGCTCATGGTGACGCTGATCTTCGCGGTGTATGTGGCCTCGCTGATCCCCTCCCTCTTAATCGCGGGGCCGCTCTCGGACTCGATCGGACGCCGCAAGGTCCTGTTGCCGGCGGTGGTCCTGGCCGCGCTTGGCTCGCTGGCCTTCGCACTCGCCGAGAACGTCGCCTGGCTCTTCGGCGCCCGCCTCCTGCAAGGCCTGGCCGTCGGCGCTGCCTCCGGTGCGCTCACAGCGGCACTGAGCGAACTCGAACCGCACGGCGACCGCCGCCGGGCAGCCCTCGTATCGACCGTGGCCTCGGTCGGCGGGCTGGGCGCGGGGCCGCTGATCGCAGGGCTTCTCGCCCAGTACGCGCCGGCACCCCACGTGCTGCCGTTCGTCGTCGAGATCATCCTGTTGGTGCCCGCAGCCATCGCGATGGCCACCCTGCGCACCACCCGGCCCTCGACGAAGTGGCGTCCCCGGCGCCCCTCCATCCCGGCCACGATGCGCAGCGTGTTCGTCTCCAGCGGTACTGCCAGCTTCCTGGCCTTCACTGTGATCGGTCTCTTCCTCAGTCTGGTGCCGACGTACGTCACGAAACTGTCCGGCAGCGACAATCTCGCCCTCGCCGGTGGTGCCGTCACCTTGATGCTTGCCTGCTCCGTGATCGCGCAGATCGTCGCCTCCGGCAAGGACGCCGTCGGCCTGCAGGTTGCCGGGCTCGCCCTGCTGGCCGTCGGGCTCGTGATGCTGGCTATTGCTGGCGGTGTCTCCTCGCTGCCCCTGCTGCTCGTCGCCACTGTCATCGGTGGAGTGGGCCAGGGCATGGCCTTCCTGGGGGGCATCACCGAGATCAATCGCGTCGCCCCCAAGGACCGCCATGCCGACGTACTGTCGAGCTACTACGTCGTCATCTACCTGGGCGTCGGCGTTCCCGTCATCGGCGTCGGGTTCCTGGCTGCGGCGACTGGCCTGCTCGAAGCCGTCCAGCTGTTCGCTGCCGTCGTGGCTGCCCTCTGCCTGATCGACCTTGCGATCCTGGCCCGCAGTCGACGCCAGCGCATCTGATCCGTTCCACCTTTATTCCCCGTCCCAGACACCTACACAACGGATGAACCCATGGACGTCACCGAACTCACCGCCGCCTACCGTCAGTTGCTAGTCGCCGCCGAAGCCATTTCG
This sequence comes from Streptomyces sp. WM6378, assembly GCF_001279695.1. GTDB lineage: Bacteria > Actinomycetota > Actinomycetes > Streptomycetales > Streptomycetaceae > Streptomyces. Next base: position 10,570 of record NZ_LGDD01000305.1, read on the forward strand.
GCCGACACGCCCCTCGACGCCGAGACGCGCGACGATGTCGACTGGCGGCTGTGCCACATCGCACTGGCCGACAGGATCATCGCCAATGCCGCCCGAGAGCAGCTCAGCGGCCACACTGCAGTCGTTGATAACCAGCCCTCGATGGACCCCGACAGGATCGCCTCGATGATCAGCACATCGACGCACCCGCAGCGCATCGACAACGTGCGCCGCAACTGGGCCGAGTTGCGCACTCTCATCGAGACGTACTCCTCACTGGACGCCCAGGCACAACTCAAACTGCGCATGCACGACCGCAACGGGGAGTACGTGAGCGACTCGGTGATGTCCTGGGCGACACTGATCGAGATGCGCACACGCCAACACATTCCTGGCCATCAGGCGGCGCTCGCCAACGCCCTGCCAACGCTGTAGGACAGCCAGGTCAGGAACCGGCGAGTTCTCCACGCACCCGCCACAATGTCCCGGGCTCCGCACAGGAGATCCGTCCGTGCGGAGCCCGGGACTACCCGAACAAACCAAGCCACCCCAGTTCAGTACCGCGTGGGCTGGCGTGTGAGGGTCCGGCGTGAACTCGGACCAAGCACGGAGCTCCAGTGGAGGGCAGGATCCTGCTCCAGGACCGCACGCTCGTAGGCCTGCATGGCGGGCGAAGGCAGCAGGCCGAGTTCGTCGGCCAGCCGTGCGCTCAGATCGCGATACACCTGCAGGGCCTCAGTCTGGCGGCCGGCCCGGTAGAGGGCAACCATCAGCTGCTGATGCATCCGCTCTTGGTAAGGGTTCGAGATCAGGTGATCACGCAGTTCCGGAATGACGTGCTGATACCTTGCGCCCTCTAATTCGCAGTCGAAGAGCCGTTCTTGAAGTGCCAGCCGCGCTTCTTCGTAACGTGCAGCGGCCGCCTTGCAGAACAGCCCGCCAACCGGCCCACCGAAGAGGGGACCGTCCCACAGGGCCAGCACACGCCTGATCTCGGAGGAGGTCTCGGCAGGCGGACTGTCAGGGGCGTCCTTGAGACGTTCGTAGCCCCGGATGAACGCGAGAGCATCGAGTTGCTCCTCCCCGAGGACAAGTCGGTAGCCTCGGGGGTGGGTTACCAAGCGGGATGCTCCGGAGTCCTGTTCCAACTCGGCGAGCTTCCGTCGCAGCCGGCTTATGTGCGCCTGCACGGCATTCTCCACGCCGTCGGGAGGCTCGCTCCCCCACACCTCATCAATGATCGTCTTCGTCGGCACCAGATGTCCTTCGCTGACCAAAAATGTGGCCAGTAGCGCACGTTGAAGGGTTCCTTTGGGGCGGACTGTGCAGTCTGCGGCCTGGATCTCGATCTTTCCAAGGATCTGAAACTTCAGCATCACGGCTCCGAATGGAAGAAGGGCTGTGGGGCGCTCCTCGACTGCGGGAGCTGCTCGGCAGAGAGCGGACGGCACTGTGCGCTCGTGCTCGAGAGGGCATGACAGTCACTGTGTTGAGGGGGCGGGAGGGCAGGGCCGACGGTGGAGGGATGGGCACTCAGAAGTCGGAGGCGGTGAGGGGGCTCGCTCTGCTGCGTTCGGCAGCTCACGAGGGCTCATGAAAGGAGCCTTGCCGTCAGCCGGAACACCCAAGAGATGGGGCCCATTGCACATTTGACCGACCGTCGGTCATGAAATGCTCACATAGGCCCGCCCTTGGGTCAACAATCATCGGCGAAGAGTAATCTTCAGGACGGGCAACAGGGCTGAGACTATTGGGCAGCCGGATTTGACCGCGGCGACGAGCGGCCACTTTGAAGGAGAGACCGAGCTCGGCGAGGAGGACAGCGACCGGGGGCGCCGCCAGCCTTCCTTGCGGCCTCAGGTCGGCTGCACGCAAGGCGTTCAGCGCATCGCACACGACGGCATATCGCCGACCAGTGCCCTGCTGGAGGACTGGGGGCTGTTCTGGTCAGCCCGACGGCGCCCCCTCGAGCGATGGCATCACATCAGCACCACCGTTCCACAGATCCACCCACTCGCAAGAGAGAGGGCGCCGGGACGCTACCTCCCGGCCACAGCGAAACGGTGCGTTGAACCCACGACATCCTTGTCTCGCCGGCCTGTGGGCCCATCCACCGAAGACAGCTGAACACACATCAGACGCGATCGCCCTCAGAGTTCCTGCGAACTGCGAAACGGGTGCCTGATCCGGCATTTCCCCGCGTGCCCGGAATTCGGCAAGGGCCCATATCGACTTCCCGGCAGTCACACTCGCCAGCTCCAACCTGTACCCCTGCAGCACAATCGGGTTTCCCCGGGCTCGCCGCTGGAGCGAAAGGCAGGAGTATCTAGCCGGTACACAGGCCGGCAGATCAGTTCTATTTCGGCGATAGCAGCGCAAAGGTCCCCCCGTTTCTGACGCAACGCACACTGCCCGTAAGGCACTGCGGCTAAACCGGCTCCGCCTGGCACGACGGCCGCAACCTGACTGATCTCACGGGGCTCCGGCGCCGGCCGCATGTCATGGCGGACCGCGTTCGGCCTGGCATTTACTTATGACTGAAGAACAGGGACTAGGACCTCTCGCGGTGTGCGCGAAGTCATCGACTCGCCTTATCTCAGTAGTCAGCTACGAACCGTCTGGTATTCAAGGTGCCATCAATCGGCGACGCTATGTCAGCGGTCGATGTGGTGTCAACGTATCAACTTCAGCGAACAGGGGAACCTGTCGTGAAACAGTCGGCTGCCCTTCCCCCACCTCACCTCTCCAACCTGGGATTTCGGGGTGTGCGGAGGCGCGAGGAGCTCGCTCGCCCGCCACGCACGGCTGCGCCTCAAGGCCGGGACTGGCTTGATCTGCATCCAGACCTGTTCACGCCAGCGGGGGCGAGATCTTGTCATTGTCAGCGAGACTAAATGGCCGCTTGCCAGGTGGGGTTGATCGTGGCAGTAATGGGGAAGCGCTTCCAGGTGTTCGGCGGTGCCTCAAGTGCACGGTTTCTCTAGGTAAGGACGATGCATGAGCAGCAGATCAGCACCACATGAGCCGAGTCGACGCTTGCTGAACCAGCTTGATGAGCGACTCCAGGGGCTGATTGCCACCATCTACCCAGACGAGCGCAAACGCCCTGGCTACGCCAAGCTGGCTGAGGATATACGCGCGACGACGGGAGGCTCGATCTCGGGTACGTACCTGTGGGAGCTGGCTACCGGCAAAAAGCGCAACGTAACTCTGCAGCAATTGGCGGTGCTCTCCGAGTACTTTGGCGTGCCACCGGAGTACTTCCTCAACGATGAGGTGGCCAAACGCGTAAATGATCAGCTGGCTCTGGCCGCAGCCTTGCGTGATACGCGGATCCGCAATATTGCACTCAGGGCTGAAGGACTCTCTGCTGCCAGCCTTGACGCGCTGCTCGCCATGGTGAACGCCGCGCGCCAAGTACAGAACCTGACGGATACACACGACCGTGACGGGCGAAGCGGGGCGGGTGGTTAGGACATCGGATGTTGCCAACGAATAAAAAAGCTCGTGAAATGCAGTCCCGGTGGCATTCGCTCGCACGCCTACCGCCGCTGCCCGAGAAGGGACGTAACGGAATTACTCATGCCGTACGGACACTTAACCCTGCGTCGACGCTGCCAATCGAAGCTCAAACAGTTCAGCCTTCCTTACCCGTTCTCCATACCGGCACTCCTCCATCATCTGGCAGACCTGCGCGGGAGACCCCTGCATCTTCACTCGTTGCCACCAAACGCAGCCATTGCGGGAGCCTGCGGCCTACTGCTCGAAACTGCGACCGATGACCACATCTTTTACGAACAGCGAACAGCCCGGCTCCATCAAGAGCACATCATCCTGCACGAAGTCGGTCATCTTCTCTTTGGTCATCAGGCAGTCAATATCGAGAACGATGCAGACCGAAGCATGCTGCTTCCCGATCTCGATCCGCGATTGATTCAGCGCCTGCTCGCACGCACAAACTACGGTACGCGCCAGGAGCGGGAAGCCGAGATGCTGGCCAGCTTGATACGCATGAGCGCGGGGCAACCCGGAGGGACACAACCAGGCGACACTCTGGGGCGACTGGAAGCAGCATTAGGCGTAAGTGGCCGGCATGACGGCTGAGCTCAGAGATCTCGGAGAGTGGCTGAGCGAACCCAGCGTCATTGTCCTGTGCGTAGCCGTACTCCTGCGCTCGCCTGCCGCAGTCCGCTGTCAACAGCAGCGCGGCATCTGGCTCGCAGCCGCCTCCGCAGCATTGGCGATGCTACTGAACCTGCCGTCTCTGACCGCCTTCGCCCTGCACCATGGCATCTTGCCCCATTGCATCCCGTTGGCGAAGAACCTTCTCGGTGTCGTGTCCGCAGATGCCGTTCTGTACTTCATTGCGTCATCTACCGTCACCAACCGTCTACTGACAACAGTGTTGTGGTTCACCACTGTCTTCGTGACTCCGACTCTCCTGATCTTGGCCATGGTGGCGGGCCATGGCCCACAACCCGGAATCCCTGATACCTCCGATCCGCTCCCCTCGCTTGCCTACTGGCTCGTTCTGATGTCAACCCACCTCATCACCAACACGCTATGTGTCTATGTGTGTTGGCAGTACAGTGGGCGCGCAAAGGCTCGGCCGCTTTCTGCAAGTCTGCGACTGTTCGCCCTGGGAACGAGCTGCGCCAGCCTCTACTGGATCGCACTTCTGATACATCTCACCATGGGATTCAACTGGCCGGTACCATACATGCCGCTACTTATGAGCATGCACGGCCTGTTGCGGGCAGCGGCCATCCTCACTCCCCTATTGCTGGCAGTGCAGGGTGCCGCATCAGACGTCAAAACCGCCTGGAAGTTGTGGCCTCTGTGGCGCGACCTGGTGAAGTCCGTCCCACACGTTGCTCTGACCAGCCCCCGTACTCGCATACGTGACCTTCTCTGGCCCGGGGTGCCTCGCAAACTGATCGTGTACCGAAAAGTCATTGAAGCCCGCGACGCAATCCTGGTCCTCAGCGACTACATCGGACCTGGTGTCCCCAGCAGGGCACGCAGCCACCTGGCCGAAGCGGCCATTCCGGAGCCGAACGTAGATGCTGCGGTTCTGGCCTGTGTTATCAGAGACGCCCAACAGGCAAAAATTAGAGGAGAGTCCCCGCAACCTCACGAAACAAATCTCTTCATCAGTGGCAGCGGGGATCTTGCGAGCGAGAAAGTGTTCCTCCTAGAGCTGGCGCGAGCCTACGACTCGACAGCCGTCCACAGCTTCACAACCAGGTAAGGTCAGCGGCTTCCGACTCGGGGCTCAAGATGAAAGTCGAACGCCGCAGTCCCAGGGTCGAGCGCTGTCACACCACCGTCCACCGTGAGTACCGCCCCGTTGACGAACGATGCGGCGGGCGAGAGCAGCCAGCTGACAGCTTCAGCGACCTCGCGGGCCTCGCCCGGGCGTCCCGCTGGAATGAGCAACGTCGCTTCCTCGTACGCCGCGTCGACTCCCCCGCCCAGGCGTCCCGACTCCTCGGCGAAGCGGGCCATGCGGCGGTCGGCCATCTCGGTGCGTACCCAGCTAGGACACACGGTGTTGGCTCGCAGACCCGCACGGCCGTAGTCGACCGCCAGCGACCGGCACAATTGCAGCAGGGCGGCCTTGGACGTGGCATAGGCCGCGTTGCCGGGCCCGTTGCGGAGCGCGGACACCGAGGCCACCGCGACTACCGCGCCGCGGGCCTCAAGCAGGTGCGGGAGCGCTGCACGCAACAGTCGGAAAGGGCCCGTCAGGTTGGTCTCGAGCACCATTTCCCATGTCTCATCCGACAGGTCCCCCACTGCCCCACCGCGTCCGACGCCTGCGTTCAGGACCAGGCCATCCAGCCGACCGTAGGTGGCCATCGTGGTCGTGACCAAGTCCTGGACATCATCAAGGTCTGTGACATCACCGGGATGAGCCAAGGCCCCGATCTCGGAGGCAACTTGGTGCAGCGGCTCCGGCCTCCGGCCGAAAATAACAACATTGTGCCCGCCGGCTCGCAGCAACCGGGCGGTCTCAGCGCCGATTCCAGACCCCCCGCCGGTAACGATGAAAACTCGCTCCCCTGCCATGGACTTGATCTCCTCACCACTCGGAAACATGGGACAAGATCCTATGCAAGGCCGTAGAACCCGGCTGACCAGCGCGCTTGGTAGCGTCGGCATCTGGCCGGTTGTGCCACTGACAGGAATCAACGATCGCTCGAACACTTCCGGGGCGCAGCCGATGAAGGCACGGGCGTGCGCCCCTGACCGCCTTGGGTCGACTCAGCCAAACACTGTCCTAAAATTAACCCGGCGAGGATTCGTGGGCACCTGTCAGGCTGTGTCTCGCGTAGGCCCGTCCAAATGCGGCTTCTGCCCTCCTGGTCAGTGCAGCCACCGCAGCGTCTACAGGCGACTGGTTGATCCCCCCCTGAAAGCGTCCCGCGCGCCCTGACCGCCGCCTGTGACGGGAACATCTTCATCAGCGACTGACCGAGGTGGAGCGGTGGCTGGTGCAGGCGATGGAGGTGTTGCTGCCCGCCACCGAGGCCCTGGCTATTGCGCGCTCGAAGCGCAGCCCTCGCAGAGTGCCGTCTGAGCGGCGGACGTCATGTCGTCGTTCTGGGCGTCCGTGCCGCCCGGGTAGAGGTTCACCATGGCCGTGGCCTGCCTGCCGTCGACCGTGGCAGCCCCCGTCGTCTGGTAGCCGGGGATGCTGTCGTCGTGCCCCCAGGCGAGGCCGCCGCAGGCATGAGTATGCCGGCCAGCAGGTAACCCGTGTTGGAGTAGCTCCAGCCGATGCCGGACTGAAGGCCGGAGGATGGGCGAGCGCGAGTTTCGCGGGGGCGCGGGTGTCGTGGTGCGCCAGTGGGTCGTTGAGGACGTCCTCCGGCTTGAGGTAGTCCAAGTAGTCGGGGATGCCGCTGGTGTGCTGGAGGAGCTGACGGATCGTGATCCTGCGTCCGTCGTTGCCGTGGCCGCGGACGACGCCGTCAGGGCGCTTGGCCCAGCACGTCTTCCTCTCCACGGACGGCATGGGTCTTCTCTTCTATGCTCAGTAGTCCAGCGATGAGGACCACCTGGCCTGGGCGCGCGCCCGTCGCGCCGATGTAGCCAGCCGCATCGATAGGCTCGTACCGGGGATCGAGCGTCCCGGGCTCAACGCAGCGTGATGCACGATGCGGCGCGCCGTCTGGCATCTTCGTGGTGAGCAGGACGGCAGTGAGCGACTTGCAGGGACGTGGCTGGGCCGGCTCCGGGCCTGCTCGCCGCACACGTCCACCTGACATCCAGCGATGAACGCGCGATCGCCTTCACCGAGTGGGCCGACGCCCGTCTCCCACGACGAAACCCCGCCCGACCGAACCGTCTTCCAAGCGGTACACACTCCACCACTCGTTCCGTCAGGACGGCGCATCGCTCAGGGACACCCATGGCGTTGGTCGCCTATGACCCGCCGTTGATCTGCGGCCGGAGACGGTCGTAGGCCCACACCGCGAGGATGGTCGGGGTGGTCGTCCGGATCGTGCGGCGCTGTTCGGGGACGAAGTTCTCGCGCAGGCCGGACGACCCTCACGAACGCGGCCTGACCCAAATTGGATCTGGACGCCACCGTGTTCCTCGTGGACGCAGAACGGCGCCATGACGAGCAGTAGTTGGTCGTGTTGCAGCGCCGAAGGTGCCTCCACACGATCGGCCAGTGCTTGTACGCCGTTTCGGCGTCCCGGGTGACCGATACCCATGAAAAGTTCCAGCGTCCGTCGTCGCCGTGGTTGGGTGCTTGGGGTCGTCGAGAAGGTTGAGGTTGTGGGGCATGCCCGAGTTCGTACCGGCTGATGAGCGCACACGACGGGTGGTTGAGGCTGTGTCGGGCGGGAAGCTTCCGTCGGTCGCCCGGGTCTCTGAGGTGACGTTGTGGGGTGTGCGGGTGGTGTTGGTGTACCGGCTCGACGAGGCGGAACACGCCCGGCGAGACGCATTGAACGCCGAGCCTCTCAATGATCTGTGGCTGCTGGAGACCCTGTTGAAGCTGCCCGTGGGCAGGCCGGTGCCGCTGGCTAACTTGGAAGGCAGGGACCGGCGTCGGCTGTCCAAGGGGTGGCCGGCCGGAACGGCGGAGCAGCGCGGGGACATGGTGGAGCGGGTGGCGACACTGCCGCTGTGGGTGGATCTGGCCGTGGTGTGCAGCGAAACCGCGAGCTTGGAGGCATTGCACGTGATGCCGTTCGGCGCATACGCGCCACAGGCCATCTGGCTGGACTGCCTGTCGGCGGGCTCGGAGCAGTTGCTGGAGGAGGCGGCTCGATTCAGCACGGGGGTCGTGCACTGGCAGAACGCCGGTGAACCGAAGGTGCTGGTTCCCGTGCAGCCTCTAGCGGACGTGACCATTACGGCGGCCGGCTGGCGGTTCACGGAGCATGCCTATGAGCAAGTATCGGGTCGGGTTGGGGGACCTGGGGAAGTCAGTCCACTGCGATCGCCCACTGCATGAGGGCGGCGGGGGGTTCAGGGGTCTTGGCGAGCCTCCATCGGAGCACTATTTCTCCCCGGTCGTCGATGGCTTTCCAGCAGCGCTTCTGCCACAGCCTTCGGCGCTGAGGGCCTGCTGGCGTTCTCTGCAGTTCTTGCGCCCAGGGCAGCCAGGTGGCGACGTTGTGCCGGTCGGCGGCCTGGATGTCTTCTTCGTCATCGCTGAAGCGGGCGAGGCTGAGGCCGTTGCAGGCGTCGCAGTGGCACTCGGGTGCGTCGGAGAATCCGTAGAGGTGGGCGAGTTGGTCGCCGTGGAAGTACTCCATCAGGACGGGGTGCAGGACGCGGGCGCGGCGCTTGCCAGAGGGGTTGGCGCCGGGCGTCCCGGCTGCTCCCGGTGGGCGGAAGGTGCGGCAGGCTGGCTGAACCCCGATGGAGACGAACGTCGCGCCGTGAGCGAGGGCGTCGAGTCCGGCAAGCCCGGTCCGGATGAGGCCAACACTGTCGATGCGGGACATGAGTGCACGCAAGCGCAGGGCGGTCTCCCGCTGCGGGAGCGGCTCGTCGACAGATCCGAGCGCGATGGCTTTGAGGTGAGGTACCCGGTTGAGGGTGCGGATCAGGAAGCTGACCGCGTCGTCGCTCTGAAGCCACCGGGCGTCGAGCGGGACGGTGAAGATGACGGAATCGGAATCGAGTTGCTGCATGCGGCGGGTGGCTGCCGCGACGGCTCCGGTGTCTCCTGGCTCGAAGCACCGTGTGGGGGTGAGGACGGCGGTCACGCCGACGTCGAGTTGTTCGGATCCTGGGTACCTTGTGGCATCCGGCTCGGGGTAGAGACCTGGCGATGCGGAACGCGGCCGTTCCTGCAGGAAGGACTCCTGGGTGCTGGCCGTGTGCTGTTCGTACAAGGCCGGGTCGAGTAGCAGCGCTTCGTCTACGAGGTGACGCTGCGCGTCCTTGGATTGTGCGAGAGCTTTGGTGCCGCAGAGGATGATCCCGCCGAAGGCAGTGCCATCGTCTGTCGGCGGCTCTGCGGTACGTGTGTGGAGCAGGACCTTGTCGCCCAGGGCCTGCCGGGCGGGCCGTCTCGGCCCGGATAAGCCGTCGTTCTCGTACCCCGTCATCCGCTGTCCCCCCGGCACGGATCGAGCTACACCTCAACGTATTACAGAGTGCAACGGGCCGATGACTCTGGCAAGAGCGCGTGCCTTGGGAACAGGACCGCGAATGTTGCGCTCCTGTCCCCCGCGCACGCTTCAGTCCCAGACGGCTTTGGCCGGCGTCCTGCCCAGTTTGGGGTCGAGCCGGAACAGGACTTCGCGTTCGCGTTCGCGGGTCACTCCTATGGCGATCTGACAGGAACGGGCAGCCATACCGTGGCAGGAACTCCCCTGCCAGGAAGACCATTCGACAGGCGCCCCGTCATCGGCAATGACTGGCCTCATGTTCCGGCACGCCTTCCTCGCAGCTCCGTCCGCAGTCGCGGACGCTGCTCAGGCCGCCGTCTTCCAGACCGATTCCGCGGCTGATTTCCTCATCTACTCTTTCGATGGCGCCCGAAGCTGACCCTCCCCGGACACTCCGGCGGACCCCGCGTGGGGAGGGTCGGACCAGCCCAGGGGCTCCCGTCTCCCACCGCTCATCCACGAGCCCGGCGGTCGAGACCGTTGCTTCGAGTTGAACCAGGGAAGAGCCATGCCCAAGACGGCATACATACGCACCAAGACCATCTCAACATCGGCACCATGAGCCACGTCGACCACGGCAAGACGACCCTGACCGCAGCCATCACCAAAGTGCTCGCCGAGCGCAGCAGCGGCACCTTCGTGCCGTTCGACCGGATCGACCGGGCCCCGGAGGAGGCCGCCCGCGGCATCACCATCAACATCGCACACGTCGAGTACGAGACCGACACCCGCCACTACGCGCACGTCGACATGCCGGGCCACGCCGACTACGTCAAGAACATGATCACCGGCGCCGCCCAGCTCGACGGGGCGATCCTCGTGGTCTCCGCGCTCGACGGGATCATGCCGCAGACAGCAGAGCACGTCCTGCTCGCCCGGCAAGTGGGTGTGCACCGCATCGTGGTCGCGCTCAACAAGGCGGACGCCGTCGACGACGGCGAGGACACGGTGCTCACGGACCTGGTCGAGCTCGAAGTGCGCGAACTGCTCTCCGCGCACGGATACGGGGGAGACTCCGTGCCCGTCGTCCGGGTCTCCGGGCTCAAGGCCCTGGAGGGCGAGCCGCGCTGGACCGAGGCGATCGGTGCGCTGCTCGACGCCGTGGACACCTATGTGCCCATGCCCGAGCGCTACGTGGACGCGCCGTTCCGGCTGCCCGTCGAGAACACCTTCACGATCACTGGTCGCGGCACGGTCGACACCGGAGCCGTCGAGCGCGGTGCCGTCGAGGTCGGCGACCGCGTCAGCGTCCTCGGCGCGGGCATCGAGACGGTGGTCACCGGACTCGAGACATTCGGCAAGCCGATGGACAGCGCCCAGGCCGGCGACAACGTCGCGCTGCTCCTGCGCGGCGTACCCCGAGACGGGGTGCGCCGCGGCGACATCGTGGCAGCGCCCGGGAGCATCACACCCGCGCGTCGCTTCACCGCGCAGGTGCACATCTTGTCGACAAAGGACGGCGGCCGGTCGACGCCAGTCGCCTCCGGCTACCGGCCGCAGTTCTACATCCGCACCGCGGACGTGGTCGGCGACGTAGACCTGGGTGAGTCCTCCGTGGCCCGGCCCGGCGACACCGTCACCATGACGGTCGAACTCGGCCGTGATACGCCCCGGGCCTCGGCTTCGCGATCCGCGAGGGCGGGCGCACGGTCGGCGCGGGCACCATTGTCGAGGTTCTCGGCTAGCGGCTGGCGGTCAGGGGCCTGAGGGCGTCTGCCACGGCATCTCCTCAGCGATTGTGGGGGCCATACGGACTCCAGCCGTGCAGGAAGGGTTCCAGGTCACTGGGCCGGGGCTCGGGCACCTTGGGCATGCGAAGCGGTCGGGTGAGCGGATCGAGCGACCGTACGTGGTTCGTCGCCCAAGACAGCCAGGCCTCGGCGTCGGCTCGTTCTGCGCCGTCCGGTAGGCCTTCGATACGGTCGCGTGCAGCCGTCAAGTACGCGGTGAGCCGTGTGGCCTGCCGCCACGCCTTCTCCTGTTGTCCCAGCACTCTGACGCGGTAGGCCTCGGCGTAGTCGGCGTGGGCCTGCCGCATCGCCGCTTCCCATCGGAGCCGCTTGAGCCGGGCCTGTTCCTCGTCTTCGGCTCGCTGCCGTTCGGCAGCCAGGCCCCGCAGGTCCACTTCCTGCAGGATTTCCGGAAGTTGGACTGCCAAGGAGCGGTCGGCGGTGTCTGCCCAGACGGACTGGCGGTGGGTGATCCCCCCGTTGAGGGTGATGGTGAGCCGGTCGGAAGCCGAGTAGTCGTGCGCGGGAACCTTGACCCAGGAGTAGCGCTTGGCGTCGGCGAGTTCCTGGGGCGTGGGCACATGCTCCGTCCGGTCCTGTTCCTGCCCGAAGGAGACAACGCACTGCTGGCCGTGAGCCGTGATGGTGAAGAGTCCAGCGGCGTCCGATCTGCGTGAGCGACGTCCGCGGTGTTCGCCAGTGGCGAGTTGAACCTTGTACCCGCGGCGCTCGGCCTCCGTCACGATGGCTTGGACGAGGCGCAGCGCCCGTTGCTGGACGGATTTACTCAAGTGCAGGGCGGGTTCACCGTCCTGCAGCGTGGCCACGATGGCATGCGGCTTGTGGAGTCGCTCCGGAACAGGGACCGGGTCCAGGACCGCCAGCTTCCACGCCGGGATGTCTTGGATGGTGATCTCATAGCCCCCTGCTCGCCAGCCGTCTACCAGCTCCTTCCCTGCGGGCAGCTTTCCGCATCGCTGCGCCGACCTGATCCGCGCCGGCCAGTTGGGAGCGCCTGCCCCGTATTTCTGTTTGATCACGAGTGAGCCGCCGGCCGCCAAGACATCGTCGATGAGCTGCTCGCCAAGAGTCTTCTTCTGCTGCTTCGGCGCTGCTCGCGGCGTTTGTGCAGCGCTCGCCCCGGATTCAAGGACGGAGGGCTCATCAGGGACGGGGGCGGGCAGGGGGCTGGGGCTGGGCGCGGCCGCTGACGGAGTCGCCATGGTCCTGGCGCGCCGTGCTGTCTGGTCCTGTCGCGGTTCGGATGCGGGATAGGTCCCGTGTTCCAGGTAATGACGACCCGTAGCCGTGGTCTCCGCGCTCCACACTCCACGATGTCTGGCGATCTTCGCCAGCCCGCGGTTCTGAAGCGCCTGCGCACTCATCTTGTAGGTGACGTCGTGCCACACCCCGGCTGGGCAGCCATCAGCAATCCAGCGGAGCACGTCCCTTTGCCGCTCGTTGAGTGGTCTCTTCGCCATCACTTGCTCCTGCTCACGTGATGCGGACGACAATCCGCTCGACAGAAATCCGATCCTGGCCCATGCCTGGCTCACCCAGGTGGCGTCATCCTGCGGAACGCCTCGACAGGAATCTCGAACTCCGCCTCGATCTTCGTGGCGTCCTTGCCCCTGCCCGCTTGCCGGAGCATGCCGACGGCCTGCTCGACGATCCTGCCGAGCCTCAGGACCTCGGCACGCAGGACGTGGATTTCAGCGAAGGCCTCGGCGGCTTCCGCGCCGCACCACTGCCGTACGAGATCGCGTGCGGGGCTGAACTCCCTGTCGGCCTTGGCGCAGATCTCCGGGCTGAAGTGATGCCCCTCCCGTTTGCCCCGGCCTGGACTGTAGGAACCGTAGATCGCTTCGCGCTGCGCCTGCCGCTCAGCCTGTTCCACGTCTTTCATGACACGCTCCGTGTGCAGGGCGGCGCCCTTGCGGGCACACGCCAGTGTTACGGGCCAGGGCGCCACCGCGCTCCCATCGTCATGCAGCACCGTCAGCGAGTCACGGGTGAAAAACTCTGCGTTCTCCTCCAGCGCCTCCGCGAACGCCGCCAGGTCATGTACGTACAAGACCCCCTCGTCGTGCCGCGAATAGCCGATGCTCGCCAGTTCCTCCCAAGGGCAGGCTTCGAAGACGATATCCGCCGCGCGGCACTCGGGGGCATCGCGCGACGGCGTAGCGGCTCGCAGGGCTTTCCAGCGGCATTCTTCCGCCAGCCAGTGGTCGGCTTGCTCCCACGGAACGCGCAACTGCGAACGTGGCACCCAGCCTTCACGGCCCTCGTCCTCGTCCGCGGTGAAGCGGATCTTGACACGCGGCGGGCGCTGGGTGCCGATACGCAGCACTTCCACACGAGCGACGGGGTCGTTTGCCCGCGCGCGGTGCGCCCAAAACTCTCCTGTCTCCATCACCGTTCCTCCCCTGCGAGTCCGTCTATGAAGACGCTCATTCAGGATGGCAGTGGTGATGCTATTGCGGGTGTCGGGGCGGGTTATGGGGTAGCCGGGCGCGGAGAGCGGAGAGGTCCTTGGGGATGGTCTAGGCAGGGATGTTGAGGTAGACGACCAGGTGGCGTCCACGACGCAGCGACCGCGCCGAGTTCAGCCCTTCCGAGGACTCTTCGGTGCGAAATCGGCCATCAGATCCACGTGCGGTGCTGCAAAAACGCGCCGTGGGTGTGGACGGCGCGCGGGATGTAGAGGCACTGGTGAAGAGGCAGTATTCGATCCCTGCACTATTCGCGCAGCGGTCCGCGGCAGATGGTGCGCCCAGCCCGCCGGATCGTCGATGCGGGAGCTACCTGCGATCCCTCCTAGGCCGTTGTCCAGGAAAGCCCGTCATCCGGCCTCTGGTGCGCCGTAGGAGAACCTGTATCCGGCGAAGTCCGCGACATGGACGTACCCGATACGCTGGTAGAGGGCGTTGCTCGTGGGGTTGTCCGGGTCTGTGAACAGGACAACGTCCGTCGCCCCTGCGGCCTGCGCGGCCCTGCTCGCCTCGACCGTCACAGCTCCCGCGTAGCCGCGGCCGCGGAGGTGGGCAGGGGTGTAGACGGGGTCCACCCGGACCATGCCGCCGACGACCGAGGTCGAGGCCGCCATCGAGACGGGGTTGCCCTCCGGGGTCTCCCAGAACGTGAAGTGCCTGTCGCCGAAACGTGAGTCGTCCCAGGAGCCGACGTCGATCAGGTCGATGGAGTGCTGCTCCCCGACGTCGACGCAGAAGTCGCGGCACCAGCGCACGATCTGGTCGCGGTCCTTACCGCTCGTGAGGCGGCCCTGGCCCTCCGGGCGCGGCTGCGGTGGGGTGAGCGTGCCGAGACGGTAGAGATGCGTTCGCCAGAAAAGTACCGACGCCGCGCCCGTGTGCTTCTGCCATGACTCGGAGAAGGCGCCAGCGGTGTCGTGGTCCGCAATGACGTTGGCGGGTGAGTGACCGAGGCCGGCCAGGTGTGCAGCGAGGGCATCGGTCTGCTCGGCAGAGAGAGGCGTGATGCCCAAGCGTCCGAGGGGGGTGAGATAGAAGATCGCACGGACCTCGCCCCGTGACTCCAGTCGGCCGAAAACGGCGGCTTCGGCGTCCTGATCGGCCGCCCCGTGTGTCCGCAGCTTCTCGATGTCCGTCAGCGGCGTGTTGTGCAGAGCGGCGCGCGAGCGCAGGAAGTGCCCGGCTCGGGCAAGGAAGGCGTCGATGTCCTGGGTGAGGTGCCAGTCGTCCGGGAGCATGCCTCATGATCCCGGACGACCTCGACCTCGGGACCGCTCCTTCAACGCCTTTCAGCCACGTCCCGTTCCCCTCGTCCAGCGCGGCGCCTACGGGTGCTGCAGGGGTGCTGGCCCGGGATACAGCTAAATCCCGTACGGTGATCTCGCCGCGCTTGGGGGCGAGGCAGAGACCCTCGTACTTGTCGTGATCGAGATTCGCGGCGAAGGCCTCTGCCTGGAACTTCTTCGGGAAACTCGGCTGGCGTTCGGGCGATGCGGGTTCGCCGTGTTCGCGGTAGCGGACGGTCTACGGGTGCCCGCAGCGGGGCTTGTCACAGGGGAAGTTGACGTTTCGCTTGTCGCTCTTGCATCGCTGATAGAACGTGGCCACCAGGCCTACTCCCGCGGTCCGGGCACCGGCCTCACCCGTAGTGCTCGTCCAGGTAGATCACAATGTCGCGTTCGCGGAACCGCAGGAGACGCCCCACCTTCTGGGGCTTGAGTCCCCAGGCGCGGTACTTGTTCCTGACGGTGGCCTCACTGACCCTGAGCCACTCGGCGACCTCTTCGGGGGCAGCAGCCGCTTGCTCCCGCCGCGAGTCACACGCGCACCGCCCCCAGACCGTTCATGACGTTCTCCTTCCGTGCTCGGATCAGGGCGTGCAGGCATGGCGTAAGCAGGCTGGGCCGCCGTGCCGACCGGCGGCCATGGACGCTCCGCGTCGGGCGCGTCGTCAAGCGGTTCTTTCTCCTGGTCACAGCAGGTGCGCAGGAACCCGTTCATGCTTCCGGATGCGGGTTGCGGGTCCGGAGCAGCTGACGCAGCCGGACCTCGGCGAACGCGTGGAAGTCGGCGCGGAGGTCGATACCGACTGCTCGGCGGCCCAGGCGCAGGGCGGCTTCAAGTGTGGTACCTGAGCCGCTGAACGGATCAAGCCTGACGGCGCCCGGCGGGCAGCCGGCAGCGACACACCGCGATGCGAGGCCGACGGGGAAGGCAGCCGTATGCGCATGGCGAGTTGGTCTCGTCGGGATGGTCCACACAGTGCCCGGATTACGGCCTTTGGTCTGCCGTCCCTCGGTCGGTGGCCAAGTGCCTCGGACAGTGTTGGGCTTGTTCGCGCTGTGGTGCGCCCGGCGGGACAGGGCGCGGTCGCCGGTGTAAGGCTGGCGGATGGCGTCGAGGTCGAAGTGGTATTGGCCGGTCTTTGTGAGGAAGTACACCGGCTCGTGTCTGCGGGCGAGGCGGTCGCGGCAGGACTCCGGGATCGCGTTCGGCTTGGCCCAGACCGTCTCGTTACGGATCAGCCAGCCATCGCCCTGAAGAGCGAGCATGAGTCTCCAGCCCAGGCCCAGCAGCGACTTGACCGCAACCGGCGGCTGCCCCACGACAACGGTACGGCGGGCGGCCGAGCCGGTGGCGTACACATCGGCAATGTTCACGAAGCAGGTGCCGTCGTCGCGCAGCACGCGGTGCACTTGGCGGAAGACCGCGCGCAGGGCGTCGAGGTAGGCGGCGGGGGTGTCCTCCTGACCGATCTGGCCCGCGCCCCAGTCCCGCATCGCGTAATAGGGCGGGGATGTGACCACGCAGTCGACGCTGCTCTCCGGCAGGGCCGCGAGGACGGTGGCGGCGTCGCCGAGCAGCAGGGTGACGTGGTCGTCCTTGTGCCACACAGTCGGGTTCATCGTCCGACCTCCGTGACGAGCGGCTCCCGAAGTACACGCTCGGCAGGCTCAGTTCGGGAAGGTGCGGTCTGCCGGCGAGCGATCAGGGCGTCCTCGTGCGCGATCACCGCCAGCGGGGTGCCGGTACGGCGGGCGTCGCGGATGTTTTTCATCTGGAAGAAGGAGGGGCGGGGGATGAGTTGGCCGTCGCGGATGCCGGCGAGGAGGGCGATGTTGCGCTCGGCGGGGATGAGGCCGGCGTTCTCGGCTGCGGCCTGGACGGCGGAGGGCAGGTCGATGAGTTCGCCGCGTGTGCGCCAGGGCCGGGTGGTGATCACGGCGGTTCCACCGGGCCGGAGCAGGTGGCGGCACTGGGTGAGGATGTCCGTGAACGCCTGAAGGAGGGTCTCCAGGCCGACGTGGGCCAGGTTGTTGGGGTCGTGGCTGTAGCGGTAGTGCCTTTTGACGACGCCGCGTTCGCCGGACTCGCGGGTGGAGCGGACCTGTCCGTGGACGCTGGCACCGTACGGGGGTGAGGTGACCACCAGATCGACCAGGCCATGGAAAGCTGCGGGTACCAGGGTGGTGAGCTGGCGGGCGTCGCCGCAGTAGACCGCCCCGGAGGCGGTGGCGCCCTGGGCGTCGGCACGGCGCAGATTCCGCTCGGCCAGGTCGGCCCACTGGGGCTCATACTCGGTGCCCAGGGCGTGGCGGCCGAGGTGGACGGCTTCGACGAGGGTGGTGCCGATGCCGCACATCGGGTCCAGGACCAGGTCGCCGGGCTGGGTGTAGGTGACGATCGCGTGGCGGGCGATCTGCGGGAGCATCTTGGCGGGGTGGGCGGCTGAGCCGGGAACGTAGCGGTCGGCACGTTGGGCGGGTGCGGAGGTCGGGGCGGTGTTCCACACCGAGTCCAAGTTGCGCACGGCGGGCTCCTCTTTACGCGGTGTGGACGGCGGACAGCACGAGGAGGTCGGAGTGGATGAGCCCGGGCGGCGTGCCTTCGGGTGGGGTAGCAACGATCTGGTCGTCGACGGCGTGGCCGTGGACGATCACGATGTGCTGGAGGTAGCGGAACCCTGCGGTGCGGGCGGCGGCGATGAGCAGGCCGAGCGGGTCGGTCAGCTTCCCGGCGTCGCGGCGCTGCCGGGTGGCCAGCAGCAGAACGTCGTCCGTGCGCAGAAGGCGGTGGGTGCGATGGAGGAACCCGGGCCAGCCGTTATCGATCGCGCCCTGCTCATCGGTGCCGTATCGGCTGTGCGGGGTGGTAGCCGGGAGGGTGTCGGGGTGGAGTTCCGCAAGGATCACCGGTGTACGCCGTGCGTTCCGGGCACCGGGCGTGTGGTCGGCCGCGCAGGGCGTGCGGGCGTCCATTCCCTCGTTGGTGTCGCAGACGGTCAGGCGCCACAGTGGGGCTGGCTGACGGCTGTGGCGCTGCGTGAACTCGGTGCGGATCTTGCCGATCGCCCAGTCTGGCAGGACGGCCGGGAAGGGCGGTGGGGTGTCCGCGTCGCGGGGGCCGGGCAGCCAGATGCTGGTCGGCAGCGGTGACGGGGCCGTCGTGGTACGGGGGTTGGTCATGGGTGGGCGCGCTGAGCGGGCCGGGCGCCGAAGAGTGCTGACACCTATCTAAGGAGAATCCTCCGGCGGGATCGTGCCAGGCTCGAGCGGATAGTGGAGTCGGCCTGGGACTCAGTGCCGGTCTTTCGACCGATCCGTTTCCCGGGTCCTCGTCCTGAACCAGGCATGCGTCTGCCTCCCCCGCCTCGCACACTTCCGCTACCAGGCCCCCTCCCACAGCGCGGACCTCGTGCCGGACGCGCTCTCGGGCGACACGACCGCCTCCGGGGCAGGCCTCCCCGCTGCCTGAACTCATGTGCCGGGCGCCCTGGTCAGGCGGGGAACCGGACACGGCGGGGCTCCAGGTACGTTCCTGCGATCGCGGTATCCGCGCGCGCAGCACACGCGCGACTGGAGCGTGCGCCGACGAGCCGGGCAACGCGGAACGCTGCCCCTCGGGGAGCCGCATGAGGACATGCCGTGACGCACCTCACGGCTCGGAGCCTTACAACCATTACGGCGTACAAGCAGTCATACCGCCCGACCAACCGCCACAGCCCCCGCTGCTGTCGGCACTCGCACCACCTGAAAGAGACACCATGAAGCTCCGCCGCGTATGGGCGACCGCCGCAGTCATGACGGCGATCGGAACCGCCACACTGACGGCAGCGCCGCTGGCTTCCGCAACGACGGGGGACAGCATCACCGGTGCGAGCGAGGCGCCCAGCACCGCACCGCACTCCACCCCGTCCTCCAGCGCGGCCGACCCGAAGACAGGCAACGACACGGTGCCAGACCCCGGCGCCTCCAGCACTCCGAAGGCTGTCACCCCTTCTCCTTCCGGTTCTGTCACCGACCCGAAGAACGCGAAGAAGGCGAAGAAGGCGAACGAGCAGCCCACCCGTACGCCTACCACCGAGGTTTCCAAGCTGCCGACTCCCGGGCTCGGAGAATGCAAGCAGTACCCCGCCGACGAAGACTCGGTCCGGACCTCGCTGCGCGGCCTGCCCAACAAGATCGTCGCCGGATCCGGCTGGCACGAGTTCACCTACCGCGCACTGAACATCTCCGACCGGACCCTGGAGCGGGTCAACCTCGACATGGAACTGGGCACCGTCGACCACCGGGTGAGTGACATCAGCGAACTCCTGGTGACCGTCGAGTGGTTCGACACCACGAGCGGCCAGTGGCGGACCACCACCGAGCGGGGCAAGGACCTGTGGGGCTACTTCGCCGGCGCGAAGAACATCAAGGCCAGCGAGTACGTCGAGGCCCGGATGCGAATCAAGGTGGACGGCAAAGCCCCCGCCGCGGCCGGCTTCTTCTTCACCTCCGGCTACTCCATGGGCGAAGGCGACGGCCGCTGCAGCTTCGGTGAGCTCTACCAATGGGACTTCACCATCGTCCCCGCGGGCACCAAGCCCACGAAGGACCAGAGCGACGCCAAGGGCAAGCCGGTCAAGTCCGGCAGCCCGGGTGTGCCGCAGAACCGCCCGGTCGCCCAGGGCGATCGCACCCAGTTGCCGGTCAGCGGCCGCCTCGCTGAGACCGGCTCATCGTCCACCACCCCCGTCGTCGCGGCCGTCGGTGCCGCCGCCGTGGCCGCCGGGAGCGGAGCCCTCTTCATCGCCCGCCGCCGCAAGGCCCGAACCACCGCATAACCCAGCGCCAAAGCGCGGGCTTGTCTGGTGTCACACCGGCAGTGCTCGCTATCTGCACTGCCGACTGCCCTCAGACTCCCCTCCGCCCTCGCCCTCCAGGGACTCCGTTGGCGAATCCGGGAGTTGTGTGACGACGGCCCGTACGACCCCGTTGGGGTAGTCGGGCCGTCCTCGTGTAATCCCCAAGAGCAGCTGAACAAGGAGATTCACCGACGCACCGACGTGGTCGGTATTTCCCCGACCGCGACGCCGCCCTCCGCCTGAGCACCGCGGTCCTCACCGAGCAGACCCTTGACCCGCCAGCGAAACGTGCTGGTCAGCGCACGATCTGCCACGGGACCCGTCACCCTGCGAGGCAGAGTACGGACTGGGTGACTACGGGCGCCCTCACGGGCGGGCAAGCGCCTGCCACCAGCAAGTCCAGGGGGCTCTTCAAAATTCTTCAGGGAATTCCTCTCGGGCCGGGCCGAGGGAAGAAGCACTGGTCAGCGCGAGATCTGCCAGCGCTTGGCGGCCAGATGGCAGGGCTACGGCACCCTCGCAGCGGACCGGTAACCCTCCGGCGGCAAGACCGTGGCAAGGGCGGCTGGCGCGATGGGCGGCGACCCATCCGCCGCATCAAGGCTAGGAGCCGCCATGCGCCCCACGTCCCCTCGTCCCCACCCCCCGCTCTGGTCCATCTCGCCCCTGGACCAGGTCGAGTCCGCGTTCCTCTCGCTGGCCGCAGAGGGCCGTCCGCTCACTGTGCCGGTGGCGCTGTCCGCCGACTCGGACACCGTCAGCCCGCTGTGCGTCACCCGAGTCCGTGCCCGGATGGTGCACCCCAGCTGCACCGAACAGGCCCGCGCCGGAGTGTGGAACGAAATCCTGCGCCGGCGGGCGCTGCTCGGAGAGCCGTGGGGCACCGTCGCCGTCGGCCTCACCCTTCCCGCACTGCGGCGCACCCTGTCCCGGCTGCCGCGACTGGCGGAAGTCGAGGCATGTGAGCTGGAGCAGGAAGTCCTGGCGGCGGTCACCGCCGAACTCGCCCTCCTGACCACGGACGAGCCGCAGGCCGGGCTGCGGCTGGTGCGGGCCGGCGACCGGGCCGCGCACCGTCTGCTGTACGCCGCGCAGCGCACCCGGCGCATCGAGGCCGTGGCGCTGGATGAGAACGCGGTGCCGCGGCCCTGCCCGCCCGCGGCATGGCGGAGGCGTTCGCCGTGCTCCTGCGGGCCGTCCGGGCCGGGGTCCTCACCGAGAGGGAGGCTGAACTCATCGCGCAGACCCGGCTGGAGCGCCAGGTGATGGCCAAGGCGGCGAGCACGGTGGGCATGAGTGTGCGCGCCGCCTTCCGCCACCGGGCCGCCGCCGAGCGGCGCCTGGCCGTCGCGCTGGCCGCGCAGGAGGTCTGAGGCAACAGTGGCACGATCAGGCCCCGCTTTTCTCCTTAAGAGAGTGAGAGCACCTACGGAACCCCCTGTGCCGTAGCCACTCTCACCTCCCTCTCGTCCCTGGGAGTTCGGGCACGGCGTCTCGTGCTGACACCCCGAACCCGCCCCTCCCCGCATCCAGCGGCTCACCTTGCCTGCAAGGAGGTGAAGCGCTGTCGCGGGCCAGCCTGGACTCCCAGGGACGGAACCCTCATCGCCCCCTCCTCCTTCTTCTTCACTCACCTGCTGTCTGCGCCTTCACGAGGAGGTGTGTGTCCGTGCCCGTACCTCTGCACCCGCTGCGGGCAAGGACCCGCCGACTGACGTGGCGCCAACTGGGCCGTATAGCTGTCCGGGCCCTGTGCATCACGGTGTGCGCGCTCGCCACCCTGCTGGCGCATCCACCGAACTCATGGGCCGTCGCGGACGTCCCCACGGTGATCAACAATCTGCGGAACTGGATCGTGGGGCTGCTGACGGGACTTGCCACGCTGTTCCTCACCTTCGGCGGGCTGCGCTACCTGATGGCCGGAGGTGACCCGGGCGAAGTCGAGGCGGCCAAACGGGCCTTGAAGGCCGCGGCCATCGGCTACGGCCTGGCCATCCTCGCCCCGGTACTGGTCACCGTCCTTCAGGGCATCGTCGGAGCCGGAACATGACGGCCCGCCGCGTCCTCGCCTCCGCCGGGGTGCTAACCGCGGTGCTGCTTGGCGCGACGGACCTGGTCTCGCCGTCTGCGCACGCCACTTCGGCCTCGGCCCCGGCCGGGGTCCGAATGGCGCCTGCTGAGCCCGAACCTGTCCCGTCAGCCGGACCCGCTCCGCAACCCACACCGGCCCCAGCGCCTGCACCCGGCCCTGCCCCGCAACCGACCCCCGCTCCCGCCCCGGGCCCCCTCCCGGCACCCGGCCCCTCCGCACCACGCCCCCAGCCACCTCGCCCTCCGGAGCCCGCACCTAGCCTGGTCCCGCCCGCGTGCGAGGTAGCCGGGATCCCCTGTGACAAGGGCAGCACCGGCTTCGGCAGCCTCCTCGACGTTCCCACCATGATCGTCAATGCGATCACGGCATTCCTCGGGACGCTCGTCGACCAGATCATGAAGCCGCTGCGGGAACTCCTCGGCGCCACCCTCCTCTCGACTCCCGATCTCACGGAGCAGGCCGACATCAAACGCCTGTGGACCGGTTCGCTCGGACTCACGGGCGGGATCTACGTGTTGTTCGTGACCGCGGGCGGGCTCACGGTCATGGCACACGAGACTCTGCAGAGCCGCTACGCGCTCAAGCAGATCGCGCCGCGCCTGCTGATCGGCATCATCGCCGCCGCAGCCTCGCTCACGGTGCTGGGCAAGGCCATCTCCCTGGCCAACGCCCTCTCCTACGCGCTGTTGGGTACCGACGCCTCCGATGCCGGCAAGGGCCTGATCGAACGGGCCATCCCGTTCGCCCTGTTCGGCGGTCACGGCATGGCCCTGTACGTGCTGTTGATCGCGATCCTCACGATCTTTCTGATCCTGGCCGTCCTCGTCGGCTACATCGTCCGCATCGCGGTCATCGCCGTGATCGCCGTCTCCGGGCCGCTCGCCCTGTCCTGTCACGCGCACCCGGTCACCGACCCGGTGGCCCGGATGTGGTGGCGGGCGCTGGCCGGGTGTCTGACGATCCAGGTCGCCCAGTCCGTCACATTGATCGTCGCGCTGAAGCTGTTCTTCGCCCCGGGCGCCACCCTGCTCGGCTTCCCCAAACCAACCCAGCTCGGCACGCTGCTTGCCGGACTCGCCCTGTTCTGGATCCTGTTCAAGATCCCGGGCTGGTGTACGCGCGTCATCTTCCGGGCTACTCCCCTCCATCCCCAACTCCCGGCTTCGCTGCGGATGTTGCAGTCGGTCGCCCTGTGGCGGCTGATCAACCGGTACGTTCCCGGCGCCGCGGTGCTGCGCCGCCGCCCCGGCGGTGGCGGGAGGGGTGGGCGGCCTGGCGGACCGGGTGGACGCGGTACACCTCCGGGTCCCCCACGCGGTGGAGGCAACCGTCCCGGCCGCCCAACGGGCGGTCGGGGTGGTGGCCGGCTGCCGGTACCGGGCGGCGTCGCCGGAATCGCCCTGCGCCGGGGAAGGGCCCTGGTCGCGAGAGCCGGCTCGCGCGCCAGCAGTCGTGCGCCCGCTGCCACAGCGGCAACCGGAGGCCAAGTCTCCACCCCCATTGGCCTGCGCACGGCTCGGCCCGGGGGTGCGCCGACCAGCCCGGCGCGCGGGACCGCCGGCCCCCGCTCGGTCATCCATCCCTCGCAGGCTCGCCGCACCCGGCAGTTGACGCTGCCCATTCCCGCCAAGCGCGTCCCGGCCCGTCCCGGGCGGCCAACCCAGCTGCGTCTGCCCGTCACCGCTCAGCGTGTGCCACGCATCACCAGCTCCAAGCCCCTGGCTGGCGCGACCCCGACAGCACCTCAGTCGTCCGGCGTACCGGCGCCGGTACGCCGTGTCCGGCAGATGGCGCTCCCAGTACCGGCCGCCCGCGTTCGCACCCGCCCAGTCCGGCCCGTGCAGTTGCGCCTGCCCCTTGAACCGCCCGCTCCCCCGTCTCCTTCCCGGAGGTGAACCGCGATGACCGCCGACCTGGACGACGAGCACGTCACGTCGGCCCGGATCCCCGCCGACGTGTCCAAAGCCGACCGCATTCTTGGCCCGTTGACCGCACGGCAGACCGCGATCCTGGCCGTCGCCGGGCTAATGCTGTACGGCGGGTACTGGGCCTCTCGTCCATTCATGCATCCGCTCGCCTATGCGGCGCTGACCGCGCCGGTCGCGGTGGTCGTGACGGTCATCGCGGTGGGGCGGCGGGACGGCATCGGCCTGGACCGTCTCCTGCTCGCCGCCGTCCACTACCACCGCACGCCCAAACGGCGCGTCCCCGCGCCTGAAGGAGTCCAGCCCCTCCCGGAGTTTGTTCCCGCAGAGTGGCGGGCGCAGGCCGGCTCAGCCCCAGCCGTGCTCGACCTGCCGTGCGGTGAGGTCTCCGAGACCGGTGTGCTGGGCCTCGCGGGGGATGGGCACAGTGCGCTCGCGGTGTGCTCCACGGTCAACTTCCACCTGCGCACCGGCGGCGAACAGCAGGCGCTGACCGAAGCGTTCGCCCGCTGGCTCAACTCGCTGACCGGCCCGACCCAGGTCCTGGTGCGCGCCCACCGCCTCGACGTCACCCCCCTTGTCGACGAGCTGACCCAGCTCGCACCGACACTGACGCACCCCGCGTTGGAGCGGGCCGCGCGCGCCCATGGTGACTTCCTCGCCGGGCTCGCCGCGGAACGGGACCTGCTCACCCGTCAGGTCCTGCTGGTGACCCGCGAGCCCGCAGCTTCCAGCGGGGCGCGGGCGAGTCATCGCCTCACCGAAGCCGCGCGCGCTCTGGAAGCCGCCGAGATCACCGTCACATCGCTGGACACGGAGGCCGCCACCGACATGCTTCGTCTCGCCGCTGACCCCGATGCGCTCCCTCTGGCAGGCCCGTGATGCTCCACCGACTCCTTGCCTACCGAACTCGTAGCTCCAGCCGGGTGGTTGATGCGAGCACTGAGCTGGCCTGCCTGGGCCCGGACGCTGTCGAAGTCCACGCTCGAACCCTCGCGGTGGGTGGTCATCTCGCCGCCACTCTGATCGTGACCGGTTACCCGGCCGAGGTCGTCCCCGGCTGGCTCGATCCGCTGCTGACCTACCCCGGCCGCCTCGACATCGCCCTGCACATCGAGCCGACTCCCAGTCCTTTGGCCGCGCAGCAACTCAAGCAGCAGCGCGCCCGCCTGGAGTCCTCGCGCCGCGCCGACTGGGGCCGCGGGCGCCTGGACGACCCGGACACCGAGGCCGCCGCCCAGGA
The DNA here is from genome assembly GCF_001279695.1 of Streptomyces sp. WM6378. GTDB lineage: Bacteria > Actinomycetota > Actinomycetes > Streptomycetales > Streptomycetaceae > Streptomyces. Next base: position 35,802 of record NZ_LGDD01000305.1, read on the forward strand.
CGCGGCCGACCTCGCCTACCGCATCGCCCGCGGCGAGGGGAAGCTCTTCCAACTCGGTCTGTACATGACCATCTATGGCCAGGACGAGGAGCACTTGGCGGACGAGGTGGCGCAGGTCCGTGCGATCGCCGAGTCCCTGCTGGTGGCGACCGCGCCTGCCACCTACCGGGCGCTGCCGGGCTGGCTGGCCACCCTCCCCTTCGGCCTGGACACGCTGAAGGTGCGGCGGACCTTCGACACCGAGGCGTTGGCGGCCTGTTTCCCCTTCGCCTCCCCCGACCTGCCCGCGAGCGCCGCGCTGTCGCCGGGCGGTGTGCTGTACGGGGTCAATACGGCCAGTGGTTCGCTGGTGGTGTGGGACCGCTTCGCCCAGGACAACTACAACTCCGTCGTGTTGGCCCGTTCCGGGGCCGGCAAGTCGTACCTGACGAAACTGGAGCTGCTGCGGCTGCTGTTCACCGGCATCGAGGCGATGGTCATCGACCCGGAGGACGAGTACGTACGCCTGGCCGAGGCCGTCGGCGGCAGCGTCATCCGCCTCGGTGACCCCGATGTGCGGCTCAACCCCTTCGACCTGCCCCCGAGGAACGGCGAGGGTGAGGATGTCCTGACCCGGCGGGTGTTGTTCCTGCACACCTTCCTGGCCGTGCTGCTCGGCGGTGAACTCTCCGCCACCGAACGGGCAGTGCTGGACAAGGCCGTGCTGGCCACCTACCGCACGGCCGGGATCACTGCCGATCCGGCCACGTGGACGCGCCCGGCGCCGTTGCTGGGCGATCTCGCCGCCCAGCTGACGGTCCTGCCGGATCCGGCAGCGCGCACCCTGGCCGCGCATCTGGACCCCTACGTGGCTGGTTCGCACCGGCAGTTGTTCGCGGGTCCCACCACGACGCGGCCCGCCGGGCACCTGGTCGTCTTCTCGCTGCGGGAGGTACCCGAGGAGTTGAAGAGTGCGGGCATGCTGCTGGCTCTTGATGCCATCTGGGAGCAGGTGGCCCACACCGGTGCGCTCCGCAGGCGCCTGATCGTGGTCGACGAGGCGTGGCTTTTGATGCGGGACGGCGACGGGGCACGGTTCCTGTTCAAGATGGCCAAGGCCGCACGGAAGTACTGGACCGGACTTGCGGTGGTCACCCAGGACGGAGACGACGTCCTGGCCTCCGATCTCGGGAGGGCGATCGTCAACAACGCGGCCACCCAGCTGCTGATGCGCCAGGCCCCGCAGGCCATCGACCAGATCGCAGGCGCCTTCCGTCTCTCCCGCGGCGAGCGGCACCATCTACTGTCCGCGCCCAGAGGCTGCGCGCTCCTGCTGTCGGGCCGTACGAAGATCTCGTTCAGCCCGCTCGCCTCCCCCGACGAACACGACCTCATCACCACGGACCCGGTCGAGCTCCAGGCCCGCGAGCAGAACCTGCAGGACGAGGCGGACGACCCGTACGGGCTACCGGACCTGACGGGTCTCGAACCGTGAGCGCCCCGGGTCCGGGCGGACTGATCGGCGACTTCCTGACCACACCCAACCGCCTTGTCCCTGCGCTGATTGACGCCGTCGTCGGCACGCTCGCGGGCTCCTGGCCGTGGCTGGCTCCGGTCGCCGCACTGGGAGCCGCCGCCATCACCGGGCGCACCGCACTCCTGCAGCGGCGCCAGCGGGCGTTCGGCGACGGCGCGCGCCTGGTGACCGTGCTCGCCCCGCCCACCGTGCCCGCCGGCGGCGGCGAGGTGCTCTGGGCCCAGCTGTCGGGCCTGCTCAGACCCTGGTATCAGCGCCTGCTGCACGGCCAACCACACGTCGGTTTCGAATACGCCTGGAGCAGCGGCGGGTTGTCCGTGCGGCTGTGGCTGCCCGGCAGCATCCCCACCGCGCTCGTGCGACGCGCTGTCGAGGCCGCCTGGCCCGGCGCCCACACCACCCTCACCGATGCCACCGCCCCGTTTCCCTGCACGCACGAGTGCACGGCCGGGCGCCTGCGGCTGGCCCGCCCGGAGATCCTGCCGCTGCGCACCGACCACAAGAGTGATCCGCTGCGCGCGCTGCTCCAGGCCGCGACCGGCCTGGCCGACGGCGAACACGCCCTCGTGCAGGTGCTGGCCCGCCCCGCGACCGGTGCCCGGCTGCGCCGCGCCCGACGCCAAGCACGCCGCCTGAAGGCCGGCCGCACCACACCCCGCCTCTCCTCCCTCTTCCGGCTGTTCGCCCACACCCCACAGCGCACCACCCCGGCCGCCACCGACCCCTCCCACGGCACCGAGGTACGCCAGAGCGTCAGCAAACTCACCGGCCCCCAGTGGGAGGTCCAACTCCGCTACGCCGCAGCCCTCCCCTCCACAACCGCCTCTCCCGACGACACCCGGGCCCGGCTACGCGGCCGGGCCCACGCCCTCGCCTCCGCGTTCTCGCTGTACGCGGCCCGCAACTGGCTCTCCCGCCACCGCCTGCGCACCCCGCACCCGGCCCTGACCAGCCGCCACTTCCCGGGCCGCGGCGATCTGCTGTCGGTGCCCGAACTCGCCGCCCTCGCCCACCTCCCCCTCGACGCGGACGCCCCAGGCCTGGCCCGCGCGGGCGCCCGCTCCATCGCACCGCCCCCGGCCATCCCCCAGCCCGGGCCCGGCATCAGACCGCTGGGCTGCGCGGACACCGGCAACCGCCGCGCCGTCGGCCTCACGGTGCCCGATGCCCGCCACCACCTCCACCTCATGGGCGCCACCGGCTCCGGAAAATCCACGCTGATCGGCAACCTCGTCCTCAACGACGTCGACGCCGGCCGCGGCGCCATCGTCATCGACCCCAAAGGTGACCTCGTCGCGGACCTCCTGCACCGCCTCCCTAGCTCGTGCGCCGATCGGCTTGTGGTGATCGACCCCGACGATGTCCACGTCCCGCCCTGTCTGAACGTGCTGGACGGCACGGACATCGACGTCGTCGTCGACAACATCACCGGCATCTTCCGCCGCATCTTCTCCGCGTTCTGGGGCCCGCGCACCGACGACATCATGCGCGCGGCCTGCCTCACCCTGCTGCGCCACGCGGCGGCCACCCAGCGCCTGGTCACCCTCGCCGACATCCCGCGCCTGCTCGGCGAACCCGCCTACCGCCTGCGCATGATCCCCACCGTCAAGGACCCCGTCCTCAAGGGGTTCTGGATGTGGTACGAGTCGCTGTCCGAGCCCTCCCGCGCGGCAGTGGTCGGCCCGGTGATGAACAAACTCCGCGCGTTCTTGCTGCGCTCCTTCGCCCGCCAGGCCATCGCTTCCGGGGAGTCCACCTTCCACCTGCCCGACGTCCTGGACGGCGGCATCCTCCTGGCGCGCCTACCCAAGGGTGCCCTCGGGGAGGAGACCTGCCGGCTGCTCGGCTCCTTCATCGTCGCCAAGACCTGGCAGGCCGCCGCCGCCCGCGCCCGCACCCCCGAAACCGACCGCATCGACGCCTCCCTCTACATCGACGAGGCACACAACTTCCTCACCCTCCCGTATCCGCTGGAGGACATGCTCGCCGAGGCCCGCGGCTACCGGCTGTCCATGGTCCTGGCCCACCAGCACCTCGCCCAGCTCCCCCGCGACCTGCGCGAAGGGATCTCCGCCAACGCCCGCAACAAGGTCTTCTTCAACACCTCCCCCGAAGACGCCGCCCAGCTGGAGCGGCACACCCTGCCCACCCTTGGCGCCCACGACCTGGCCCACCTCGGCCCCTACCAGGCCGCCGCCCACCTCCTGGCCGGCGGCGCCAAAGCCGCAGCGTTCACCCTCACCACCCGCCCCCTGACCCCGGCCGTGCCCGGGCGGTCGGCCGAACTGCGAGCCGCAGCCGCCCGCCGGGTCGGCGGCACCACCAGCCGCTCGCCCCACCTGCCCCTCTAGACCCCCTACCGCAGGAGAAGGCCATGCCCACGCCCAGCCCGAACCCCGGCTACGTCCCCCGCGCCGCGTCCCGCCGACGCCGCCCCGCCCAACCCGCCCGGACCCGCACCGACCTGGCTCATCTCGCCACCCGCCTCACCAGCCGCGATGTGTGGCTCATCGAGATGCTCCACGAGCACAAGGTCCTCACCTCCCACCACATCACCGCCCTCGCCTTCACCGGGCACCGCACCGCCAACCGCCGCCTTCGCGAGCTGTACTTCCTCGGCGTCCTCGACTCCTTCCGCCCCCTGCGCCAGACCGGCTCCGCCCCCGAGCACTACACTCTCGGCCGCGCAGGGGCCGAACTCCTCGCCGCCCGCGCCGGCACCGACCTCCCGGCCACCGGCTGGCGCAAAGACACCTGCGCCCGCATCGCCTTCTCCCCCACCCTGGAACACACCCTCGGCGTCAACACCCTCCTCGTCCACTTCGCCGCCGCCGGACAACTGCCGGTGTGGCTGTCCGAACGCTCCGCCACCCGACTGTGGGGCGACTGGATCCACCCCGACGCCTACGCCCACCAAACAACCGCCACCGGCCAACTCCTGCCGTTCTTCCTGGAGTACGACACCGGCTCCTACAACCTCGCCCGCCTCGAAGCCAAACTCCCCGGCTACGCGGCGCTGGCCTCCACCATCGCCACCCGCACCCCACTGCTCATCCACACCGCCACCGCAGCCCGCGAAGCAGCCCTGCGCCGCCGCCTCACCGACACCGCCGACCGCCTCGACCTGCCCGTCGCCACCGGCAACGCCCAGCTCGCCGAACCGACCGGCGCAGCCTGGCTGCCCCTGGGACCCGCCCCCGGCACGAGGCTCATGCCCGCCGAACTCGCCACCCACTGGCACGACCTCGTCCCCGCACTCACCGCGGAAACAGCGATGCCGCAGCTGGGCCGGCACACCACCCTGCCGTGGCACCCCGTCCCACCCCAGCCCCCAACGGCGGGTATCGGAGCGTGAGCGCGCTCGCCAAGACCGCGGGCGGGGGTGGGCTGCACCGTCCTCGTCCTTCCCCTACTCGCCGCCCTCACCATCGCCGCGCTACTCAACCCACTCGCCCCCGGCGGCGGTGCGGCCGCCGCGCCCAGCAGCCGCGCGCTCGCCGACATCCCGCCGGCGATGCTGGCCCTGTACCGGCGGGCCGCCCCCGAATGCCCGGGCCTGTCCTGGACCATCCTGGCCGCCATCGGGAAGGTGGAGACCGACCACGCACGCCAGCCCACCATGATCTCCACGGCAGGTGCCGTCGGACCGATGCAGTTTCTCCCGGCCACCTTCGCGGCATACGCCTACCCAGTGCCTCCCGGCGGGAAGAACCCGCCCACCCCCTGGGACCCGGTCGACGCCGTCTACGCCGCCGCCCGCATGCTGTGCGCCAACGGGGCACGCGGCGGCACCGACCTGCACCGCGCCGTGTTCGCCTACAACCACTCCGAGCAGTACGTCGCCGAAGTCCTGCGCATCGCCAGCCAGTACGCCGTCGCCGCTCCCGCTCCGACCGGGGCCGCAGCCACCGCGGTGGCCTTTGCACGCCGCCAGCTCGGCACCCCGTACGTGTGGGGCGGCAACGGACCGGCCGACGGCGGCTTCGACTGCTCCGGACTGACCCAAGCCGCCTACCACGCCGCCGGCATCACCATCCCCCGCGTGGCACAAGCCCAGTACAACGTCGGGCCCCGCATCCCCGCCAACTCCCCACTCGCGCCAGGGGACTTGCTGTTCTTCGGCACCGACCCCGGCAGCATCACTCACGTCGGGATCTACAGCGGCCCCGGCCTCATGATCGACGCACCCCACCCCGGGGCGGTCGTGCGCGAACGCCCCATCGACGTCAGCCGCCGGGGTGACTTCCAGGGCGCCACCCGCCCCACTCTCCGGGGAGGTGCCGGGTGACCGACCCGACCCCGGCCGAGGCACGGTCCCTGCTGACCGCGCTGACCCGGGCGCTGGCCGCAGTCGGTGTGCTCGCGCTCGTCTTCACCGCCGTGAACGTCACCCTGTTCGCCACCAGCCGCGGCGTCGCCCCCACCATCGCCGTCCTGCTCGACCCGATGGTCGCCCTCGCACTCGCCGCGATCCTCTACGCGGACGCCCGCCTCGCCGCCTGGGGCATCCGCCCACCGCGCTGGTCGGCAGCCTTGCGCTGGTTCACCGCCATCACCGCCACCCTGATGAACACCTGGGACTCGATCTGGCCCGACACCCAGATCCGCGCACCGATCCACCCAGATCCAGCCGGCATCCTCCTCCACGGCGTCCCGACCATCCTGCTGATCCTGCTCACCGAAACCACCGCCGCCTACCGGCGCACCATCACCCCCCTCCTCAACCCGATCGGCACTGCCGATCCCACGACCGATCCCAGACCGCCCGAAGAACCAACAGACAGATCCAACCGAACCAGCGAATCGGCAGCACCGTCTGACGGGTTGAAGTCGCTGCCGACCCATCAGCACGAAGGCATGGCCGGTACACGGCCCCACGTCGCCGACGGCCCGCCCTCCATGGCTCCACAGGCACCCACGGACCCCGGCAGCACGGCGGGCGCGACAGACGCCGCCCTGTGGGCACACGCCCAGGCGATCGACGACGCGGTACGCGCCGTGACCGGACGGCCGGCCAGCGTATGGCGACTACGCACCGAGCTGCGCCTCGGCCCCGACCGGGCCCAGCAGATCCACGCCCAGCTCCTCCAACGCCGCCCCCACGGCGCGCCACCACCCTCGTGACCAGGCCGATCGGCACCCGATCGGTGCTCTTCACCATCGACCCGAACAGCATCATGAGCGGCTTGACTTCAGCGGCGAGCGGAGCGTCCATGGTGGTCCGCCCCGAAGCGCTCGGGTTCACGAATCCCGAAGCCCGACGGGCGAACCGGCGGGACAGCTCCGCGCTGCGCACGCGGCCCGCCGAACCCGCAACCGCCCAGCGGTCGCACCCCGGCCGGGGACCTCACCCAACCATCACCATCGCGGAACGAGGCCCCACTATGTCCAACGACTCCGACACCACCAACACACGGACGCTGCACGCCGCCCCCGAACCCGAACCGCTCACCGGCCTCACCGGCGCCCCCGCCGCCATCTACACCGAACTCGTAGGGCTGACCGAACCTGCCACCGCCGCCGAACTCGCCCTCGCCGCAGGCCTCGGCCGCTCCACCACCAGCAAAGCCCTGACCACCCTCGAACAGCACGGCCTGGCCCTGCGTGAACCCGGCGGACACGACGGCCCCCGCCGCACCCCCGACCGCTGGCGCCTCGTCCAGACCAGCCCCACCCCCGACACCGACGCCAAGGACACCGTGAATGCGGAGCCCACGAGCGACGGACCGGACACCGCCCAGCCCCCGGCACAGGACACTACGGGCACCGCCCCGGAGTCGGCCCCTGAGACTGCTGCCCCTACGACCGACACACCCGCCCCCGACACCGCTGCCGCCCCGGCACCCAGCATGAGCGACACCGCCGAAGGAGCCCCGGAGAGTGACACATCGGCGGATGGGGCGGTCGTGCCCCCGACACAACAGCCCACCCCCGCCCCGGGACAGAAAGTGCGGCTCGCACCGGGCGGGCTGCGTCAGATGGTCGTCGCCCACCTGACGGCCCACCCGGACGAGGCCTTCACAGCGACCCGCATCAGCCGGGTGCTCGAGAAAAGCTCGGGCGCCATCGCCAACTGCCTGGCCACCCTGGTCAAGCAGCAGATCGCCCAGCAGGTAAGTGACACACCACGCACCTACCAGCTGGCCAACCCGGCAACCGACGGCAAGTAGCCTCCGCACGACGGCAGTCGGGCCCCCTGAAAAGGCAGCCCGGCTGCCACTCCTGCCGTCGCACGGTCGTGCAGCGTGGTCACGGGCCGGTTTTAGTCAATTCCTCTTTACCCCAGGCCACCAGCGAGGAGTGCACATATCCCGTAACACCGGTGCGCTTCATCGTGACCCTCACCCACACGCCGTCGCCGTTTGCCCAGCCGTGCGCTACACACGTATCCCCCTGCTCCGCGGTCCCCAGAGCTGTCGCCTGTCGGCGGGGCTCGGCACGGACCGTCGCCGACGAGCCCGTGATCCGGCAGAAATCCGCGCTGACCACAGACGCGGTGGCGGCACGCTGCGGGGCAGCGGCCACCGCGGAAGCGGACATCGCCATCAGCGGAACGGCAAGCATGCCCGGCGCGAGCAGCAAAACGTGGTGGCGGGTCAACCGGCGCTCCTTGCAAAGACGTTCAGCCCGGCAAGGGCTGGGAAGGCCGCCAGTCTCTCCCTCTGACCCCCTCCGTGATCTCCTTCCAGCCGGTTTCCACCGCTTCGGGTCATCCTGCCCCTTCAGCAGTGTCCATCCCGCACCACGAGTTTGTCCGGCATGCGTCAGCCCAACGGGATCGTCGGCTGCCGGCGGCCGCGACGCCTGGTGAGACGCCCCTGTCTCGGATGATCACCGAGGTGCCCTTACCGCCTTTGTCCCTGCAGACGAGGACGGATACGGCACTGTCCGGGCTTCCCGCAAGGCCGGACAGTGGGACTACAGCTGGCGGCGCCGACCCGGACGCCCGCCCACGGCCGCCGCAGTCAAAGCCCTGGTCCTGCGTCTGGCAGCCGAGAACCCGGGATGGGGCCATCGGCGCATCCACGGCGAACTCACCCACCTCGGCCACAAGATGGCCGCCTCCACCGTGTGGAACATCCTGAACCAGGCCGGCATCGACCCCGCCCCACGTCGTACCGGACCGACCTGGAGGCAGTTCCTCGCAGCCCAGGCCAAGCACATCGTCGCCGTCGACTTCCTGCACGTCGACACCATCAACCTCAAACGCATCTACGCCCTGGTCATGCTCGAACACAGCAGCCGCCGTGCGCACCTGCTCGGCGTCACCGCCAACCCCACCGGCCCATGGACCACCCAGGCCGCCCGCAACTTCCTCATGGACACCGGCATGAACAGCGCAGGCACCAAGTTCCTGATCCGTGACCGCGGCGGCCAGCTCACCGACGCCTTCGACGCCGTCTTCGCCGACGTCGGTCTGCGCGTCCTCAAAAGCCCACCCCAGGTCCCGAAGGCGAACGCACACTGCGAAAGGTTCATCGGTACCCTGCGCCGCGAGCTCCTCGACCGGACACTCATCCTCAACGAACGGCACCTGCGCCGAACCCTCACCAGGTACCTGGAGCACTACAACGGGCACCGGCCCCACCGCGCACTGAGCCAGCTCTGTCCATCGCAAGCTGAAGCCGGACCCCCGCGCCCCATCGACCTCGCCGAGCACCGCATCCACCGCACAGCGGTCCTCGGCGGACTCATTAACGAGTACCAGATCGCCAGTTGACACTGCTACGAACCCGCAGATCAGCGGCCGAATCCCATATTTGAGCCCCACAGGATGCGGCCCCGACGACGGCGACGATCCGCCGTATTATGCAGCCCCTGCCCGCTGACGTTTCCGTCAACTACTGCCGTCAAGACCGCCAGAAGCCCCACCAGATCTGTAATCAGGCGGGGCTTCTGGCGCTAAATCGAAGCTAGCTCGTTCGATCGATCAAGGCGTCGATATGGCATATGAGTTCGAGCCATTCCTTCGCCATGGTTGCGAGTTGTGGATCTTTGATCCGCGGCACGGCCCATTCCAATTCCAGCCTGACCGACCTCATCGCCAACCATGCGTCTCGATCTAGCCCGAGGTCGGTCTCTCGCAGGTGCCCTTCAATACGCATTCGCTCGGCAAGTTTGGATGCCTCGGATCGCTCCAGTGGAAGGCATGCCAGAACGCGCCGCCCGAAGTTGTCCGGACTGAGTTTCGGATTTTCAATGGTCCATCCAAACCGATCAGCCGTCATTACATAGACGCCTAGCCAGTTGACCCCCATGAACGCCGGAATTCGCCCGGATTCAATAGCGGCGATCACGAACTCGACGGCGCGGTCGAAATCTACCTGCGGGTGATTATCGGGATCAGCCAGCGCATATATTGCGTCCGTCTTTAGCAAATCATTGACTGCACCCCAGGCCTGAAGATGTGTGTCTGCGGGCATGTTCGCGGCTATCCACACGCGATAGTCCGCCGGGCTATCGGCACGTAGCCGCTCATACAGGTCTAGCGGATCGGTCATCACGGCCTCGGTTCTCCTCCGAGATTAAACGTTACGCTATCCGGAACATGAACGCCCGCATTTCTGAATGCACCCACGCCATTCTGCAATGCCTGAGCCGCCTGATCCTCAAAAGGAAGGTAGTGACCTGTCCTGTTATCGAGGTGTATTACCTGCCCATTCAAGACACGGACGCCTCCAGCACCCACAACATCAGCCCCTCCTGTGAGCACGGTATGATTGAAGCCTCCGTCAATGATCCTGAGCTTACCAGCCGTATCGACCGACCAAATGTAATTCCCGCTCCCGGCCATGGCTGCGCCGAACTGAGAAGAGCCAGCTTCCATCGGGGCGGCACCGACCAGTTTCATCAAACCCATCTCGCCCTCAAGTCGATCCGGATAGCGGTTAGAAGATACTGGACCGCAATTGTGGACGAGGACCGGTGTCGAGCCGGCCAGCACATAGTACGTGTGGGTGTGGTCGACGGTGAGGTTGTACGTGGTAACGGCACGGTGGTAGTTGCGTACGTTGACGACTGTGGTGAGGGTGCCGTCGGGCTGGCGGAGTTGTTCGCCCGGTTTCAGGTCGGCTGCGTCGACCCATTGCTTGCGGGTGGCGTCCCAGTACGGGTGGTGCTGGGTGGAGGTGATCGTCTGGTCGCCGGTGGTGGTGTGGACCTTGGTGTCGGTGAAGTCCTTGTCGGTCAGGGTGACTTCGACGTGGGTGACTTTCTCCGGCTTGGTGGTGTTGGTCAGCGGGTCCGTGGCCTGGACGGTGTCGCCGACCTTGACCTGGCCGATCGGGATGGCCGCACCACTGGCGAGGAGCACCGTCGTCGGGGCGGGGAAGCTGTCACATGTGGACGATGCGGGTTCCTGCTTGCCAGCGGCCGCGCCTCCCTCGCTCTTGGCGGCTGCCGCGGCGGCCTCGCCTTCGCCTCCTGCCTTGCCGGCGCCGCCCTTTGCCGCCTTGGCCACCTTGGCGGCGCCGGCTACGACTGCTGCTCCGACGCCCAGCACAGATAGTGCTTCGGCGCCTGCCCCGACGGCGGCTCCTGTGACCGCTGCGGTCACACCGAATTCCGCACCTGCGGTGAATCCCTCAGCCGCAGCCATCAGTACGCCGGCGCAGGCTCCTGCTGTTGCGGCGACGCATCCGACGACGACGGAGACGACGACCACGGTGACCGCGATCTCCACGACGTGGTCGGCGGCCCAGTCGACGGCCTTCTGCCACCAGTGGTGGTGCTTCTTCGGCTTCGGCTTGCTGACGTATGTCGGCTTCGGCTTCGGCTTGTCGTCAGTGGTGGCCCGGTTGCCGTCGGTGTTGGCCGTGCCGTCGGTGTTCCAGTCGTCGGGGTAGCAGGCCGCGCCGCCCTCGCCGCACATCTGCATCAGACCGGTCGGGTCGCTGCTGGTGACGGGAGTGTTGTTCGAGTAGGCGTAGCCGTTGATGGACTGGGGGTTGGTCGGGTCGAGGATCGGGTCGACCGAGAGGAAGCGGCCCAGGTTGGGGTCGTATTCGCGGGCGCCGAGGTTGGTGAGGCCGGTGTCGGTGTCTGTGGTGCCGCCGACGAAGCCCTTGTCTCCCGGCCAACTGGTTGGCGCTGGTGCGCCGTTGCGGTTCTGGCCGAAGGGGGTCATCGGGCGTCGCTGGACGGACAGGGTGGCCGAGTCGATGGCGACGTTGTCGGTGCCATGTGGGTCGGAGGCCAGGTAGGTCAGGTGGCCATCGGTACTGCGGGCGACGGTCAGGCCGCCGGGTGCGGCGTAGTAGCGGGTGGCGCTGGTGGTGTTGGCCGCCTTGTCGAGGACTACCTCGGTGCCTGGCAGGTACAGCGTCGCCGTGGTCGGGTCGTGGCGCAGGAGCTGGTTGCCGTCGGCGTCGTAGACGAAGTCGGTGCCCTTGTCCTGCTGGGTTTTGGTGATGGTGTCGAGCTTGCCCTCGTCGGTCCAGGTGAAGTTCTGGGTTCCGGCGCCGGTGGTGTGGGCGGTGGTGTTGCCCGAGGCGTCGTAGGCGAAGGTGTCCGTGCTCGTTCCGGCTGCCTTGCTGGCGGTGGTCATGGACTGGACGGCGTGTGGGTGCGGCTGTCCGGCGACGGGGTAGGTCTCGTTGTGGGTGGTGTCCTTGTCGGTGTTGCCCGTTACGTCGTGGTCGACCTCGCTGGTGCGGTTGCCGGTCAGGTCGTAGCCGTAGGACTGCCAGTACGGGTTCGGGCCGCCGAGGTTCGCGGCACTGGGCTTGGTGTTGGTGCAGCCTCCGATGCCGGCGGCCTTCGGGGCCGGTTCGGTGGTGGTTCCCCCCTTGTCGGTCCAGGCCTCGGTGAGACGGTTCAGGTAGTCGTAGGTGAAGCACTGGGTGTCGGTCTGGCCCGTGTCCTGGACGTCGGACACCGATGTGACGGCTCCGGACGGGGTGTAGGTGTAGTTGGTGACGTCGACCGAGGAGGTGGTGTTGGTCTCCTTGTCCAGGGTCGACTTCAGGACTCGGCCGGTGGCGGCCTCGTAACTGTTGGTCTGCACGACCTGGTTGGGGACGTCGCCGACGGTGGACCGCTGGACCTGGCCGAGCGGGGTGTAGGTCATGCCGCTGAGGTAGTCGGCGTCACCACCGGCCAGGAGGAGCTGTCCGGCGATGTTGTACGAGTAGTACACGGTCTCGGCGTTCAGGCCGCCCGCGGCGGGCATCGTCGTGTTGTCAAGCAGTCCGACGTTCGGGGTGTAGGCCATGCCGGTGTTGTAGGTGCCCGCCAGCTTCCCTTCCGAGGAGGGGATGGCGACCGACGATCCGGTGGGGCGATAGCCGGTGTCGTAACCGGTGACCGACGTCGTGTAGGCGTTGCCGTTGACGAATCGGGTCGACGAGGTGGGGTAGCCCTTGGCGAGCGTGTCGTAGGTCCACGAGGCGAGCTGGGTACCCGTAGTCGAGCCGGAGTACTCGGCGGTCTTCCGGCCGAGGGCGTCGTACGTGTAGGCCAGGGTCTTGTTGCGGGCGTCCGTGGTCGAGGCGACCTGGTCGAGGTCGTTGTAGGTGTAGGTGGTGGTGCCGGTGTCCGGGTCCGTGGACGAGGCCTTGCGGCCGCGCAAGTCGTAGCTGGTGCTCCACTTGTTGCCGGAGCTGTCGGTCACCAGGTCCGGCTGGCCTGCCGCGTTGTAGTGGTACTGGGTGGTGTCGACGTCGCCGGTGGGCGTGGCACCGTGGTACTGGAGGAGCGCGGTGGTGCGGCCGCGGGCGTCGGTGACCTTGCTGGTCGCGGACGCGCCGGGCGGCGGGGTCACGTCGACCCGGTCGGCTCCGGGGTAGGCGGTGGTGCTGCGCCACTGCTCGACGGCGAAGCTGGAGAGCGCCTGGGCGACGGGGCGGCCCATGCCGTCGAAGTAGGTGCCGGTCTGTGAAGGCACCTGGTCGTCGTTGACGACGTAGAGGGTGGCGGAGGGGTCGGCCGTGTTGTAGTACTCGGCGTTGGTCTTCACCGTCCAGCCGTGGCTGTCGTAATAGGTGTCCGAGATCAGGCGCCCCGAGCCGCCGTCACCGCTGCTCTGCTGCTCCTGGCGCAGCCGGAGCAGTCCGTCGTACAGCTTGTGGTCGATGCCGTAGGACTCGTCCTCGCGCAGCGTCTGGGTCGTCACCACGCTGGGCGTGGTGTTGTTGAGTGCGTAGGTGAACTTGTTGTTGGGTGACTTGGTCGCCTTGGGCCGGCCTGGCAGCCAGACGGCGGAGATCCGGCCGAGCGGGTCGTAGGTGACGTCGGTGATGCGTCCGTTGGCGTCCGTGGTGGTGAGGGGGGCCGCGCGCAGCGGGTCGTAGGTCGTGGTGCTCTTCCAGCCGGTGGTGGCGGGGGCGACGGCCGGCTGGGTGCTGGTGACCGAGGTCGGCAGCGCCCCGGTGGCCGGAGTGTAGGCGGTGGAGGTCGTGGCACCGCTCGCGTTGGTCACGCTGGTGGCACGGCCGTAGTCGTCGTACGTCGTGGTGCCGATGGTCTTGAGCTGTGCGGTGCCCGAGGTGTCGAAGTGGTCGAGCGCCTGGGTCTGCGATATGTCACCGGTGGCGCCGAGGGTGCCGAAGGGCTTGCTGTCGTAGATGTTGCGGTTGTCCGCGAGGGTGTTGGACGCGTCCGGGGTGGCGGCGCACCCTCCGGCGATTTTGATGGCTTCGGCGGGGAAGGCCAGCATGTTCGCCGCGGTGTTCTGGGCGTAGCTGGTCTTGGTGCAGGTCTCGGGGGTAGCGGCGGTGCCGTCGCCCTTGTCGTCGACGGTGGCGACGAGCCCGTCGGAGGTGTAGGTGGTGTCGGTTTCGGTGGTGCGCCAGGAGCCGTCCGCGAGCAGCGCGCGCTGGTGCACGGCGGCGATGCCGCCCTGGCGGGCTGTCAGGTCGGGCAGTCCGGTCCGCTTGTGCGTGGCGGTGATCCGGCCGGCCCATGGGTCGTTGAGGGCGGCCGATTTCAGCGTGCCGCCGATGGTGTCGTACGTACGGCTTTCGCGGGAGAACCCTGCGAGCTGGTCGTCGTCGGCGATCGTCCCGCCGCCCGAGTCGGTCACGGTCACGGACCGCTTGGAGCCGTCGGCCTTCACGTCGCCGTTCATGCCACGCAGGTAGAGCGTGGAGGACTGGGTCAGTGTCTGCGGGGCGGCGCCTGTGTGGGTGATGACTTCGCCGTACCCGCGGAACTGGCCCCAGGTGCGGTTCTTGGGGTCGGCGAGTTCTTCGTCGTCGTGGTGCCAGGCGGCGCCGCCGAGGTACTCGTACGACGTGGACTTCGTGGCCGCGCCGATGCCGGTCTTGTCGACCTCGGTGACCTGCTGGACGAGGTACTTGTGGAACCAGTCCAGGACCGGGTCGCTCGCTCCTTGTGGCGTCCAGTAGACCGGGTAGCAGGACATGGTGTTGCTGTCGGGCGCGGCGGGCATGTGGGTGCCTTTGACGCACTCCGGGTCCTTGTAGACGACGTTGATCTGGCCGCCGGACTCGGTGTTGATGGCGTTGATCCGCAACCGGAAGATCGGTGGGATGTTGTCGACCGCGCCGACCCGGTTGGCCATCCGCTGGCCGAGGAAGGTGACCGTGGGGGTGGCCGCGGTGCCGCCGTCGTTACCGGTGCGGGTCAGCGAGGCCAGCCACAGGGAGGGCTTGTTGGTGTCGCCGGAGGCCGGGAACTGATGGGTGAGGGTGTAGGTGTCTGCGGTGGAGTAGGCGGTGCCGACCAGGACCTGGGTGGTGATGGTGGTGAGCCGCTTGGTGCTCCAGAACGACGGGGCGTGGTTCGAGCAGGTGCCGGTGGAGGGGCAGTTCTGGTCGAACGGAACGTCCGGCCAGTGGGCCGCGTTCGCCGCGGTCAGCAGGTTCGGAGCGCAGGTGAAGGACGCGTCCGGGATGCAGCGCTCTGCCGTTGTGAAGAGGACCTGGGCGGCAGCCTTCTTGCCCGCCAGGACGTCGGGCAGTCGCTGACCATAGGTGATGGTGGTCAGGTAGCCGCCGCGGATGTACGGGGTGAGGGTGTTGGCCGTGCCCCGGGCGTAGTAGTTGGACTCGGTGTTGTATGCGTAGGTGGTGACGTTCTGGTTGGCGTCCACGACGAAGTCGAGGGCCCAGCGCCAGGCCTGCTGGCACCAGGAGGTGTCGAACGTCGTCCCGTGGCAGGGCTCACCGGCGTCGTTGCCGAACACGGGGGCGGTCCAGGTGGAGTTGGTCGCCGGCGTGGTGGTGCTGCCGGGGGCGTGGTTGAGACCGAAGTAGTACTGGACTCCGTTGGTCGTGGTGATCCGCCAGTACTCGCCGTTCTGGGCCCCGTTCGCGGCCCCCGTGAGGTGCTCGACCCGCGAACCGTCGTCGCTGCTCTCCCGCCAGGTGCCGGTGGCGTCGTCCTTGACCAGCTTCACGGAGCGGCCGCCCAGCGACATGGTCATGCTCTCGCCCGACCAGCAGTTGTCACCCACCGTGTTGGGCTGGCCGTCCTTCGAACACGGCTTGTAGGAACGCTCGATGAACCCGGGGTCGTAGTCCCAGCCGTCACCGACCCACGACGCCTGGTTGTTGGTGGCCGAGGTCCGGCCGTCCAGGCTCGCCGAGTCGTACGAAAGCGCCACGGCAGGCGCGGAGCCGCCCAGCGGGGCCGGCACGCTGATCGGATAGGTCCAGGTGAAGTCACCCGTTGAGGTGCCCGCGCTCCAACTGCCCGATGGCGCAAGGGTGGTGGCACTGTAGGTGCCTCCGGCTCCGCCCGGAGCCGGGGCGGCGGCGAGGACCATGGGCTGCGCGCCGGCCGAGAAAGCCTGGGGCGAGGCGGCACCGTTCAGGCGGGCCGTGGGCGGCGAGGCCGGGCCGGGAGGCGTCCCCGAGGTGGGCAGAGCGACATCGGCGACCAGCCGGTGATGGGCGTAGTCGTTGTGGAAGGGCACGGGTTTGGCGGTGCGGCACTGCGCTGCCTGCGGCGTGGTCAGGGCGCAGGGCGGGAGCTGGACCAGCTGAAGCCGGGAGGCGTAGTCGCCGCCGTAGGCATTGGCGAACCCGGAGTACTCCAGCCCGACCGAGACCTTGCCGTCGCTCTGCGAGGTGGCGTTGTTGGTCAGGGAGACCAGGACGCCGTTGACACCGGCCCGCTGTGCCTCGTCGCGTCCCGCGACGTTGACCGCGACCTTGTCCGGCGTCTGAGCGCCCGTCGTAGCGGCCGAGCGCTTATTGGTCAGAGAGCCAGGGCGCCCCAGCCAGACAGGCGTACCGATGACGGGCGCGGGCCCGGGTTCGACAGAGGGGGCGGTCTTCGGCGCGAGCGATTGCGAGGAACCAAGGCTGCCTGCTGCAGGGTTCGCCAGCGTGCGGGTTGCCGCGGGCCACACCACGGGCGCCGGGACAGGCCCGCCCTGGCCCTGCCCGTGCAGCGTCGAGCGCGACGGAGGCGCCGCGGTTACACCGTCATGCCCGGAGACCGAGTGCTGCTTGTCCAGCGGCCGCGGTGACCACAGCTTCGGCAAATCATGTCCGCGCGCAAAGACCGGAGCCCCCGAGAGCATGGTCAACGTCAACGCCAGACAGGTCGCCAGAGCGACCGTATTCCGCCGCGCGCAGGCATGCCGAATCCAGCCAAAAATCAGCGAGAAAGTCCCGCTTCCACTCTTCACTAAAGCCCCACCCCTGGAAACAAAATAGACGGGAAAGCTACCAGCGGATTACCAATGGCTTGATCAAGAAGATTGAAAGCATCAGAAAACAATGAGGCATGGGAAGGTAATGAATCGAGCACAATCAGGCACACAGCGAGCCAGAACTCACAGAACAGACACTGTACCTACACAAGGTAGGCAACTAATTGCCCGAAGAAGCAAAGATTGCGCCGCTATGCCCGATAGCTGGCGATACTTCCAACGAGAAATCATCGATGCCGCCATCACGACAGCCTGGCCGACTCCCACCGAGAACCCTCGAACTTCATGCCGGATATGCTCCGCAAAGCTCGCCGGATCCGGCATAGAAATCGATAATTCAGCGGCACGTCAGGAGCAGCATGAGGACACAGAGCCGATATAGACGCAGAGGCATGGCCTCCGCTTTGAGCGTGGCCCTCGGCGCCACGCTCATCCCCCTCGCCATCGGTACGGGTGTGGCGGCGGCATACGGCACAACCGGTTCAACTTCCCTTCAGCCCGGTGGAGTTACACCGGCAGACGCACCGTCAACTCCGGGCCAGGCGGAAGCGATCTCGGCCTCGGCCAAGGCCAAGTCCACGGGTGCCGCCGTCCCGGTCAGTGCGGCAACCACGTCGACGAGCACCCTGACGGCCAATCCTGACGGAAGCTTCACCCAGACCCAGAACCTTCAGCCCGTACGCGTCAACAAGAGCGGCACCTGGGCACCGGTCGACGCCACTCTTCAGCACAACGCAGACGGGAGCATCGCCACTACCGCGACCCCCACTGCCTTGCTCTTCTCTCCCGGCGGCAGCGGCCCGCTCGCCACGATGACCGCTCCTGACGGCAAGGAACTCGCGCTCTCCTGGCCCGATCCGCTGCCCGCTCCCACCCTTTCTGGTTCCAGCGCGCTGTATCCCAACGTGCTTCCGGACGTCGACCTCCGTGTCACCGCGCAGGACCAGGGCGGCTTCACGCAGGTCCTGGTCGTCAAGACCCCAGATGCAGCGCGCAACCCCAAGCTCGCCACCGTGCACCTGAGCGCTGCCACAAACGGTCTCACGCTGACGAGCGACAGCACGGGCTCGCTCAACGCCAAGGACAGTTCGGGGACAAGCGTCTTCACCGCACCCACCCCGGTCATGTGGGACTCAAGCACGTCCGCCGTGGCACCGGCCAAGTCCCGGTCGCTGTTCATGCAGAGCCCCGCCTCGAACAGTCCCGCCGACGGGGCAGCCTCCGGCCCCTCAGCCGGAGCCAAGCAGGCCGGGTTGCGGGCGATGGTAGGCGAGGGCGGCATCACCCTGACACCGGATCAGAAGCTCCTGACTGCCGCCGACACTCACTTCCCCGTCTACATCGATCCGAACTGGATACCCCGCAACACGGGCAACTCGGCCTGGGGTGGCATCTGGGAGGCCCACCAGTCCGAGCCCTGGGACACCGCCAAGTGGGGAGACCCTGGCGTCGGCTATCAGGGCTGGCTGGCGGACACGGGTATCGAGCGCGTCTTCTACAAGTTCGACACCTCCTTCTACTCCGGCAAGACCATCGGCTCCGCCACGCTGAACATGCTGGAGACCTACTCGGCATCGATCGGCTGCGAGAAGTACGGCATCAACGTCTACCGCGCC
The DNA here is from genome assembly GCF_001279695.1 of Streptomyces sp. WM6378. GTDB lineage: Bacteria > Actinomycetota > Actinomycetes > Streptomycetales > Streptomycetaceae > Streptomyces. Next base: position 54,556 of record NZ_LGDD01000305.1, read on the forward strand.
GACTCCTTCAACTCCGGCATCTCGTGGAACACCGCACCGGCGACACACGAGCAGATCGGGAGCGCGTCCGTCACCGGTACCCGCAACAACGACTGCCCCGGCAACCAGCCGACCATCGCGGACATCACCACCGCCGTCGCCCATGCCGGCAGCAGCCTGTCGGTCGGCGTCTTCGCCGCCGACGAGAGCGACAAGAACGCGTTCAAGCGGTTCTCGACGAACCCGACCCTGACCGTCCAGTACAACTCCGTTCCCAACGTCCCAACTTCGGCCACCACCGTCCCGGCCGCCCAGTCACCGGCAACACCGGACTGCGGCGTGAACGCACCCTTCGGCTGGATCGGCTCGACCAACGTCGCCAGCGACGGCATCCATCTGCGGGCCACCATCTCGGACCCGGACAGCAACCAACAGGTGCGCGGCCAGTTCGCGCTATGGGACTACGTGAGCGGCGCCGGAATCATCTCCACCGGCGACGCGAACTCGAACACTCCCTGGGTCGGCAACAACACGACCGTCGACAAGGCCGTCGGCGCACTCGAGGACGGGCACACCTACAGCTGGAACGTACGCGCCGACGACGGCATCAACCACTCGGCCAACAATGCCGGCTGTCACTTCCAGATCGACAGAACCCCACCGAGCCAGCCCACCGTCACCTCGACCGACTACCCCGCCGCCGGTTCCACAACCGGCACCACCCACGTCATGGGCGACGGATTCCAGGGCCAGTTCACCTTCACCGCGACCGACGCCACCAGCGGCGTCGACCACTTCGAATACTCCTTCAACACCTCACTCCCCGTCGGCGGCGCCAGCACCGTCCCCGCCACCAACGGCTCAGCGAGCATCAAGCTCGCCCCCGGCCACTGGGGCACCAACTACCTTGACGTCAGCGCCGTCGACAAGGCCGGCAACCACTCGCAGTCGTACGAGTACGCCTTCTACGTCCCCGACAGCCTCACCGCCCACGCGGTCCTCGGCGACTTGACAGGTGATGGCGTGCCCGATACCGCCGTCGTCGACAAGGACGGTCAGATCCGCTTCTACGCCGTGGGGACCGACCCTGCCCTGGGCGTCCCGGTGGCCACCTCACAGGCCCCGACGGCCGACAAGAACTGGAAGGGCGCGATTCTCGCCCACCGGGGCGCCATGCATGGCGCGGCAAACGTGGACGACCTGTTCGTCCTCAAGTCCGGCAAGCTCTACATCTATCTCAACCCCGGGCCCGGCAACTTCATCAAGGCACAGGCAACGGCAGTGCCCCGGCCGTCGTGCGACGCCACGATCACCGACTGCTCCACCTACGCAACCGACTGGTCCCAGGCCAGCCAGATCATCGCCGCCGGCAACGTAGACGGCGACACCGCCCATCACAACGACCTGATCACTGTCGAGCGCGGAAAGCTCTGGCTCTTCCCCGGCAACGGCAGTGGACGCCTGCTCTCCCCCATCCTGCTCGGGACTGACGGCTGGGACGGACTGACCGTCGTGGCCCCTGGCGACGTCACGGGTGACGGCCTGCCAGACCTCTGGGCCCGCGACAAGACCACCGGCGCGATGTACCTCTACGCCAACCGGGCCGGCGACCCCAGGAGGCTCGGCGACACCAGCGCCCGCCAGCAGATCAGCAGCGGCCTCGTGCCCCTTTCCTACCCTGCACTCACCAGCGACGGCGACAGCGACGGCGACGGGATCCCCGACCTGCTCGCGGTCAGCTGGGACGGCCGCCTGACCGAATTTCCTGGGCAGAAGGACACCGGCGGCACGGTCACCCTCGGCACACCGACCGATCTCAGCCAGCGCGGCTGGACGACCATGGCACAGTCCATCGAGGGCTCGCCCTACCTTCCCTCCAGCCGGGGCGACTTCAACAGCGACGCCCGGCCCGACATCGCCGCCGAGTGGACCGACGGCACCCTCCACCTCTACACGGGTGACTCCGGCGGACGACTCGCATCCGGCCCCCAGATGTGGGACAAGTCGTGGGGCGGCATGAAGCTCATGGCCACCGGTGACTTCAACGGAGACGGCAACGCCGACGTGGTCGGTGAATGGCCCGACGGCACACTCCACCTCTATCTCGGCAACGGACAGGGCGGGCTGGACGGCTCGAACGTCACGCAACTGCCCGGAGGCACCACATGGGGCACTGTCAAGCAGCTGACCACCGGTGACTTCAACGGAGACGGCAAGACCGACCTGGTCGCCATCTGGGGCGACGGCACCCTCCACCTCTATGCGAACGACGGCGCAGGAGGTCTCAACTCCGACGTCTCCATGTGGCCCGACAACAGCTGGAGTGGAATGAAACTCCTGGCCGCAGGCGACTACAACGGCGACACCTACGCCGACATCCTCGCCGAATGGCCCGACGGAACGCTCCACCTCTACTTCGGCGACGGCCACGGCGGCCTGACCTCGGGCCCCCAGATGATCGGAGGCAACACATGGTCATCCGTCCAACACCTCATAGCCGGTGACTTCTCCGGCGACGGCAAAACCGATGTCGCCGCCATCTGGGGCGACGGAACCCTCCACCTCTACCCCGGCGACGGAGCGGGCCACTTGAGCGACCCCGTCACCATGTGGCCCGACAGCACCTGGGGAGGAATGAAACTCGTCAGCTAACAAACGCACCGTGGTGGCTTGACCCCGCCCGACGGCCGGGGCCAAGCCACCACACCACCCGAATGCCCCGCCCACACACGAGCAGCCCGCTCCACCCGCCCGACGTCGGTGCAGGTGGTCACGGGATCGACCAGCCGCGGACTCCGAACGCGCTTTCATACGCACCCAGCCCGTCCTCGGTGCCCTCAACACCGCACGGCGCCTGCTCACCCCGATCCCCCCGTCACCCACTGGCATCGCTGGGGTCTGCTGCAGGTTTGGTTGACGGGTTCGGTCACGCGGCCTGGAGGGCCGGTGTGGTCATGACGGTCTCGAATTCGACGGGGGTCAGGCGGCCGAGTGCGGCTTGTCTGCGGCGTCGGTGGTAGGTCCGCTCGATCCAGGTCACGATCGCGATCCGGAGTTCCTCGCGGGTGGTCCAGGTCCGGCGGTCGAGGACGTTCTTCTGCAGCAGGCTGAAGAAGGACTCCATGGCCGCGTTGTCGCCGGCCGCCCCGACTCTCCCTATCGAGCCGGCCATCCGGTGGTGGTCGAGTGCCCGGACGAATTTCCGGGACCGGAATTGCGATCCGCGGTCGCTGTGCAGGATGCATCCGTCGACCTGTTCGCGCCGGGCGACGGCGTTCTCCAGGGCGGTCACGGCCAGGCGGGACTTCATCCGCGCGTCGATGGAGTAGCCCACGATCCTGTTGCTGAAGACGTCCTTGACCGCGCAGACGTACAACTTCCCTTCGCCGGTGGCGTGTTCGGTGATGTCGGCGAGCCACAGCCGGTTCGGCCCGTTTGCGGTGAAGTCGCGGCGGACCAGGTCGTCGTGCACCGGCGGTCCGGCCTTCTTGACTCTCCCGCGCTTCTTGCCGAACACGCTCCACCAGCGGTTGTCCCGGCAGATCCGCCACGCGGTCCGGTCCGCCATCCGGGCCCCGGCACCACGGGCTTCATCGGCCAGGAAGCGGTAGCCGAATTCCGGGTCGTCGCGGTGGGCGTCGAAGAGCGCCTTCGCGCGGTATGCCTCCTCCAGCACGGTGTCGGTCACCGGCTTGTCGAGCCAGCGGTAGTAAGGCTGTCTGGCGAGCTTCAGGACCCGGCACGTGACCGTGACGGGCGTCCCGTCCGCGGCCAGCTCTTTCACGAGCGGGTAGATCCTTTTCCCGGCAGATGGGCCTGCGACAGATAGGCCGCTGCCCGGCGCAGGACCTCGTTCTCCTGCTCCAGCAGCTTGATCCGCCGCCGAGCCTCCCGCAGCTCCGCGCTGTCCTGACTGGTCACTCCGGGCTTGGTCCCGTCATCGATGTCCGCCCGGCGCATCCACTTCCACAACGTCATCGGATGGACCCCGAAGTCGGTGGCCACCTGCTCCACTGTCACACCCGGGCCGCGGTTCCTCGCAACCCGCACGACGTCCTGGCGGAACTCTTCGGGATAAGGCTTGGGCACAGCGACATCCTTCCCACCCGCCCCACAGGGCAAGCCAGTTCAGATGACCTGACCCACCTCTGAGGTTCCAGTTCTGGTGGCTAACTGACAGCCCTTCACGGAAGGCTGGCAGTCATGCCTCGTCCCTATCCTCCGGAGTTCCG
>NZ_LGDD01000306.1 GCF_001279695.1 Streptomyces sp. WM6378
ACCTATACCCGGATCGGCCGCCCGCACATGGGAACAGCTACACGCCCGAGTGACTCCCACCCAAACCCGTCGCTGACAGCTATTCACGTACAAGCCCCCAGGGGCGCGGGGAACTGGCATCGTGCGGCTCCGCCGTGATGGGGGGAGAAGCCGAGAACTTGGGGGAGCGCTCAGCCACGCACGGTCCGCAGTCGACTACGCGCCCAACTCCGCTAACTCCGCCTGAGGTACTCCGGCCCGGGCCGAGTCGCCCGCTCAAGCTCCAGAATCACGGAGTAGTACCGCCGCCCCGTACCCCGCTCCAACCCCACCTCGCACATCCGGTTGGCCGACAAGTGCGCCTCGTACGGGCGCGAACAGACCTCCGCCGCCTCCCGGGCCGTAGCCGAAGCCGTGAGCTCCGGATGCAACATCCCCCGGTCCCCGGCGAACCCGCAGCACCCCGCATCGTCCGGCACGACCACTTCCTCCGCGCAGGCCGAGGCGACGGCCAGCAGCTCCGCCTCGTCGCCCAAGTGGCGCATGGAGCACGTGGGATGGAGGACGGCGGACCGTGCCGTGCGCAGAATCGTGAGGCGCGGAAGCAACTCCTCCGCGGCCCACACCACCGAGTCGACCACCTTCAGCTCGCGGTGCAACTCCCGGTTGTCGTCGGTGAGATACGGCACCACCTCGTGCCCGATGCCGAGCGTGCACGACGACGCGTCGGCGACCAGGGGAAGCCGGCCCCCGGCGGTCCAGCCCCACGCGGCCTCGACGATGCGGTTGGCCATGACCGCGTTGCCCTCGACGTACCCCTTGGAGTGCCAGATCGTGGCGCAGCAGGTGCCCGACACGTCGTCCGGGATCCACACCGGCCGCCCGGCCCGCTCGGAGACCGCCACCAGCGCCTGAAGGAGCGAGGGCCCCCGGAAGCCCTCGGGTTCGCCGAAGATGCGGTTGACGCAGGCCGGGTAATAGACGGCCGAGGCGCCGACGCGTTCGGTGCGGGGGAGCGTGGCGGTGGCCGCGCCCGGGATCTGGGGCAGCCACTGCGGTACGAGATCGGGGCGCACGGCTCGGCGGGCGAGCCCGGTGACCCGCTCCAGGAGCCGGTCACCGATCTTGTCAGCCGCCGCCACGGCGAGCCGCGCCGAGGCTTCGACCGCCTTGAAATTCCGGGCGGCGAGCGCCGCGACCCGCTCCTCGCGCGGGCTGTGCCGCCGGTGCCGGAACTCTCTCATCAGGGCGCCCGTGTCGATGCCCACCGGACAGTCGAGGGCGCAGGTGGAGTCACCGGCGCAGGTGTCGACCGCGTCATGGCCGTACGCGTAGAGCAGCCCGGACTCGACCGCTGAACCGTGCGGCTGGCGCGTCAACTCCCTTAGCAGCACGATCCGTTGGCGGGGCGTGGCGGTCAGATCGCGGCTGGGGCAGGTCGGCTCGCAGAAGCCGCACTCGATGCACGGATCGGCGATCGGCTCCACCTTCGGGATCGTCTTGAGCCCCCGAAGGTGGGCCTGCGGATCGCGGTCGAGCACGATGCGCGGCGCCAACACCCCATCGGGGTCGATGACTTGCTTGGTGCGCCACATCAGCTCGGTCGCCTTCGGCCCCCACTCCAGCTCCAGGAACGGCGCGATGTTGCGGCCCGTGGCGTGCTCGGCCTTGAGCGATCCGTCGAAGCGCTCCACCGTGAGGCGGCAGAACTCGTCCATGAACGCCGCGTACCGCTCGACGTCGGACGGCTTCGACGCGTCGAAGGCCAGCAGAAGTGCAGGTTCCCGTGCGCGGCATGACCGGCGACGGCGGCGTCGAAGCCGTGCCGGGCCTGGAGTTCGAGCAGCGCCGCACAGGCCTCGGAGAGGCTGGACGGCGGCACCGCGAAATCCTCCGTGATCAGCGTCGTACCGGAGGGGCGGGAGCCGCCGACCGCCGTCACGAAGGCCTTGCGGGCCTTCCAGTACCCGGCGATCGTCCGCGCGTCCCGGGTGAGTTCGTTGGTCACCGAGGCGACCGGCGTGACGAGTTCGAGCCCGGCCATCACCTCGGTCGCGGCCCGCTCGTACGCCTCCTGGGCCGCCTCGTCGGGCGCCCGGAACTCCACCAGGAGCGCGGTGGTGTCCTTGGGCAGCCCGGCCCAGTCGGCGGGCACCCCCTTGACGCTGACGGAGGCCCGCAGCGTATTGCCGTCCATCAGCTCGACGGCGATCGCGCCCGCCTCGTTGAACAGCGGCACTGCCGCCGCCGCGGCGGGCAGCGAGGGGAAGAAGAGCAGCGCCGTGGAGACCAGGCGGTCCAGTGGCAGCGTGTCGAAGACGACCTCCGAGATGAAGCCGAAGGTGCCCTCGGAGCCGACCATGAGCCCGCGCAGGATCTCGACCGGCGTCGACCCGTCGAGGAACGCGTCCAGGCGGTAGCCGTTGGTGTTCTTGATCTCGTACTTGGCGCGGATCCGGGCGGTCAGCTCCGCGTCCGCCTCGATCTCCGCCTTGAGCGCCAACAGGCCCTCGCAGAGCCGGGGTTCGGCATGCGCGAGGTCCTCGTCGGCCGCCGGGTCACCCGTGTCGACGACCGTGCCGCCGGGCAGCACGAAGGTGAGCGAGGAGACGGTCCGGTACGAGTTGCGGGTGGTGCCCGCGGTCATGCCCGAGGCGTTGTTGGCGACGACCCCGCCGATCGTGCAGGCGATCGCACTCGCCGGATCGGGCCCGAGCACCCGGCCGTGCCGGGCGAGCGCGGCATTGGCGCGGACGACGGTGGTCCCGGGCAGCACCCGCGCCCGCAGCCCGTCGTCGAGCACCTCGGTGCCCGCCCAGTGCCGGCGTACGTCGACCAGGATGTCCTCGCCCTGCGCCTGCCCGTTCAGGCTGGTGCCCGCCGCCCGGAAGACGACTTCGCGGCCCCTGCCGTGCGCGTACGACAGGACCGTGGAGACGTCGTCGATGTCCTCGGCGACGACCACGACCTGCGGGACGAAGCGGTACGGGCTGGCGTCCGAGGAGTACCGCACGAGGTCGGAGACCTTCCAGTACACCTTGTCCGCGCCGAGCAGCGCGATCAGCTCCGAGCGCAGCGGCTCGGGGGTGCCGCCCGCGAGGCGGTCGGGGACGCGGTCGGGGGAGGGCTCGCGGCGTCCCGCGGGGCGGAGGCTTCGCGGATCTGGCTCAAGCAGCGGCATGACCACGGCCTCCTCGGGTCCGTCAGCAGCGGCGCTCCGGAGATCCGTCCACCAGAGCCGTCAGCAGTCCGCCGAGCACCTCGCGCTGGTCGGCGGTCAATGGAGCCAGGATCTCCTCCGCGGCGCCCCGGCGCGCGCTGCGCAGGGCGCGCAGCGTGGCGCGGCCCGCGTCCGTGAGCTCGATGCGGATCACCCGGCGGTTGGTCGGATCCGGCACCCGGCGCACGTCCCCGCTCTCCTCCAGCGCGTCCACCAGCGTGGTCACGGCGCGCGGGACCACTTCGAGGCGCGCGGCGAGATCGGCCATGCGCGGCGGCTCGTTCCAATGCGCGACGGTGCGCAGCAGCCGGGACTGCGCGGGCGTGATGCCGACCGGCTCCAGGTGCTGCTTCTGGATCCGGTGCAGTCGGCGGGTCAGCCGCAGCAACTGCTCGGCCAGCAGGCCGTCGGCGTCGGGGGCCCGGGAAATGTGTGGCTGCATACGGGAACAATAACAGGACGCCGTTCATTGTGAGTATAGGTAACAATGAGCTATGCTCCCGAAGTCATCGCCGTTCCGCCCCCGGGCGGAGGCCCTCACACCCCTCGAAGGAGCCCATGCGCCCCGAACAATCCACCTGGACACCCCCGCCCCGCGGCACCGAGCCGCAAGAGCCGGCCCAGGTCAGCCGCATCCTCGGCCTGTTCCGCCCCTATCGCGGCAGGCTCGCGATCGTAGGCCTGCTCGTCGCCGCGTCCTCGCTCGTCTCGGTCGCCTCGCCGTTCCTGCTGCGCGAAATCCTCGACGTGGCCATCCCGCAGAACCGCACGGGCCTGCTGAGCCTGCTCGCCCTCGGCATGATCGCCACCGCCGTCGTCAACAGCGTGTTCGGCGTGCTGCAGACCCTCATCAGCACCACCGTCGGCCAGCGCGTCATGCACGACCTGCGCACCGCGGTCTACGCCCAGCTCCAGCGGATGCCGCTCGCCTTCTTCACCCGGACCCGCACCGGCGAGGTGCAGTCCCGCATTGCCAACGACATCGGCGGCATGCAGGCGACCGTCACCTCCACCGCGACCTCGCTGGTCTCCAACCTCACGGCCGTCGTCGCCTCCGTCGTCGCGATGCTCGCGCTCGACTGGCGCCTGACCGCCGTCTCGCTGCTCCTGCTGCCGGTGTTCGTGTGGATCAGCCGCAGGGTCGGCCGCGAACGCAAGAAGATCACCACCCAGCGCCAGAAGCAGATGGCCGCCATGGCCGCCGAGGTCACCGAATCGCTCTCGGTCAGCGGCATCCTGCTCGGCCGCACCATGGGCCGCTCCGACTCGCTGACCAAGTCCTTCGCCGCCGAGTCCGAGCGCCTCGTCGACCTCGAAGTCCGCTCCAACATGGCCGGCCGCTGGCGCATGTCGACCATCGGCATCGTCATGGCCGCCATGCCCGCCGTCATCTACTGGGCGGCCGGCCTGGCGCTCCAGACCGGCGGCCCCTCCGTCTCCATCGGCACCCTCGTCGCCTTCGTCTCGCTCCAGCAGGGCCTGTTCCGGCCCGCCGTGAGCCTGCTGTCCACGGGCGTCCAGATGCAGACCTCGCTCGCCCTCTTCCAGCGGATCTTCGAATACCTCGACCTGCCGGTGGACATCACCGAGCCCGACGAGCCGGTACGCCTGACCAAGGCGCGCGGCGCGGTCCGCTTCGAAGGCGTCGACTTCCACTACGACGACAAGCAGGAGCGGCCCACCCTCGCCGGTATCGACCTGACCGTGCCCGCGGGCGGCAGCCTCGCCGTCGTCGGCCCCACCGGCTCCGGCAAGTCCACGCTCAGCTATCTGGTGCCCCGGCTGTACGACGTGACCGGCGGCCGCGTCACCATCGACGGCGTCGATGTGCGCGAGCTGGACTTCGACAGCCTGGCCCGCTCGGTCGGCGTGGTCTCCCAGGAGACGTACCTCTTCCACGCCTCGGTCGCCGAGAACCTCCGCTTCGCCAAGCCGGAAGCCACCGACGAGGAGCTGGAGGAGGCCGCCCGCGCCGCCCAGATACACGACCACATCGCCTCGCTGCCCGACGGCTACGACACCCTGGTCGGCGAGCGCGGCTACCGGTTCTCGGGCGGCGAGAAGCAGCGCCTGGCCATCGCCCGTACGATCCTGCGCGACCCGCCCGTCCTCATCCTCGACGAGGCGACCAGCGCGCTCGACACCCGTACCGAACACGCGGTCCAGCAGGCCATCGACGCGCTCTCCGAGGGTCGCACCACCATCACCATCGCCCACCGCCTGTCCACCGTGCGCGACGCGGACCAGATCGTCGTCCTCGACGGCGGCCTGATCGCCGAGCGCGGCACCCACGAGGAACTCCTCGACCAGGACGGCAGATACGCGGCGCTGGTCCGCAGGGACGCCGAGCTGGCCCCGGTCCAAAGCTGAGCCCCGGTGTCCCCGCACACGGCGACGCCGCCGCTCCCGTGGGACGGGGAGCGACGGCGCCGGACGTGACGATCGTCAGACGAGCCAGCCGATGAAGTGGAGGACGCCGGCGAGCAGGCCAGTGATGAGGTTCATGGTGGTGCTTTCTCCTTGTGCGGTGGGCATCAGACAGATGCCGCTGTGGGACTGCGCAACGACGGGCTGCAGACCGGCGCTTGCGCCCCTCAAGCATCCGTCGCCACAAGGGAGTTGAGCAACGAATGCCGTGACGATCACGCGTACCAGCGAACAACCGATCCCCTGTTCGTGTGTTCCCCAAGGTTGGGCACGTCGCGTGTCGACCACTGGCGAATGTCTGATTTATCTGATATCTGGGGGTAGCGTGCCGCCATGAGTGAGACCTCGTACCGTCGACGGGTCCGGCTGTCCCGCCGTGGCCGACTGCTCCTCCTGGTGGCGCTCGCGCTGCTCGTGGTGAACGCTGTGGTGCTCTTCCTGCTGCTGCGGGAGACCGGCGCCCCGGTCCGGACGCTGGTCGTGCCGGAGGGATGGCGGGCGAGCCAGGTGTACGCGGCCGTCGACAAGCGCCTCGATCTGCCGCCCGGCACCACGAAAGCGGCCGCAGCCAAGGCGCACCTCAAGCTTCCCGCCGAGGCCAAGGGGAACCCCGAGGGGTACCTGTACCCGGCGACGTACCCGATCGCGGACGACACGACCCCCGGCGGGCTGCTCGCCTACATGGTCGAGACCGCCAACAAGCAGTTCGAGCAGGACCGGATCGCCAGGGGCGTCCGGCGCGGCAGGCTGACGGCGTATCAGATGGTGACGATCGCCGGAATCGTGCAGGCCGAGGCCGATTCCCCGGCCGACATGGGCAAGGTCTCGCGCGTCATCCGCAACCGACTCGCCCGTGGCATGCCGCTCCAGATGGACTCGACGCTGAACTACGCGCTCAACCGCTCGACGCTGACCACCACGGCGGCCGAGACCAGGACCGACAGCCCGTACAACACCTACGAGCACCAGGGTCTGCCGCCGACCCCCATCGGAAACCCGGGGCGACAGGCGATGAGCGCCGCGCTCAACCCGACCCCGGGGAACTGGCTGTATTTCGTGACGGTGGCCCCCGGCGACACCCGCTTCACCGACAGCTACGCCCAACAGCGGCTGAACGTAAGGGAGTTCAACGAGAACCAGAAGAAGACTGCCAAGGCTGACTGAGGCAGTAAGCCGCCCCCTGGGCGGGGACTGAGCGGCCAGGCCGCACCCCGACCGCTACACCCCGACCGGTTCCCGATCGAGCAGTCGCTTGATCTCGCGCACCGCCGCCCGCCCGGCCCGGTTCGCGCCGATCGTCGACGCCGACGGGCCGTAGCCGACCAGGTGGACGCGCTCGTCCCGGACCGCCCTGGTGCCCTCCACCCGGATGCCGCCGCCCGGCTCGCGCAGACGCAGCGGGGCGAGATGGTCGATGACCGGGCGGAAACCGGTGGCCCAGAGGATGACATCGGCCTCGACGCTGCGCCCGTCGTCCCAGGCCACCCCGTGCTCGGTGATCCGGTCGAACATCGGCAGCCGGTCCAGGACACCCTTGGCCCGGGCCGCCCGGACGGCGTCGTTCAGCGGCAGCCCCGTCACCGAGACCACGCTCCTCGGCGGCAGCCCGAGCCGCACCCGCTCCTCGACCATCGCCACGGCCTCGCGCCCGGCCTCCTCGTCGAACGGGCCATCGCGGAACACCGGTGGCCGGCGCGTCACCCACGTCGTGTCCGCCGCGACCTCGGCGATCTCCATCAGATGCTGGGTGCCCGAGGCCCCGCCGCCGACCACGACGACCCGCAGCCCCGCGAACGCGTCCGGCCCCGGATAGTTCGCGGTGTGCAGCTGCCGCCCCCGGAACGTCTCCTGGCCCGGATAGCGCGGCCAGAACGGCCGGTCCCAGGTCCCGGTGGCGTTGATCAGCGCACGCGCGGCATAGCTCCCCTCGGAGGTCTCGACGAGCAGCCGCCCTCCTTCGCCCTCCCGTACGGCGCTCACCTCGACGGGCCGGTGCACCCGCAGGTCGAAGGCGTCCTCGTACGCGGCGAAGTACCCGCCGATGACCTCGGAGGAGGGGCGGTCCGCAGCGGCCCCCGTCAGCTCCATGCCGGGCAGCGCGTGCATGCCGTGCACCTTGGCGTACGTGAGCGAGGGCCAGCGGAACTGCCAGGCGCCGCCCGGGCGCGGCGCGTGGTCGAGCACCACGAAGTCGCGGTCGGGCTCCAGGCCCGCCCGCCGCAGGTGGTGGGCGCCGGACAGGCCCGCCTGCCCGGCGCCCACGACCACCACGTCCACGTCTCGCACCCCGAAGTCGTTCACGGTTCTACCAACCGCGAGGGGTGCGGGGATCTTCCCCGGGCAGCGAGATCAGCGCCCGCCGCCCACCAGGAGCGGGGCCCCGCCCGGCGCGGAGGCCGGGCGGCCGTTCGCGGCGGGCACCCCGAGCAGCGGCGAGGCCGGGAGCCTCGGCAGCAGGCCGCGCGCGGCGAGCTCGGGCGTCACGCCCTCGCCGAACCAGTACGCCTCCTCCAGGTGCGGGTAGCCGGAGAGCACGAAGTGCTCGATGCCGAGGTCGTGGTACTCCTCGATCCGGTCGGCCACCTCCAAATGGCTGCCGACCAGCGCCGTGCCCGCGCCACCCCGCACGAGACCCACGCCCGCCCACAGGTTCGGCGAGATCTCAAGATCGGCCCGCGAGCCGCCGTGCAGGGCGAGCATCCGCTGCTGGCCCACCGACTCGCTCCTGCCGAGCGCCTGTTGGGCTGCCGCGATCGTCTCGGCGTCGAGATCGCCGAGCAGCCGGTCGGCCGTCGCCCACGCCTCGCGCGACGAATCCCGCGAGATGGTGTGCAGGCGGATGCCGAACCGGACGGTGCGCCCGCGCTCCTCGGCGAGCCCCCGGATCCAGTCGATCTTCTGCTTCACCTGCGCGGGCGGCTCGCCCCAGGTCAGATACACATCCGCGTGATCGGCGGCCACCGGCCCGGCCGCCGGCGAGGAGCCCCCGAAGAAGATCTCCGGCAGCGGGTCCGGCGGCAGCGCGGTCAGACCGCCCTCCACCTGGTAGTGCTCGCCGTCGAAGTCGTACGGCTGCCCGCGCCAGGCACCCCGTACGACGGACAGGAACTCCGAGGTCCGCGCATAGCGGCGGTCGTGGTCGAGGTGGTCGCCGAAGCGGCGCTGCTCGGTCGAGTCACCGCCGGTCACGACGTTGAGCAGCAGCCGGCCGCGCGTGATGCGCTGGTAGGTGGCCGCCATCTGCGCGGCGAGGACGGGGGAGATGACGCCGGGCCGGAAGGCGACCAGGAACTTCAGCCGCTCGGTGTGCTGGGCGAGCGCCACCGTCGTCAGCCAGGCGTCCTCGCACCAGGTCCCCGTCGGCGTCAGGACCGCCTCGAACCCCAACTGTTCGGCCGCTTTGGCGATTTGGGCCAGATACTCGATGTCGGGCGCGCGCACCCCGGTGACCGGGGTGATCCGCGAGCGCTTGATGCCGCCGTCGGTGTAGGCGTGCCGGTCGACCAGGGTCCGGCCGTCACCGCCGGTGGGCAGGAACCAGTGCAGATGGACGGTCATCAGGAGGAGGCCTTTCCGTACGAGCGGGGCGCGGTGGTGGAAGGGGGCAGCGAGCCGTTGAACCGGGTGTCGACGTAGTCCTTGAAGGAGAAGCGGCGCGGGATCAACCGCAGATCGGCGAAGGTGTCGGCGATCTGCTGCTCCGAGGCGATCGCCGCCGGGTCCACGGCCACCGCGACCCGCGTTCCGTTGCTGCGCTTCACCGAGTCGAGCGCCACGAAGTAGGGAAGGCCGGTCTCCTTCGACCAGACCTTGGCCCAGGCCTCGGGGTGCTTGAACACCCAGTCCTGGGCCCGGTTGAGGCGCTGGAGGTAGTCCCCGACGGCTTTCGCCTTCGCCGGGTCGCCCAGCGTGGCGGGCGCCGCGACCTGGAACCCGAGGCCGTTGACGACCCCCTCGCCGGTCGCCAGGACACGCCCCTTCTTCGAGCCGAGGACCTGCGCGGTGTACGGGTCCCACACCGCCCAGGCGTCCACCTTGCCGCGGCTGAACGCGGCGAGCGCGTCGGCTGGCTGGAGGTAGTTGAGCTTGACGTCGCCGATGCCGAGCCCGGCCTTCTTCAGCGTGGCCAGCAACTGGTAGTGGGCGGAGCTGCCTTGGGCCACGGCGATCGACTTGCCCTTGAGGTCCGAGGCCTGTTTCAGCGGGGAGTCCTCCGGCACGAGGATCGCCTCACCGGCGGACGAGCCGTGGCTGGCCGCCACCACCTTGATCTTCGAGTCGGCTCCCGCGGCGAACACCGGCGGAGTGTTGCCGACCGCTCCGATGTCGACGGCCTTGGCGTTGACCGCTTCGAGCAGGGGCGGCCCCGAGGTGAACGTGGACCACTTGATCTTGTAGCCGAGGTGGTCGAGCTCACCGGCCGCCTTCAGGATGGCCTCGGAACCGCCTTTCTGGTCACCGACGTTGAGCGTGACCCCGCCGGAGCCCGAACCGGACCCGGTCTTGGTGTCGGCGGCCGAGTTCCCGCCGCAGGCGGCGACGAGCAGGGTGAGCGGCAGGAGCAGAACGGGCAGGGTGTGGCGTCGCATGACTACGTGCTTCCTTCGCAGGGGGTTGAGCAGGGGCTTCAGAGGGAGGGGACGGCGGGCTGTTCCACGCCCAGTTCGGTGAGGAGCCGGGATCGCAGCGTCGCGAATCCGGGCGCCCCGACCGTGCGGGGCCGGTCGAGATCGACGGGCGTGTCATGGGCGATGCCGCCGTCCCGCATGAGGAGGACGCGGTCCGCAAGGAGCAGCGCCTCGTCCACGTCGTGCGTGACGAGCAGGACGGCGCAGCCGCGCCGCTGCCACAGCTCGGCAACCAACTGCTGTGCCTTGATCCGGGTCAGCGCGTCCAGCGCGCCGAACGGTTCGTCGAGCAGCAGCAGATCGGGCTCCCGCACCAGCGCCCGGGCCAGCGAGGCGCGCTGGGCCTCCCCGCCGGACAGCGTCTTGGGCCAGGCCCCCGACCGGTGCCCGAGCCCCACCTCCTCCAACGCGCTCTCGGCGACTGCGCGTCGGGGCTTTCCCGGAAGGCCGAGGAGTACGTTGCGCCACACCCGCTTCCACGGCATCAGCCGGGGTGCCTGGAAGGCGACGGCCCGCCGCTTGGGCACCAGCACCGTGCCCTCGATCTCCCGGTCCAGCCCGGCGAGGACCCGCAGCAGCGTCGACTTGCCGCAGCCGCTGCGCCCGAGCAGCGCGGTGAACTCGCCTGCCCGCAGGGTGAGATCGAGCCGGTCGATGACGGGCCGCCCGTCGAAAGCGCGGGTCAGCCCCTCGACCCGTACGGCATCGGAGGTGGCCGTGGTGGTGGTCACTGGCCCGTGAAGGTCGGTCGCCATTGCAGCAGCAGCCTTTCGAGAGTGCGGACGACGGCGTCGGCGAGCAGGCCGAGGAAGGCGTACACGACCAGGCAGACGACGATCACGTCGGTGCGGAAGAACTCGCGGGCCTGGTTCATCAGGAAGCCGATCCCGGCGTCCGCGTTGATCGACTCGCCGAACACCAGGGCCAGCCAGGCGGTGGCGAGCGAGTAGCGCAGCCCGGTCATCGCGCCGGGCAGGGCGCCCGGCAGCACGACATGGCGTACAAGACCCCAGCGCCCCAGCCCCAACGCCTGCCCCGCCTCGACGAGTTGGGCATCGACGCCCCGGATCCCGGCGTACACGTTCAGATAGAGGTGGAAGGCCACGCCGAGCGCGATCAGGGCCACCTTGGGGGCCTCGCCGATGCCGAGCCAGATGATGAACAGCGGGATCAGGCCCACCCAGGGCACGGTGCGCAGCATCTGTACGGTGGCGTCGATCAGGTCCTCGCCGAGCCGGGAGAGCCCGGAGGCCAGGGCCAGCGTGATCCCGGCCGCGCCGCCGATGAGCAGGCCGACGGCCACCCGCTGGAGCGAGATGGCCATCGCCGACGGCAGCGTTCCGTCCCCGATCAGATCGGCCCCGGCGCGGGCGACGGTGCCGGGCGAGGCGAGGGTGTCGGCGCTCAACACGCCGGTGGCGCTGAGGACTTGCCACAGGATGAGCAGCGTCAGCGGCCCGACGGTACGCCGCAGCCAGCGCGGCACGGAGCGCAGCCGGCCGCGCCGGGAAGCAGCGGGAACGACCGGTTCGAGAGCGGGGCCGGGCCGTGCGGCCACGGCGGCCTCATCCGAATCCGATTCAGCCGAAATATCCGGCGGGGCATGGTCGACGGTCATGGGGACTCCACGGTCGGGCGAAGAGGCTGGTGGGGATGGAGAGAGCGAGGAGGAGGGTGGGCCTCGGGGGCAGCGGCGGCCGCCGCCACGGCGCGGACCTGCGTGGACGCACGCCCTCGCCGGGCGGTGGTGCGGGGCGTGTGCGTCCGGCCGCACGCGTCGGCGGGCGACGGCGAGGCGCAGGAAGGCTCGGGAAGGCTCTGGAAAAGAGGAGAGGCGTACGACGTCACGGGTCGCGACGGGCCGGGGAAGAAGGCCTCAGCAGCCGTGACCGGCGGAAAGAAACGTCAGCACGTCACAGAGGTGCCCGCCTGAAAAGGACGTCAGCAGCCGCGACAACAGGCGGCGGACGCCACCCGCAGCAGGTCGATGTGACCGCGCGTGGTGAGCAGGGCTGTACGCAACATGGCGTGAACGTAGCGACCCCTTCCGGACGGGGTCAACGGTGTCTCGCCCATCGGATGCGCGATCTTGCCCGTTGGGCACGGCCCCGGTGCGGCTGCCGCGCGTACCCGGCGCCCGGGCGGGAAGATGGGGCCATGTCCGACGCCTTCACCACCCGCATCCTGAACATCGCGACCGGCTCCCGCGAGACGGTCACCGATCTGACCGAGGACTGCGAGGAGTTCCTGACACAGCGAGCGGCCGGCCGGGACGGCCTGCTCAATGTTTTCGTGCCGCACGCCACGGCCGGCATCGCCGTCCTGGAGACCGGCGCGGGCAGCGACGACGACCTGCTCGCCGCCCTGCACACGCTGCTCCCCGCCGACGACCGCTGGCAGCACCGGCACGGCAGCCCCGGCCACGGTCGCGACCACGTCCTGCCCGCCCTGGTGCCGCCGCACGCCACGCTGCCGGTGATCGGCGGGCGGCTCGCGCTCGGCACTTGGCAGTCGGTGTGCCTGGTGGACACGAACAAGGACAATCCGAACCGGCAGGTGCGGCTGAGTTTTCTCGGCTGAGTCCGGCGAAAGGCACTTCAACAGTAGGCGAGTTGAGGGGTGTGGCATCATGGCCGCGTTGTCTGCCCGGGGATTCGGCGGGCTGAATCCCCGGCACCGCTGAAATCGGCATTGCAACGGCCTGCTTCTCCAGCGTGGAAGGCGTGGAAGGCTAAAGGATGAAGGTGTCTGGCTCTGCGTTACCGTCGCCGGAGGACCGTCGGCTCAGGCGCCGTCTCAAAAAGGTTCGTCAAACCTGTGAGGCGCTGCTCGCGGACTGGGGCATGGAGCACGGCTGCGGCATCGATGAACTGCACCACTATCTCAGCGCGCAGAATCAGCGGCCGATCCATCTCATTCCGATGCCCTTCCCGGAACGTCATCTCTTCGGCCTTTGGCTGAAACTCGACGACTTCGACATCATCGCCTACGAGAAGGCCGCCTCGCCGTCACACAAGGAACACATCATTGCCCATGAACTGTCTCATATCGCCTTCGCGCACCGAGGGTCCGTGGAATTCGACCACAGTGATACGAGTCAGTTGTTCACGGATGTCGAACCGGCGGTGGTCCAGAGCATGTTGATGCGTTCTCGCTACAGCGACGACGAGGAGCAGGAGGCCGAGACGATGGCGTCGCTCATCCTGGCCCGCGCCACCAAGAGGTGGCTGGAACCCGCCTGGGGCGTGCCGGAGGAGGCCGCGGAGATCGTCGCCCGCATCGAGAACGGCGTCGGCAATCCGGATCAGTCATGAATACCGTCAACCTCGTTCTCACCTGGGTCTGTTCCCTCGGCGGCCTCGCGGCGTTCGGTTACCGGCTGCCGGATCTGCTGCGCAGAAAGCATGACGTCGCCCTGTGGGCGCTGTGCGTCTACTTCCTGTGTTCCGGGATCAGTTTCCTGGTCGACCTGGACGCGCTGCGGGTGCACATCTCCGACTTGTTCGGCCTGCCCAACATCACGTCGCTGATCGTCCAGGTCGCCGTCGTCGTCCTCACCGCGGCTCAGCAGGTCGTCCTCGTCTACTGGTCGTCACCGCCCGAAGAGGCCCGGCTCAGGGCAAGGCGCCGGGTGCTGTTCTTCGGCGCCGCGCTGTGCGTCCTGGTGGTGGCCTCGCTCGCGGTCAGCCCGGTCGCCAGCGCGAAAACAGCCACGTCGACGATCCTTCTCAGCATTCAAGACGGCCGCTACGCGCTGTACATGTCGTTCTATCTCGTCATCTGCGGCATCGGGCAATTCGAGACCGTCCGGCTCTCGCTGCGCTTCACGAAGATGGCCAACCGGCAATGGCTCAAAGTCGGCATGCGCACCGTGACCGTCGGCGCGAGCCTGATCCTGGTCTACTGCGTCACCCGCAGCATTCAGATCGCCGGCACCAGGCTGCACTTCGACGCCTCGGCCCTCGACCCCATCCAGTGGTCGTGCGGCACCATCGGCGCCCTCCTCCAGATCACCGGCTGGACCATTCCGTCCTGGGGCATCCACCTCACCCGCGCCGCGGGCTGGCTGCGCAGCTACCGCTCCTACCTGCGGCTGCGCCCCCTGTGGTGGGCGCTGTACCAGGCCTCGCCGGACATCGCGCTCGACCCGCCCCGGTCCTGGGCGCGGGACCTCGTCCCGCCGCGCGATCCGCACTACAGCCTGTACCGGCGCGTCATCGAGATACGCGACGGACAGCTGATGCTGCGCACCTCGCTCTCGCTGGCCGACTTCTCCCGGGTGGCCCGCTCCCTCGACCTCCCCGAGGACCCCACCTCGCCGCTCGGCGAGGCGCTCCAGGTGCGCGCCGTCCTGAACCGCCCGGCCGAGGAACGGGACGAACAGGCCGACGCCGCCGACATTCCGGCCCGGCCGCCGTACGACGACTTCCGCGACGAGGTGGAGTGGCTGACCCAGGTCGCGTCCTCGTTCACCGCCCTCACCCAGGGCCGGGCGGTGCGCGCGGCCGACAGAATCCCCTCATGACGCAGGCGGGCCCCCCAAGACGCGACGCGAACGGCCGTGAGCACCTGACTCCCTTCGCACTGCGGTCGGTTGAGCGCCTCGTCGCCCTCGACGCCGAGTACGGCGCGACGGCCGCGGTGCCCGCCGTACGCGACCTGCTGCACGGCGTCCCGGAGCTGTCGGCCGAACCCGCCGCCCTGCGCGACGAGGACAGCGACCTGCTCGCCGCCCTCGCCGAACTCTGCGAAGTGATCGGCTGGATCCTCTTCGACGCGGGCCTGAACCGCACGGCCCACCGCATGAACACCCGCGCCCTGGCCCTCGCGGAACTCTGCGGCGACCGCGCCACCGCCCGCCTGGTGCTGCTCAACGACAGCATGCTGCACGCCCGCACCGGACACCCGAGGGCCGCCCTGGAATCCGCCGCCCGCGTGTCCGGACCCCGCCCGCTGCCGACCCTGGTCGGCACGCTCGTCCTGGTCCGCCGGGCGCACGCGACCGCCATGCTGGGCGGCCGCCGGGACGCCGACGAGCTCATCTCGCGTGCCCGGAGCCGGTTCCTCGACGGCGCCTCGCGCCAGGACCCGCCCTGGGCCTGGTGGATCGACCAGGCCGAACTCACCGGCCACCACGGCTGGGTGCTCGCCAGGCTGCACGACTGGGACCGGGCCATCCCCCTGCTGTACGAGGCCGCCACCGCCCCCGGCCCCTCCTACCGCCACCTCTTCACCGCGGAACTCCTCGCGGCCCTGGCCGGCGCCGGGGCCTGGAGCGACGCCGAGGACCTCATCGCGGACCTCGCCCCGCGCGCCGCGAGCATCGGCTCCGTACGGACGACCGAGACCCTCGCCCGCACCGCCGCCCGCTTACGCGGCTGCCCGGCGGCGCCCGTGAACCTGCGGGACGCGGCGGCCTTCCTGCTCGCGTGCGTCCCCTCGCCCTCCTACGGCCAGGACGCTCCTTCCCGCTAGGACCTCCTGGCACCGCCAGGAACAATCCCCACCTCAAGCCGACAGACAGGGACAACATGCTTCAGATCCGGGTGTCCACGCCCGCGGCCGCCGCATTCGTGGCGGTCGTCCTCCTCTTCGCCACCGGAGGACCGGTGTCCGAAGTCGCCTACGGCACGTCCGCCACCGCGTCGACGCAAACGCAGGCGGCCGCCTCCGGCAGCCCCTATCTGGCGACCCATCTCTACTTCGGCACAGGCCGCCACAACGGTGAACCACCCATAACCGACGACCAGTTCATGAAGTTCGTCGCCGATGTGATCACCCCCCGCTTCCCGTCCGGGCTGACCGTCCAGCAGGGCCGCGGCCAGTGGCGCGACAAGACCGGATCCATCAACCGCGAGATCTCATACGAGCTGACGGTGCTCTATCCCGCCCGCGAGGCCCACACCCACGACCCCGACATCGAGTACATCCGCAACCTGTACTGCGCGACGTACGGCCTGGAGTCGGTGGGCCGGGCCGACGTGAAGGCCCAGGCCGACTTCTGAGCAGGACCGGCCCCGCTGCCCGGCGCGCGGTGCTCACAGCCTGAGCCGCCGTACGACGAAGAGCATCGCGCCCAGCAGGACCAGAACCGTCCCCGTGATCAGAGAGTCGAGGTCGGTGGCCCCGGCGATCGCGAGCCGTCGCCCGTCCGCGGCGGCCTCGCGGGGCGTGACGGTGACGGGCACGGCACCGGCCGCCCGGTCCGCGCCGGTCGCGGGTGACGGCGACGGCGTCGGCGAAGGCGAGGGGGAAGCCGTCGCACAGTTCAGTACGCCGCTCACGTCCTGACGGAAGCCGCCCGGGCCGAGGACCGTGAAGCGATAGCTCTGGCGGTCGGCGACCGGAACCAGGATGGTCCGCGACCGGCCCGGCGCCACGGCGGCCGAGACACCGGCCAGTTGGAAGGTGAACGGTGCGTCGCCCCCGTTGCTCGCCGTGACGTCCACGCCGCCCCGGGCGCAGTCGTCCACCGCGGCGACGGATGGCTGGGGCCCCCTCGCGGGCAGGGCCGCGGCGGTACCCGCGACCGCGCTCACGGTCGCGAACAGCACGGCCCAGCGGGCCGCACTCCGCTTCGATGCGTGCCTCACGAAAGGCCCTTCGCGCCGAGGGCAGGGACGCCCTCCAGTACGGAAACGGCTGGCACGACGTTCAACAGGCGTCAGCGGAACGGCTGTTGAGGCCCCCCCGCTCCTCACAGCCCCGGCGCGCCCCAGACCGGGAACCAGCGGGACAGGTCGGCCTCGATGCGCAGGTCGTCCGCGACGACCGCCCTGATCCGCAGCTCAAGCGCGTTGTCCCGCTTCTCCCCGGACAGCGGCGCGAACGGGTAGAACGTGCCCCGCTTGTAGAGGTACACCAACGCGAACGTCCGGCCCTCCGCGTCAGTGAACCCGACCAGGGAACACAGGAGTTGAGGGCCGAAGCCGGATCCCTCAAGCGCGGTGTTCACGGCGTGCAGATCGCCGACGAGCGAGGCCAGGTCGTCGGGGCCGCGACGGGAAAGGAGCCACGAGTATCCGTAGGAGTCGCGGCTGAACTCCACCGAGGCCGCGTCCCGTTCGGTGTCCGCGTTGAGCAGATCCGTCACGTCCTGGCGGATCCGGGCGAACGCCGAGCCCTCCACCGTGGTGAAGCACACCGAGCCCCGCCCGGTCGGCGTGAACCCGGCGGCGGCCTGCAACGTGACCGCTGCCGACGGGAGCCCGAAC
Source organism: Streptomyces sp. WM6378 (assembly GCF_001279695.1). Lineage (GTDB taxonomy): Bacteria > Actinomycetota > Actinomycetes > Streptomycetales > Streptomycetaceae > Streptomyces. The sequence continues at coordinate 17,469 of NZ_LGDD01000306.1, forward strand.
AGCCGGTCCAGGTCGGGGGCCGCGGGCCGGGTGCGGCCGAGCAGGATGTCCAGGAAGCCCATGTGCTCCGTCCTCGGTCGGGGGTGGCGGTCATGCCGGGCGGCCGAGCTCCGCGGAGATCTTCGCCAGGCTGTCGAGGCGCTGCTCAAGAGTCGGGTGGGTGTTGAAGAGGCGGGACAGGTTGCTGCCCTTGCCGAAGGCCGGGACGAAGTAGAACGCGTTGAACGCGCTCGCCGTGCGCAGGTCCTTGCTGGGGATGCGGGCGATGTCCCCGTCGAGCTTGGTCAGCGCCGATGCGAGGGCCGAGGGGTGCCCGGTCAGCAGCGCCCCGGCCCGGTCGGCGGCCAGTTCCCGGTAGCGGGACAGCGCCCGGATGAGGAGGAAGCTGATCGAGTACACCGCTGCCGAGACCGCCATCACGCCGAGCAGTACGACCATGGTGTTCTGGTCGCGCCGCCCGCGGCCCCCGTACATCTGGGAGTAGAAGGCGAAGCGGACGATGAGCCCCGCGATGACGCCCAGGAACGAGGCGACGGTGATCACCGCGACATCGCGGTGCGCGACGTGCGACAGCTCGTGCGCCAGGACGCCCTCCAGCTCGTCGGGCTCCAGGCGGCGCATCAGCCCGGTGGTGACGCAGAGCACCGCGTGATCGGCGTTGCGGCCGGTGGCGAACGCATTGGGCAGGTCGGTGTCGGAGACCGCGACCTGAGGCCTCGGCATGTCCGCGGTCGCGCAGAGCCGGTCCACGATGCCGTGCAGCTGCGGCTGCTCCTCGCGGGTCACGACGCGGCCGTGCATCGCGTACAGGGCGATCCGGTCGGAGAACCAGTACTGCGACACGAGGACGGCCGCCGCCACCACGACGACCACAAGCGTCGACTTCAGCAGGACCAGGAGGGCCCCGACGAACGCCACGTACAGCAGGCCGAGCAGGAACAGGGTGACCAGCATGCGGGCGGTCAGCTGCCGGTCGGGCTCGAAGCGACTGTGCACGGCCTTCACACCCTCGCCGCAGCGATACGGGCCGTCCGCATGCGGGACCGCGCGGCCGGGGCCGGGGGTCGGAGGAGGGGCGGCACATTCCTCTTGATCATGGCGTTCTCCAGGACCGGTGAAGTGGTGCTCACTCTCCACAATGCCACCGCGCCGACCGTTCAGCGCAGCTGCCGCCGGACCAGTTCGTGCAGGCGTCCACGGGGGTCGGCGAGGAGCTCGCCGGGCGGGCCCTGCTGCACGATCCGGCCCTCCGACATGACGATCACGCGGTCGGCGTCCAGGACGGTGGAGAGCCGGTGGGCGATCACGACGCGGGTGGCCAGCAGGCTCCGGGTGCTCTCGATCACGATGCGCTGGGTCTCGTTGTCGAGGGCGCTGGTGGCCTCGTCGAAGAAGAGGACGCGGGGCCGCCGGACCAGCGCCTGGGCGATCATGAGGCGCTGGCGCTGGCCGCCCGAGATGGCACCGCCGCCGGAGATCATCGTGTGCAGGCCCATCGGCATCCGCTTGATGTCCTCGGCGAGGCCCGCCATCGCGGCCGCCTCCCACGCCTCCTCCTGCGTGAACACCTCCGCCCCGCAGATGCAGTCCAGGATCGACCCGGTGAGCGGCTGGGCGTTCTGCAGCACGACCCCGCACTGGCGGCGCACGGCCGCCCGGTCGAGGGCCGACAGGTCCTGGCCGTCGTACAGCACACTGCCCGAGACCGGGTCGTCGAAGCCGATGAGCAGCCGCAGCAGCGTCGACTTGCCGCAGCCGCTCGGGCCGACGACCGCCACGAACTCGCCCGGCGCCACCTTCAGGGACACGTCGTCCAGGACCAGCGGCCCGTCGTCGGTGTAGCGGAAGGACAGGCCCCGCGCCTCGATCTCACCGGACAGCGCGCCGGGCTGCGTGCTCGCCCCGCGCACCTCGGGCGCCTCGTCGAGCACCGGCTTGATCTGCTCGAACATGGGCAGGACGGCGGCGGCCGAGATGAACGCGCCGGTGAGCTGCGTGACCGCGGTGAGCAGCATCGTCATCGCGGTGTTGAAGGTCAGGAAGGCGCTGGCCGACAGCGAGCCGCGGGCCGGGCCCGCGAGCAGGACGAACAGGAGCAGTGAACACAGCGGCAGATAGACGGCGTTGAGGACCGTCGTCAGGTTCTTGATCCGGCCCGCCCGCTTCTGCAGCTCCCGGCTGCGCGCGAACTCGCCCGCCCACGCCCCGTACGCGAAGCTCTCCGCCGCCGCGACCCGCAGCTTGGGCAGTCCGCGCAGGGTCTGGAACGCCTGGTTGTTGAGCTTGTTGCCGAGCTCGACCAGGCGGCGCTGCCAGCGCAGCTCCCACATGCCCATCGTGAGGAACACCGCGGCGATGACGATCAGCAGGGCGATCGCCACCAGCGCGAGGGGCACGCTGAAGCAGAGCAGCAGGACGAGGTTCATCACCCCGACCGTGCCGGCCTGCACGGCGACCGGGCCGATGCCCGACAGGACCCGCCGGATCGCGCTGACCCCCATCGCCGCACTCGCCAGCTCGCCGGTGGAGCGCTCGGCGAAGAACTTCGTGGGCAGCCTCAACAGCCGGTCCCACACGGCGGGTTGAAGGGTGCTCTCGATCCGTCCTTCCATGCGCAGGATGGTGAGGTTCTGGAGCAGCGTGAACGCGGCCGACACGACGCCGGAGACGATCACGGCGAGCGAGACCTGCACGATGAGGCTGTTTTCGGCGCGCGGCACGTAGACGCCGAGCACCTGCCCGGTCGCGATCGGCACGAGCGCGCCGAGCGCCACCGTCACCAGACCGGCGAGCAGTAGATTGCGTACGTCGGCGCGGGTGCCGCGCAGGCTGAACCGCAGCAGCCCCCACTTGCCGGGCACCCGCTCCGGCAGCGGCCGGTAGAACATGACGGCACGCCGCTCGAACTCCTCCGCGTTGTCCGCGTCCACGCGGCTGCGTCGCCCGGACACCGGATGCACCGCCTCGTAGCCGCCGCGCCGCCACAGCAGGGCGACCGCGGTGCCGCTGGTGCGGTGGCCCACCAGCGGGCCGGAGTCCTCGCGCCACCAGCGCCCCTCCAGCCGCACCGGCCGGGTGCGGATCCGGGAGGCGACCGCGACCCGCTCCACCGCGTCGATCCGGTCGCTGACCGCGCCGCCGAGCGCCGGGTCCGCGAGCGTGATCCCGGCCGCGTCCGCGACGAGGCGGCACGCCGCGTACGTGGCGTCATCGCTCGAAGCCGCCGCACGCGAAGGCGCCTTGCGGGTGCGTCCGATCGAGGTGAGCAGCGCCCGGTCGGCTTCCTCGCGGACGGTCTCGCCCGCCTTGATGCCGGCCGCGGTGCGGTCCTCGTGGGCGCGCTCCAGGCGCTCGATCCAGCGGTCGAGGGCGGAGAGCAGCCGGTACTGCTGGTTGACCATGCCCTGCCACAGCGCGCCGTCGACGAGCAGATCACCGGCCGCCTCCGCGCTGAACGCCGCCCCGTACTGCACACTGCCCGGCGACACCGGGAGCCACAGGATGTCGTCGTCGGCCACCGCCTCGTCGAGGGCGGTGCGGCCGTCCAACGGGGCCTCGAACAGGACGCGTTGACCCCGACCGACCCCGAGCGAGAAGGCGTGCTCCAGGAGGCTCAGCGCCGCGTCCCCGGTGTCGTACTGGCTGAGGTGCTGCCCCTCGTACCCGCCGGCGTCCGGGTACCGGTACAGCTCGCGCAGCGGGATGCGGCGCAGCACGCACTCCCGCAGCGGGCGGCCGACCAGCGTGTGCTGCGGGCCCTCGACCGGGCCGAGCAGCAGCGTGCCCGGTTCGAGCCGGCCGAGGAAGTGCCAGTGCCCCTGGGCCACCGCGTCGACCGCGAACAGGTCGAGCGCGCCGCTGACCACGAGCCACAGCACCTGCGGCCCGTCCAGCGAGAAGCTGCGCAGGCCGGCGCAGTCGATGTGCTGCCCGAGCCCGCCGAGCGCGCCCACGACCGGGTCGGCGCCGGGCTCGGCGACGGGGTGTACGGAGGTCACCTCAGTGCTCCCTGACCAGCTCGGCGTACGGTCCCGCGGCGGCGACGAGGTCCTCGTGCCGGCCGCGCTCCACGACGGTCCCGTGGTCGAGCACCACGATCTCGTCGCTGTCGCGGACCGTGCTGAGCCGGTGGGCGATGACGACGCAGGCGCAGCCGCGGCGGCGCAGATTGTCGATGATGACGTGCTCGGTCTCGGCGTCCAGGGCGCTCGTCACCTCGTCCAGGACCAGGATGCTCGGCCGCCGCACCAGCGCCCGCGCGATCTCCAGACGCTGACGCTGGCCGCCGGAGAAGTTGCGCCCGTCCTGCTCGACCCGGCTGTGGATGCCGCCGGCCCGGCGCGCGACGACCTCGTACAGGGCCGCGTCCCGCAACGCGGCCACGACCGCGTCGTCCGGGATCGAGGGGTCCCACAGCGCGACGTTGTCGCGGACCGTGCCCTCGAAGAGGAAGACGTCCTGGTCGACGAAGGAGACCGAGGCGGCGAGCGCCCCGCGCGGAATGTCCTCCAGGCGCTGCCCGTCGATGCGGATGGTGCCCTCCCAGGGCGCGTACAGGCCCGAAATGAGCCTGGACACCGTCGACTTGCCGCTCCCGGAGCCACCGACGAGGGCCACCTGCTGACCCGGGCCGACGGTCAGCGAGAACCCGGTGAGCAGGGGTTTGTCGAGCGGGCTGTAGCCGAAGGTGATGTCTTCGAGCGTCACATGGCCCGTGAGGCGGCGCGTGCTCGCGGCCGGCTCGGGGCGGCTGTGCAGCGCGTCGACGGGGAAGTTCTCCACGTCCTTGAGGCGGGCCACGTCGGCCGCGAAGTCCTGGATGCGGCCCGCCACGCCGTTGAGCCGGGTGACCGGCGCGGTGAAGCGGGTCACCAGGGCCTGGAACGCGACGAGCAGACCGATCGAGATGTGCCCCTCCACCGCCCGCAGCCCGCCGATCCACAGGATCAGCGCACTGTTCAGCGTGGCGAGCGCGGGAGCGACGACCCCCAGCCAGGCGCTCGGCACACCCAGGCGCTGCTGCTCCTCCAGGGTCGTGGCGTGCTGCCCGGCCCAACGCCGGAAGTACCCGTTCTCGCCGCCGGTGGCCTTCATCGTCTCGATGAGCTGGAGCCCGGTGTACGAGGTGTTGGTGAGCCGGGCGCTGTCGGCGCGCAGCTTCTGCGTGCGGGTGGCCCGAAGCCGTACGACGATGCGCATCGCCACCACGTTGAGCAGCGCGATGCCCACCCCGATGACGGTGAGCTGCGGATCGTAGGTCCACAGCAGGAAGGCGTAGAGAAGCACGACGATGCCGTCCACGGCCGCCGCCGTCAGGTCGCGCGCCAGCGTCTCGGCGACCGCGTCGTTGGACTGGAGCCGCTGCACGAGGTCGGCGGGGCTGCGCTGAGCGAAGAAGGTGACCGGGAGACGCAGCAGATGCCGGAAGAAGCGGGCGCTGCTGAGCGTGGAGGAGATGATGCGCCCCCGCAGCAGGTTCGCCTGCTGGAGCCAGGTCAGCACCACGGTGAGCGCCACCATGGTGCCCATCGCCGCGAACAGCACGCCGAGCAGCGAGGTCTGATGACCCATCAGGAACAGGTCGATGTACGTACGGCTCAGGGCGGGCAGCGTCGCGCCGACCGCCACGAGGAGCAGGCTGGCGAGCAGCGAGGCCAGCATGGTGCCCGTGGTGCCGCGAAGGCGCGCGGGCAGCGCGCCCATGACGCCGGGCTTGCGGCCGCCGCGCCGGAAGTCGGGGCCGGGTTCCAGGGCCAGGACGACACCGGTGAAGCTGGTGTCGAAGTCCTCCGTCGGCACGAACCGGCGGCCCTTGTCGGGGTCGTTGATGTGCACGCCCCGCCGGCCCAGGCGCCGTCCCACGCCGTCGTAGACGACGTAGTGGTTGAACTCCCAGAACAGGATCGCGGGCGCCTGGACTTCGGCGAGCGCGGCCGGCTCCATCTGCATGCCCTTGGCCGTGAGCCCGTAACTGCGCGCCGCCTTCAGGACGTTGCTGGCCCGCGAGCCGTCGCGCGAGACGCCGCACGCGATGCGCAGCTCTTCGAGGGGCACGTGGCGGCCGTGGTGGGCGAGCACCATGGCGAGGGAGGCGGCGCCGCACTCCAAGGCCTCCATCTGGAGGACCGTGGGGCTGCGCACGGTCTTGGTCCGCCCGGCCCTGGGTTCCTGTCGGCCGCGTGAACGGCGGCTGCGATCGGGGGAGTTGGCTGGTCGTCGGCGGCCGTGACCGGTGGGCGGGAGCTGTGGGGCGGCGGGTGATGCGTGCGGTGCGGTCACGGGAGCAGCCAATCGATGGGACGCCGGTCGGCCAGGTGGACGGTGCCGGTGGCCAGGGTCATGGAGTCGACGGCGAACGGCGGGCCCCCGGCCGACGACCAGCGGTAGCCGGACTTCGTGCCGGGCGCGGCATCGAGCACTACCTGGACCCCGACGGGCCTGCCGTGCTGCGAGAACTGCTCGGCGAGCTGGGTGTCGCCGAGGAACGCGGCGATCTGCTGCTCGGTCTGCGGAGCCCTGCCGACCGCGGCCACCCGGCCGCGCAGCACCCCGTACTGTTCGGCCGGCACGGACTGCACGGTGAGGTCGACCGAGGCGCCCACGGGGACGCTCGCGACGCTGTCGCCGGGCAGGTACAGCATCACCACCAGAGGGTCGTCGGCGCCGCCGGTCCGCTCCACGCTGGCCACGTTCGCGCCGGTGGCGACGACCGAGCCGATGGTGGCGGAGAGGCTGGTGAGGCGGCCGGCTGCGATCGCCCGGACGGTCCGGTCGCCCTGCGCCGTACGGACCTTGAGGAGCGGGGCGTCGGCGGCGAGGGTCTGGCCCTCCTTGGCGAACACGCCGGTGATCTGGCCCGCGACCGGGCTCTGCAGGACGTAGCTGCCCTGCGCGTGCGTGAGGATGCCGGGTGCGTCGATCGTGGCGGAAACGGAACCCGTCACGGCCCAGAAACAGGCCGCGGCCATGACCACCACAGTGACAAGAAGGACGAGCCTGCCCTGCGGGCGCGCGAAACGCACCGGCAGGTCGAGTTCCTCCGGTGACTGCAGTTTGGAAAGGGCCTGTTGGCGAAACTGCAAGAAACTCTTTCCTTAACCGTGAACCATCCGCAAATCATCCGCAAAGCCCCGGAACCGAGGGGGTTCCGGGGCTCACGCGCGATCTCAGAGACCGGCGACGAGGCCCGTGGCCAGGCCGGTGACGGCGCCGGTGTTCACGCCGGTGACCGAGCCGACGAGGCCCGTGACGGAGCCGACGATGCCGGAGACCGGGAGGATCGAGTCGGCGGTGCCGGTCACGTTGCCGAGCGCGGTGCCGACGAGGCCGCCGGACACGTTGTCGAGGTCGGCGTCGGAGATCTCAAGGGTCTCAACCTGGGGAGCGTTGTTCATGGTGAGTACTGCCTTTCATGGGGACATTTCCTATCGGGAACTCCTTGCCGGGGCTCCCGCAGTGGCCAGGATCAAAACACGCCGAGAGCTTTCACAGCCAATCGCCGAGGGACTGATCAGGGGTTGGTGGGCGCCCTGAATTGCGGTCGCGTGCAGGTGTGTTCATGATTTGGGGTCAGATTCTTCACGAGCTTCACGAGATGAATTCCTGGCGCCCGGTGTTCACTTTTCTCAACTGGGACACTCCCGCCCCAAAGCCCCTGCCGCCGGTCCGGACCCGAGGCCGGTCCGTGACCTCGGTGACGGGGTTGCGCATGGGGTGTGCAGGTTTTCGGAAGGCGGCCCTCCGTTTGCCTGTGAGGCATGCGCCCGGCGCCGGGCCGCGCAGAACAAGCGGCTCAAGCCACCTGCGCTTCATGATCCATAGAGGTACGGTTCGGGACATCTCCCTTCCCAGCGCCCGAGTTGGGGTGGACCGGCCGAGACAGGAGACGGGCCCATGCGTGCCGAGGAGTCCAGCGATGTGGATGCCACGCCCGAAGACGGGCCGTCCGGCGAGGGCATGGAGCCGTGGCCGGTTCAGCTCGCCACGGCGCTGAGCGAGGGGGCCGGGGAGTCGCAGGGGGTGGGCCGGGCAACGGCTGAACTGGCGCGCCTGGAGGGCCGGGTTCCGTTCCGCGTTGTGCACGACTGGCACGCGTCCACGGTCGTGCCGATGCTGGTGGAGGCGGCCACCCGGCGCGGCGAGGACACCGGCGTCCTGGCGGCCGCCGGGCAGCTGCACACCCGGGCCCTGGCGGGCGAGCGGATCGAGGCGGCCGAATGGACGGCCACCCTCGAACCGGCGCTGCGCGAGCTGTACCGCGCCGCCTACCCCTATACCGAGGCACACGCCACCGCTTCCGCGAACGCCCATGCGTACGCGATGGCCAACGACTACGGCGCGGCCGAGGCGACGCGGTTCGCGGCCGGCTACGCGGAGCTCAACACCACGGCCAACGCCCGCTCCTGCGCCGTGGCGAACGCCCTCGCCAACGCGCGGGCCGTCGCGCTCGCCTACGCGGACGCCGACGGGCGGGCCTACGCGGCGACCTACCCCTACGCCCGCGTCAACGCGTGTGCCTTCGCGCTCGCCGGCCCGGACGCAGGGGAGGGCGAGGAAGAGAGCGAGGGGCGGCGGGTGGCTTTCGGGCGGCTGGCCGACGGCTTCGCCGACAGCCTCGCCCGTGTCTGACCGGCCCGAGCCCGGCCCGCTCGCGTCCGAGACAGGCCCCGGCCGCCCTCAGGCCAGCGGACGCTGCCCGTTGATGGCGACGCGGCGGCCGTAGCGCGAGTGCGGGTAGTAGTCCCAGGTCGCATGGTGCTGTACGCAGCGGTTGTCCCAGAACACCAGCGTGTTCGGGGTCCACCGCACCCGGCAGTTCAGGAACGGGGTGCGGGCGATCTGGTCGTACAGCATGGCGAGCAGCGCCCTGCTCTCGGCGCGCGACAGCTGCACGATGTGCGAGGTGTAGGCGCTGTTCACGAACAGCAGCTTGCGGCCGGTGTCCGGGTGGCGCACCACCACGGGGTGTTCGGTCCTGGGGGCGACGTATCCCTCGGGCGGTGTCGCGCCCTGCCAGGGCAGCAGCCCGTCGTGCACGGCGGTGAGCCCGTCGAGCAGGGACTTCATGTGGGGCGACAACATCTCGTACGCCAGATGCATGTTGGCGAACAGGGTGTCGCCGCCGCTGCCCGACTCGGGGGTTCGGGTGAGGTAGAGCAAGGAGCCGAGGGAGGGCTCGGCGTCGGCCGTCCCGTCGGCGTGCCACCCGTTGCCGGCCACCGCGCGCGAGTCCTTGGTGGTGCTGATTTCGAGAACGTAGGGATCGGAGCCCTCGGCGGGCAGCGTCACCGGGTGGAGCTCGCCGAAGTACGAGGCGAGCCGCTTGTGGTCCGCGTCCGACAGCTTCTGGTCGCGGAACACGAGAACGTGGTGAGCGAGGAACGCCCGTCTCAGCTCGCCGAGTTGATCGTCGGTGAGTGCCTTGGACAGGTCGAGCCCGGACACCTCGGCACCGATCAATGGTGTCAACGGGTCGAGGGAGAGGGTGTGGTGAGCCTCCGGCGGGCGGGTGGTGATGCGCTCGATGGCGTCCAGCGCGAACTGTTCCATGTGTCCTCCTGATGGGGGGGTGGGGGCGTCGCTCAAAGCCCCCGCGCAAGCAGATCCGCCAGGATCAGCCGGCCGAAGGCGAGGTTGCCGTGGATGGTGTCGTCGGGCTCGCAGAACTCGGCCCGCTGCACCCCCTGCTCGTCCGCGACGCGAGACCGCAGATCCACGATGTCCACGCCGAGCTCGACGAGAGCCCGGCGGACGGTTTCCTGGGCCGCCATGAAGACGGCCGGGTCGGACAGGCCGGGGACGCGCTGCGGCGGCATCACCGCCAGGACCTTGAGCCCCAGGGAGCGCGCATGGCCGTAGAAGGCGAGCGCGTCGCGCACCGTGGCGCGGATGACGGCGTCGAAGAGGCCGCTCGCCAGGAAGCCCGGAGGGAAGCCGCCGCAGGGGACCCGGTAGATCCGCCAGTTCTCGGTGGTCGCGAGGAAGTGTGCGCTGAACCCGAAGGTGCACACCAGCGGGATCCCGATACGGCCGAGGCCGGTGACACCCAGCCCGGCCAGGAACCTGCGGTAGAGCGCGTCCGCCTCCGCCTTGCGGAAGACGACATCGTCCCCGCGCACGTCGAAGAAGTCCGCGTTGAACTCCCGCCCGGCACCGATCGGACCGCCCTGGAAGGGGATTCCGGCCCCCTTGGCGGCCCGGCCGACCGGCCCGGCGTGTGAATCGCCAAGTAGGAGGAATCTGCAGGGAGTTGATGGCCTATCGGGGGCTGTAGTAGTCGAGTACGGCGTCATCGCACCAGAGGTCCTCTCCCGCTCGGGGCCGGGCGGCGCGGCCCGGGCGGGGCTCGGTGGGGCGCCGGGCGAGCGCGTCGAAGAAGCGGCCCATGACGAAGGCGACGCCCCCGGGGGTGACGGTGCGCAGGTTCGGCTCGAAGAAGGCCGCCTTGAACGGGAAGCCGGTGACGATCTCGTACGCCGGGAAGTAGTCGACGTACGCGCACTCCTCGGCCAGCTGTCCGGCCACGGCCCGCAGTACCGACTTGGAGTACGTCGTCGCGGTGAGCGCGTGGCCCCCGGTGGCCGTCGCCGTCAGCGGCACGGGTGACACGGTGAGCAGGACGCGCAGTCCAGGATTGGCGGCGCGAGCCAGCCCGATCGCCGCGGACAGATCGTGGTGGACCTGGGCGAAGGTGTAGTTGTGGAACACATGCCGTTCGGGGTCGAACGTGCCGCGTATGGTGCCGGGGCACACTGGATGGACCGTGCCGTGTGTGCGGTCCCGCCATGCCTCGGTCAGACCGAGCGTGAAGACGAGACAGCTCGCCTCGGCGACGGCGGCACGGATCGCGGCGAGCGTCGCCTCGCGCGCCGAAAGCACCTCGTCGGCCGAGGCGTGACCGTTGGGTTCGACGCTCGGCCGGAACGCGTCGAAGAAGCGGCCGTCCTCGTGCCAGACCCCCTCGGGCGCCTCGGTCTCGCCGTACGCCCAGCTGAGCCACTGCCGCAGCATCGCGGCGGTGTAGACATGGCCCGTGCGGAACGAGAACACCCCGTAGTGCCGGGCCTGCCGTTCGGCCTCGCTGAGCCCCGGCGGCGCGGGCTCCGCCTCGCGCCAGTTCATGCCCCGCTCGACCAGGGCGCGCCCGATGTGCCGGGCGAAGCACGACCCGGCGGTGAGGACGACGTCGTCCTGGCCCACGGCGAACTTCGGGCTCCACAGCCCGTCGATGTCCAGCGGGTCCGGCTCGGCGACGGCGGTGCGCCAGAACGAGCGGGCGGGCAGCGAAGAGTACGGGTTCATGGGGTGGGCCTCGACTCGTCGGACGAAGGAGACAAAGGAGACAGGGGAGGGGGCGGGGGCTCTGCGTTGATCGCGCGAGCGATGGCTCGCACATGCGGCGACCTCATGAGGCCGTAGTGGGTGGTGTCGAGACACTCGTGGTCGCCGAGGTTCGCCAACTGGTCGTGCCACAGGGCCAGTTGGTGGTCGATGGCGCGGAGGTCCGGGAGGCCGGGCACCGGTCTGCTCGCCAGCCACAGCCTGGTCGGGGTGGTGGGCAGGGGCGGCAGTTCGTGCCGCGCCATACTCGCCAGATTGGCCCGGCAGCAGCGCGCGAGCCGCTCGGCGTACGTCAGCGCCTCCTCGCCCGCGGGAGCCCCGGGGCTGCCCTGGCCCAGCTCGTGGGCGAAGACCGCCTCCAGTTGGCTGCCGTCGTACGCCGCGAAGCGTGGGCCGGCGTCGGGCGGCGGCGGGTCGAGCAGACAGAGCCCTGCGACGGGCCACCCGGCAGCCTCCGCCTCGGCGGCCATCGCGTGCGCGACCCAGGCGCCGAAGGACCAGCCCGCGAGCCGCCAGCGCCAGGGGCCGTGCGGGAAGCGGGCCTGGAGGGCGGCGTGGTAGTGCCGGGCCCGGTCGGCGAGGGACCAGGGCGACGGTTCGGCCGCGCGCAGCGCCGGGTCCGCGATCAGGCAGACGGTGAAGCGCGGATCCAACGCGGAGACCAGCGCCCGGTAGGCCTGGATGTCGCCGCCGACCGGATGCACCAGACACACCACCTCGCGTCCGGTGCCGTGCTGCCAGACCTCCACCGGCACCGGGTCGCTGTCCGGCCCGTCCTGATCGAGCAGGCCGAGGATCTCGGACAGGCTCGCTTCATGGGTGAGTTGGGACAGTTCGAGGTCGATCCCGCAGTGCCGCTTCACCTTGGCGATCAGGTCGAGCATGGTGAGGGAGTCGGCGCCGTAGTCGTAGAGGGAGACCTCCGGATCGAGATCGTCCAGGCCCAGCCACTCGCGCAGCCAGTCTGCGAGCAGCTCGGCAATGGACGCGGTTGCCCCCGGGGCTTCGTCGGCGGGCGCCTCATAGAAGGCCCGAGCTTCCTCAACTGCCGTGGTGGAGATGAGGAGTTGGGGGAGCTGGAGGCGCAGGGCCCGGGCGAAGAGGCGCTGTCCCTCCTTCAGGGTCAGGCCGACCGCGAGGTGGGCCTGATGCCGCCGGTCGGTGGCCAGGGCGCCCCGCGCCATGCCGACCTCGTTCCAGATGTCCCAGCCGATGCCGATCCGTACGGTGCTCTCCGAGGCGTCGCCCCGATGGCGTGCGAAGCCGTCGAGGAGGCCGTTCGCCGCCGCGTAGTCGAACTGGCCGACACCGCCGAACAGAGCCGACATCGACGAGCAGTACGCCGCGAAGCGCGGCCGGTGCCGCGCGATCAGCCGCTCGACGAGGAGCGCGCCACCCAGCTTGGCTGCGGTGGCGGCCCGCATCGCGGCGCCGTCCCGCCCGCCGATGAGACCGCCGCCCGGTACACCCGCCGCATGGACCACTCCGTCGATGCGATGGCCGAGCCGGTCGATGCGGGCCAGGATCGTCCGGGTGTCCTCCTCGGCGAGGTCGGCGGCGATGAGCTCGACGCGGTCCGCCCACGGTGCGAGGTCGGCGGGCAGCCGGGGCCGCCTGGCCAGCAGGACCACCCGGGCGTCGGACTGCGAAAGCAGCCAGGCCGCGATGCCCGCGCCGATGCCCCCGGTGCCGCCGAGGACGAGGTGGACCCCGTGGGCCGCCAACGGCGCGGGGGACGTCTCGGTGGCGGTCACCCCCAGGAGCGCCTGCTGCCACCAGTAGCCCTGCCGCAGCGCCAGCCGTCGCGGCAGTGCAACCCGGTCCTCGGCGAGCACCGCCACAAGCAGCGCCGCCCACTCGGCGAGATCGCCGTTCGGCAGATCGAGCCAGTGGCAGTCCACCCCGTACTCCTGTGACCCGACCTCGCACGCCCCGGCGAGCAGCCCCAACTCCGGCCGCCGTACGTCCATTTCGACGGGCTGGGCCTGGTGGGAGAGCCACCAGAGCCGCACGCGGTCGGCGCCGGGGAAGCCCGCCAGTGCCTGGAGGAGGGCGGCGGGCGCGTCGAGGCAGGCCCGGCGGGCGCGCTCCATCGTGTCCGCGCCGACCTCCCCGTCGACGGCCAGCGGCAGTGCGTGCAGCCAGTCGATACGCTCCCCGCCGGCGTCCGGCAGCGCGTCGAGCAGCCGCCGCAGCGACACGGGGTCGGTCGGGTCGACGCCGAAGCGGTCGTCGGCCAGCCGCGCGAACGCACCGGCCGCCTCGACCCGTACGACCCGGCCGCCGCCGGTATTCAGGCCGCGCAGCGCCTCGGCCGCCAGCGGGCCGGCGGCCACCACCACGAGCAGCCCGGGTGTCCCCGGCTCGGGTACCGCGCGGCGGCGTCGCACCCAGTGCGGCTGGTGCAGCCACGCGTCCTCGGGCAACCGCTGCGGCCAGGGCGCGGGCTCGGCCGCCGCCCGAGGCTGCTGCGGCCCGGACTCGGGCGCCGCCCGGCGGAAGTCGTACTCTGCCAGATCGAAGGCGGGCGGCGGGAAGTCCCAGGGCGCCTGGGCCGGCCCGGACGGCCACGCGAGGGCGTCACCGCCGAGCCAGGCGGCCACCAGTTCCGAGGGTGCCGATTCCTCGGCCCGGCGGGTCCGCCCGCTCGGCACCGGGTCGACCGCGGCGGCCGTTCGCAGCCAGGTCACCGCGGCGGCCGCATCCGTGCACAGCGCCCCCGCCCGGTACCGATGTGCCGGCCGCCCGGCCTGAAGGTGGCGCAGCACCTGCCGGTATGCCTCGGGTCGGGATTGAAGGTAGTCGGCGATGCGCTCGGCATCGATGCGCAGCGCCGCCTCACTGCGGCCGGAGAGGAGGAGGACATCATGCCCGCGGGTACTCAACTCCCTTGCTGGTTCGGCGTGTTCGAGGATCAGGTGCGCATTGGTGCCGCCGATGCCGAAACTGCTCACCGCCGCCACCCGGGGCCGGTCGGCGGGCCAGGGCCCGGCCTGCGTCGGGATGTGGAACGGGGCGGCCTCGGCACCGATCCGCGGATTGATCCGCCGGAAGTCGGCGGTCGGCGGGATCACGCCGTGGTGGACCGCGAGCGCGGCCCGCACGAGGCCCACCACGCCCGCCGCCGCGCCCAGATGCCCGATCTGGCTCTTCACCGACGAGAGTGCGCAGCGAGCCCCTTCGGCGGGGTCGAGGTCGTACGCCTGGCGCAACGCGCCGACCTCGACCGGGTCGCCGAGCCGGGTGCCGGTGCCGTGCGCTTCGACGTAGCCGAGGTCGGCGCCGGTACGGCCGCTGCGGCGCAGCGCGTCACGGATCACCCCGCGCTGCCCCGCGAGCGAGGGCGCGCTGTAACTGAGCTTCCCCGCACCGTCGTTGTTGAGCGCCGAGCCGGTGATCACCGCGTACACCGTGTCGCCGTCGCGCCGCGCGAGCCGCAGCGGTTTCAGCACCACGACGCCGACCCCGCTCGCACCGACGGTGCCGTCGGCGTCGTCGCTGAACGGGCGGCAGTGGCCGTCGGGGGAGAAGATGTGCTGCGGCCGGTACGGGTAGCCGTCGCCGAGCAGCGTGTCGACCAACACCCCTCCCGCCAGCATGAGTTCGGCCTCTCCCTGGCGCAGCAGACCGGCGGCGACGTGCACCGCGACGAGTGAACTCGCGCAGGCCGCCAGCACGGTGAAGGCCGGGCCCGACAGGTCGAGGTGGTAGGCCACCTTGGTCGCTAGGAAGTCCTTGTCGTGGTGCAGGGCCAGCTGGAATCCGTCGGGCAGCCGCTCGGGATCGGCCTCGCGGAGCAGGGACTGGAAGTACGTGTTCTCGCCGCAGCCCGCGACGATTCCGATGCGCCGCTCGCCCGGATCGGCGATCCCGGCGTGGGCCAGCGCCTGCACGGAGCTCATCAGGAGGTGCCGCTGCTGCGGATCCATCAGGCGGGCGTCGTGAGGGCTGATGCCGAAGTGCTCCGGATCGAAATCGAGCAGCCCCGCCATCTGGCTGCGGGCTCCGACCAGCCCCTCGGCGGCGTCGAAGTGCTCGATGCCGCGCCCACCCGACGTCACCAACTCCCAGAAGGCGCCCAGGTGTTCGGCGCCGGGCAGCCGCACCGCCATGCCGACGACGGCGACGGGTTCGTCGCCCGGGTCCCTGCGGTCGCAGCGCCGCGCGATCCCAGGCCGGCCCGGCGCGGCAGGTTCCGCGCGCCCGTCGAGGAAGCCCGCGAGGTTCCGTATGGTCACGTGCTCGAACAGGTCCGCGATGGTGAACTGCGGGCCGGGCTCGGCGGTGCAGCGCAGCTGGAAGCGCATCAGGTCCAGGCTGGACGCGCCCGCTTCGAAGAACCGCTGCTCGGGGCCGACCGGCCTGCCGGTCACCTCCTGGAACAGCTCGCTGAGCCGTGCCTCGCGCGCCGACCGGGCAGGTGCCGAGGCGGCGCGCGGGCGCAGCTCCTCGCCGGGCGCGGACAGGGCCGTACGCCGGTCGAGCTTTCCGCTCGGCGTCAGCGGCAGCGCGTCGAGCCGCCGAAAGCGGTCGATGCGTACGTACGGGGGGAGCAGCGACGCCACATGGCTCGCGAGGCTCTCCGGCGTGGGCGACTCGCCTCGGCACTGCAAGCAGGCCACGAGGCGTTCGCCGTCGTGCACCACCACCGCGTTGACGATGCCCGGATGGCGAAGGAGCGCCGACTCGATCTGGCCCAACTCAAGGCGGTGGCCGCTGAGTTTGATCTGCTGGTCGTCGCGGCCCAGGTAGTGGAGTAGGCCCTGGCGGTCGAAGCGGGCCAGGTCGCCGCTGCGGTAGAAGCGGCCGAGGCCCGGCAGCTCGACGAAGCGGGACTCGTTGAGCGCGGGGTCGCCCAGGTAGCAGGGCGCGGCCATCGGTCCGCCGATGAGGAGACGGCCGGGCGCGCCGGGCGGCACGGCCTCGTCGTCCTCGTCCACCACGCGCAGCCGGGCCCCGGCCACGGGACGGCCGATGGCGGGACGGGCCGGCCACTGCTCGGGGTCGCCGTCGAGGCACAGGGTGCTGACCACATGCGTCTCGGTCGGCCCGTAGTGGTTGAAGAGCCGCGCGCCGGGCATCCCGGCGAACCATCGGCGCATGGCGTCGGTGCACAGCAACTGCTCACCTGCGGTGACCACTTCACGCAGCCGCGACGGGTACTGGCCGAGCCGGACGCCGTGTTCGGCGAGGAGTTGCAGGGCGACATAGGGCAGGAAGATCCGCTCGACGCCGGCCGAGTCGAGCTGGTGGAGCAGGGCCGGCGCGTCCTGCCGCAGGCCCGGCCGGACCAGGTGCAGGGTGCCGCCGCCGCACAGGGTGGTGAAGACCTCCTGGAACGACACGTCGAAGGACAGCATGGAGAACTGCTGCGTGACGGCGCCCCCGGCGAGCCCGCCCGCCTCGCTCTGCCAGTGCAGCAGGTTGCACAGGGTGCGGTCGGGTACCTGGACGCCCTTGGGCGTGCCGGTGGACCCCGAGGTGAACAAGGTGTACAGCGGCCGGACCCCGTCGTGCGACGGCGGCGCGGGAGCCGGAGCGGTCGACAGCGTGACGGCGTGCCGTAGGAGTCCGGCGGGCGCGACCGCGTCGACGGCGGCCTCGCCGGCCGGCGCGACCAGGACGCACAGCGGCCGCACCTGGTCGAGGACCTGCCGCAGCAGCGCCGGGGGATAGGCCGGGTCGAGGGGCACGATCGTGAGGTTGAGCCTCGCGAGCGCGAGCAGCGCGACGACGTGCTCGACCGACGGCTCGAAGTGCAGCGCGACACTGCTGGACGGTGGGGGCAGCGGGAACCGGGCCTGCAATTCCGACGCCAACGCGGCCGCATATACGTCGAGTTGGCGATAACTGACGGTGCGTTCTCCGGTGACGAGTGCGGTCGCGTCGGGTGCGAGCCGGGCCTGGCGGGCGAAGCCCTCGGCGATCGTGGTGAAGGAGAGGGGTGTCGCGGGACCGGTGCCGGGGTCCGGCAGGCCGCGCCGGTAGGGGGCCACCAACTCCGCCAGGGTCGGATCGCCGCGATCGGCGGCCAGGGCGTCGAGGCCCCACCCCAACAGCTGGGCCATCGCGCGCACTTCGGCCTCCTCGAAGTGGCCGTCGGCGTACTCCCACAAGCAGTCGAGGCCGCTCTCGTGCTCGATCACGGACAGGGTCAGGGGGCACTTGGCATCGGCCGGGGCGACCCACTGCGGTCGGGCCTCGCAGCCGGGCAGTGCCAGCGCGCCGAAGTCCGTGTTTTCGAGTACGAACATGAAGTCGAAGGGCGGGTCGTCGGGGCGTGCGCCACGGTCGGTCAGGACGTCGGCGAGCGCCACGTCCTGCCGGTCGAGCACGGCCTGAATGTCGGCGGCCTGCCGGGTGAGCTGCCGGCGCAGGGTTGCACGCGGCGCCGAACTGGCGGGCAGGAGAACGGTGTTGGCGAACATTCCCACACTGTCCTCGAACTCCCGCACCGGCCTGTTGGCCACCGGCCCCGCGATCCTCGGGCGAGTGCTCCCCGTCACCCCGTACAGGCTCCACGAGAAGACGCTGAGCAGGATCTGGAAGCGCGTGAGCCCCAGCTCGGCGCTCAGCCGGTCGAGGGTGGCACGACGCCCGGGATCGAGCGAGGAGTGCAGCAGTCGGCCGGCGGAGTGGGGGCGCGGTGGTTCCAGCGGCGCGTCCTTCGGGCCGTCGCCACTGAACTGCCCTGCCATCGCGGCGCGTTGGGCCGCATAGGCGGGGCTCGCGAACCAGTCGGACTGCCAGACGGCGTAGTCGAGGGGTGTGGGGGGAGCCTCCTCGTTCGGCATCGGCTCCCCGGTCAGCGCGGCCGCGTAGTCGGCCGACAGCTCGCGGAAGAGCACATTGAGCGACCAGCCGTCGACCGCGATGTGGTGCAGCTGGAGCAGCAGGACACGGCCGTCGCCCTCCGGCAGCAGGCACGCCCGCATGAGGCGCGGATCCGACAGGTCGAACGCGGTGGAGAAGAGCTGGTCGGCGAGGGCGCGCCAGTCGGGGGCCGCGCCGACATCCGGCTCCAGCCACGGGTCGTACGCCTCCGAGACCTGCTGCGTCAGCCCCTCGGGCGTGGGCGCGAAGGCGGTGCGCAGGGCGGGATGGCGGGCCACGAGCCGGCACAGTGCCCGCCGTAGCGCGGCGGTGTCGAGCACGCCGTCCAGACGGAAGGCGAGGCCGACGTTGTACGCGGTGGAGCGTGGGTCCCGCTGTTGCAGCAGCCAGAGCCGCTGTTGCTCGGAGGTGGCCGGAGCCGAACGCGCACCCGCGGGAGCGGCGGGCACCGGATACGGCGACTCCTGCGGGCGGCCCGGGCTGATCGCGGCGGCCAGTTCCGCGAAGTCGCCTCGCAGAACCACGGACGGGGGCAGTTCGCAGCCCCACCGGTGCCGGATCTCGAAGCGAAGGCGCAGCGCCTTGAGGGAGTCCCCGCCGTTGGCGATCCAGCTGTCGCCGAGCCGCAGCCCGGGCACGTCAAGGATGCGCGAAGCGATGTCAAGTACCGCTTGCTGATGGGGAGTTGCCGGTACCGGCGCTGCCTCGGCACGCCAGGGTGGGGTTCCGGCGGACAGAAGTGCGGCCTGGTCGACCTTGCCGTTGGCGTTGAGGGGCAGCTCGTCCACCAGATGGACCCGGTGCGGTCGCATGTAGGACGGCAGGCCGTCGGCGAGGTGCCGGGTGAACTCGGCGTACGACAGGTCGGCTCCGAGCACCACATAGGCGAGGAGCTCGTTCGCGCCGTGGTCGGCGTCGCGGCGCGTGCAGACGTAGGCCCGGCGTACGGCGGGGGGGCCGACGATCCGCCGTTCCAGCTCGCCGGGTTCGATGCGGAAGCCGCGCACCTTGACCTGCCGGTCGGCGCGTCCGACATAGCTGAAGCTGCCGTCGGCGTGCGGGCGCACCAGATCGCCGGTGCGGTAGTGGCGGACGCCGCCGAGCCACGGCAGCCGGACGAAACGGCGGGCGGTCTCGTCGGGAAGGTTGCGGTATCCGACGGCCAACCCCTCCCCGGACAGGAGGAGTTCGGCCACCTGACCGGGCTCCGCCGGCCTGGTTCCGTCGACCACCGCCACCGCGGAGGTGCCGGGCAGGGCGCGCCCGATCGGCACCACCTGGTCGTGGAAGTCGCGGGGGATCGGGTGGATGAGGGCGAAGGTGGTGGACTCGGTGGGGCCGTACACGTTGTAGAGCCGGGTCGTGCTGTCGGCGTTGTCGCGGTACCAGCGCCGGATCAGCCCCGCGTTGAGCTGCTCGCCGCCGACCAGTACCTGACCCACCCCGGCGAAGCAGTGCGGCATCCGGTCGACCACCGCGTTGAACAGCGCGACGGTGATGAACGCCGTGTCGATGGCCTGTGCCTCAAGGGCTGCCGCGAGAAGGTGCGGCGTCTGGCAGGTCTCGTCGTCGAGGATCACACAGCGGCCGCCGGTCAGGAGCGGGACCCACACCTCGAAACTCAGCGCGTCGAAGGCGGGGTTGGAGAGGCAGGCGTAGCGCGCGTCGGCGCCGAGCTCGATGTAGCCGGGGCGTGCGAGGCGAAGGATCCCGGCATCTCGCACCTCGACGCCCTTGGGGCGACCGGTGGTGCCGGAGGTGTAGAAGAGGAAGGAGGGGGAGGGCGACTCCGGGTTCGGATCGTGCGGCAGGCCGTCGGGTCTGCGTCCGTCGCTCTCGTTCAGCAGAACGTCGACGCTCAACTGGCGCACGCCATCGGGTAGTTGCTCTCCGTCGCTGTGAATCACCGCCACGCTCGCCGAATCGGCGAGGATGTGGTCGCGGCGCTCCGGCGGGCTCTGTGCGTCGAGCGGTACCACCACCGCGCCCAGCCGCCGGATGCCGAGCATGACGCAGACCAGCTGCCAGGAGCGCGGCAGGCGCACGGCCACGGCCTGGCCCGGTCGCAGCCCGCGACGGTGGAGGGCCCGCGCGAGGGACGCGCTCGCGGTGTCGAGCTCCGCGTAGGTGAGGGACCGCTCGCCATCGACGACGGCGACCGCGTCCGGGGTGCGGCGCGCCTGTGCGAGCACGCTTTCAGCGAGGCTCAGGGAGGGGGACGGGGCGTCGTCCGGTCTGGCTGCCATCATGACTCCTGGGCGCTGGCCGAGGCGGACTGCCGGGTGGCAGAGGGGGGTGGGGGAGCCGTGCCGGTACGCATTCGCATCAGCTCGGCGTCGATGAGCGCTGCCACTCGGGGCAGTGCGGGGTGCTCCAGGACCTCCCAGTGGTCGCAGTCCAGCGGCTCCACGACGAGGCCGCCCCGTGTGCGGCCCGCCCAGAACTCCCGTACTCGGCAGGGTGATTGGGGATCCTGAGTGCCGCCCAGGGCCTGCATCAGCACCACTCGGGCGGTGGTCGGCGCGGGCCGGTGGTCGCGGGCGGTCAGTCGGTTGTGGTTGTAGAGGTGGAAGTACTGGTCGATCTGGCGGTCCTCGATGCCGGGGTACATCCCGTTGAACTTGACGAGCTTGTCGCGGAACTCGGCCATCTCCACCGGCTCCACCAGCGCCTGCGCCACCGGATCGTCCGTGGCCTGCGTGTCGAGCAGGACGACGCTCAGCTCGGTGTGCCCGGCGAGCGCGAGTCGGCGGCCCATCTCGTGGGCGATCAGGCCGCCGTAGGAGAGGCCGGTCAGGACGAGCGGCCCGTCGGTGAGGGGCTCGATGAGGCGGAGATACTCCTCGGCCATCGCCTCGACCGTGGGCAGGAAGGCTTCGCCCGGGTTGACCCCGGGCGACTGGATTCCGTACGCGCCGTACGAGCCCGGCAGCGACTTGGCCAGCGAGAGGTAGCAGAAGGCGGTGCCGCCCGCCGGATGGACGCAGACCACCCGCCCGGCGCCGTCGCCAGCGCGGAACTCGATCAAGTTGCTCGGCGGCGGACCTGTGACGCCCTCACGCAGCCGTCCGCCGAGCGCCTCGATGGTGGGGTGCTGGAGGATGTCACGCACCGGCAGGGTCTCGCCGAACGCCTCGCGGATCGCGTGCGCCAGCTTGATCGCTGAGATCGAACTCCCGCCGATGTCAAAGAAGTTGTCACCGATTCCGATCTCGTCCTGCAGCAGCAGGCGTTGCCATATGCGATAGAGCGTCAGCTCGATGTGGTCGCGCGGGCTCGCCCCATTGACCTGGGTGGGGCCGCCGGCGTGGGCGAGTTCGAGCAGGGCCGTGCGGTCGAGCTTGCCGTTCGGGGTCTGCGGCAGCCGAGGCAGTTCGATGAAGAGCGCCGGGATCATGTAGTCCGGGAGCCGTCGCGACAGGGCGGCGCGCCATTCGGCGGGCAGGCGCGGCTCGCCCCCGCTGCGGCCGACGGCGGCGACCAGGCGCTGTTCGCCGGTCGCGACCCGGTCGGCGAACACCGCGGCCTCGTACACGCCGGGCTCCTCAAGTAGCGCGGTCTCGATCTCGGCCGGTTCGATGCGGAAGCCGCGCAGCTTGAGCTGCTCGTCGCCGCGGCCGACGTACTCGGCGTTGCCGTCCGGCAGCCAGCGCGCCAGGTCGCCCGTGCGGTAGACGCGCGCTCCGGGGACGAAGGGGTCCGGCAGGAAGCGCTCCTCGGTCAGTCCGGGCCGGCCGAGGTAGCCGCGGGCCAGGCCCGCGCCGCCGATGTAGAGCTCGCCCGGCACGCCGATAGGTACCGGTTCGAGGTGCTCGTCGAGCAGGTACACCCGGGTGTTCGCCAGCGGCTTGCCGATGGGGCACTGCCGGGCCAGGGGCTGCGGGTCGAAGTAGGCGGTGCTGTAGAGCGTGGCCTCGGTCGGCCCGTACCCGTACAGGACGCGCAGCCCCGGCAGCGCCTGCGTCATGCGGTGCAGGGCCCGCTCGGGCAGGGACTCTACGCCGGTCAGGAGCCGGCGCAGCGCGAGGCCGGCGAGCCGGGTACCCGGAACCTCGTCGATCCACTTGACGAAGGCGGGCGGCAGGAAGGCCTGCGTGATGCGGTGGGTGCGCAGCCAGTCCATGAGCGCCTCGGGATCGCCGCGCAGCTCCTCGGGCACCAGGTGCAGGGCGGCCCCGGTGGTCAGCGGCAGCAGGATCTCGTGCACCGAGGCGTCGAAGCCGATGCTCGACCACATGGATGCCGCTTCGCCGGGGGCGGCGCCCATCCGGTCCAGCCAGTGGTCGAAGAGGTTGACAACGTTGCCGTGCGTCACCGCGACGCCTTTGGGTCTGCCGGTCGAGCCCGAGGTGTAGATGACGTACGCGAGGTCGTCCGGGGCGACCGGGACGCGGGGCGGGACGTCGCCGAGGCCTTCGGCTTCGACCGCAGGCAGCGACTGCCAGCCGTCCGGGGGCGCCGCCGCGTCGCTCAACACCAGGGCCGGGGCGGCGTCGGCGACCAGGTGGGCCAGGCGTCCGGCAGGCAGCCCCGGGTCGAGCGGCAGGTAGGCGGCGCCGGCCTTGAGGATCCCGAGGACGCCCACCACCAGCTCGGCCGAGCGCCCGGTGTGCAGGCCGATCAGCTGATCCGTACGGACACCACGGGCGATCAGCGCGTGTGCCAGCCGGTTGGCGCGGCGGTCGAGGCTCGCGTAGTCGAGCCGCTCGCCGCCGCTCCGCACGGCCAACTGCCCGGGTCTGAGCCTTACTTGATCCTCGAAGCGTTCGATCAGACTCGTCCGGGACACCGGACGGGCCGTGTCGTTCCAGTCCACGACGAGTCGCCGGCGCTCCCGCTCGTCGAGCAGGGACAGCGTGGCCGCTTCCCGCTCGGGGGCCTCGACCATCTGCTGAAGAACACGCTTCAAATGACGGGCATAACGTTCGGCGGTTTCGGCGTCGAAGAGTGCCTCGGCGTAATCCAGCGTGCCGACCACCCGCCCGTCCTTTTCTCCCAAGGACAGTGCCAGGTCGAATTTCGCGGCGGTGGCCGGAGAATCCAGCCGAGCCACGTCGATGCCCGGCAGTTTCAACTCGCCTTCTTCATTGTTCTGCCAGGCGAACATGGTCTGGAAGAGGGGAGTGTGGGCGAGTGTGCGGGGCGGATTGACGAGTTCGACGACCTGCTCGAACGGCAGATCCTGGTGCTTGAGGGCCGAGAGCGCCACGCCGCGTACGCGGCCGAGCAGCTCGGCGACCGAAGGGGCGCCGGAAAGGTCGATGCGCAGAGCAAGGGTGTTGACGAAGAGGCCCATGAGGCCTTCGAGTTCGACGCGGCGGCGATTGGCGACGGGCGTGCCTATCACCAAGTCGCGTTGTCCGGAAAGCCGGGAGAGAACCAGGGACCAGCCGGTCAGCACGGTCATGAACAGAGTGCTGCGTTGACGTCGGCTGAAAGCGACAAGTGCGGCGGTCAATTCCTCGCCGAAGGCGATCCGAACCTGTCCGCCGGTGTAGTTCTGCTCTGCCGGACGCGGTCGGTCTACGGGAAGTTCCAGCAGCGCGGGAGCACCCTTCAGGGCCTCCTGCCAATAGCCGGCCTGCACGGTCAGCGCGCCCTCGGACAACAGTCGACGCTGCCAGGCGGCATAGTCCGCGTACTGCACGTCGAGCGGTGGCAGCGGGTCGGGGACGCCCTGGGTGAACGCGGCGTACAGCGTGCCCAGTTCACGGGTGAACACGCCCATGGACCAGCCGTCCGAACTGATGTGATGCACTGTCAGAAGTAAGGCGTGTCTGTGTGGTCCCAGGGTGACCAGGAGCCCCCGGATCAGAGGTCCCCGCTCCAGGTCGAAGGGGGCGGCCGCTTCCTCGCGCTGAAGCGCGGCGAGCTGTTCGTCCGCGTCGGGCAGGCCGGTGAGGTCGTGGCGCCGCAGGGCGAAGCCCGATTCGGGTGGGTCGACTCGCTGGAAGGCCTCGCCCGCCACCGCGACCAGGCGGGTCCGCAGCACTTCGTGCCGGGCGACGAGCGCGTCGAGCGCTCGGCCCAACGCCCCCTGGTCCAGGGCGCCTTGGAGCATCAGCGCGAGCGGCATGTGGTACGCCTCGCTCGCGCCCCGCAATTGCGACAGGAACCACAGCCTCTGCTGCGCGAAGGACGGGACCAGCGGTGCGGCGCGGTCCACCTTTGTTACTGCCGAGTTCTGTGAATTCCGCGCGTTCGGCGCGTGGTGGGCGTTCTGGTTCAGGGTGTTCTGCTTCGGCTCCGCAGGTGGCTGCTCGGTAAGGGAATGGGAGGTCGTTCGGTTCGCGGGCACAGCGGTTCTTCCCCTCTGCGGGAGGCTTGTTCAAGGGGGCGCGGGGGATCGCAGGGGTTGCTGAATTTCGGTCAGGGTGATGCGGCGGGGCGGGAAAGGCGTAGCCCGGCGCAGGGGAGCTGAGGGGGAAGTTCCCGCCGCCGTCGGGGCATGCGATCGAGGGCCGCACTCGCACCGTCGGCCGGTCTGGTCTGACCGCGATGATTGATCAGTGCCGCCGAACCTGTCAATGGTCGGCTGTTCGCATCCGCCCCAACTCGGCTGTCATGCCTGGCATTCCTGGGGCGGTCCGGTCCGGCCGGTCGGATGTAGCGAGAAGTTAAGGACATTGATCAAGGTATTGCGTATTCGCATCGGCATCAGGCAGATTGAGTCAGCCGATCGGAGGGGCTTGTTCCCGCCGCGGTACCCGGGGGATGTGCCTTTGCTACCGAGACCGCATCGACGGTGACAGGACGTGTTCGATGTCCGCTGCCCCTGCCGAGTCCGACCCCGAGCCGCCCTCGGCCCCCGCCCTCCGCACTCGACCACATCCCGCTTCGCCGCGCCCCGCCTCCGCCGCGCAGAGCGGCATCTGGTTCAACGAGCGGCTCGACGATTGTCTGACTGTCCATCATCTGCCCTTCTCCGTACGCTTCGAGGGCGATCTGGACGTGGCCGCGCTGCGGCGGGCCGTCGCCGCCACCGTGCGCAGGCACGAGGCCCTGACGAGCGCGGTCGAGGACCGGGCGGGCGCGCCCTTCCTGGTCCCGGCTGCCCGGCTGCCCGAGCTTGTCGTCGAGCGGCACGGCCCGGGTGCGGTGCGGCGGCACGTCGTCGCGCCCTTCGACCTCGCCCGCGGGCCGCTCTGCAGGCTGGTGCTGCTGAGCGCCGGCCCGCGCGAGCACCGGCTGCTCGTCGTCGCCCACCACCTCGTCTTCGACGGGCAGTCGATGGGCCTGCTCCTCGCCGACCTCGCGGCCTTCTACCGGGCCGAGGCGACGGGGGCCGACGCAGGGGTTCCGGAACTCCTCCCGGCCGAACCGCCGGGCGCCGAGGAGGATCGGATCGCCGCCGACTTGCCCTTGGCACAAGCCTATTGGGCCTGCCATCCGCTTGCTGACGACGAGTTGATGCTGCCCGGGCTCGACCGCCCCGCCCACGGGGTGACCGAGGGGGAATCGGTGGAGTTCCGCTTCCCCGATGAGCTGCGCGAGGGGCTCGGCCCGGTGGCGCGCCGGATCGGCGTGACCCGCTTCGAGCTGATCGTCGCGTCCCTGCACGCCCTCCTGTTCCGGTACGGAAACCGCACGCCGGTCACCGCGATCGACCTCGGCACGCGCACCCCCGAGCAGCAGGACCGTATCGGCGTGTACGTGAATGAGCTGCCGTTCTCCTCCGCGCCGGAGGCCGACGCCACGTTCGAGGAGTTCGCCCGCGCGGTGCGGGCGGGGCTGCGCGAGCTGTACCCGGTGCGTGATGTGCCGCTCGGGCGGGTCGGTGTCGGGGTGAAGCCGGGCGTCGCGCTGGCGCAGGTCTCGATGTCCTACCGCCGCCCGGAGGCCGTACCCCACTTCCGCGGGCTCACGGCGCGGGCCGACTGGTCGCCCTCCAGCCACACGGCTCGCAACGCCCTGCGCATCGAAGTCGCCGACGCTCCAGGGGAGTTGAGCGTGCTCCTCCAGTGCCCGAAGCGGGATGCGTGGCGCGAGGCGCCGCGGAGCATCGCCCGTCACTGGCTGACGCTGCTCACCCGGGTCGTCGCCGACCCGGACACCGCGCTCACGCACCTGCCGCTGCTCGATGCCGATGAGCGCGAGCGCCTGCTCGTCGAGTGGAACGACACCGCTGCGGAACAGCCTGGGAAAACGCTCCCGGAGCTGTTCGCGGAACAGGTGACTCGCACGCCTGACGCGGTGGCCGTCGTGCACGCCGACCGCCGGCTCAGCTACGCCGAGCTGGACGCCGCGGCCGAACGCCTCGCACACCGGTTGCGGGGCAGAGGCATCGGCCCCGGGGACCGCGTCACCGTACGGGCGAAGCGCTCGGAGCGGCTTGTGGTGGCGCTGCTGGGGGTGCTCAAGTCGGGGGCGGCGTACATTCCGCTGGATCCCGAATACCCCGCACAACGCCTGGAGTTCATCGCGGCGGATTCGAAGGCCGCTCTGGAACTCGGCGACGCCGATCTCGTCGCATGCGCCGACACCGCAATATCTGATGCAGTGTCAAATACGGCGCCCGTGAATGCCGGGCGGCGCCCCCGGCAGGCCGCTCCCGCCGATCTCGCGTACGTCATCTACACCTCCGGTTCTACCGGCCGCCCCAAAGGCGTGCAGATCGAGCACCGTTCGCTGACCAATCTGCTGCTGTCGCTGCGTGACCTGCTCGACGCCCGGCCCGCCGACAGGTGGCTCGCGCTGACCTCGGTGTCGTTCGACATCTCAGGCCTTGAACTGTTCCTTCCGCTCGTCACCGGCGCCACGGTGGTGGTGGCGGGCCAGAGTCAGACGCGCGACGGTGGGGCGCTGGGTGAACTCGTGGCCCGGCACGGCATCACCCACATCCAGGCCACCCCGACCGGCTGGGCGATGCTCCTGGACGCGGGCTTCGACGACACCACCGTCACCGCGCTGACCGGCGGCGAGGCGCTCCCGCCCGCGCTCGCGCGCCGGCTGCGGCCCATGGTCGGACGGCTGGTCAATGTGTACGGGCCGACGGAGACCACCATCTGGTCGACCGCTGACGAGGTCACCGAGGGCGAGGTCGCCAGGGAACCGGACCGAGTGGCGATCGGCCGGCCGTTGGCCAACACCCGTACCTATGTGCTCGACGCACACCTGTCGCCGGTCCCTGTGGGTGTGGCGGGCGACCTGTACATCGCGGGGACCGGGCTCGCCCGCGGCTACCTCGGTCGGCCCGACCTGGACCGGGAGCGCTTCCTGCCCGACCCGTTCGGGCCGCCCGGCAGCCGGATCTACCGCACCGGCGACCGGGCGCGGTACCGGGACGACGGGCGCCTTGAATTCCTGGGCAGGAACGACGACCAGATCAAGCTCCGGGGCTACCGGATCGAACTCGGCGAGATCGAATCGCGGCTCCTCGCCGTGCCCGGCGTGGACCGGGCGGCGGCGGCCGTACGGGACGGGCGCCTCGTCGCCTACCACGTCGGCGGCGCGGAGCCGGGTGCCGTACGCCGGGCGCTGGCGGCGGAGCTCGCGGCATACATGGTTCCGGAAGTCCTCGTCGCGCTCGACGCCCTGCCGCTCACACCGAACGGAAAGCTCGACAGGCGAGCGCTGCCCGCCCCGCCCGATGTGCCCGCCCCCGCAGCCGCGGTGGGGGACACCCCGCTGGAGGCGGTACGGGAGGTGTGGTGCGAGGTGCTGCGGCTGCCCGACGTCGGCGACACCGAGGACCTGTTCGACCTCGGGGGCCACTCGATCACGATGACCCAGATCTCGGCGCGGCTCCTCGACCGGCTCGGCGTCGACGTCCCCCTGGACGCGTACTTCGAGGACCCGACCGTGCGGGGGATCGCGGTGGTCGTGGCCGAGCTCACCCGCCAGAATTGGTCACCTGTACAGAAGATGAATCAGAGGTGAATACCGCCGGGCATTGGCTTCGTCCGCAGGCGGCCGGACATGGATCGGCCATGAAACTCATCAATGGGTGGCTGGGGGTGGTCCTCCGGGTGAAGTGTGCGCGAGGATGGCGCCATGACCGCGGCTCATCGCGCCATGGACCAATTGCAATCATGGCCGAACCTGGTAAGTGGCCCACCTCGCTGCGCAGTTGGGGAGGCTCTTTTCGCGGCGGAATACGAAGTGGTGCATTTCCATTCCGGATTCGCGGCCGACCTGCATCTCACCCACATGGCGATCGAGCGGCTGCGTCCCGAGCTGCGGCACAGCACGGCGATCCGGCTGAAGCCCGGGTCGGCGTGGGTGACCATACTGCTCGACTGCGACTCGGATGTGGACCTGCTGCTCACGCTGGTCAGCGTCGCCCTCAAGGCCCACACCGGCAGCCCGCCGCACCCCCTTCCCTCGCCGTGCACCTGGTACCGCCCCGCCGCCGTGCTCCAGCGGGTGCCGGAGCAGACCGTTCTGGAGCTCCCGGCCGCGGGCGTGTTCCCCGCGGCGAGGCGGGCGGTCGGCCGGTTCCTGCCGCATGGCCCCCGGGCCGTGTGAGGACTGCCTGCAGTGGGGCCCGCCGACATGTGCGGGCCCACGAACATGTGCGGGCCCGCTATGTGCGGCGCAGCCATGTGCGGGAATCAACGACCTTGCAGCGCCTTGACGTTGTCGCCGAACGTCCAGTTCTTCGAGCCGTCCCAGTTGATGGACCACGTCATCAGGCCCTTGAGCGCACCACTGTAGGTGTTCCAGGCTTGGGACACCTGGCTTGGTGTCATGTAGCCGCCACCGGCGCCTGGTTGGGCGGGCAGGCCCGGCACCTGCTTGTCGTACGGCACCTTGATCGTGGCGCCCTGGACGATGAGGCCCTTGTCGAGGCAGGTGGTCTGCGCGGTGAACCCGGCGACCGTACCGGCCTCGTACGAATCGCCGGAGCAGCCGTACATGCTGCCGTTGTAGTACTGCATGTTGAGCCACCACAGCCGGCCGTTGTCCGCGTACTTCTTCACGACGGGCAGGTACGCGCCCCAGATCGAGCCGTATGTCACGCTGCCCCCGGTGACGTACGCCGTCTCCGGGGCCATCGTCAGGCCGAAGTTCGAGGGCATCTGGGCGAGCACACCGTCGATGATGCGGATGAGGTTGGCCTGCGAGGCGGACAGGGTGTTGATGTTCCCGCTGCCCACCAGGCCGGTCTCGATGTCGATGTCGATGCCGTCGAAGTTGTACTGCTTGAGGATCGGCACGATGGTCGCCACGAACCGGTCGGCGACAGCGCTCGAACTGAGGTCGATGCCGGCCGCGGCCCCGCCGATGGACATGAGGATCGTCTGGCCGTCGGCCTTCGCCCGGCACATCTCGGCGGGCGTGGGCACCTTCACCGTCGAGTCCATGCCGTCCTCCCACAACACGGTGCCGTCCGAACGGATCACCGGGAAGGCGGCGTTGATGACGTTGTAGCCGTGGCCGCCGATACGGGAATCGGTCACCGGGATCCAACCCAGCGGCGGATGAACGCCGTTGGCCGCGCCGTCCCAGTTCTCCCAGTACCCCTGGAGCACCTTGCCCGAGGGTCTCGACTTGACCGCGCAGGTGTCGGCCCGAGGCGCGCTCGGCGCCGCGGCCACCGGGGCCTGCGCGGCGAGAGCCAGCACCAGTCCGGCTCCCAGCAGACGTAACGTACGACCGATCATGCTGTGCTCCTTGCCTCCGGGAGCGGCCGCGGTGGGGGCGCGGCGACTCCTGGACCGTGGGGGGACCTGAGGAGGTGCGAGGGGTGGCGACCCACACCGTAGATTGGTCCAGACCTGCCGTCAATCGCATCGGACGCACCAGATCCTGGACCTGTTGGACCATCAGATCAGAGAGGTGATGACGGGTCTGTCGGACCATCAGGCGGCTTACGCACAGCGGGTGTTGGGGGGTTACGCCGACGCCCTCATCCAGTCGTAGGCACGCTCGGTGCTGAACTCCCCCTGGCCGCCCGGGAAGAGCAGGCTCGCCGTCGCGAACGCCGGGTCGTCGGCGCTCTGCGGCAGATAGGGGACGGCGATGCAGCGCATCCCGGCGGCGTGCGCCGCTGCCGCTCCGGGCGGAGCGTCCTCCAGGATCACGCAGTCGGCGGGGGCCGCGCCGAGACGGCGGGCGGCCTCCAGGAAGACGTCGGGCTCGGGCTTCCCGTGCTCGACCTCTTCGGCCGACACGACGAGCTCCATGAAGGAATCGAGGCCGGTGCCCGCCAGGATCGCGTCGATCGCCGAGCGCGAGGAACCCGAGGCCACCGCCATCCGTACGCCCTCCGCATGCAGCCGCTCCACGAACTTGCGCATCTCGGGGAAGACCTCGGTGGAGGCGCGCGCCAGCTCCAGATAGGCGGCGTTCTTCGCCGCCAGCATCTCCTCGATCGGCCCGGTCAGCGTGTGCTGCCGGTCCAGGATCTCCAGCGTCTCGCGGGTTCCGATGCCGATGAAGCGGGCGTGCTGCTCCCAGGTGAAGTCGGGCAGGCCGTAGCGCGCGAGCACCTGACGCGCGGCCTCGTAATAGTTCGGCTCGCTGTCCACGAGTGTGCCGTCGAGATCGAAGATGACCGAAGTGGTATGTGATGTGCGCATGCGTCCCAGCATGCCAAGGGGTGGGGGCGTCGCGCGTCGGTCACTTCGCGGAGGCGCGCCCCACCGACTCGACCAGCGGCAGCAGCCGGTGCGCCACCCGCTCGCGCAGCGCCACTTCCGTACGCGTGCGGACGACGCCGGGGAGTTGGATGAGGCGCTGGATGACGTCTTCGAGGTGGGCGTTGTCGCGGGCCGCGACCCGGGTCAGGAGATCGCCGCCGCCGGTGATCGAGAACGCCTCGATGATCTCGGGCACGGCGGCGAGCGCGTCGCCGACCTCGTCCAGGTGGCCCTGGGTCACCTCGATGTGGACGAAGGCGAGCACCGGGTGGCCGAGGGCCGCGGGGGAGAGCGCGGGGCCGGTGCCGGTGATCACGCCGTCCCGCTCCATCCGGTCGAGGCGGGCCTGGAGCGTGCCGCGGGCGACGCCGAGGATGCGCGCGTACTCGCGGATGCTGGTGCGCGGCTGCTCGATGAGCAACCGCAGGATCCGGGTGTCGAGTGTGTCCACCGTCACGTCCCGATGGCTCCCTTCTGGTCCTGTCAACAGGGCATCGACTGTACCAATGGCGCAGTGATCCGGAGCTCGGTTGAGCCAGTGTCACTCCGGATGTTTTCCTCTGGGGTAGATGGCGCCGCGCAGCGCGCGGGACGGTGACGATGCCGGTCCTGGCCCAGCGGCGCCTTTGTCATGCCTGAAGCGAATGTTCGCGTAGTTCACGTAAAGGGGGCGCGGCAATCGCCGTGAAGAGGATGTTTGTGGCTCCGGACCCGGGGCTTTTGCGACTGCGTGTTTCGCTGCGAGCCGTTGTCGGCGTGAGCCTGTCGGTGACCGCCGCGGAACTCTGCGGGCTCCCCCTGCCCGCGTCGATCACCGCGGGCCTAGCCTCGCTGCTCGCCCTGTTCACGGTCGGCGACGCCACCGTCCGCGCCCAGGCGACCACCACCGCGCTGCTCCCCGCCGTCGGTTTTCCTGTGCTCGCCCTGGCGGCCGCGCTGCACGGCACCCCGCTGCCGCGCGACGCCTGCTGGCTCGCGGTGATCTTCGCAGGGGTGTACGCCCGGCGCTGGGGCCCGCGCGGCCAGGCGCTCGGGATCTTCGCCTTCATGATGTTCTTCACGACCCAGTTCCTGCACGCGGTTCCCTCTCAACTACCCGAACTCTACGGGGCAGTTGCACTCGCGATCGCGGCCTCGGCGGGCGTCAGGTTCGGGGTGTGGTGCATCGAGCGGCGCACCGCCCCGCCCGCCGCCCCGGCTGCGCTCACCGGTCGCGGACTCGCCCGCCCCACCACCCGCCAGGCCTTCCAGGCGACGGTGGCCTGCGCCATCGCGCTCGGCGTGGGCCAGGTGCTCTCCGAGGCCCGCTGGTACTGGGCCGTCGGCGCCGCCTGGTGGATCTTCGTGAACACCGCGTCGCGTGGCGAGACCCTGGTACGCGGCTTCCGCCGGGTGCTCGGCACGGTCACCGGCATCGCCGCCGGGCTGCTCATCGCGATCCCGCTGCACGGAGCCCCGGCCCCCACCGCGGTGCTGGTCGCGGTGTGCGTCTTCGGCATCTTCTACACGGCCGCGCCCAGCTACAGCTGGATGATGTTCTTCGTCACCGTCATGGCGGGCCTGCTCTACGGCCTGCTCGGCGTGCTGCACCCCGGGCTGCTCGTGCTCCGCGTCCAGGAGACGGCGGTGGGCGCCCTTGGCGCGGTCGTCGGCGTCGCCCTGGTCCTGCCGGTCAGCACGCACGCCGCCACCGACGCGTGGATCCAGCGGGCCCTGCACTGCGTACACCGCTGCACCGCGGCGGCCGCGCACCGGCTCGCCGGGGACGAGAGCGCCGACCCCGCGCCCCGCGCCGCCGAACTGGAGATCCTGCTCGGCCGCGTACGCCTCTCGCTGGCCCCGCTCGTCCACCCCCTGAGCCCGCTGCGCGCCCGCAGGGCCCGCGCCCACCAGGTCCTCGTCCTGCTCGACGACTGTGCCCGCGAGGTGCGGGGCCTCGCCGCGGTGGCCGCCGACCCGGCCGCCTCCCACGACGCCCGCCTCACCGCGGCGTGCCAGCGCGTGGAAGCGGCGGTGGCGACCCTGGTCTCCCCGTCGCCGGACCCGTCCCCGTGGACCGCCCTCACCGCGCTCCCGGCCCCCCACCACCACCCGGGCGCGGAAGCCGCCCTCACCCACCTGCACGGCTTGGAGCGGGCCCTGGGAGAGCTGGCCGCACCACTGCGGTCCTCGCCTCGGGCGGCCTTGGCGGTGGCCTGAGCCGGGCCGGCCCCGTCACCGAGTGGATGGCGGGGCCGCGTCAGGCCCGGCGCTCCCCGACCGGTACGCCCCTGCTCCAGAGCTCCTCGGCGTGCTCCGCGAACCGGTCGAACATGCCGCCGTCGCCATGGCGCCGCAGGTGCATCAAGGGCGAATCGTGGCCGACCAGCCTCGCGAGGTGCGGGGTGACCAGCGCGTCGTGGTCGAACCGGAACACGGACAGCGACACATGGTTGATGGCATCCAGAGCGGCGCTGAAGCGAGCCTCCAGCCCTTCCACGGCGAGACGGTCCAGGTGCTCCAGCGTGATCCGGATCCGGGTGGACACGCTCAGGGCCACGTCCTCGACGGCCTCCCGCTGCCGTGTCACCTCGCCTCCGGGGTCGCCCAGCAGGAACCGCACCCGGCACCCTGACTTCACCTTCCGGCGAAGCGTCTCGGGGAACGCCGGGACCTGCGTGAAGAAGAAGTAGTTCGTGTACCCCGCGAGGAACAGCTCTTCCTCGGCCCCTTCCACCAGCTCGGCCCACACGGTGGACGGGCAGGCGGAGCGATACGGGTACGAGTGCACGAGCTCGCGGTCGTTGCCCGTCTTGATCCGGTCCTTCACGGCTTGCGGCCACACCATCTCTTCATCCACTCCCAGCGCCCGGCAGGCATCGGCCCTGTTCCTCGCGTGCGGTGTCAACTCGGCGTCACCGAGCCATCGTTCCACCTGCTTCGCCGACACCCCCACCAGGTTGGCCAGCCTGCGGGGGGTCATGCCCGCGTCGTCCAGGGCTGAGCGCAGTCCCATATTCACCTGTCAACCCCCTTGGTGCAGACGTTTGGGCCTTCTCCGAAGCTACCGCCGAGGTGTCCCAACTGGTGTTGGTTCGGGGAGAGATACGTCCGAGAGGGCGAGCGACGATCTCCTAGCCGCCTACAGCGGGCCGGCCCGATCCAAGGGAGCAACCCATGTATGCCAGCCATCCGCCGGGCAACGGCGACTACGAGATGCCGCCCTCGGCCCCGCCGATCCACGGAGTGCAAGGGTGCGGACCGTGCTCCCTCCTCCTCGCCGAGCTTCGCCACGCGGTGCAGGGCGGCAATGCCTCGGCCGAGGTGGACGCGCGGGTGAAGATCAGGCGTCACATGCGCCAAGTGCACGGCACGGAGATCCCGTTCTTCGCGGGCTGAGCGGCCGAGCACAACTCCCAGCTGGTCTAGACCCCCCCTGCTACCGTCGCCGGAGCACAGCGGTGTGCGGGCCGGGTCCCGGAGTGCGGGGCGGTCACGGTGGAGAGGGGCTGCAGGGTGGGCACGGACAGGGTCGCGCGGGCATTCATCGGGTCGTTCACCACGGCGGGCGGGCACGGGGTGACCGCGGTCGCCGTGGACGAGGCAACCGGGGCGCTCACCCCGCTCGGGTCCACGGACGCCCTCGCCAATCCTTCGTTCATGGTGCCCTCCGTGGACGGAGCCCTCCTGTACGCCGTGGGGGAGAACGCCGTCGGGACGGCCGCCGCCTTCGATGTCGGCGAAGACGTTCCCCTGCTCCTCGGCGAGCCCGTGCCCGTACGCGGCGCCGGGCCCACCCATCTCGCCCTCGCCGCCGGGCATCTCGTCACCGCCAACTACGACTCCGGCAGCGTCACCGCGCTCCCGGTCCGTCCCGACGGCAGCCCGGGCCCGGCCGCGTCCGTGCTCGCGCACCACGGCTCCGGCCCGCACCCCGACCGCCAGCAGGGGCCGCACGCCCACCAGGTGCTGGCCGATCCGAGCGGCCGCTGGGTCGTGAGCGTCGACCTCGGCACCGACTCCGTACGCGTCTGTGCGCTCGACCCAGGGACCGGCGCCCTGCGGCTGCACGCCGAGACCGCGCTGCGGCCCGGAACCGGTCCCCGCCACCTCGCCTTCCACCCCGGTGGCCGCCACGCGTACGTCCTCAACGAGCTCGTGCCGACGCTCACCGTGTGCCGCTGGGACGCGGAGGGCGGCAGCCTCGAAGCCCTCCACGAGGTGCCCGTCGTCGAGGACGGCGTGAGTACGGCGACGTACCCCTCGGAGGTCGTCGTCGCGCACGACGGGCGCTTCGTCTGGGCGGCCAACCGCGGGCACGACTCGATCGCCGTTCTCGCGCTGGACGCGACGGGCGAGCAGGCCCGCCTCGTCACCACCGTGGACTGCGGCGGGCGCTGGCCGCGCGATCTCACCCTGGACCCGTCCGGGCGCCGCCTGTACGCCGCCAACGAGCGCTCTGGCGACGTGACCTGGTTCGACATCGACCCGGCCACCGGCATCCCCGCCCGGGCCGGTTCCATCGAGGCGCCCGCCGCCTCGTGCGTCGTCTTCCGCTGACCGGTGACGCGACGGGGCCCGCACCGGACGTCCGGTGCGGGCCCCGCCTCTCAGGTCGTACGTACGGTCAGTGGACCGGCGATCCCTGCGGCTGCGGGGTGATGCCCAGCGCGGCCGCGTACTGCGACAGGACCAGCTTGCCGATCGCCGGGTAGGCGCCGAGCGCCTCGGCGACGGCGCACTCGGCTTCCTTGGCGGCGGCGTCGAGCAGCCCCTCGGCCACTTCCGGGCCGATCAGGTACGGGGCGACGGCGAGCTGCACCGAACCCGAGCCGCGCAGCTGTGCGGCCATCGCCGCGATCGCGCCCTCCTGGTCGAGGGCCGCGGCCATCACCGGCACGGCGAGGCGCGCGGCGAGCAGCATGCCGGTGATCCCGGCGGCCTGGACGGCCTCCTCGCCGCCCACCGTCGCCAGGATGATCCCGTCGGCGGCGGTCGCGACCGTGAAGAGCCGGGCGCGGTCGGCGCGGGCCAGACCGGCCTCGGAGAGCCGCACGTGCAGGCCCTCGGCGAGCAGCGGGTGCGGGCCGAGCACATCGGTCAGCTCGGCGGCCGCGCGGCTGTCCATGACCGCCTGCCGTATCCGGCGGATCAGGGCGCTGTCGGGGCCCGCGAGCAGCGGGACGACCACGGCGGCCGGGCCCTCGGGCTCGGCGACCTCGCGGCCCGCGGCACGCGCCTGCTCGACGCGCGCGCTGCGCTCGGCGGCGGTGTGGGCGAGAACGGCGTCGAGCGTGGGGTACTCGGCGGATTCGGCTTCGGTGCTGTCCAGGTAGCCGATACGGGCGTGCAGGCCGGGCAGCTCGGAGCGGGCGATGCTGATGACTTCTTCGGCCAGGCTGCGCACAGCGGGGCCGGGAGCGCCGGGAACGGCGAGAACGAGCGCGGGCGCGCCCTCCGGAGCAACCACCGGTTCCGGGCGGCGGTGCCGGCCGGACTGGCGGGGTCGCGGCATTCGTACGGGCAGGCCGGATGCTGGCCCAGTGGGGGTGCTCATGGCGTCGCATGCTACTGGTTTTGCGTGGGCGGCTGTTCGGGGAGGGGACAGCTGAGCGGTATCTGTCCCGTTTTTCCCGGAGAGTGGCATAAAGATCAACTGTCCTGATCTGTCTCGGCACTCACTCGCGCTCACTCGGTCGCGATCCACAACATGCGCGGGTCCCGCGGCAGTCGCAGCCCCCCGCCCGCGAGGCCCGCCGCGATGAGCAACGAGCCGTCGAGGGGATCGCCGGCCGCCTCGGCCGTCCGGGCCTGCGGGAGTTGGCGGCGCAACTCCCGCCGCAGCGGTACGAGAAGAGGCTCGCCCAGTTTGAACAGGCCGCCGGTGAGCGCCACTTGGGGCTCCTCGCCGGTGCCCGCCGGGCAGACCGCGGCGGCCGCCTCGACGATGTGCCGGGCCGCGTCCCGCAGGATGCCCGCGGCCACCGGGTCGGCCTCGGCGCAGCCCGCGACCTCGGGCGCGAACGAGGCGAGCACGGCGGGCCGGTCGCTGCGCGGATACAGCAGTCCCGGAAGGTCCCCGGGCGCACCGAACACCGCCGTGAGGCGGTCGAGCAGCGCCGCCGAACCGCCCCGTCGCCCGTCGTGGCCGCGCAGCGCCGCTTCCAGACCGGCCCGGCCGATCCAGGCGCCGCTGCCGCAGTCGCCGAGCAGATGCCCCCAGCCGTCGGCCCGCCGCCATGCTGCGAGATCCGTGCCGAGCGCGATCATCCCCGTCCCCGCGGCGACGACCGCCCCGGCCCGCTGGCCGAGCGCGCCCGCGTACGCGGTGACCGCATCGGCGGCCAGGGCGAGCGTGCGAACGCCGAGCGAACGGGCCAGGGCGCCGGGCAGTTCGGCCCGCAACTCGTCACCGAGCGTGGCCATCCCGGCAGCTCCCACCGCCACTGCCGCGATCCGGTCCGCCCCGGCGCGCACCCTCAACTCCTCGACGGCGGGGAGCAGTTGACCGAGAAGGTGCCCGGCGTCGATCCCGCCGGGACCGGTCCGTACCGGCTCCTTCGAGGTGATGACCTCGGCCGGGGAGCCCGGCTCGGCACGGCGCAGCGCGAACCGAACACCGGATCCCCCGGAGTCGACCCCCAGCACCCAGGGCGCGCCGGCGTCCGTCACGGAAGGCGCCAGTCGACAGGCTGCGCGCCCTGCCGCTGAAGAAGTTCGTTCGTACGGCTGAAGGGGCGCGAGCCGAAGAAGCCGCGGTCCGCCGACATGGGGGAGGGGTGCGCGGACTCGATCGCCGGGAGGTCGCCGAGCAGCGGGCGCAGATTGCGGGCGTCGCGGCCCCACAGCACCGACACCAGCGGGGTGCCGCGGGCGACCAGCGCCCGGATGGCCTGTTCGGTGACCTCTTCCCAGCCCTTGCCCCGGTGGGCGGCGGGCTTGCGGGGTGCCGTCGTGAGCGCCCTGTTGAGCAGCAGCACCCCCTGTTTCGTCCAGGGCGTCAGGTCGCCGTTGGCCGGCCTCGGCGCGCCCAGGTCGGAGTTCAGCTCGCGGAAGATGTTCTCCAAACTGCCCGGCAGCGGCCGCACTTCGGGCGCCACCGAGAACGACAGGCCCACCGCGTGCCCCGGCGTCGGATAGGGGTCCTGGCCGACGATCAGCACCCGCACCTCGTGGAACGGCTGCTGGAAAGCGCGCAGCACATTCGGTCCTGACGGCAAATAAGTGCGTCCTGCCGCGATCTCTTCCCGGAGGAAGTCGCCCATCGCGGCGACCCTTCCGGCCACGGGTTCCAGTGCGTCCGCCCAGCCGGGCTCGACGATCTCTTTCAACGGTCGTGCTGCCACGGCCGTCACTCTACTGGCGCAGCACCCGCCGCATTCCCGCCCCCGTCAACCGATCACCGCCGCCCGTACGCACAGCACGTCCGGCAGGTGCGAGGCGAGCAGGCTCCAGCTGTCGCCGTCATCGGCGCTCGCGTACACCTCGCCGTTGCGGTTGCCGAAGTACACCCCGGCCGGATCGGCGTCGTCGGTGCACAGCGCGTCGCGCAGCACCGTGCCGTAGTGGGCGTCCTGCGGCAGGCCCGCCGAGAGCGGCTCCCAGTTCTTGCCCGCGTCCTCGGTGCGGAAGACCCGGCACTTGTTGTCCGCCGGAACCCGGTCGGAGTCGGCCGTGATCGGAAAGACGTAGGCGGTGCCGGAGCGGCGCGGGTGGGTGGCGGCCGCGAAGCCGAAGGTGGAGGGCAGGCCCGCGCCGATGTCCGTCCACTGCTCACCGGCGTCGTCGCTGCGGTAGACGCCCCAGTGGTTCTGCAGATAGAGCCGGTCCGGGTCGGCCGGGTCCTGGGCGATCTTGTGGACGCACTGGCCGAACTCCGGGTTCGGGTCCGGCAAGAACACCGCCGAGACGCCCTTGTTCGCCGGGGCCCAGCTCTCCCCGCCGTCCTTGGTGCGGAACACCCCCGCCGTCGACACGGCGACCGTCAGCGCCCGGGTGTCGCGCGGGTCCGTGACGATGGTGTGCAGTCCCTCGCCCCCGCCGCCGGGCACCCACCGCGAGCGCGTCGGATGCTCCCACAGGGGCCGTACGAGCTCGAAGCTCTCCCCGCCGTCCGCCGAGCGGAACAGCGCGGCCGGCTCCGTCCCCGCGTACACCACACCCGGCGCCTCGGGCCCCGCCGGGCGCAGCTGCCACACCCGCTCCAGCGAAGCGCCCGTGAACTCCGGGAATTTCACCGCCGGTTGCTTCGGCTCGGTCCAGGTGCGGCCCAGGTCGTCGGAGTGGAACACGGACGGCCCCCAGTGCGCGCTGTCCCCGCCGACCAGGAGCCGGGGCGACGGCTCGTACCGCGTGTCGATGGCGACGGAGTACACCGCCTGGGCGTTGAAGTGCGGCCCCTCGAACTCCCAGGTCCCGCCGCGCCTGCGGCCGACGAAGAGCCCCTTGCGCGTACCCACCGTGAGCAATACCTCGGTCATGCCGGTCCCTCCAAAACGCCGTTGTTCCGGATAGTGGCCAGTGTGCACCCGGCCACTGACAACGGCCCACATGGCGGGAAAGCGGCAGCTCAGAGGGGTCTCGTCACCGCTTCCACGAGGTAGGGCAGGAACCGTTCGGCAAGGGTGCCGGGGGCCAGGACATCCGGCTCCACGTAACTCTGGCCGAGCGCCCCCTCACGCAGCGCGACCACGACCCGCACGAGTTCCGCCAGATCGCCGCGCGGCCGGAGCCCGGCCCTCGTGAGGAGGCCGCCGAGCAGGGCCGCCGCCTCCTCGCGCAGGCGTGCGTCATGATCGGCGAGCCGGGCGGCCGCCTCCGGCTTGCGGATCGCGTACAGCGTGAACTCGGTGGTCACCAGGAACCAGGTGCGCTCGTCGGGCTCGACGTGCGCGAGCAGAGCGGCGATCCGCGCCGCTGACAGGTCCCGGTCGTCCGTCTCGTCGGCCAGCCTGGTGATCCGCTCCAGCTCGCGTGCCGCGTGCGCGTCGAAGAGGGCGAAGAACAGCTCCTCCTTGGAGGAGAAGTTGGAGTAGAAGGCGCCCCGGGTGTAGCCCGCGCGCCGGCAGACGTCCTCGATCCTGGCCGCCCCGAACCCCGACTCGGCGAACACCTCCAGCGCGGCGTCGAGCAGCCGGGCCAGCGTCTGCGGCCGGCGCTTCGTCGTTCCCTTGGGCACTCGTCACTCCCGGACCCTTGACAGCGCGTACGCGCTCGGAAAGCATCCGAACGCGTATCGGATACGTGAATGTATCCGATACGGGCTCCCCGGCAACTCCTTTCAGCCCACCCGCAAGTCCCGCCAGGAGGAACGCACATGAGTGACGAAGGCGCGGCCCCCGCCCCCGCCGAGCTGATCGCGGGCGCGGCGGGCCCCATGCCCGAAGGGGTCACCATTCCCCTGCCGCCCGTCTTCGAGGACGTCGAGGAGGAGCGCCGCTACCGCAAGGAGCAACTCGCCGCCGGATTCCGGCTGTTCGGCCGCTTCGGCTTCTCCGAAGGCGTGGCCGGGCACATCACCGTCCGCGACCCGGAGCACACCGACCGGTTCTGGGTGAACCCGTTCGGCATGAGCTTCGGTCGGATCAAGGCGTCCGACCTGATCCTCGTCGACCACGCGGGCAACCTCGTGCACGGCACCCGCCCGGTGAACCGCGCCGCGTTCGTCATCCACGCGGCCGTCCACCAGGCCCGCCCCGACGCGATCGCCGCCGCCCACGCGCACTCCCTGCACGGCAAGGCGTTCTCCTCCCTCGGCATCCCGCTCGACCCCATCACCCAGGACGCCTGCGCCTTCTTCGAGGACCACGGCCTCTACGGCGACTACCGGGGCGTCGTCAGCGACGCCGAGGAAGGCAAGCGGATCGGCGCCGCACTCGGCGCGTACAAGGCGGTGATCCTCCAGAACCACGGGCTGCTCACCGTCGGCCAGTCGGTCGCCGAGGCGGTGTGGTGGTTCACCACCATGGAGCGCTCCTGCCAGGCCCAGCTCCTGGCCATGGCCGCCGGCACCCCCAAGCACATCGACCGCGACACCGCCCTGCACGCCCGAGGCCAGCTCGGCGGCCACTTCGCGGGCTGGTTCCAGGCCCAGCCGCTCTACGAACAGATCGCCGACTCCGACCCGGATTACGTCAACTAGCCTTTGCTGTATGGCATTTCAAGCCGGGCGCGGCATCGCCGACATCACCGGAGAGGCCGCCGAGTGCGGCATGCTCGGCTACGGCAAGGCGGACCAGCAGAGCGCGGGCATCCACACCCGCCAGCGGGCCCGCGCCTTCGCCTTCGGGGAGGGCGGGGCCCGGCTGCTGCTCGTCGTGTGCGAACTGCCGCTGATGTCGGACGCCGTCGTGCGGGAGGTGCTGCGGCGCCTTCCCGACGGCTACGGCGCGGCCAACGTGATGCTGACCGCCACCCACACCCACTGCGGGCCCGGCGGCTACTTCCACCACGCGCTCTACAACGGCAACACCGGCGGCTTCCGCGAGCAGACGTTCCGCGCGATCACCGACGGCATCACGGAGGCCGCCAGGTCGGCGATCGCCGACCTGGCTCCCGCTCAACTCGGGCTATCCCATGGCGAGTTGACCGACGCCAGCGTCAACCGTTCGCGCCGGGCTTTCGAGCGCAACCCGGCGGCCGACCGCGCGCACTTCCCCGGCGCCATCGACCCGGCGACCACTCTGCTCACCGTCGAGCGCGACGGCCGACTTGCGGCGGCCGTCAACTGGTTCGCCACCCACAACACCAGCATGACCAACCGCAACCGGCTGATCAGCGCCGACAACAAGGGCTACGCCGCCCTGCGTTGGGAGCGAGAAGTGGCCGGAGTGGACCATCTCGCCGACACCGAACCGGAGTTGGTGACCGCCTTCGCGCAGACCAACGCGGGCGACATGTCGCCGAACCTGGCCCTGGCGCCCGGGTGCGGACCGACCGGCGACGAGTTCGAGAACACCCGGATCATCGGCACCCGCCAGTACCAGGCCGCGGCCGCGCTCACCGGTGGCAAGGAGATCTCCGGCGGGCTCGACTCCCGCGCCACCCACGTCCACCTCTCCGCCGTCGACGTGCGCCCCGAGTTCACCGGCGACGGGCGTACGCACCGCACCTCGCCACCCGTCGCCGGAGCGGCCGCGTTCGCCGGCGCCCGGGTCGACGGCCCCGGCTTCAAGGGGTTCCGGCCCGGCGCCAACCCCGTGTGGGACGCGGTCTCGCGGCGGCTCGTCTACCCCTTCGCGCCCGCCCTGCGCGACGCCCAGTACCCCAAGGCGCTCGCCCTGCCCGCGGGCCCCGTCAACCGAATCCTGCCGATGGTCCAGGAGCGTGCGGCCGTCCAACTCCTGCGCATAGGGCCGCTGTTCCTCATCGGCGTTCCCGGCGAGGTCACCATCGTCGCCGGTCTGCGGCTGCGGCGTACGGTCGCCGCGATCGTCGGCGCGGAGCTGTCCGACGTCCTGGTCGCCGGGTACAGCAACGGGTACGTCCACTACGTGACGACGCCCGAGGAGTACGACGCGCAGGAGTACGAGGGCGGCAGCACGCTCTTCGGGCGCTGGGAGCTGCCCGCGCTCTGCCAGACCGTGGCGGGCCTCGCCACCGCGATGCGCGACGGCACCCCGGTCGACCCCGGCACGCCGGAGCCCGCCGTGCCGGTGGGCCGGCGGCACCGCCGCACGGCCGCAGACGCCCCGCACCCGGGCCGGCGCTACGGCGACGTACTGGACTTCTCGCTCATCGGCCGCCGCGCCACCGCCTCCTTCGTAGCCGCCCACCCCTCCAACAACCTGCGCAGGGGCGGCAGTTACCTGACCGTGGAGCGCCGGGGCGACGACGGATCATGGACGCGCATCGCCGACGACGGCGACTGGTCCACGGTGTTCCGCTGGGCCCGCTCCGGCGGCGCGACCTCGGTCGCCACGGTCACCTGGAACATCCCGCCGGACACACCGCCGGGCTCCTACCGCATCGCGTACCACGGCGACAGCGCGACGAAGGGCCCGTTCACCGGAGTGAGCGAGCCCTTCGAGGTCGGGTGAATGCCGGTGCGGCTCAGACCGACCGGTGATACTGGTGCGGCACGTGCACCTCGCCGCCCAGCTCACGGGCCGCCTGGCGGGCCCACGACGGGTTGCGCAGGAGCTCGCGGCCCAGCAGGACCGCGTCCGCCTCGCCGTTCGCGAGGATCTTCTCGGCCTGCACCGGCTCGGTGATCAGGCCGACGGCCGCGACCGCGAGCGGGCTCTCGTTGTGCACCCGCTCGGCGAACGGCACCTGGTAGCCGGGCCCGGTCGGGATGCGTACGCCCGAGGCGTTGCCGCCGCTCGACACGTCGAGGAGGTCCACGCCGTGCTCCTTGAGCAGGGCTGCCAGGCGGACCGTCTCGTCGGCGTCCCAGCCGCCCTCCTCCAGCCAGTCGGTGGCGGAGACGCGGAAGAAGAGCGGCAGTTCCTCGGGCCACACCGACCGTACGGCGTCGGTGACTTCGAGGGCGAAGCGGGAGCGGTTCTCGAACGAGCCGCCGTACTCGTCGGTGCGCCGGTTGGAGTGCGGGGAGAGGAACTCGCCGATCAGGTAGCCGTGCGCGCCATGGATCTCGACGACCTTGAAACCGGCGTCGAGGGCCCGGCGGGCGGCGTCGGCGAACTGGCCGACGACCTCCTTGATCTGATCGACCGTCAGCTCGGTGGGAACGGTGTGGCGCTCGTCCCAGGCCACCGGGCTCGGGCCGAGCGGCTGCCAGCCCTCCTCGCTGTCCGGGCCCAGGGGTGCGCCGCCCAGCCAGGGGCGGTCCGTGGAGGCCTTGCGGCCGGCGTGCCCGATCTGGATGCCGGGGACGGTGCCCTGGCTCTCCAGGAAGGTGGTGATCCGGCGCAGCGCCTCGACCTGGGTGTCGTTCCAGATGCCGAGGTCCGCGGGCGAGATCCGGCCCTCGGGGCTGACGGCCGTGGCCTCGACCAGGATCAGGCCCGTGCCGCCGGCGGCACGGGCCGCGTAGTGGGCGAAGTGCCAGTCGTGGGCCACGCCCGCGTTCGGTCCGAAGACCTCGGCCGAGTACTGGCACATCGGTGCCATCCAGACCCGGTTCGGGACGGTCACGGACCGCAGGGTGTAGGGCTCGAAAAGGGCACTCGCAGCAGGCACGGCAGACTCCAGTCGAAACGGCCCGGGGCGCTGGTGCGGCGCCGGGAACGCTTCGTACGGTAGCTCTCGTAGTACGGGAGATGTCAAACTACGATAAGTTTCGTACAATGGCGTCCGTGACCACCCCGACGAACACCCGTGAAGTCGCCCACCCGGCGCGCGACGAGATCCGCCTGGAGTGCATCCTGCACGCGCTGTCCGACCCGATGCGGATGCGGGTGGTCCGGGCGCTCGCCACGACCGAGGGCGAGCTCTCGTGCTCGCACTTCGTGCTGCCCGTCACCAAGTCGACGACCACCCACCACTTCCGCGTGCTGCGCGAGAGCGGCGTGATCCAGCAGGTCTACCGGGGCACCGCCAAGATGAACGGCCTGCGCCGCGCCGACCTCGACGCCCTCTTCCCCGGTCTGCTCGACACCATCCTGGACGCGGCCGGACGGGAGGCCGAGCGGCTCGGCGACGTCGCCTGAGAGCCGGCCCGCCTCAGCGTGGGTTCAGCGCGGCCGCGAGCAGCCCGTCCCAGTCGGGGATCTTCACCGAGCGGCGCCCCAGCGACTGCCCGAGCTCGGCCTCGGCGCGCTCGATCGCCAGCCAGCCCTGCCAGGTGACCGGGTGAAGTCCCAACTCCCGCAGCGCGTCGAGCGGTTCGGCCGCCACCGGGCGTTCGGCCAGGCGCGGGGCGTCCTGGAGGAGCGAGGTCACCGTCTCCTTCGCGCAGGGGCGGTTGGTGCCGATCACGCCCGTCGGGCCGCGCTTGATCCAGCCCGCCACGTACTCGCCCGGCGACGGCGCCCCCTCGCGCAGCACCCGGCCCGCCGCGTGCGGCACGGTCCCCGTCGCCGGGTCGAACGGCAGCCCCTGCGGCGGCACCCCGCGGTAGCCGACCGCCCGCAGCACCAGCTGTGCCTC
This sequence comes from Streptomyces sp. WM6378, assembly GCF_001279695.1. Lineage (GTDB taxonomy): Bacteria > Actinomycetota > Actinomycetes > Streptomycetales > Streptomycetaceae > Streptomyces. The sequence goes on from NZ_LGDD01000306.1 coordinate 62,258, forward strand.
GATGTCCTCGTACGTCCCGGTGCCGAGCACCCCGCCCGCGCCGTCCGGCACCGTCCGCTCGAAGCGCACCGCGCCCACCCTGCCGTCCCGCTCCACGAGCTCCACGGGGCGCAGATAGAACCGCAGATGAAGTTGGCGTACGCCCGGTCGCTGCCCGCGCCCCACCCAGCCGCGCAGCACCTCCACATTGCGCCGGACCGCGCCCGGCAGCGCGGACGGATCGACGAAGTCCGGGTCCCGGGCCAGCTCGGCGGCGTCCACCGTCACGTCCGCGCCCGGCAGCGCGCCCAGCTCCCGCAGCTCCTTGGTGGTGAACCGGGCCTGCGAGGGGCCGCGCCGGGCCGCCATGTGGACCTCGCGCACCCGGCTGACGGCGAGCGCGCCGAGCGCGGACTGCGGCACATCGGTCGGCCGCAGCTCGTCCGCGCCGCGGGCCAGCATCCGCGCGACGTCCACCGCCACATTGCCCGCACCGATCACCACGGCCGAACGCGCGCCCAGAACGAAGGAGTTGGGGTCACTGTCGGGGTGCGCGCTGTACCAGGACACGAACTCGGTCGCGGAGAAACTGCCGGGCAGGTCCTCGCCGGGAATCCCCAGATGCCGGTCGGACTTGGCGCCGACGCAGTACACCACCGCGTGGTAGAGCCGCAGCAGCAGCTCCGGCGGGACGCCGCCCGGGCCCACCTCGACGTGCCCCAGGAAACGGATGCGGCCGTCCTCAAGGACGGTGCGGAGATTGTTCTGCAGCGACTTGATCTTCTCGTGGTCCGGGGCGACCCCGTAGCGGACCAGGCCGTACGGGCACGGCAGCCGGTCCAGGACGTCCACGTGGACCTGTGCGACCGCGCTCTGCTCCAGCAGGCTCTGGGCGGTGTAGACCCCGCTCGGCCCGGATCCGACGACGGCGATGCGCAGCATGGCGGGTGCTCCTTGGGAGAGAGAACCGCAGAAGTCCGCAGAGGACCTTCAGGATGGCACCGCTGTGCGCACGGCGGGTAGACATGCGCCGCCGGTCAGGGGGTCGGTTCGGGCGGCACGCCCAGCTCCCAGTCGAGTCCGTACCGCTGGAACAGCTCGGTCCGCAGGGTCGTCGCGTCCATCGGGGCGCCCGGAAGGAGCGCGGCGAAGACGGCGCCCATCAGGTTGGCCCGCAGCAGCGGGTACTCGGTGTCCACGTCCTGCGAGCCGTAGCGCTCCACGGTGTCCCGCAGAAGGGCGGCCAGGCGCTGCTGCTCCGGGCACTGCACGAACCCCTGGGCCTGCAGGATGCCCGCCATGTGGGCCCGCATGAGGACCGGCTGGGAGTGCGTGAGTCCGAGGATCGCGTCTATGGCGCGGGCAAGCCGCTCGCGCCCGTCGGCGCTCCGCGGCTCGCGCTCCAGGCCCGCCTCAAGCGTGAGGTGCATGAGGCGGTGCACCGCGGACTGGAGCAGCTGGCGCTTGCCCGGGAAGTAGTACGACACCAGGCCGCGGGCCGAACCGGCCCGGTCCGCGATGTCGCCGAGGGTCGTCGACTCATAGCCACGTTCCGCCACCAGCTCCACAGTGGCTTGCAGCAGCCGCTCGCGAGAACGTCTGCGCAGTTCTTCATTGACCGATGCGCTGCGCGGGGACATGCTGTAACTCCTGCGTTGACTGGCTTGGAGCCAATATACTCAGGTGGTCGCGGGACGGTACCCCTTGGCCGGGGTCTGACCTGCGGCATGGGCTGCTCGTTCGGGGTGACGCGGGGGATCACCCCGGACGGGTGGCCCCCTTTTCTTCCGGCCCCTTCCGGTCACTCCTTCCGGCTGCTCAGCGGCCTTCTCCGGCCAGCGCGAGCACCGGCAGCAGGGCGCCCGGACGCTCGTCCACCGGCAGGTGGTCGACGAAGTGCACCGCACAGCCGAGCGCCGCGGCGCCGCCGTCGGCCCGCCGGTCGTCGCCCACCATCAGGACCTCGCGCGGGTCCTGCCCGAGCGCCTCGCAGGCCGCCCTGAACAGCCGCTCGTCCGGCTTCTGCACCCCGTGCTCGAAGGACAGCACGTACGCGTCCACGAAGTCGTCCAGGCCGTGCGCGCGGAAGACCGGCCGCAGGTCCCACCCGATGTTGCTCACCACGCCGACCGTGATCCCGCGCTGCCGCAGCCCCCCGAGGACCTGCTTCGCATCGGGGTACGGCTGCCAGGCGGCCGGGGTCTTGTGGCGGTCGTAGAGCAGGTCGTACAGGCGCGGATCGGGCAGCTCCACCTGCCGCGCGAGACCGGTGTACGTCTCCCGGTGGAGTTCGCCGCTCCGGTCGCGCACGGCCCACAGGTCGGCCAGCTGGTCGGGCAGCCGCAACGGGTTGGCGCCGCCGGGCAGCGCGCCCGCCTCCTCCAACTCCCTTGCACAGCGGGCGAGTTCGGCGTCTGGCAGAGCGATGCCGGAGGCGTCGAGGACGGCGGAGAGCCACGTGTCGACCGGCTCGATCCGGAACAGGGTGCCGGAGAAATCGAAGAGAACGCTCTTGATCGTCATGCTCGTGATCCTCGCGTGCTCATCCCCGGCGGTTCAAGACCCATCGCCTGTGGGCCGCCGCGCTCAGCGTGACGACCGCCAGACCGATCAGCCAGCCGCCCACCACGTCCGAGAGCCAGTGCACGCCCAGGAACAGGCGCGTGAACCCCACGCCGAGCGCGGAGACCACTCCGATCACGGGCACGGCCGTACGGGCCCGGCGCCCGGCCCCGTGCAGCGCGAGCAGCCACACGAGCAGCCCGAAGGCGACCGTCACGCTCAGCGCGTGGCCGGACGGGAACGCGGCGTACCCGGCGGAGTCCACCGGGTCCGGCCACCGCGGCCGGTCCCGGTCCACCGCCGCCTTCAGCCCCTGCTGCACGGCCGTACCGAGGCCGCTCGTCGCCGCGACCCACAGCGCGAGCAGCCGCTCGCCGCGCCACAGCAGGACCCCGACGGCCACCGCGAGCAGAGCCCGCATCGCCCACGGATCCCACACCCAGTCAGTCAGGACCCGGTTGACGTGGGTGAGGCCGGGGTCGGCCACGGCCCGGCGGTGCAGCCCGTCGGCGACCGCCCGGTCCAGCGCCATCAGCGGGCCCCACTGGGCCACCACCAGAACCAGCAGGACCCCGGCGAGCAGGGAGCAGACGAGACCGGCACGGAACAGCGTGACCGGGCGCGGACGGGCCTCGGCGGGAGCGAGCAGCATGCGGATGATCCAAGCCGATGGGGCCGGGGTACGGCTAGCCCAAGGCGTGCAGGCCCGGCACGAGGGCCACGACCAGCGGCACGGCCGGCACGAGCGCGGCGTACGCCGTCAGCCGCAGGCGGTGGCTCGCGGGCAGCCTCGGCGCCGCCGACAGGAGCCGGTGCACGCGCTGGGGGAGCTGGCCGTCCGGGGCGGGGCAGGGCCCGAACACCCCGCGGTGCTCGTTGAGTTCGACCAGCGCGAGCGCGATCGTGAGGCGGCCGAAGCGGCGCGACGCCACGTCGTCGGCGGCCAGTTCCACCAGGCGGTGCATCTCGTCGCGGAACGCGGCGAACACCGGCACCTGCGGGAACCCCCGGGCGAGCGCGCCGGAACAGTGCAGCAGCCAGTCGTGCCGGGCCCGCGCGTGGCCGAGCTCATGGGCGAGCACCGCATCGAGCTGACGGCCCTTCAGGCGCTGAAGTGCCGCTGTGGTGATGACCAGTTGGGGTGTCTGGCCCGGCAGCCACCAGGCATCCGGGCGGGCCGCCTCCAGGACCACCAGACGCTCGCCGGAGGGCTCCTCGCCGGGCAGCAGCGGCGAGCGGAGGCGCAGCTCCGCCCGGCGCCGGCGACGGCGCGCCCAGCTGTCCCTGATCTCCCGGGTGAGCATCGCCCCGGTCCAGGCGCCGCCGAGGAAGAGCACCACCGCGAGCGCCGCCGACCAGGGACCGTAGGGCCCGAGCGCGTACGCCTCGACGACGGCGCGGGGCGCGGGCGCGAACACCTGGCCGCGCACGGTCTGCCAGGCGGACGCGGCGCTGAAGACCATCGCGAGCCCGAAGCAGAGCAGGACCGCCGCCACCACGCACTGCCACACCCACAGCGCCACCACCGGCTCGCGCTCGACCCAGTCGGCGCGGGCGAGGAGTCGCGGGGCGGCGACGGCGGACACCAGGCCGAGCACCAGCAACGCGAGGGAGACCGTCATGGTCTCAGCCTATGAGCGGGGCCGCCGTCATAGGTATGGCCGCGGACGCCAAGTGACGCACGCCACGACGGGGCCGCGGGTACCCGTCTCACGGGGAGCTTCGGCGCCCACTTCCCGGTGGGGGCTCCGGCCGGACCTCGTCTCCGGGCGAGCCCTCGACGCCCATGCGCCCGAGCGCCCGGCCCGCGCCGCCGGGCGCCTCAGACCATCCCCAGCATCGCGAGCATGGCGACCCCCATCGAAAGGCGGCAGGCCAGCGCCAGTTCGGGCCGCGCGCCCCAGGAGACGGCCGCCACGGATCCGCCCCCGCTCGCCGTGGGCAGCAGCCGCGCCCCCGCCGACAGGACATAGCCCGCGAAGTACAGCAGCAGCGCCCCGGTCAGCAGCGGAACGCCGCCCGCCGCATGCCCCTCGTGCCCGGCGTGCGCGCCGCCCCCGGCCCCCGGCGCCATCGCGAGCGCCATGTAGACCATGGCCAGCGAGCCCACCACGTGGTGCAGATGGTGCACCCCGCCCCGTGCCAGCCACAGCGCCCGCAGCGCGGCACCGCCGAAGATCACCGCGTACCCCGCCGGCAGCCACGGCGGTGGGGACAGGAACGCGGCCGGCACGGCCATCGCGGCCATCCCGAACCCCATCACCGCCTCCCCGCCCGCCGCCCCACGGGCTTGCGCGGAACCGCTGCGCATCCGCAGCAGACAGTACGAGCCGGTCGCCGCGCACAGTGCGACGAGCAGCCAGCCGGGCAGCACCGGACCGTGCACGGCGTACCTCCCCGCTCGATGGATGGCCCTGCCGACAGGTCGATGCCCGGCCGTGGGGCCGCATACGCGGGCGCAGGGACACACAAGGGGAGCGCGCGGGAGATCTTCGCCGGTCAGAGCCGGGGTCGCCGGACGGCCCGGATGCCGGGAGCCGCGGAACGCCGTGCGGTGTCGTCAGGGGCGGAAGCGCAGCGGGTGGTCGGCCGGGACCTCCACGACCGCGATGCGCACCCCGTCCGGGTCCTCGATCCACATCTCGACGAGCCCCCACGGCTCGCGCACCGGCGGCCGCGCGACGGCCACCCCGCGCGCCACGAGCTCCTCGTGCGCCTGCGTCACATCCGCCACCTGGAGCCACAGCTGGAGGCCCGGCGCCGGCGGGTGCTCGGCGCGGCCGGACACCTCAAGGAAGCCGCCGCCCAGGAAGTACACCGTGCCGCGCTCCGGCCCCGTACCGAACTCGCGGTAGACGGCGAGCCCGAGCTGTTCGCCGTAGAAGGCGCGCGAACGCTCGGGGTCGGTGGGGCGCAGAAGGGTCCGGCTGCTCAATACGTGCACCATGGCAAGGGACCCTAACGGGCCGGGTTACGCTCGGGAGGCCGCCGCAGCGCAATCGATCAGCAGGGAGACCGCACGATGGACACCGCAAGGCGTGTCGCCGGAGAGCTGAGCTACCGGGACGCCACCGAAGCCGACGTCGAGGCGCTGGTGCCGCTCATCGAGTCGGCCTACCGCGGGGACTCCAGCCGCGCGGGCTGGACCACAGAGGCCGACATCCTGCAAGGGCAGCGCACCGACCCCGACGGAGTGCGCGCGGTCATCACGACGCCGGGCAGCAAGCTGCTCACCGTGGAGCGGGACGGGGCCCTCGTCGCGTGCTGCCAGCTCGAACACCGCGGTGACGCCGCCTACTTCGGGATGTTCGCGGTCTCTCCCGCGCTCCAGGGCGCGGGCCTCGGCAAGCAGATCATCGCCGAGGCGGAGCGCACCGTCCGTGCCGAGTGGGGCGTGCGCGAGATGCACATGACCGTGATCTCGGTACGGGACGAACTCATCGCCTTCTACGAGCGGCGCGGCTACCGCCGTACGGGAAGGATGACGCCCTTCCCGTACGGCGACGACCGCTTCGGCCTGCCGCAGCGCGACGACCTCGAATTCGAGCTGCTCGTCAAGGAGTTGGGCTGAGGGAGCGCTACGCGGTGAAGCGGCCGGTGCGGCGGATCTCGGGGTAGTCGGTCGTCGCGCCGTCCAGTTGCAGGGCGCGCACGAGGCGCAGATGGTCCTGAGTGTTCACGGTCCAGCCGATCACCTTGAGCCCCGCCGCGTGGGCCTGCTCGACCGTTTCCAGGGTGAGCCGGTGGATGCTCAGGACCAGGGTCTTCGCGCCGACGGCCCGGGCCCGGTCGATGAGATCGGGGCCCCAGCTGTCGTCGACGAGCCCGGTGCGCACCCCGGGCACGAGCGAGGCGATCTCGGCGAGCGCCTCGTCGTGGAACGACAGGACCTCCACCCGGCTCACCAGATCGCGCCGCTGGATCACCTCGGCGAGCGAGCGGGCCGCGGCGACGTCCTTGATCTCTGCCTGGACCGGGGTCTTCACCGCGTCGAGCACTTCCTCGAACACGGGGATGCGTTCGCCCTGACCCGCGTCCAGCTCCCGCAGCTCGGCCAGGGTCATCTCGCCGATGGGGCCCCTTCCGTCCGTGGTGCGGTCGACCTCGGCGTCGTGCATGACGACGAGGGCGCCGTCCTTGCTGAGGTGCAGATCGAGTTCGATGACGTCCATGCCCGCGCGTTCTGCGCGGACGAAGGAACGCAGGGTGTTCTCCGGCTCGACACCCATGACCCCGCGATGACCGATGGTGAGGAACGTCAAGACAGGCCTCGCTTCCGTCGACGGCGGTATTGGCGCGTGCGGCGGTCCCGTGCGCACGCGGCAGCCGCAGCCTAACGGCCCGCCACCGCAACGGACCCCGGCTCGCGCGGGGCATCGGACTCCTCCGCGCGGGTTGACGCGATCCCAAGGATGAGGCCGGTGATGACGGCGGCGACAAGCACTGCGCGGGTACTCACGGGGGCGGCTCCGGGGTGCGGGCGACGGACGGAAGGACTCCGTCCTACCTGTGCGCACCCCGCGCGGGCCAACCCGTGTCACCCGCCCGTGGGCGATTCCTCCGGCCCTTGACGTCCTTGGCGTCCGGGCCTCATCAGGGGCCGGGCCAGCCGTCGTGATTGTCCGGTTCTCCACCCTGCTCTCCACCCGGCGGCGGCGCCAGCCGGTCCAGATCGGCGAGCATCTCCCGTGCCAGCTCCAGCTCGGCCAGTTCCCGCAGCTCGCTCCAGCGCAGCGCGATCCGCGGATGTGCCCACTGCTCGTCGTCCTCGGTACGGGCCAGCGCGGCCCGCACCTCCTTCAGTTCGGCCTCGGTGCGGGCGAGGTGCTCCTCGACCAGGGCGCGCAGCCGGTCCGGCGCCGCCAGGTGCCCGAGCCAGATCCGCAGCACCAGCGGATGCTTGAGGACGGGCGGGCCCGCGACTTCCGGGGAGTCGGCCCACTCGGCGAGCGCGTCGCGGCCGGCCTCGCTGATCGCGTAGCGCCGCTTGGCGCGCGGCTCCTCGGGCCCCGAGCGGCGGGACGTGGCGTACCCGAGCGCCTCAAGGCGGCGCAGCTCGGCATAGATCTGGCTGATCGCGGGGGACCAGTAGAAGAACCGCAGGGAGCCGTCGGCCCACTTCTTGAGCTCGTAGCCGGTCCGCTCGCCGGGGAACGAGAGCAGCCCGAGCACCGCCCATGCCGTCGGCGGCAACCGCCGTGCCGCGTACTGCCCGTTGGAGAACTGACGACTAGTCATATGGCGAATTGAAGTGAGCGCGGCGCACGGGCACAACCCCTGAAGGGCCCGTGAGAAGCTCCGTGATCTTGGAGGTGCGGTTGGCAGATCCCACCGATCCGCATCGGCTCCGTTGCGATCCGTACCGATCCGCATCGGTCGGTATCGGCCCGCGCCCGATCATGCCGGTGCCCGCCCGATCGCCGAAGGCCGGGTCGCGATCACCGGCCACGCCGCAGCCATAGCCGTGCCATTGCGTTAACACAGGAAGAAGAGCGGTGCGAAAGCGGGATGGCAGGATAATTTATTGAGATACCTCTTGAGCGGGGGAAGCGAACGCGGATACGGTGTCTTAACGCGAGGTTCTCCTGTGGAGGAAGTGACATGACGGAAATTCTTGTGCAGGACCCGGCCGTGGGGGGCGCAGTATCCGACCGGCGGGTGGTCGACCACCCCGCATGGACCGCGCTCAAGAATGCCGTCGAGGAGATCCGGCCCTGGCAGTCCAAGGACGGCTCGATCGACTTCGACGCCGAGGGCGCCCCGCTCCGCGCCGTCGTCGAGGCCACCCTGGACCAGGTCATAGCCGCGGTCGAGCAGCTCTCCCCGCTGCTGCCGCACGACGCCGCCTACCACCACGCGCTGGTCGGCGACCTGCGTAAATGGGCCGACAGCGCTTTCGACGTGCCGGACTTCCTGGACTCGCTGATGCGGTTCCACCCGGCCGCCGACCGCGCCGACGGACTCCAGCGCCTGGTCCTGTTCCCCATGTACACGCAGAACGGCAACCCCGACCGCAATCTCGAAGCGGTCGTGCTGCGCATGGTGTGGCCCGAGTGGCTCGCAGAGCTGGAAGCCACGCGCTACGACAACCCGCTGTTCTGCGGCATCACCTTCGAGGACTTCACCTCGGGCTACGACACGCACTCGGCCGTCCTCTTCCCCGAGACGATCGCCGTGCGCGAGGCCCCCGAGCGCTTCACCTGGGGCGGCATCTTCTGCGACCGCGAGGCGGCCCGCTTCCGTGCCGTCACCGAGGCTTCGGTACGCATCCTCGGGCTCGAACTGCCCGAGGACATCCGGGAGATGGTGGCCGACCAGGAGCGCTGCGAGCAGGCCTTCGTGCTCTGGGACATGGTCCACGACCGCACCCACAGCCACGGCGACCTGCCGTTCGACCCCTTCATGATCAAGCAGCGCCAGCCGTTCTGGATGTACGGCCTCGAAGAGCTGCGCTGTGACCTCACCGCCTTCAAGGAGGCCGTGAAGCTGGACGCCGAGGGCAACCGGCACGGCCGTGACGTCCAGTACGCCGTGCTCTTCGACCGGATGTTCCGCTTCCCGGTCTCCGGCGACCGCGTCCGCAACTACGACGGGCTCGGCGGTCAGCTCCTCTTCGCCTACCTGCACAAGCACGACGTGGTGCGCTGGACCGACAACAAGCTGCACATCGACTGGGACCGCGCCCCCCAGGTCACCAACCAGCTGTGCGCCGAGATCGAGAAGCTCTACCGCGACGGCATCGACCGGCCGAAGCTGGTGCACTGGTTCGCCGCGTACGAGCTGGTCTCCACCTACCTCGCCCCGCACCCGGGATCGCGCTGGGCCAAGGGCCCCGACGCCCTGGACCTCTCCCAGCCGCCCCGCAAGCTCGTCGACGACGTGCTTCCGGACGAGTTTCCGCTCAGCATGTTCTATGAGGCGCTCTCCAAGAAGCTGAAGGACGTGATCGCCTCCACCAAGGGGATCACCGCCGCTTCCGGCTCGGTCGGGGCTGCCGCGTGAGCTCTCGTACGGAAGGGGCGAGGAAAATGAACAACGGACCTCTCAACGGCGCCGTCGTCGCCGTGGCGGGAGCCGCGGGACCGGCCGGCCGGGCCGCCCTGCTGCGGCTCGCCGAGGCGGGCGCGATCGTCGTGGGCGCCGACGCGGACGCCGCGCGCCTGGCCGAGGCCGTGGACGCCGCGCGGTACGCGCACGGCGGCGCCACCGTCACCGGGGACACCGTCGACCTCCTCGACCTCCAGGCCACCCGCGACTGGGCCGACCGCATCCAGAAGGACTTCGGGCGGATCGACGGCATGGTCCACCTCGTCGGCGGCTGGCGCGGCAGCACCTCCTTCCCGGAGACCGACCTGGCCGACTGGGAGCTCTTGGAGAAGCTCCTGATCAAGACCGTCCAGCACACCTCGCTGGCCTTCCACGACCCGCTGCTGCGCAGCGACCGGGGCCGTTTCGTGCTGGTCAGCCAGTCCGGCGCGCACAAGCCCACCGCGAACAACGCCGCGTACAACGCGGGCAAGGCCGCCGCCGAGGCGTGGACGCTGGCGCTCGGCGACTCCTTCCGCAAGGCAGGGGGCGAGGACGGGCCGACGGCCGCTGCTGCGATCCTGGTGATCAAGGCACTGGTGCACGACGCGATGCGCGCCGAGCGACCCAATGCGAAGTTCGCGGGCTTCACCGACGTCAAGGAACTGGCCGACGCCATCGCCGGCGTCTGGGACCGGCCCGCCCAGGAAGTGAATGGACAGCGCCTGTGGCTGACCCCCAAGCCGTGAGGACCGACGCGCGACAGCACCACGACCCGGCGGTGCGCGGCTTCGCCAGCGACAACTACGCCGGCGCGCACCCCGAGGTCCTCGCGGCCCTCACGCTCGCCAACGGCGGTCACCAGATCGCGTACGGCGAGGACGACTACACCGACCACCTCCAGCGCGTCATGCACAGCCACTTCGGCGCGGGCGCCGAGGCCTTCCCGGTCTTCAACGGGACCGGGGCCAACGTCACCGCGCTCCAGGCGCTGACCGACCGCTGGGGTGCGGTCGTGTGCGCCGAGACCGCGCACATCAACGTCGACGAGGGCGGCGCTCCCGAGCGCATGGCCGGGCTCAAGCTGCTCACCGTGTCGACGCCCGACGGGAAGCTGACGCCCGAGCTCATCGACCGGCAGGCCTGGGGCTGGGAGGACGAGCACCGGGCGATGCCGCAGGTCGTCTCGATCACCCAGAACACCGAGCTGGGCACGGTCTACACGCCCGACGAGATCAAGGCGATCTGCGAGCACGCCCACGAGCGCGGCATGAAGGTCCACCTCGACGGGGCCCGCATATCCAACGCGGCCGCCTCGCTGAACGTTCCGATGCGTACGTTCACCAACGCGGTCGGCGTGGACGTCCTGTCGTTCGGCGGCACCAAGAACGGGATGCTGTTCGGCGAGGCGATCGTCGTCCTCAACCCGGACGCGGTCCAGCAGATGAAGCACATCCGCAAGATGTCCATGCAACTGGCCTCCAAGATGCGCTTCGTCTCCGTGCAGTTGGAGGCGCTGCTCGCCAAGGACCTGTGGCTGCGCAATGCCCGGCACGCCAACGCGATGGCCCAGCGCCTCGCCGAGGGCGTGCGCCAGGTCCACGGCGTGGAGATCCTCCACGAGGTGCAGGCCAACGCCGTCTTCGCGCGCCTGCCGCACGACGTGAGCGAGCGGCTCCAGAAGCGCTACCGCTTCTACTTCTGGGACGAGAACGCCGGCGACGTCCGCTGGATGTGCTCCTTCGACACCACTGAGGACGACGTCGACGGCTTCCTGGCGGCGCTGAAGGAAGAGATGGCCCGCTAACCGGCCCGGACATATGGATACCTATGCGGCTGTTCGTAAAGTCATTGACTTGCGGGCGGCCGCATTCGTACGCTCGCCTGCCATGGAACTCATCCAGCACCATCCCCGACTCGCCGCCTACCTCGCCGCGGATGAGGTCATCGACCATGAGCACCCGCTGGTGCGCGAGACGGCCGCCCGGCTCACGTCCGGCGCCACGAACGCATACTCATACGCCAAAGCCGCCTACGAATTCATCCGGGACGAGGTCCCGCACTCCCAGGACTCCGGCGACCTGCGGGTGACCTGGCGGGCCTCCGACGTCCTCGCCGAGCGCACCGGCATCTGCTGCGCCAAGTCGCACGCCCTGGCCGCGCTGCTGCGCGCCGAAGGGATCCCGGCCGCCTTCTGCTACCAGCGGCTGGCCGACGACGACGGCTCCAACCCCTTCATTCACGGCCTGGTCGCCGTCCGGCTGCCCGGCGGGAACGCGTGGGCGCGCGTCGATGCGCGCGGCAACAAGCCGGGGGTCGACGCCCAGTTCTCGCTCGACGAGGAGCGCCTTGCGTGGAAGGCTCGGCCGGAGTTTAGTGAAGTGGACTACCCGGTGCTTTACGATGTACCTCATCCGGCGGTCATGAGCGCTCTGCGAGCCGCCCCCGACCGGCCGTCGCTGTGGCCGATCTATCCGACCGAACTGTGAGGCACCACCGATCATGACGCTCACACTCGCCGTGTCCGACGACGTCAGGGCCATCGCACCCGGCTTCACCCACGTCGCCGTCGAGGCGTACGGACTCGTCAACGCGCCCAGTGACGAGGCGAGTTCGGCGCTGCTCGACGACGCCGCGTGGCGGCTCGCCGCGCGGCTCGACGGCCGGGCCCCGCACGAGGATCCGCACATGGTCGCCTGGCGCGCCGCCTACACCGCCTTCGGCTCCAAGCCGAACCGCACCCGCAACTCGGCCGAGGCGCTCGCCAAGCGGGCCCTGGCCGACGGCGGGCTGCCGCGCATCAACCGGCTCGTCGACGCGTACAACGCGATCAGCGTCGCCCACCTCGTCCCGGTCGGCGGCGAGGACACCGATCACATCAAGGGGGCGATGCGTCTGGTGCGGGCCACCGGCGAGGAGCCGTTCCACACGGTCGCGGGAGGCGAGGCGGTCGTCGAGCGCCCGGACGCGGGCGAAGTGGTGTGGTGCGACGACGAGGGCGTCACCTGCCGCCGCTGGAACTGGCGCCAGGGAGTGCGGACCAGGCTCACCGAGGAGTCGGTCAACGCGCTCTTCCTCCTGGAGGGCATGGCGCCGCACCGCGACCTGGTCACGGCCGGCGCCGAACTGGCCGAAATCCTGGAGAAGTTCAGCCCCGGGGCGCGGATCACCGTCCACCCCCCGGTCGCCGCATCCGTAATGGAGTGACGATTCAGCCCTTGGCCTCGGCGTCCTTCACCTGCTCGGGCGTCGGCGCCGTACCGCCCAGGTGGGCCGGCACCCACCAGGTGTCGCTCGCGTCCTTCGGGCGTACGGGATAGGCGCGCTGGGCTGCTTCGAGCAGCTCCTGGCAGCGTTCGCGCAGTCGCCGTGTGATGGCGCCCGCGTACTGGTCGGCGGGCGCCTCCACGGGCTCGCCGACGCGGATCGTGACGGGGATGTGGCTGCGCTTGAAATTGCGCGGCCGCCCCTTGGTCCACACCCGCTGGGTGCCCCACAGCGCCATCGGGACCAGCGGAACCCCGGCCTCCTGGGCGAGCCTCGCCGCACCCGACTTGAAGCTCTTCAGCGTGAAGGACTGCGAGATCGTCGCCTCCGGGAACACACCGATCACCTCACCGGAACGCAGCGATGCGAGCGCGTGCTGGTAGGCGTCCTCGCCCTGCTTGCGGTCGACCGGAATGTGCTTCATCCCACGCATCAGCGGGCCGGAGATCTTGTGCCGGAACACCGACTCCTTGGCCATGAAGCGCACGAGCCGCTTCTGCGGCAGCGCCGCGAGCCCGGTGAAGATGAAGTCGAGGTAGCTGATGTGATTGCTGACGAGCACCGCCCCGCCCGTGCGCGGGATGTTCTCCGAACCCTGGGTGTCGATCTTCAGGTCGAGCGCCTTGAACATCGTGCGTGCGGCGCCGATGACCGGCCGATAGACGAGTTCTGCCATCTGAGGGGAGACCCTTCGTGTGCCCGGGGAGGGTGCTCCCGGAGAATAAGTTACGCAGCCGTAGGTTTTAGGCTTTGGGCAGATGGTGCCCGATGCGCGCCGAGCTGGCCAGTCCTGGCGCTGTGCGCAGGGGAGATTCTCGTCACGTCTTCGCAGGTCGGGGCCGGGGGAATCATTGCGGACCGATACGCGCTGCAACCGTACGACAGTGCAGGTAGTGGCCGCGTGAAGACATGGGCGGGGCAGCGGCAGTGGGAGGCGGCGTGGTGGACGACGGCGGGCGCAGGCTCGGCGAGGCCGAGCTGGGGTGCGGGCTCGGGCGGCGGGCCACGCTGGTGCAGTTCTCCAGCGCGTTCTGCCAGCCCTGCCGGGCGACCCGGCGCACCCTGGCCGAGGTGGCCGCGATGGTGGACGGTGTCGCGCACGTGGAGATCGACGCCGAGGAGCGGCTCGCGCTCGTACGGGACCTGGAGATCGCGCGCACCCCGACCGTGCTCGTGCTCGACGCGACGGGCCGCATCGTGCGCCGGGCGTCCGGACAGCCGCGCCGCGCCGACGTCATCGCGGCGCTCGGGCAGGCGGTGTGAGGTGCGCGCCGGATTTCTCGTCGGCGCTCGCAGTGAGGCATCTCCCATATCCCGGAAGCCACTTGACTGCGGCCGTGCCGAATCGTCAGTCTGACGATGTGCCGACAGATCTCCTTCTTCATGGACGCGCCCACGTGGACCTCGCCCGCAACGCGAGCGCGCGCTGTCCGGGCTGCTGAACACCCGCAGCCCCCGTCGCACCCATCGCAGAAGGACAATTCCATGACGGCCTCGCCCGAGCTCGGTACCCCTCAGACCGCCTCTCCCGAACTGCTCAAGTCAGTCTTCCGTCAGCACGCCGCGGGCGTCGCGGTGATCACCGCCCAGCGCGGCGGCCGACCTGTCGGCTTCACCGCGACCTCGCTCAACTCGGTGGCCGCGGAGCCCCCGTTGATCTCCTTCGGCATCGGCACCGGGTCCTCCAGCTGGCCCGTCGTCGCCGAGGCCGACCACATCGGCGTGCACATACTGGGCGAGCACCAGCAGGACCTGGCCGCCACCTTCGCCCGCAGCGGCGCCGACCGGTTCGGCCCGGCCACCGACTGGCGTACCGGCCCCGAAGGCGTGCCCGTCCTGGACGGCGTCCTTGCCTGGCTGGTCTGCAAGGTCGTGGCCCGCATTCCGGCCGGCGACCACCGCATCGTGCTCGGCCAGGCCGTCGTCGGCGACCCCGCGGGCGCCGGCCGCCCGCTGCTCTACCACCAGGGCCGCTTCAACGCGCTGCGCGACTGAGAGTTCCTCACCGGTTCGATTACTCAGCGTTGGCAAGGTCACAGTTCAAAGCGCTTGCTTACTGGGAACAAGCTGGGTGTACTGGCGAGTAATATTTCGTTCGGAGCGCCGGTCGCCCCGACCGGAAACCGCCCCATCAGGCGCCTATGCTGCGTGCATCAAGGCAGCCCAGAAATGACGATGCAGTAGGAGAGCCGGCGTGAGCTTGAGGATCGTTGTCTGTGTGAAGTACGTGCCCGACGCCACCGGCGACCGGCACTTCGCCGATGACCTGACCGTCGACCGCGACGACGTCGACGGCCTCCTTTCGGAGCTCGACGAGTACGCGGTCGAGCAGGCACTGCAGATCGCCGACGAGGCGGACGACGCGGAGATCACCGTGCTGACCGTCGGCCCCGAGGACGCCAAGGACGCGCTGCGCAAGGCGCTTTCGATGGGCGCCGACAAGGCCGTCCACGTCGAGGACGACGACCTGCACGGCACCGATGTGATCGGCACCTCGCTGGTCCTGGCCAAGGCCGTCGAGAAGACCGGCTACGACCTGGTCATCTGCGGCATGGCGTCCACCGACGGCACCATGGGTGTCCTGCCGGCGCTGCTCGCGGAGCGCCTCGGCGTCCCGCAGGTCACGCTGCTCTCCGAGGTCTCCGTCGAGGACGGCACGGTGAAGGGCCGCCGTGACGGCGACACCGCCTCCGAGCAGCTTGAGGCGTCCCTGCCGGCCGTCGTGTCGGTGACGGACCAGTCGGGCGAGGCCCGCTACCCGTCCTTCAAGGGCATCATGGCCGCCAAGAAGAAGCCGGTGGAGTCCCTGGACCTGGGCGACCTGGACATCGACGCCGACGAGGTCGGCCTCGAAGGCTCCTGGACCGCGGTGGACTCCGCGGCCCAGCGCCCGGCCCGCACGGCCGGCACGATCGTCAAGGACGAGGGCGAGGGCGGCAAGCAGCTCGCAGAGTTCCTGGCGAGCCAGAAGTTCATCTAAGTGTTCCGGCGGTCCGGGAACGTTCCGGGCCGACCCCGCACTTAGGGCTCGCCGAGCCCCTCAACTGCCCGTCTTTTCTTCGCACTTGCAGGAGATTGAAGTCCCATGGCTGAAGTTCTGGTCTACGTCGACCACGTGGACGGTGCCGTCCGCAAGCCCACCCTTGAGCTGCTGACGCTGGCCCGCCGCATCGGCGAGCCGGTCGCCGTCGCCCTCGGCGCGGGCGCCGAGAACACCGCCGCCGCGCTCGCCGAGCACGGCGCGGTCAAGGTCCTCACCGCCGACGCCCCCGAGTTCGCCGAGTACCTCGTCGTACCGAAGGTGGACGCCCTCCAGGCCGCGTACGACGCCGTTTCCCCGGCCGCCGTGCTCGTCCCGTCCTCCGCCGAGGGCAAGGAGATCGCGGCCCGCCTCGCGGTCCGCATCGGCTCCGGCATCATCACCGACGCCGTCGACCTGGAGGCCGGTGACGAGGGTCCGGTGGCCACGCAGGCCGTGTTCGCCGCCTCCTTCACCACCAAGTCCCGCGTCTCCAAGGGCACCCCGGTCATCACGGTCAAGCCGAACTCGGCCGCCGTGGAGGCCGCCCCGGCCGCGGGCGCCGTCGAGGCCCTGTCGGTCACCTTCTCCGCGCTCGCCACCGGCACCAAGGTCACCTCGCGCACCGCGCGCGAGTCGACCGGCCGCCCCGAGCTGACCGAGGCCGCGATCGTGGTCTCCGGCGGCCGCGGCGTCAACGGCGCCGAGAACTTCGGGATCATCGAGGCCCTCGCCGACTCGCTCGGCGCGGCCGTCGGCGCCTCGCGCGCCGCGGTGGACGCCGGCTGGTACCCGCACTCCAACCAGGTCGGCCAGACCGGCAAGTCCGTCTCGCCGCAGCTCTACATCGCCAACGGCATCTCCGGCGCCATCCAGCACCGGGCCGGCATGCAGACCTCGAAGACCATCGTGGCCGTCAACAAGGACGCCGAGGCCCCGATCTTCGACCTGGTCGACTACGGCGTGGTCGGCGACCTGTTCCAGGTCGTCCCGCAGCTGACCGAAGAGGTCAACTCCCGCAAGGGCTGACCTGCGAGTTCTATCCGGCCCGGGGGCCGCGTGGTGATCTTCACCGCGCGGCCCCCGGGCGTTTCGGACAACCATTGACGTAGGAGAGGCGGCCTACTAACTTCGCCATACGGATTGTTGATTCCGTTCAGCGGAAAAGTTCGACAGTGTGGAGGGTGCAGGATGGGTCAGCAGGAGCAGGTGGCAACGAGCCTCGCCGGCGTCGTCAGCGAGGAGATCAGTGCCTCCCTCGTGGCGGTGGACGAGGAGCTCGCCCGCCGATACCCGGGCGACCCCGGCACCCGCCAGCCCGTACACACCGTCTACGTACCCGGCGACGTCTTCGACGCGGGCACCATCCGCGCCTGGGGTGACCAGGCGCTGGCCGCCCTCGACGAGCACGCCCCGGACGCCGCCTCCTTCGCCAAGGTCCTCGGCATCGCCGACGAACTCGCCCAGCCCGTGTACGACCGCGTCCGCGCCAAGCTCCAGCGCGAGCCCATCGAGGACCTGCGCGTCGACTTCGAGGACGGCTACGGCCCGCGCCCCGACGCCGAGGAGGACGCCGACGCCGCCCGCGCCGCCCGCCTCATCGCCGAGGCCTTCAAGAACGGCACCGCCGCCCCGTACATGGGCATCCGCATGAAGTGCATGGAAGCCGCCGTCCGCGACCGAGGCATCCGCACCACCGACGTCTTCCTCACCACGCTGATGCGGCACGGCGGCCTGCCCGAGGGCCTCGTGCTCACGCTGCCGAAGGTGACCTATCCCGAGCAGGTCACGGCCTTCGTACGGCTGCTCAGCGCCTTCGAGAAGGCGCACGGCCTGCCCGAGGGCCGGCTCGGCTTCGAGATCCAGATCGAGACCAGCCAGTCCATCCTGGCCGCCGACGGCACCGCCGCCGTCGCCAAGATGATCGACGCCGCCCAGGGCCGTGCCACCGGCCTGCACTACGGCACCTTCGACTACAGCGCCTGCGTCGGCGTCTCCGCCGCCTACCAGGCCAGCGACCACCCCGCCGCCGACCACGCCAAGGCCGTCATGCAGGTCGCCGCCGCGGGCACCGGCGTACGCGTCTCGGACGGCTCGACCAACGTGCTGCCCATCGGCTCGACCGCGCACGTCCACGAGGCCTGGCGCCTGCACTACGGCCTCACCCGCCGCGCCCTGGCCCGCGCCTACTACCAGGGCTGGGACATGCACCCCGGCCACATGCCGACCCGTTACGCGGCCGTGTACGCCTTCTACCGCGAGGGCCTGGAGCAGGCCGCCGGACGCCTCGCCGCGTACGTCGCCAAGACCGCGGGCGACGTCATGGACGAGCCCGCCACCGCCAAGGCGCTCAGCGGCTACCTGCTGCGCGGCCTGGACTGCGGGGCCCTCGACAACGCCGAGGTGGCCCGCCTGACCGGCCTGACCCGCGCCGACCTCGACGCGTTCGCCTCGCCCCGCCGCGGCACCCTCACCGTCACCGCCCCGTAGCACAGCCGGGACCGGACGGGCCCCGAGGACTGTCACCGCTGCCCCGTACTCTGTACGCGACCACAACCGCCACAGAGGGACGGGGCAGCGGTGTGTCTACCCCCGATCTTGGCCAGCGCTCGCCCTCTAGGGCGGGGTGAAGGCCATTCTTGGCCTGGAGGCGCGGAGCGCCGGAGTGCTCTGTCCCCGGTGTGACGGGTCAGACGGGGCGCTGCTGGTTTCCGATGTACCGCTGGCGGACGTGGTCCTGTTCGCCGTTGAACTGTTTCAGCTCGGCCTCGGAGTCGGCGCAGACATCCCGCATGATCTCTTCGGTGCGGGTCAGCATGGCGTCGGTGAACGCCTCCCGCCGGTACTTAGTGACAAAAACCAAGTGAACGTGCAGGTTGTAGACAACATGGCGACCGGTTCTGACATCGGGATGAGGGTTCCAGCGCGGTGACATAGACCATTGCTAGGTTCTCGATCGTGAGTCAAGACACCCTGGCCAGCCAGCAGTTCGGGCACCGTGCCCGGCTTGCACTGTCGCCTGCCGGGGTTCGCGCGGCGGATGATCAGGCGCACGCGGCCCGCACGATGTGGAACCTGCTGCACGCGTGGTGGCGGATGATGCCGCAGGAAATGCGGACTCTTGCGAACGCGGACGCCGCGATCCGCCAGGCCCGCGAGGACATCGACTTCCTTGCTGTCCTGCCCGCTCAGGCCGCGCAAGGGGTGCTCAAGGCGTACTTCCGGGCGTGGAAGAACTGCTGGGAGGGCCGCGCCGACGCCCCGAACTTCAAGGGCCGCCTCCGCACGGTGATGTCCGTGGACATCCCGCAGGGCCGGGACCTGAACATCGTCCGTGTGCACCGCCGCTGGGGGCAGGTCAACATTCCCAAGGCGGGCCGGGTCCGCTTCCGGTGGACCAAAGGCCTTCCGGTCGGCAAGCGTGCCAATACGGAGAACCGGATCACCGGGGCGCGCCTGGTCAGGGACGCGCTCGGCTGGCACGTCGCCTTCCGTGTTCAGACCCTGGAGGTCAAGCCGAAGCCTCACCAGGAGCCGGACGTCGGCATCGACGTCGGCGTCATCGTGCCCATAGCCCTCTCGGACGGCGAAACGTACGAGCATGGCGAATGTGTGACCGGCAAGGAGAAGGCCAGGCTTCTGCACCTGGAGCAGCGCGCCGCGCGGCGTAAGCAGCACCGCAAGTCCGGCGAGCGCACCAGCCGCCGACTGCACCGCACCTACGACCAGATCGCAGGACTGCGCGCGAAAGCCAAGCGCCGGGCCCTGGACTGGCAGCACCAGACGACCACCGCCATCGCCCGCACATACGGCACCGTCGTGGTCGAAGCGCTCACCATCACGAACATGGTCAAGTCGGCCAGGGGAACCATCGAGGAGCCGGGGAAGAACGTCGCCCGGAAGTCCGGGCTGAACCGCTCCATCAGCGGGGAGGCATGGGGCCGCACGGTCACCATGCTGACGTACAAGACCGCCCAGCATGGCGGCACCCTGCACAAGGTCCCCGCCCCCGGTACCTCACAGCGCTGCTCAGCGTGTGGCTTCACCACGCCTGGCAGCCGGGAGTCCCAGGCCGTGTTCGTGTGCAAGAACCCGGGCTGCGGCTGGTCGGGCAACGCCGACCACAACGCGGCCCGGAACGTCTTGCACCTGTACCGGATGGGCCTCGCGCTCATCCCGGCTGCCGGGAGGGCAGTCGTCAGGCGTGCCAAGCGCGTCAAGCCCGCTGCCGCGAGGTAAGCAGGAATCTCCAGGCCTCAGCCGGGAGAGCACTTCAAGTCACCGTCGTCTACCTCAAGGGCGGCGACAACGACCAGCCGGTGCCGGGCCTGAAGACCTGCTGAACCGAGCCGACCGGTGCCGGGCTTCAAGACCTGCTGACGCTCAGCGGGACGTGCCGATCCGCGCGCTACGCGTCCGCGGGCGGCGGGATCTCGCCCGAGCCGCGCTGGATCAGCACGGTGGGCAGTTCGACGCGGGTGGGCGTCTCGTCGGCGCCGTCCAGACGCCGGAAGAGCAGCTCCGCCGCCGTGCGGCCGAGGGTGGCGGCGTCCTGCGAGATCACCGTGATGCCGAGCAGGTCGGCCAGTTCGATGTCGTCGAAGCCGACCAGGGCCACCGGGCGCTCGCGGCCCGCCAGGACCCGTACCGCCGTGACCGTCACTCGGTTGTTGCCCGCGAACAGCGCGGTGACCGCGTCCGGCCCGGTCAGCATCGACTCGGCCGCCGCGCGCACCCGCTCGGGGGAGGTCGAGCCCAGCGACACCCAGGCGTCGTCGACCGGCAGCTCCGAGTCCGCCATCGCCGCGTGGTAGCCGCGCAGTCGCTCGGTGGCCGTGTGGATGCGGGGCTGGTCGCCGATGAAGCCGATCCGCCGGTGACCCCGCGCGATGAGGTGGGCCACGCCCGCGCGGGCACCGCCGAAGCTGTCGGACAGGACCACATCGGCGTCGATCCGCCCGGCCGGGCGGTCCACGAACACCGTCGCCACGCCCGCCTTTATCTCCGGTTCGAGATAGCGGTGGTCGGACCCGGCGGGGATCACGATGAGGCCGTCGACCCGGCGGGCACAGAACGCGAGGACCAGCTCCTGCTCGCGGTCCGCGTCCTCGGCGCTGGAACCGTTGATGAGCAGCGCCCCGTGCTCCCGCGCGACCTCCTCGACGGCCCGGCTGAGCGGCCCGTAGAACGGGTCGGCGAGGTCTTCGAGGACCAGGCCGATCGACGCGGTGCGGCCCTTGCGCAGCACCCGCGCACTGTCGTTGCGGCGAAAGCCCAGCGCCTCGATGGCCTCCTGCACCCGCCGCTCGGTGTCCGGGGTCACCCCGGGCTCACCGTTGACCACCCGGGACACCGTCTTGAGGCCGACACCGGCGCGCGCGGCGACATCCTTCATCGTCGGACGGTTGCCGTAGCGGGGCTCGTGGTGGCGGGCGTTCTCGGCCACAGTGCGCTGTCCTGTCGTCGTCGGGAGCCGTCCGGCGCGGTCGAGTGCCATAACGGTGCGTGTGGCGTCGAGCATAGGCCCTGGACAACGTTGTCACATGCGTGGAGACTCTCATCTTGACCTGCTGTTACCCGGCCTTCACCAGGAGATCCGACCTCGATGCACACCGACCTCGTGGCCGCGCTCGACATCGGCGGCACCAAGATCGCCGGAGCCCTGGTGGACGCCGCCGGACGGCTGCTCGTCCGCGCCCAGCGGCCGACTCCCGCCCATGAGGACGGCGACACGGTGATGCGCGCGGCCGAGGCGGTCCTCGCCGAGCTGACCGGATCCCCGCTGTGGGAGCGTACGGGCGCGGTCGGCATCGGCAGCGCCGGGCCCGTGGACGCCTCGGCCGGCACGGTCAGCCCCGTCAACATCCCCGGCTGGCGCGGCTTTCCGCTGGTCGAGCGGGTGCGCGCGGTCACCGGCGGCCTCGACGTCGAGCTCGTCGGCGACGGCGTCGCGATGGCCGCCGCCGAACACTGGCTCGGCGCCGCCCGCGGCCATGACAACGCACTGTGCATGGTCGTGTCGACCGGCGTCGGCGGCGGCCTCGTTCTCGGCGGCAAACTGCACCCCGGCCCCACCGGCAACGCGGGCCACATCGGCCACATCTGCGTCGACCTCGACGGCGACGCCTGCCCGTGCGGTGCGCGCGGCTGTGTGGAACGGATCGCCAGCGGCCCCAACATCGCCCGCCGGGCCCTGGAGAACGGCTGGCGCCCCGGCCCCGACGGCGACGCCTCGGCCGCCGCCGTCGCCGCAGCCGCCCGGACCGGCGACCCCGTCGCCGCCTCCTCCTTCGAGCGTGCCGCCCAGGCGCTGGCGGCCGGCATCGCCGCGACCGCGACGCTGGTCGAGATCGACATCGCGGTGATAGGCGGGGGAGTGGCCGGCGCGGGCGACGTCCTCTTCACCCCGCTGC
This sequence comes from Streptomyces sp. WM6378, assembly GCF_001279695.1. GTDB lineage: Bacteria > Actinomycetota > Actinomycetes > Streptomycetales > Streptomycetaceae > Streptomyces. The sequence continues at coordinate 84,524 of NZ_LGDD01000306.1, forward strand.
GCCGGGCCCTGCGCGACTACGCCACGCTCTCCTTCGTCCAGCGCCTCACTGTCGCGCCCGCGCTGATGGGTACGGACGCGGGTCTGGTGGGGGCGGCCGCGGCCGCCTCGGCGCGGCGGTCGGACGAGGCGGCGTTGCTGAAGTAACTGCTCCGACGTCTTTGCCCACGGAGTCAAAAAGGGGCAAGGTAGGACGACTTCATGCCCCTGCCAACCACCCGCCAGTGACGAGCGTTTCCGGTAGGGCTTGTTGGAGTCTGTTGGATGAGAAGCGGTAACGGTTGCTCGGCTTTGCGTCAAAACCCTTGACGACGCCCTGACTTGGGGGTGTGATCCAAGCCTCGCGTTTGGTTGTGTTGGGTTGCACCCCGGAGGAGGGGGACATGGCGCAGTCATCGTTCAACGGTCCTATAACGCCCAGTAGCGTGGCAGGACATCGGATGTCCCGGCGGAATCTTCTGCGTGGTGCGGCGATCGGAGCTGGGGCGGTCACGCTGCCCTCGCTGCTCGCGGCGTGCGGCAGCGGGCCCGGCGGGGACACCAAGACGATCCGGATGGGCTCGAATTCCTCGGACGCCGTCCCCAAGAAGGCGTTCGCCGACGCGTTCGCGGCGTACGAGAAGCAGTCCAAGGAAGGCCGCAAGATCAAGGTCAACACCGTTGACCACAACACCTTCCAGGAGAACATCAACCGCTATCTGCAGGGCAAGCCGGACGGCGTCTTCATGTGGTTCGCGGGCTACCGCATGCAGTTCTTCGCGCAGAAGGGGCTGCTGTACGACATCAGCGACCTGTGGTCGGGCTTCCAGGGCTTCTCCGACGCGCTCAAGGCGCAGTCGACCGGCGCGGACGGCAAGCAGTACTTCGTGCCGTACTACTACTACCCGTGGGCGGTCTTCCACCGCGCGAGCGTCTTCGAGCAGCACGGCTACACCGCGCCGAAGACCTTCGACCAGTACGTGGACCTGGCCAAGCAGATGCAGAAGGACAAGCTCGATCCGATCGCGTTCTGCGACAAGGACGGCTGGCCCGCCATGGGCACCTTCGACTACCTCAACATGCGCACCAACGGTTACGACTTCCACAAGTCCCTGATGGCCGGCAAGGAGGCGTGGACCGACAAGCGGGTCAAGGACGTCTTCGACAGCTGGCGCCGCATCCTTCCATACTGCCAGCAGGGCGCCAACGGGCGCACCTGGCAGGAGGCCGCGCAGAGCCTCCAGAAGAAGCAGTCGGGCATGGCGGTGTTCGGACTGCCGCACGTGGGCCAGCAGTTCCCCAAGGCCGACCAGGACGACATCGCGTTCTTCCCGTTCCCGGAGATCAACCCGCAGTACGGACAGGACGCGGTCGAGGCGCCCATCGACGGCTTCCTGCTCGCCAAGAACGCCAAGGAGCTGAAGAACAAGCAGTCCATGGAGAGCGCCAAGGACCTGCTCAAGTGGCTCGCCACGCCCCAGGCGGAGGACGTCTACCTAGCGGGCGACCCGAACAACATCGCGGTCAACTCCGGGGCGGACACGGCGAAGTACAGCGCGCTGCAGAAGAAGGCCGTCGAGCTCGTCTCCGGGGCCAAGCAGATCTCGCAGTTCCTCGACCGGGACACCCGCCCCGACTTCGCCTCCACCGTGATGATCCCGGCCATCCAGAAGTTCATCGGCAACCCGAAGGACGTCGACGGCCTCGTCAACGACATCGAACGGCAGAAGAAGTCCATCTTCGCCACCGAGGGCTAAGAGCCCGGGCCCGAGGGGGCTCAGCGCTCTCCCAACTGACCGTCGATTGCTTCCACTTGGAGTACTCAGCCGTGGCGCTCATCACCGCGCGGCGCGCAGGACGACGGGGCCCCAGGCGGTTCACCGCCCGCGACCTCGTCGTCCTCGGCGTGCTGCTTGGACTGCCCGTCCTGCTCGACATCGCCATCGTGTGGGGCCCGACCCTCGCCTCCGTCGTCCTGTCCTTCACCAGCTGGGACGGCATCGGCGACATCAAATGGGTCGGCACGCAGAACTACACCGACCTCTTCACCAACTACCCGCCGTTCTGGCCGGCGGTCCGGCACAACCTGATGTGGCTGGGCGTACTCGGCTTCGTGGCAACGCCGTTCGGGCTGCTGCTCGCCGTCCTCATCGACAAGGGCGTGCGGTTCAGCCGCTTCTACCAGTCGACGCTGTACATGCCGGTCGTCCTCTCCCTCGCCGTCGTCGGGTTCATCGCCCAACTGGTCTTCTCCCGCGACCAGGGAGCGCTCAACGCCGTGCTCGGCGACAAGAGCAACCCGACCGACTGGCTCGGCGACCCGAACCTGAACATCTGGATGATCCTGCTGGCCGCGGCCTGGCGGCACACCGGCTACGTGATGATCCTGTACCTCGCGGGGCTGAAAGCCGTCGACCCCTCGCTCAAGGAGGCCGCGGCCATCGACGGCGCGAGCGAGCGCCAGACCTTCTTCCGGGTCGTCTTCCCCACGCTGCGCCCGGTCAACGTCATCGTCGGCGTCATCACGGTCATCGAGTCGCTGCGCGCCTTCGACATCGTGTACGCCGTCAACCACGGGCGCAACGGCCTCGAAGTGCTCTCGGTGCTCGTCACCGACAACATCATCGGCGAGGCCAGCCGCATCGGCTTCGGCTCGGCGATCGCCGTGGTGCTGCTGACCGTCTCCCTCGGGTTCGTCATCACGTACCTGGTCCAGGAGATCCGAGGGGAGAAGAACCGATGACCACGCACACCGCCCCCGCGCCCACGACCACCGCCCCGGCGACGGCCCCCGCCACCCGCCGGCGCCGGGTGCGCCCGGGCCGCCTCGGCGTGCACGCGTTCCTGATGGCGGTCTCGCTCGCCTTCCTCGCACCGCTGCTGCTCGCCGTGTACGCGTCGCTGCGCCCGTACGAGGAGACCTCGCGCGACGGCTACTTCTCGCTCCCCAAGCACCTCTCCTTCGCCTACTACAAGCAGGCGTTCACCGACTCGGGCATGACGAAGTACTTCGTCAACACCCTGATCATCGCGGTGCCGGGCGTGATCCTCGTCCTGTTCTTCGCCGCGTTCGTGGCGTTCGCCGTGTCCCGCCTCAAACTCCGGGGCGGAATCGTCCTGTTGATGCTGTTCACGGCGGGCAACCTGCTGCCGCAGCAGGTGATCGTGACACCGCTGTACGTCGTGTTCAACCGCATCCCGCTGCCGTACTGGATGTCCGACTCGATGACGATGTTCGACTCGTACTGGGCCGTCATCGCCGTCCAGGTCGGCTTCCAGATCGGGTTCTGCGTCTTCGTGCTGGCCAATTTCATGCGCACCCTGCCGCAGGAGATCCTGGAGGCGGCGATCGTCGACGGCGCCGGCGTGTGGACCCAGTACTGGCGCATCACCCTGCCCCTGTGCCGCCCGGCCCTCGCGGCGCTGGCAACCCTCCAGTTCACCTGGATGTACAACGACTTCCTGTGGGCCCTGGTCTTCATGTCCGACGGCGACAAACTCCCGATCACCTCGGCGCTGAACAACCTGAGAGGCCAATTCTTCACCGACTACAACTTGCTGGCGGCGGGCTCGGTGATCGTCGCGCTGCCGACCCTGATCGTGTTCCTGCTGCTGCAACGGCACTTCATCGCGGGGCTCACGCTGGGGTCGAGCAAGGGGTAGCGGATAGTTGACGGATCGTCAGGGAGGCGGGCCCGGCCGGGAAACCAGTCGGGCTCGTCGGCCCCGCGACCGGCCGTCCAGGCCGGCTCAAGCGGCAATCCAGGGCCCCTCAAGGCGTCCGCCAGAAGGTCTGCGACCCTAAGCAGATACGCGCCTGCCACCGCCCGGCCGCCGCACGGGCAGTCGCAGCCTGAACTCGGAGGTCGCCATGACCGTCGAACTGCACGTAGCCACCGCGCTCCTGCACGACTTCGATTCCGCGCACAACCCGTTGCCCGGCCGCGAGATAGCCCGTCGGCCGAGTCCCGTGAACCCCACCGTCACCATCCTCGACCTGGAGACGTCCGACGCACCCGAGGGGGCCGCCCTCATGGATCCCATCTTCCAGCGCACCGGGTTCCACGACGTGCGCATCACCGAGATCCGCTGGTACGACCGGGACGGCTACTTCATCGCGCCCAGCATCCCGCTCGCGGCCTGAGCACTGATCGAAATTCCCTCGCTCTGCCGGTCAGGATCGGTCAAGCTGCAGGTGACAGCACCCTTCCCTGGAGCAAGCAGTGATCGACCTCGACCGTATCGTCCCGCCCGCAGGCCTGGCCGCCGCCATCGACGCCGGCCACGTCGTCCGCAAGGCGCACCCCGAACTGCCTCTGTCGATCCTCTCGTACACGAGGGCGTGTCAGTACGAGCAGGCGTGGGACGAGGTGACCACGCGCTGCCGCGGACTCGTGGTCGACGACGTGAGCGGGACGGTCGTCGCGCACTGCCTGCCCAAGTTCTTCAACGTGGGCGAGCACGCCCACGGCCGTCCCTACGCGCCGCCGCTGCCCGACGAGCCGTTCGAGGTGTACGACAAGGTCGACGGCTCGCTCGGCATCGCCTTCCACTACGAGGGCCGCTGGCAGGTCGCCTCCCGGGGCTCGTTCACCTCCGAACAGGCCGCCTGGGCGACCGCCTGGCTGGAGGGGCGGGACACGACGGCGCTGCGGCCCGGCGTCACCTACCTCGCGGAGATCCTCTACCCCGAGAACCGGATCGTCGTCGACTACGGCGGCCGCCGGGACCTCGTGCTCCTCGCCGCGTACGACGCGACGGGCGAGGAGATCGGTCTGTCCCGGGCCGCCGAGGACTGGGCGTCCATAGGCTCGGTGACGCGCACGTGGCCCGCGATGCCACTCGCCGAACTCCTGACGCGCGCCGAGTCCAACGTGCACGCCGACGGCCGCGAGGCAACCGGCACGGACGCCGAGGGCTACGTCCTGCGGTACGCCTCCGGCCTCCGGGTCAAGGCCAAGATCAGCGAGTACGTACGGCTGCACAAGGTGCTCACCGGCATCACCGAGCGGGACATCTGGCGCTTCCTCGGCATCCGCCGGTTCGCCGGCGAGGACCCCAAGCGGGTCGCCCAGGCGCTCGGCTGCGCGCCCGGCGAGATCGAGGAGCTCACCGCGGACGGCGCCGATCCGCTGGAAGCTATGCTTCAGCAGGTCCCCGACGAGTTCGACGCCTGGGTGCGGAGTGTGACGGCGCGCCTGGACGGGCAGGCCGCCGAACTGGCCCGCCTCGCCGCCGAACGGTTCGGCGAGATCGCCCGACTCGCCGAGGACCGGGGCGCGTTCGCCCGCGCCGCCCAGCAGATCCAGGACCGCACCGTACGCGCGGCCGTGTTCCAACTGCTCGACGGCCGCGGCATCGACCTCATGATCTGGCGGAGCGTCAAGCCGACGGCCGCCGACCCGTTCACGAACGACGAAGAAAGCTGAAGTTTTCCATGCCCACCGTGCACGTCATGACCGGACTGCCCGCCTCCGGCAAGACCACCGCCGCCCGCAAGCTCGTGGCGGACTCCGACGGCCAGTGCCGCCGCGTCAACCTCGACGACCTGCGCGGCATGTTCGACAACGCGGGCGAGGGACGGGAGCGGGCGTACACCGCCGAGCAGACCGTCCTCGCGGTCCAGGACGCGGCCGTGCGCGAGACGATCGCCGCCGGGTTCGACGTGGTCGTCGACAACACGCACCTGACCCCGAACATCCCCAAGCGCCTCAAGGCCGCCGTTGCGGGCCGGGCCCGGTTCGTCGTGCACGACTTCACGGACGTGCCCGTCGAGGAGTGCCTGCGGCGCGACGCGGCCCGCGCCAACCCGGTCGGCGAGGACATCATCCGCCTGCTCGCCGACAAGCACGCCAAGGCCGTACGCAACGGCTGGCGGCTCACCGACGCCTGGCTGAACGACACCGTCGTCCTCGCCGAGGTCGAGCCCTACACCCCGGACGAGACCCTGCCCAGCGCCGTGATGTGCGACATCGACGGCACGCTGGCCATCAACCTCAACCGCAACCCGTACGACTTCACGCGCTGCGAGCAGGACGGCCTCAACGGGTCCGTCCGCGACGCGCTGACCGGCTTCCGGCAGGCGCACGGGGACAAGGTCGTGCTGCTCTCGGGCCGGGGCGAGGAGTTCCGGCCGCAGACCCAGGCCTGGCTCGCCGCGCACGACGTGCCGTACGACGAGCTGTGGATGCGGCCGGCCGGTGACGGGCGGCGCGACGACCTGGTGAAGGCCGAGCTCTTCGACGCGCACGTCCGTCACCGGTTCAACGTCCGCGTGAGTCTCGACGACCGGGACCGGGTCGTCGCCGTCTGGCGCCGCATGGGCCTGCCCACCTGGCAGGTCAACTACGGGGATTTCTGAGCGAGTTCATGCCTCAGGCCGCGTCGTGGAAGACGAGGCCGAGGGTGCGGCGGTGTCCGCTGCGTACGGTGCTGACGCCGTGCCGCACCGGCGCCGCCGACCAGCCGCGCCGGGAGGCCACCGGCCGGTCCCGGGTGGTGAAGACCAGCCCGTGGCCCTGCGGAATCAGGGTCGCGGTGCCCCTGGACTGGGCCCGCGGCCGCTGCTCCACAAGCAGGAACTCGCCGCCGGTGTAATCGGCGCCGGGCGCGTCCAGAGCGACGACGACCTGGAGCGGGAAGACGGCCTCGCCGAACACGTCGCGGTGCAGGGCGTTCCAGTCGCCGGGCCCGTAACGCAGCAGGATCTGCGCATATTTGGCCTGCCCTGCCTCTTGACACCGGGCCAGCCACTCCTCAAGGGTGTCCGGCCACGGAGCCGGCCGCCCCAGCCTCGCCGCCCAGTCGCGCGCGATGGGCAGCAGCAACGGATAGAAGGCCGCCCGCAGTTCTCGGACGAGGTCCGGCAGCGGCTCGGCGAAGTAGCGGTACTGCCCCGATCCGAAGCGGTAGCGCGCCATGTCGACCGTCGCCCGGAACCGGGTGGCCTGGTCGTACGCCTCGGCCAGTGACCGGCACTGGGCCGCGGTGAGCAGGCGGTGGGTCGGCGCGCAGCCGTATGCGTCGAGCTCCTCGACGATCCTCGGCCAGTCGCCCGCGCTCACGCGGTCGGCCGTGCGGGTGCTGGACATGGGGACCCTCCGATGTGCGGGGTACCGGGCTCGTACCCGGACCGTTGTTCACCATCGAGGGTCGCGCCGTCGGTCCGCGCCGACCGGCGGAATCCGGACGTCGCGCTGAGCGCGGGCTCAGCCGCGTCAGCCGACCGGTTCCGGCACGGGGCGGGTGACGACGACCAGGAAGGCGTCGCTCTCCAGGTCCATCACGACCTCGGCCGCGAGCCCTTCGTTCCTGCGGTCGCGTGCGAACTCCTCGGCCGGCCAGTGGCCGCGCGGCCCGCCCGCGGGAAATCGTTCCAGTACCGTACGACGCATTTCGTCGCACCCCCTTGTCGTCTCTTTTGGCACCCGCACAACGACGTCCGCGCCGTCGGCGTTACGGGCCCCCGTGGCCGGTGCTCGTACACCAAGACGCCGGGCGGGGCCCGAAGGTCGCGCCCGGCAGGCAACAGCCCGGCCACAGTTGGGTATGCGATCAAGGAGGGCCACAGCCGGGGCGCGGGTTTCCGTGGCAGGGTGTTGCGGGCAGTCCACTGGGGGCTACCGAAGAGGGGGAACCGTGATTGTGTGGGTCAACGGTGCGTTCGGCGCGGGCAAGACCAGCACCGCGCGCGAGCTGATCGACCTGATCCCGAACAGCACGTTCTACGACCCCGAGGTGATCGGCGGGGCACTGCGGCACCTGCTGCCGCAGAAGATGCTCGACCAGGTGACCGACTACCAGGACCTGCCGATCTGGCGGCGCCTGGTGGTGGACGGCGCGGCCGCGCTGCACGCCGAGGTCGGCGGCGTGCTCGTGGTGCCGATGACCCTGCTGAGGCAGGAGTACCGGGACGAGATCTTCGGTGGGCTCGCGGCCCGCCGCATCCCCGTACGCCATGTGGTCCTCACCCAGGAGGAAACGATCCTGCGGGCGCGCATCGCGGCCCGGGTGGAGTTCCCCGACGACCCCGAGGCCGACGAGCAGCGCGTCCGCAAGTGGGCGTACGAGCACATCGAGCCCTTCCGGCGCGCGCTCGGCTGGATCGCCGCCGACGCGCACCCCGTCGACAACAGCGCGCTCACCCCGCGCGAGAGCGCCGAGCGAATAGCCGACGCGGTCCGCTCCGGAGCGGCCCGCGCGTGCGAGATCGTGCAGACCCCCGAGCCCACCGCCGAGACGCTCGCCGCCGGGGTGCTGCTCTTCGACGACCAGGACCGGGTGCTCCTGGTCGACCCCACCTACAAACCCGGCTGGGAGTTCCCCGGCGGCGTCGTCGAGCGCGGCGAGGCCCCGGCCAGGGCCGGCGTCCGCGAGGTCGAGGAGGAACTCGGCGTCCGGCTCGACCGCGTACCGAGGCTGTTGGTGGTCGACTGGGAACCGCCCAGGCCCCCCGGGTTCGGCGGCTTGCGGATGCTCTTCGACGGCGGCCGGCTCGACAGCGCGCGGGCCGGGCAGGTGCTGCTGCCCGGCGCCGAACTGCGCGGCTGGCGCTTCGTCAGCGAGCAGGAGGCCGCGCACCTGCTGCCGCCCGCCCGCTTCGAGCGGCTGCGCTGGGCGCTGCGGGCGAGGGAGCGGTCAACCGTGCTCAACCTGGAGGCCGGAGTCCCGGTCGGCTGAGGCCTTCATGACCGCCGCCGCGTTCTCGGTCAGCGGGTCGCCGTGCCCGAAACAGACGGTGTCCGCGCCGAGACCGGCGAGGCGGCGGAACGAGGCGAGCGCCCGCTCCCGGTCGGTGTTCATGACACCCACCATCACCTGGCCGACGCCGGCCACGCTGTCACCCGTGAACAGCACGCCGTGGCGCGGCAGATGGACCGACAGGGAACCGTCGGTGTGGCCGGGGGAGTGCACGACCACCGCGCCGTCCCCGAAGGCCAGCGCGTCCCCGTCGCCGACCTCGCGGTCCACCCGGGTCGGCGGTGCCTCCGGAAGCGTCAGCCCGCGCTCGTACAGCGGAACTTCCCAGTCCAGGAGCACCGGCTCGGTCATCGCAGCCTCGCCCCTGATCACCGGGGCGTCGAGGTGGTGCGCGATCACCTCGGCGCCGTACCGCTCGGCGAGCTCGCCGGCCGCGCCGAAGTGGTCGCGGTGGCAGTGCGTGATCACGATGCGGCGGATCGCGGCCGGGTCGAGCCCGAGCCCGCGGATCGCCCCCTCGATGGGCGCCGCGGCGTTCAGATCGCCCGCGTCGACGAGCGTGAGCCCGTCGTCGTCGCGCCACAGATACGCCTGGCCGACGGGGAAGCGGAACATGTGCAGCCGGGGGAGGACTTCAACCAGATCCATGCGGCGAACGTACGTCGGTGACGCCGCTCGCCGCATGGATCTACGCTCTGGGCGATGTCCGCCGAGCGCTTAACCCCTCGGCCGCCCGTGCGGGCTCAACTCCGCTTGGACTCGGCGTAGTTGACCAGGAAGTGCGCCTCGGCGACCGACAGGCGCTCCAGTTCCTGGGGCGACACGCTCTCGTTCACCGCGTGGATCTGCGCCTCGGGGTCGCTGAGGCCGATCAGCAGGATCTCGGCCTGCGGGTAGAGCGCCGCCAGGGTGTTGCAGAGCGGGATCGAGCCGCCCATGCCCGAGGACTGCATCTCCTCGCCCGGGTAGGCCACCGCCATCGCCTCGGCCATCGAGGTGTACGCCGGGCTGTTGATGTCCGCGCGGAACGGCTGGCCCTGGCCGACCTGCTCGAAGCCGACCCGGGCGTTCCACGGGACGTGCTTCTCGATGTGCGCGTAGAGCAGCTTGGTCGCCTCGGCCGCGTCCTGGCCGGGCGGCACCCGCAGGCTGATCTGCGCGCGGGCGGTCGCCGGGATGGACGGCGTCGCGCCGGCCACCGGGTGGCAGTCGATGCCGATGACCGTGACGGCCGGGCGGGCCCAGATGCGGTCGGCGACGGTGCCGGTGCCGGGCAGCGCCACCCCGTCGAGGACCTTGGCGTCCTGGCGGAACTCCGCCTCCGGGTACTGCAGACCGTCCCACGCGGAGTCCGCGGCGAGGCCCTCGATCACGGTCTGGCCGTGCTCGTCCCGCAGCGAGTCCAGTACGCGGATCAGCGCGGCCAGCGCGTCCGGGGCGGCGCCGCCGAACTGACCCGAGTGCAGGTTGCCCTCAAGGGTGTCGATCTGCACGCGGATCATGGTCATGCCGCGCAGCGTCGCCGTCACCGTGGGCAGGCCGACCCGGAAGTTGCCCGTGTCACCGATGACGATCGCGTCGGCGGTGAGCAGCTCGGGGTGCGCCTCGGCGTACTGTTCGAGGCCGCCGGTGCCCTGCTCCTCCGAGCCCTCCACGATCACCTTGACGGAGACGGGCACGCCGCCGTTCGCCTTGAGGGCGCGCAGCGCGAGCAGGTGCATGATGAACCCGCCCTTGCAGTCCGCGGCGCCGCGCCCGTACCAGCGGCCGTCGCGCTCGGTCAGCTCGAACGGCGGGGTCACCCACGCGGACTCGTCCAGCTTGGGCTGCACGTCGTAGTGCGCGTAGAGGAGCACCGTCGGCGCGCCGACCGGGCCGGGCAGCAGCCCGTACACCGACTGCGAACCGTCCGGGGTGTCGAGCAGGGCCACGTCCTGGAAGCCCTCGGTGCGCAGCGCGTCGGCCACCCAGTTCGCCGCGGCCTCGCACTCGCTCTTCGGCGCCACCGCCTCGTCCGCCACCGATTGGAACGCGACCAGCTCCGTGAGCTCCGTCTTGGCGCGGGGCATCAGTGAGGCGATGGTCTCGGCGATCGGATTGGCGGTCATGGGCACGCTCCTCGTGGGTGCGACGTTGTATGTACAGATACGCAGGTGCACGTGTGTGTACGGCGAAGATATGGCCGATCCTCCCACAGCGGGCCAGGACAGGAGGGCGGGGCTACTGCCCCGTAGGATGCGGTCGTCAACAGGGGCCACTGGTCGGACGGGGAGCAAAGGCACATCGTGAGCAGCGAGAACGCAGACGCCGGGACGGACGGACCGCTGGAAGAGCACCAGGGCGAGCCCGCCGCCGAATCGGTGACCGGACCGGGTGCGGGGCCCGTCTGGGATGTCGTCGTGGTCGGCGCGGGCCCCGCGGGAGCCTCGGCCGCGTACGCGGCGGCGGCCGCGGGGCGCAAGGTGCTGCTCCTGGAGAAGGCCGAACTGCCCCGCTACAAGACGTGCGGCGGCGGCATCATCGGCCCCTCGCGCGACGCCCTGCCACCCGGCTTCGAACTGCCGCTCCAGGACCGGGTGCACGCGGTCACCTTCTCGCTCAACGGGAAGCTGACCCGCACCCGCCGCTCCAAGAACATGCTGTTCGGCCTGATCAACCGGCCGGAGTTCGACGCGGGCCTGGTCGCGGTCGCCGAGAAGGAGGGCGCCATCATCCGTACCGGCGTCACCGTCTCCAAGGTCGAGCAGCACGGCTCGGCCGTGCCCGACCGGCGCACCGTCGCCGTGGTCCTCTCCGACGGGGAGACCGTGCTGGCCCGCGCCGTCGTCGGCGCCGACGGCAGCGCCAGCCGCATAGGGGCACACGTCGGAGTGAAGACCGAGCAGGTCGACCTGGGTCTCGAAGCCGAGATTCCGGTGCCGCCGAGCGTCGCCGAGGACTGGGCCGGGCGGGTGCTCATCGACTGGGGCCCGATGCCCGGCAGTTACGGCTGGGTCTTCCCCAAGGGCGACACGCTGACCGTCGGCGTGATCTCGGCGCGCGGCGAAGGCGCCGCCACCAAGCGCTACCTGGAGGACTTCATCGCCCGGCTGGGCCTGGCGGGCTTCGAACCGGCCGTCTCCTCCGGGCACTTGACGCGCTGCCGCAGCGACGATTCGCCGCTGTCCCGCGGCCGCGTCCTGGTCTGTGGCGACGCGGCGGGTCTGCTTGAGCCGTGGACGCGGGAGGGCATCTCCTTCGCCCTCCGCTCCGGCCGCCTCGCCGGCGAATGGGCGGTGCGCATCGCAGAGTCGCAGGACGCCGTCGACGCCCGCCGCCAGGCCCTGAACTACGCGTTCGCCATCAAGGCCGGCCTCGGCGTCGAGATGGGGGTGGGCCGCCGCATGCTCACCCTCTTCGAGAAGCGCCCGCTGCTGCTGCACGCCGCGATCACCGGATTCCGGCCCGCGTGGAAGGCCTTCGCCGACATCACCCGCGGTGCCACCACGCTGGCCGGTCTGGTGCGCTCGCACCCGATGGCCCGCCGCGCCCTGGACGCCGTCGACCGCTGACCGGCCCGGGCCGGGGCCGACCAGCCCCGGCCCGCCCGGCTCAGCCGACGCCCGCGAGCGCGCTCGCCGCGGCCGCCGGGTTGGTCTCGGCCTTCAGGTAGCCGTGGTCGAGCAGCCACTTGACGTTGAGGGACTGGCCCTGCCCCGGGTCGACGAACGCCGGGTCCAGCTTGATCTGCCGACCGCCGCCGGGCTGGTCGAACCAGGGCGCGATCCGGCCCTGCCACACGGTGAACGACTTCACGACCTCGTACGAGTGATAGGCGCACGGGTAGGCCGCCTCACGGGTGATCAGGCTCTGCGGGGGGAGCGCCCGCTCGCTGTAGCGGGCCCCCGCCGGGGCGAGGAACGAGCCGTACTCCGAACCGAACCGGTCCAGGTCCTCGCCGACGCGCAGCGCGACCGCGTGCTTGTCCGGGGTGCCGTCGGCGCGGTTGGCGAAGCCGTCATTGGGCGGGTACTTCCAGGACCCGGCGGTCGTGTCCCAGAACGTGGCGAGGAACGTCCCCGGGGTGAGGTGCCCGGTGCGGTGGTAGCCGAGGACCAGCGGCCCCACCGGTCCGTTCCACGGGCGGGGCAGGTTCTGCGGGCCGAGCCGCTCGTCGCCCTGGTACGTGCCGGAGCACGCGGCCGGATGCTGGGCCGCAGGAGTGACCGGCGCCGTGCCGCCGTCCGTGGCCGCCTGCGCGGTGCCGGTGCCTATCAGCGCTGTGGCGGCCAGGGCCGCGAACGCCGTCCCGACGAGAACGCGCAGTCTGCGCAGGGGTTTCACCGAGATCCTCCTCAGAGATGATGAGTCATCACATCTACTGGGAAGAAAGTGACTTGTGGGTCCCCGGTCGCAAGTTCGGCCGAATAGCGGCCGGTCGGGGGCCGGATCGGGACCGTTGCGGGCAGCCCCCGCGACCCCATCCGGTGGAGCACCCCAACGACACGGCTCCGGGCTCTTGACGCCCGGCGGCAGAAGGCGCTTTCATCCAGCCAGTGGCCCGGACCGCGGCTTGGTCCGGCACCGCGAGAGGTGCGCCCAGCCGACAAGGTCCCCCGACCGGGGTCCCAGGACCGGCCCGAGTCGCCAGGATCCGACCCCGGGTCCGAGGCGGGGACGTACCCGCGAGGGATGGAGCGGATCATGCCCGCCGGCCCGGATCACTCCACCGCCCCTTCGTCCCACAGAGCGCCGGACCGCCGCGCGCTGCTGAGGGCCTCGGCGGGCTGCGCGGTGGCCGCCGTCGCCGCACCGGCCCTCGCGGCCTGCGGCTCCGCCGAGGGCGTCGCCCCCGACGGGACGGTGACCGTCGAGCTCTGGCACGGCCAGACCGACACCTCGAAGAAGGCGATCGAAGCCCTGGTCGCGGAGTTCAACCGCACCCACGCCAAGATCCACGTCGACACGGGCGGCGGGGCCACCTCCGACGTGATGCTGCAGAAGGTGACGGCCGCGCTCGCCTCGGGCTCGTACCCGGACATCGCCTACGTCTTCGGCTCGGACATCGCGAGCATCGCCCGCAGCCCCCGCGTCGTCGACCTCACCACGGCCCTGCGCGGCGGACCCGTGCCATGGACCGACTACTGGCCCTCGCTGCGGGACGCGGTCACCGTCAACGGCAAGGTGCGCGCCGCGCCCTCGTTGGTCGACTCCATGGCCGTCGTGTGCAACAAGACCCTGTTCCGGCGGGCAGGGCTTGAGCTGCCCCAACCCGGCTGGAAATGGGCCGAGTTCATCGACACCGCCCACAAACTCACCGACGCCTCCAAGGGCGTCTTCGGCACCGGCTGGCCCGGCGTCGGCGACGAGGACACCACCTGGCGGCTGTGGCCGATGGTGTGGGACCTCGGCGGGGAGATCATCGGGCCGGGCGGCAAGAGCATCGGCTTCGCCGACCAGGGCCGCCGGGCCCTGGAGACCATCGCCTCGCTCGTCGCGGGCAAGAGCGTCTACATAGACCCCAAGCCGGGCAGCGCCCAGATGTACCAGGTCTTCCTGTCCGGACGCATGGGCATGGTGATGGGCGGCCCCTGGACGCTGGCGGACATCATCACCGCGAAGGTGGACTACGCGGTGGTGCCGCTACCCTCGTTCAGCGGTCGGCCGATCACCATCTCGGGCCCCGACACCTGGACCGTATTCGACAACGGCTCCGCACGCTCGAAGGCCGCCGTCGAATTCGTCCAGTGGCTCATCGCGCCCGACCAGGACGTCAAATGGGACATGGGAGCGGGCAGCCTGCCGCTCAGTGTGGAGAGCGCACGCCTGCCCGCCTGGGCCGACCACTCCGCGAAGACCGTCGGGCTGCCGGTGTTCACCAAGGCCCTGGAGTCGGCGCGGGTGCGGCCCGTGCACCCGGCCTACCCGCAGATCTCGCAGGCGTTCGGCGAGGCCGTCGTGGCGATCCTGCTGGGGCGTTCCTCCCCGGACAAGGCCATGCGCCAGTGCGTCGAGAAGGCCGACGCCGCCCTGCTGATCCCGCGCTGAAGCCGACCCCGTGACCAGAAGGGTCCGAGAGATGAGAAGTACTGGGCCGCGGACTCCCCGCCCGCTCACGCTCGACCCGACCCCGGCCGCCCGCGCCGCCAGGCGCCGCCGGGCGCGCGGCGAGACCGCCACCGCCTGGGCCTTCATCAGCCCGGCCGTCCTGGTGATCCTCGGGCTCAGCGTCGTACCCCTGCTGTGGTCGCTGCTGCTCTCCTTCCGCGCGGACGACCTGGTCACGCCGGGCCGCTGGGTGGGGCTCGACAACTACCACGCCCTCAGCAAGGACCCGGCGTTCCGTACCGCCGTGAAGAACACCCTGATCTACGCGGGCGTCTACGTACCGCTCAGCCTGGCCGGCGGGCTGGCGCTCGCCCTCGCCCTGAACCGGCGCATCCGGCTCGTCGGGCTCTACCGCACGCTGGTCTTCATCCCGTTCGTGGTCTCCGCCACCGCTCAGGGCGTGCTGTTCTCGTTCATCTTCGACCCCGAGTTCGGCGTGGCCAACGCGCTCCTGCACCACCTCGGCGTCTCCCCGCAGGGCTTCCTCTCCGACCCGGGCCAGGCGCTCTACGTCCTGCTGCTCATCTCGCTGTGGAGCGGCATCGGCTTCTGCGTCATCGTCTACCTCGCCGCCCTCCAGGACGTACCCGCCGAACTCGTCGAATCGGCCCGTCTCGACGGGGCGAACCGGGCCCAGGTGCTGCGCCACGTCACCCTGCCCTCGCTGACCCCGGTCACGGTGTTCCTGCTCCTGTGGCAGTTCATCATCGCCCTCCAGGTCTTCGACCTCGTGTACGTCACCACCAAGGGCGGCCCCCTCGGCGCCACCACCGTCATCGTGTACTTCGTCTGGGAGCAGGCCTTCCAGAACTTCACCGCCGGATACGGCGCCGCCGCTGCCTATGTCCTCGCGGTCGGCCTGGTGGCGGCGGCCGTCGTGCTGCGCCTGTACCGGCGCCACCGGGAACGTACGGGAGCAACTCCCGTACGGGGAACGGGTGTTGCCCAACCGGAAGGAGCGGGCCGATGACCGCGCCCACGATGACCCAGGGGGCGGCCGCCTCCGTCAGCGCCCCCGCCAGCCGCACCTCCCGGCGCCGCCGGCTGCCGTTCAGCCCCTGGCACCTGCTCCTCGCCCCGCTCTCGATCGGCTTCGCGCTGCCCCTGGTGTGGCTGATCCTCAGCTCCGTGATGAGCGACGCGGAGATCAACCGGTTCCCGCCCGCGCTGTGGCCGCACGGCATCCACCTCGGCGGGTACCGCTACGTCCTGGGCAACGCGATGTTCCCGCGCTGGTTCCTGAACTCGTGCATCGTCGCGTTCGTGGCCGTCGCCTCGAACCTGGTGCTCGGGGCGCTCGGCGGCTACGCCTTCGCACGGATGCGGTTCGCCGGGTCGCGGCTGCTGCTCGGGCTGATGCTCGCGACGATGGCGGTGCCGTTCCAGCTGACCATGATCCCGACGTTCCTGGTGATGAAGTGGCTCGGGCTCATCGACACGCTCGGCGCCCTGATCGTGCCGTCCCTGGTCACGCCGTTCGCGGTGTTCCTGTTCCGGCAGTTCTTCCTGTCCCTGCCCAGGGAGCTGGAGGAGGCGGCCTGGATCGACGGGTGCTCGCGGCTGCGGGTGCTCGTCTCGATCGTGGCGCCGCTGGCCCGCCCGGCACTGGCCACGGTCGCCGTCCTCACCTTCCTCGCCACCTGGAACGACCTCTCGTGGCCGCTCATCGCCATCAACCACGACGCGCACTACACCCTGCAACTGGGCCTGACCACCTTCCAGGGCCAGCACCACACCAAGTGGTCCGCGGTGATGGCGGGCAACGTCGTCACGGTCCTGCCGGTCCTCCTCGCGTTCCTGTTCGCGCAGAAGACCTTCATCCAGTCGTTGACGTCGAGCGGGCTGAAGGGGTGAGGGAGCACGCCATGACCGAGACCAAGATCGCCTTCATCGGCGCCGGCAGCGTGGAATTCACCCAGGGGCTGCTCGCCGACCTGTTCGCCTTCCCCGAGTTCGCCCGCGCCCGCATCGCGCTCCACGACATCGACCCCGGACGTCTGGCCACCAGCGAGGCGGCGGCCCGCCACATCGCGGCCGAGCTGGGCGCGGCGCCGCTCGTCAGCGCCCACCCGGAGCGGCGCGCGGCGCTCGACGGCGCCGACTTCGTCATCAACACCGTCCAGATCGGCATGAACCGGGCCACCCGCACCGACTTCGAGATCCCCGCCCGCTACGGGCTGCGCCAGACCATCGGCGACACCCTCGGCATCGGCGGCATCTTCCGCGCCCTGCGCACCTTCCCGCTGCTGCGCTCGCTCGCCGCCGACATGGCCGAACTCTGCCCGGACGCCCACCTGTTGAACTACACCAACCCGATGGCCATGAACCTGCTCTACCTGCACAGGGTGGCCCCCGCGCTGCGGGCCGTCGGCCTGTGCCACTCCGTGTACTGGACGATGCACGACCTGTCCGAGCTGATCGGCACGCCCTTCGAGGAGGTCTCCTACCTCGCCGCCGGGGTCAACCACCAGTCCTGGGTGCTGCGTTTCGAACGCGCCGGCCAGGACCTGTATCCCCTCCTCGACGAGGCCATCGCCAAGGACCCCGAACTGCTGCGCCGGGTACGCGTCGACATGTACCGCAGGCTCGGCCACTATCCGACCGAGACCAGCGAGCACTCCTCGGAGTACGTGCCCTGGTATCTGCACCACGACGCGGAGGTCGACCGGCTGCGCCTGCCGGTCGGCGTCTACCTCGACATCGTCGAGGAGAACCTCGCCACCTACGCCCGCACCCGCGACGCGCTCGCCTCGGGGCGGCCGCTGCCGGTGGAGGGGACCATGGAGTACGCCCCGCAGATCATCCACAGCATCGTCACCGGCACCCCGCGCACCGTCTACGGCAACGTCCCCAACCACGGTCTGATCGACGACCTGCCCGCCGACTCGGTCGTCGAAGTCCCTTGCCTGGTCGACGCGTTGGGGGTGCAGCCCACCAGGATCGGCGCGCTGCCGCCGCAGTGCGCGGCGCTCAACCGCGCCTACGTCTCGGTGACCGACCTCGTGGTACGGGCCGCCGTGCTCGGCGAGCCGCGCCACATCCGGCACGCCGCGATGTGCGACCCGGCGACGGCGGCGACGCTGCCCGTCGAGCGGATCTGGGACCTCTGCGACGATCTCGTACGGGCCCATGAGCCGCTGCTGCAACCGGAGTTGAGGTCGGTGCTCGGACACTGAGCCCCGGACGGGGGCCTGAGGTGCCGAGCGGGGTCACCGGGTCATCGTGACGCGGAAGACGGGGTGGTCGGGGGCGATCCGGCGGAGCTCCTCGTCGCTGGAGTCGGGGCCGACGCCGTTGAAGAAGACGCCGACCTCGGCCTTCCAGCGCTTGAGGTAGGCGCGCAGCAGGGCGGGCTTGTCGTCGTCGGGGACCTCGACCGCGGTGAACGCCTCGGCCTTCTTGCCCAGGTGCAGCTCGCCGCCGCCGGCCGCCCGCATGTTGTGCGTCCACTGGACGTGCCCGCGCGGAGCCACCAGGTACTGCTCTCCCTCGAAGGTCATCAGGTTGACCGGGGTGCGCCGCCACTCGCCGCTCTTGCGGCCGCGGACCGCGAGGACCCGGGAGCCCCAGACGCTCAGCCCGCGCCGGGTCAGCCAGGCGACGGACCGGTTGAGGACGTTGACCGTGAACCAGCCGGGCTTCTGGACGTGTGCGGATGCGGACATGGTGTGTCTCCCCTGGGGGTGAGTGGGCCGGTAGGCGAGTGGCGCGCCAATCCTGGTCGAGAGCGGTGCTCTCGTTCGTGAGCAGTGTGCACCGAAGCGCCGCTCCAAATCAAGAGCAGTGCTCTCAAAAATGTTCACTGCTCCGATTTCAGTGCGGCAGTCGCGTTCTTGGCCACTGCTCTCCGAACTGGCAGACTGAAGCCATGAGCACCGTCCAGGGAGCCCGCGCACGGGCACGTATCGAAGTCACCGAGGCCATCAAGGACGAGGCCAGAAAGCAGTTGGCCGCCGACGGCGCGACGAAGCTCTCGCTCCGTGCCGTCGCCCGCGAGCTGGGCATGGTCTCCTCGGCCCTCTACCGGTACTTCCCCAGCCGGGACGACCTGCTGACCGCCCTCATCGTCGACGCCTACGACGCCGTGGGCGAAGCCGCAGAGCACGCCCTCGCCGAGCAGCGCGCCGCGGCGTCGCCCGCGACGCGCTGGACCGCCGTCTGCCGCGCGGTGCGCACCTGGGCGCTGGCCCACCCCCACGAGTACGCCCTGATCTACGGTTCGCCCGTCCCCGGCTACACCGCGCCCGAGGCGACGATCGGGCCTGCCGCCCGGGTCGGGCTCGTCCTCATCTCCATCGCCCGGGACGCCCACCAGGGCAAGGGCATCGCCCCGCCGCCGCTCGCCGCGCCCGTGCGCGCCGAGGCCGAGCGGATGGCCGCCGACTTCGTCCCCGACCTGCCCCCCGCGGTGGCCGTCGCGCTGGTCGCCGCCTGGTCGCAGCTGTTCGGCCTGGTCTCGTTCGAGGTGTTCGGCCAGTTCCACCGGGTCGTCGAGGACCGCGAGCCGTTCTTCACGCACGCCGCCGAGCAGCTGGCCCGTTCGGTGGGCCTGGTGCTCCCCGGGTAGCCCAGCGCTTCCGCGCGCCCGGTACTCCCTGCGGAGTACGTGTGATCACCTCGCCCGGCTGACGCCCCGGCCGCCGCCCCCGGTCTAGCGTGGCCGGTATGGAAGAGCAGCAGTCACCGCGCGCCACCGGCCGCGGCGGCCCACCCCGGCACCAGGAGGGGCCGCCTCCGTTCGTGCGGCGCTGGGTGCGGGGGCCCGACGGCGAGGACCGGCCCAGCGCCCGGCTGCCGTGGCCGTCGACGGCCGCGCTCACCGTGTTCGTCCTGGTCGGATCCCACTTCGCCGAACACTCCCAGGCAGGCCGGGCCCCGCTCGACTCCTTCGCCCACGTACTCCTCGTGGCCAGTTGCGCGGTGCTCCTGATCCGCCTGCGCCACCCCGTCGTCGCGGTCTTCGCCGCCTCGGCGGCCGCCATGGTCTACCTGGGCGCCGGATATCCCTACGGACCGGTCTTCCTGCCCGTCATGGTCGGCTGCTTCACCGCGGTCGTCGCCGGATGCCGCCGCCAGGCGTGGGGCGCGATCGCCATGCTCTGGCTCGGGCACCTGCTCGTCGCGCACTGGCTCTACCGCTGGCTGCCCCCGGCGGGCGACACCGCCGCGCCCTGGAGCCAGGAAGTGGGCGTCGCCGCCTGGGCGGTGGCCATCATCGCAGTCGCCGAGCTCGTACGCGGACGGAGGGAGCAGTGGGCCAGGGAGCGGGCCGGGCGGGCCGCCGCGGCGAAACGGCGGGCCGACGAGGAGCGGCTGCGCATCGCCCGCGAACTGCACGACGTGCTCGCCCACAGCATCTCCGTCATCAACGTCCAGGCCGGCGTCGGCCTCGCGCTGCTCGACTCCGACCCCGAGCAGGCTCGCACCGCGCTGACCACCATCAAGTCCGCGAGCAAGGAAGCGCTCGGCGAGGTGCGCCAGGTCCTGGAGACGCTGCGCGCGCCGGGGGAGGCCCCGCGCTCCCCGGCCCCGGGCCTGGACCGGCTCCCCGAACTCGTCGAGCAGGCCGCGAGCGCCGGACTCACCGTCCAGACCACGACGACCGGCGGGCCCGAGGCGCTGCCGCCCGGCACCGACCTGGCCGCCTTCCGCATCGTGCAGGAGGCCCTCACCAACGTTGTACGCCACTCGGCAGCGCGCACCGCACGGGTCGCGGTCGGCTACGAACCCGGCGCCCTGGTGCTGCGCATCGACGACGGGGGACCGCCGTCCGGCGGCGGCGACGCGGGCGGCAGCGGCAACGGCCTGATCGGCATGCGGGAGCGGGCCGCCGCGCTCGGTGGCACGATCGACGCGGGACCGGTCCCGGCCGGCGGCTTCCGCGTGACCGCCCGGCTTCCGCTGGCCGCCCACCCGAAGGAGACCCCTTGATCCGCGTACTGCTTGCCGACGACCAGCTCCTGGTGAGGGCGGGGTTCCGGGCGCTGCTCGACGCCCAGGGCGACATCGAGGTGGTGGGGGAGGCCGCCGACGGCGAGGAGGCGCTGGGCCTGGTGCGCCAACTGCGGCCGGACATCGTCCTGATGGACATCCGGATGCCCCGGCTCGACGGCCTCGCCGCCACCCGCCGGATCACGTCCGACCCGGACCTGGCCGCGGTGAAGGTGGTCATGCTCACCACCTTCGAGCTCGACGAGTACGTCTTCGAGGCGATCCGCGCCGGTGCCTCCGGCTTCCTCGTGAAGGACACCGAGCCGGAGGAACTGCTGCGCGCGGTCCGGGCCGTGGTCGACGGCGACGCCCTGCTCTCGCCCGGGGTGACCCGGCGGCTGATCGCCGAGTTCGCCGCGCGCTCCAAGGAGCCGGCCGCGGCCGACACCCTGGCCGAACTCACCGAGCGGGAGCGGGAGGTGATGGCGCTGGTCGGCATCGGCCTCTCCAACGACGAGATCGCCCGCCGCCTCGTCGTCAGCCCGCTCACCGCGAAGACCCACGTCAGCCGGGCGATGGTGAAGCTCGGCGCCCGCGACCGGGCCCAACTGGTGGTCCTCGCCTACGAGTCGGGTCTGGTGCGCCCGGGCTGGCTGGGCTGACGCGGGCCCCGGTCGGCCCCGTACGGAAAGCGCCACAGCACGTGCACGGTCCGCCAGACGAAGACGATGAGGGCGCAGCCGCCGCCGATGAGCAGCAGCACCCGCCGCAGGGGGTGCGGGAGTTCGAGGGCGTAGCCGGAGCCGCCGATCGCGCCGAACACCACGCCGGCCGCGAACAGGGCGCTGAACAGCGCGTATCCGATCTCGATCGTGATGGCGTCCCGCTCGGCCCGGCTCCGTGTCCCCATGCGCGAAGTCTCACAGCAGGGACGGCCGGTGGGCAACCATCGCCCTCCGGCCGTCCCTCCCCCCGATGCTTGCACGGCGCACACTACCTGCGCGTGCATTGAATGCGGGTGCATTTAATGCCGTTGCAAC
The DNA here is from genome assembly GCF_001279695.1 of Streptomyces sp. WM6378. GTDB lineage: Bacteria > Actinomycetota > Actinomycetes > Streptomycetales > Streptomycetaceae > Streptomyces. The sequence goes on from NZ_LGDD01000306.1 coordinate 106,260, forward strand.
AAAAACGTCCGGCTCTGCTACGGTGCCGCCATGGCAGCTGAGAAGACCGAGCGCCTGCTCGTGGCGCAATGGCGGGAGCTCCTCGCGCTCCATGCGCGCACCACGTGCGAACTCGACCGCGAGCTCCATGTGTACGGGCTCGGTGCGAGCGACTTCGAGGTCCTCGACGTCCTGGCCGAGGGGTGCGAGGGCGACCCGTGCCGCGCGTTCCGCGTGCAGGAGCTGGCCTCGCGGATCCACCTCAGCCAGAGCGCGCTGTCCCGCCTCATCGGCCGTCTGGAGAAGGACGGCCTGGTCGCGCGGGGGATGTGCAGCGAGGACCGGCGCGGGGTGAGCGTGGCGATCACCGCGTCCGGCCGGTCCCGTCACGCCGAGGTGCTGCCGCTCCAGCGCGCGGTGCTCTCCCGGATGCTCGGGGACCGGGCCGAGCGGTAGGCGCCTGAAGCGCGCCGCTGCGGTGAACTCCCTTGCCGCAGCCGTGAGTTGAGCGATCCTTTCAGGCCTGGGACGCCGTCGCGTGCCGTGCGGTGTAGCCGATCAGCGCGGCGCCCGCCGCCAGGACCGCGACCGTGGTCAGGGCGACCGGCAGCGACGCCCACTCGGCCAGCAGCCCGATCGCGGGCGGCCCGAGCAGCATGCCGCCGTAGCCGAGCGTGGAGGCCGCGGCCACCCCGCCGGGCCCGGCGAGCGCACCCGCCCGTGCGACGGCGACCGGGAAGATGTTGGCGAGGCCCAGGCCCATCACGGCGAAGCCGGCAAGGGCGAGCCAGACCGTCGGGGCGAGCGCGCCGAGCAGCATCCCGGCACTGGCCGTGAGCCCGCCCGCGACCAGCGTGCGGGTCTGGCCGAGCCGTTCGAGCAGCGCGGTGCCCGAGAGCCGCCCGGCCGTCATGGCCAGCGCGAACAGTGAGTAGCCCACGGCCGCGACACCGGGCGCCGCGTCCAGGTCCTGCTCCAGGTGCAGCGCGCCCCAGTCCGCCATCGCGCCCTCGCCGTACGCCGTGCAGAGCGCGATCACGCCGAAGAGCAGCACGAGGCGCCGGGCCCGCCCGTCGAGCCGGCGCCCCTGGGCGTGGGGTGTGCTCGCGTGCACCGGCGCCGGATGGTGAAGCAGCACCCGGCCCGCGAGTGCGGTCACCACGAGGCCGACCCCGGTCAGGGCCAGCAGGTGCGAGGTGGGGGAGAGGCTCGATGCGACCAGCGCGCCGACGCCCGCGCCGACCATCCCGCCGAGGCTGAACGCCGCGTGAAAGCTCGGCATCACCGGGCGGCGCAGCGCCGCGACCAGGTCCACGGCCGCGCTGTTCATCGCCACGTTGATGCCGCCGTACGCGGCGCCGAACACCAGCAGCACCAGGCCGAGCGCGAGTGCCGAGTGGGTCTGCGGCGGCAGCGCGATGGCCAGCGCCATCAGCGCGCCGCAGACGACGGTGACCGGGTGGCTGCCGAACCGGCGGCAGAGCCGGCCGGTGAGCACCATCGTCACCACCGCCCCGGCCGAGACGCCGAGCAGGGCGAGCCCCAGCTCGCCCGCGGAGGCCCCGGTCTGCTGCTTGATCGCGGGGATGCGGACCACCCAGCCGGCGAAGAGGAAGCCGTCGAGGGCGAAGAACACGGTCAGGGCGGAGCGGAGGCGGGGCAGGGAGGATGCGGCGGTGTTTTCGCCAGGTCCCCCCGGAGCGGCCGTCCGGACTTTGTTTAGTAGCGGCACAAAGTCAGGATAGGGGCGATGGGGTGGCGCATCAACCGGTTGGGGGCGGCGGGGCCCCGCCCGGGGGCTTCGGCTGCGGGCCGTGGATGGCTGGTCGCGCAGTTTCCCGCGCCCCTTAAAACCCGCATTCGGCCGCGGGCCGTGCGTGGTTGCTCGCGCAGTTCCCCGCGCCCCTGGCAGCACCGGCCTCGGTCCGCACCGGCATCTTCAGCCCGTCATGAGGGTCCCCCCTGGCCCTTGAGGCCTTGGGGGAGTTCGAGGACGAGCGTCCTTAAGGCGCGAACGGGGTCTGGGGCGGAGCCCCAGGAGCCGACCACCGGGCCGCAGCGCCGGACCCCTGGCCCGGCCAACTGCCGGAAGAACCGCTTCCGTCCGGGATCATGGGAGACTCGCCCCCATGAACGGCAAGGCGACGACCACCCGGACCAGGCTGGAGCGGGGCCGCAGTGCGCTCGGACCCGCGCTCGAACTGGTGCATACCGGCCGTGCGCCGACCCGCGCCGTGCTCACCGCCGAACTGGGCGTCACCCGCGCCACCGCGGGCGCCGTCGCCGCCGAGCTCGAAGCGCTCGGCCTGATCCAGGTCGATTCCCGGCCCGCCGCGGCCGGCTCCCAGGGCCGCCCCTCGCACCGGCTCGCCGTCAACGAGACAGGGCCCGTCGCGCTCGCCGCACAGGTCCACGCCGACGGCTACCGGGCCGCCCTGGTCGGCCTCGGCGGCGAGATCGTCGCCACCGACCCCGGCTGTGTGATCGTCTCGGCCGATCCGGCCCAGGTCCTCGGCGAGGTCGTCGATGCGGGCGCGGCGCTCCTCAAGGGCACCGGCCGCCGCTGTGTGGGCGCGGGCCTCGCCGTGCCCTCCGCCGTCGCCGAACCGGAGGGCACCGCGCTCAACCCGCTGCATCTGGCCTGGCCCGCCGGCTCCCCGGTGCGCGAGATCTTCGCCGAATGCGTCCGGGCGGCCGGCATCACGGGCCCCGCCTTCACCGGCAACGACGTCAACCTCGCGGCCCTCGCCGAGCACCGGCACGGCGCGGGCCGCGGCGCTCAGCACCTGCTCTGCGTCGCCACCGGCCACCGCGGCGTCGGTGGCGCGCTCGTCCTCGACGGCCGTCTGCACAGCGGGAGTTCGGGCCTGGCCCTGGAGGTCGGCCACCTCACCGTCAACCCGGACGGCCGCCCCTGCTACTGCGGCAGCCGAGGCTGCCTCGACGTAGAGGCCGACCCGCTCGCCTTCCTCACGGCGGCGGGCCGAACCCCCGGGCCCGAGGTGTCGCTCCTCGAACAGTCACGGGCCCTGCTGCGCCACGAGTACGCGGACGTCGCGATCCGGCACGCCGCCGAGGGGCTCATCGACCGGCTCGGCCTCGGCCTCGCCGGACTCGTCAACATCCTCAACCCCGACCGGATCATCCTCGGCGGCCTGCACAAGGCGCTCCTGGAGGCGGACCCGGACCGGCTGCGGGCCGTCGTGGCCGACCGGAGTCTGTGGGGCCGGAGCGGCGGCGTCCCGATCCTCGCCTGCTCCCTCGACCACAACAGCCTGGTCGGAGCGGCCGAGCTGGCCTGGCAGCCGGTGCTCGACGACCCGCTCGGCGCGCTCACTCACCAGGCGTAGACCCGCGCCGGATTGGCGATGAGGATCTGCTCCAACACCCCTTTCCCCAGGGCGAGTTCGAGCCTGGGCCGCACCCGGCGCAGCAGATACTGCATGCCCGGGGTGTCCGGGGTCACCGTGTCCCCGCCCAGCAGCAGCCGGTCGGCGAACCCGGCGTCCGCGAGCGCCCGCAGCGCGTCCGGCATCCGCCAGTCGGTGGCGTGGTTGGCCCGTGACGGCCCGTCGAAGGCGAGGTTGGCACCCGCTTCGGCGGCCAGGCGGTGCGCGGCGAAGTCGGGGGAGCGGTTGAGGTGGCCGAGGATCACCGAGCCGGGCGGCACCTCCAGCTCCCCGCACAGCAGGTCGAGTACGTCGAGTGCGCCCGTGCCCAGCTCCAGATGGACGGCGACCGGCGCGCCCGTGCGGTGGTGCGCCTCGGCGGCCGCCCGCATCGTGAGCGTGGCGTGCTCGTCGAGCCCGTGGAAGCCGCCCGCCACCTTGATCAGGCCCGCCCGGACGCCCGTGTCCCCGATGCCCTCGATCAGCTCGCCGACGAAGAGCTCGGCCAGCCGGTCGCGTACCGAATCGAGCAACTCGCCGGAATAGTGGGCGGCTTGGTGCAGTCCGGTGGCGGCGATGATCCGCACCCCCGACTCCCGTGAAAGGGCGGGCAGTTCGGCGATGCGGCGCCCCATGCCGTACGGCGTCCACTGCACCACCGTGCCACCGCCGAGCGCGCCGAACCCGGCGAGTCGGGCCGCCGCGTCCCCGACGTCGTCGACCTCCTGACCCGGCAACCGCGGGCTGCGGATGAAGAGATGGTCGTGCGCGTCGACGACGCCGAGCCGGTCGGCCGGCACCTCGCCGAGCACCGTGTGCGCCGCCTTCACCACTGCCGTCCCGACCGCAGCCCCGCACGCCCGGGCTCCGACAGGTGAAGCACCTGGAACCGGTCGCCTTCCGCCGGTGGATCGGGCTGCTCCCAGAGCGTGAACCGCACCAGTTCCCACCGGCTCGGGTCGATGGCCACGGCGCTCGCCACCACTCCGGGTTCCGGCGTCCGGGCCACCTCGTCCGTCACGAACCGGGCCGGTTCGACGCCTTCCGGCACGGGCACGCGCAGGCTGGTCGCCGTGGTCGGCCCGGCCCCGGACGCGGGTCCATCGGCGTACGACAGACCCGCCCAGTGCCGCACCCGCGGACGCCCGAAGTCGTTGACGATCCCCTGGAAACCGGGACCCCAAAGGAAGGAGTTCATTCCCTCGGGGGTGGCCCAAAGGTAGAACGGGGCATAGGAGTTGACCGGCGATTCGGTCCCGCGCTCGCGCATCAGATAGGCCTTGAGGCCGAGCCCGGGGAAGTCGTCCAGGAGGTGGCCCCGGGTGGCGACGCGCTTGCGGATGATCTCCATGTCGTAGTCGGCGGGCAGCGTGATCTCGTACTGCATGGCGTGCATCGCGCACTCCTCAGGATGCGGGGCCGGTCACGGCCGGGTACGTGTCGGCTCCGACGTGGCGGTCCCACTCGATGGTCGTGCCGTCGGCGGCGGCCTCGACGACCGCGAGATGCGTCATGAACGTGCGCGGCCCGGCGCCGTGCCAGTGCCACTCGTCCGGCTCGATCCAGACCGTGTCGCCCGCCCGGATCGGCTCGATCCCGCCGCCCCGGCGCTGCACCAGGCCCTCGCCCTCGGTCACGTGAAGGACCTGGCCGTGCGGGTGGCGGTGCCAGGCGGTGCGGGCACCCGGGGCGAAGTGGACGCTGAACATCCGTAGCCGGGACGGGGGTTGGGGCGCGGCGATCTCGTCCAGCCACACCGTGCCGGTGAAGTGCTCGGCCGGTCCGGGCCGGGTGTCGGGGCGCTGACGGGTGATGTGCACGTACGACCGTTCCTTCGCTGGGGGTTGGCGGTGGTCACTGGGTTTTGGCGGCGGGGGCGAGCAGCGAGAGCAGGCCGCGCACGCCCGCGTCGAAGGCGTCGGGCGAGCCGGAGGCGCGGGCCAGGACGTAGCCGCCCTGGACGGTCGCCACCACGGCCGCGGCGATCTCCCGCGGCACCAGCGTGTCAGCGAACTCGCCCTGGTCCAGGCCCTCTTGGACGATCTCGGCGATCCGGCCGCGCAGCCAGTCGAGCGTCTCGTCGACCGGCGCGCGCAGCTCGGCGCCGGCGATGATCTCGGGGTCCATGGTGAGGCGCCCGACCGGGCAGCCGCGCAGCACGTCGCGCTCGCGCAGCAGGTACGCCGAGATCCGCTCGTACGCCGTGCCACCGCCCCCGAACGTGGCCTCGGTGGCGGCACGCATCTCCTCGGCGGTGCGCCGGATCGCGGCGAGTGCCAGATCGGGCTTGCCCGCGAAGTGGTGGTACATGCTGCCCTGTCCCGCGCCCGCCTGCTGCTGGATCGCCTTCGGGCTGGTGCCTACGTAGCCCCGCTCCCACAGCAGCTCGCGGGTGGCTTCGATCAGACGCTCCGGAGTGCTCATGAAGCCACTGTACATACCAGTAGGTACAGAATCCAGAGCAGTCACCGGAACCCGATCTACTCCCTGCGGGGTACGCCGACTGCCGCTGGCCGTACGACGACTCGGACCCCCTTGCGGCGGGAGGCTCGAAGCAGCGAGAAACCACCCCACCGAGGGAGCTGACCGAGATGAACACCCTGGCCTACGCAGGACCCGGACCCTGGATCTTCTTCGTCCCGCTGGTATGGGCGGCCGTGATCTTCACCGTCGTCACGGTGCTGCGCCGCACCGGTTGGCGGGGCCGCCGCGGACCGTGGCGCCCGCCCATGGACGACCGCTCGCCCATCGCCGTCCTCGGCCGCCGGTTCGCGGCCGGAGAGATCGACGAGGAGGAGTACTGGCGCCGGATCTCCGTCCTGGAGGAACACTTCGGACGGACGAACCCGACTCCTGGGGGCAAGGGTGGTGCGGCATGAGCACCGCCGTCCGCACCGCCATCGCCGCCCGGGTCGTCGACGCCGTGAAGGTGTACGGCACCGGTGACACCGAAGTGAGGGCCCTGGACGGGGTGAGCGTCGACTTCCACGCCGGACGCTTCACCGCGATCATGGGGCCCTCGGGCTCCGGCAAGTCCACCCTCATGCACTGCGCCGCCGGGCTCGACACCCTCAGCGCCGGCGCCGCCTTCATCGGAGACACCGACCTGAGCGCCCTCGACGACCGCAGGCTCACCCTGCTGCGCCGCGAACGCGTCGGATTCGTCTTCCAGGCCTTCAACCTGATCCCCACGCTCACCGTCGCCGAGAACATCACGCTGCCCCTCGACCTCGCGGGGCAGCGCGGCGACCGCGAATGGATCGACGCGCTCATCGACACCGTCGGCCTCCGCGACCGCCTTCACCACCGCCCCGGTGAACTCTCCGGCGGCCAGCAGCAACGGGTCGCCGTGGCCCGCGCCTTCGCCGGCCGCCCGGACGTCGTCTTCGCGGACGAGCCGACCGGAAACCTCGACTCGCGCTCCGGTGAGGAAGTCCTTCGACTGCTCGGCCGGACCGTGCGCCAGACCGCCCGCACCGTCGTCATGGTCACCCACGACCCGGTCGCCGCCGCCCACGCGGACGAGGTGCTCTTCCTTGCCGACGGCCGACTCGTCGACCGGATGCCGGACCCCACCGCGGACCGTGTCCTGGACCGCATGCGCCTGCTCTCGCAGGGCGAGGACAGCATCAACTCCCTTGGGAGGCAAGGGACATGAACGCCTCGCTGCGCCTCAGCCTCAACTCCCTGCGCTCCCACCGGCGCCGCTTCGCGGGCACCTTCGTCTCCGTCCTCCTCGGCGTCGCCTTCCTCGCCGGGACGCTCGTCATGGGCGACACCCTCCGCGCCAGCTTCGACACCCTCTTCACCAGCGCCAACGGCGGCACGGACGCCGTCGTCCGCAGCGCCGACGTCGTCACCGTCGCCGGGCAGGGCCAGGGCGCCCGCCGCCCCGTCGACACCGCGCTACTGACCAAGATCCAAGCCGTTTCCGGCGTCGCGGCCGCCGCCCCCGTCGTCGATGGCTCGGGCCAGCTCGTCGGCGCCGACCACAAGCCCATCGGCGGCCAGGGCCCGCCCACCCGCGCCGGGAACTGGATCGCCGACCCGAAGCTCAACCCGTACCAACTGGCCGAGGGCCGTGCCCCGCAGGCGCCCGGCGAGGTCGTCGTCAACCGGGGTGCCGCCGGCAAGGGCGGCCTGAAGCTCGGCGACACCACCGTGCTGCGCGCCCCGGACCCCGTCACCGTCCGCATCGTCGGCATCGCCACCTTCGGCGGCCAGGACGGCATGGGGCAGGTCACCTACGCCGGACTGACCCTGGCCGACGCGGAGAAGTACCTCACCCCCAAGCCGGGCGAGGCCTCCTCCATCGCCGTCCGCGCGGGCCCCGGCGTCAGCCAGCAGCAGCTCGTCGACCGGCTGACTCCCGTACTGCCGACCGGAGTTGAGGCCATCACCGGCAAGGCCGCCTCGGCCGAGAGCCTCGACATGGTCGCCGGAACGTTCCTCGACCTCTTCACCACCCTCCTCCTCGTCTTCTCCGGCATAGCCCTGCTCGTCGCGACCTTCTCCATCCACAACACCTTCGCGATCGTCGTCGCCCAGCGCACCCGCGAGAACGCCCTGCTCCGCGCGCTCGGCGCCGCACGGCGGCAGGTCACCGCGGCCACGCTCGCCGAGGCCACGGCCGTCGCGTTCGCCGCGTCGGCCGTCGGTGTGCTCGCCGGCATCGGCATCGCGGCCGGACTCCAAGCACTCTTCCCGGCCATCGGATTCCCCTTCCCCGACGGAGACTTGGTGATCAGCGCGCTCTCCGTCGCACTCCCCATCGCCGTCGGCGTCCTGGTCTGCCTCGGCTCGGCGCTGCTGCCGGCGCTGCGGGCCGGCCGCACCGCACCGCTGGCCGCGCTGCGCGAGACGGCCGTCGACCAGTCCGGCGCCTCCCGCACGCGCAAGCTCACCGGCGGCATCCTGCTCCCGGCCGGTGTCGCGGTCACCCTCGCCGGAGTGCTCGCCGGCCCGAACGTGCTGCTCGCCGGGGCAGGCGCGGTGCTGACCCTGGCCGCCTTCGTGGTGCTGGGCCCCGTCGCGTCCACGTACGCCGTACGTTTCCTCGGCGGCCCGCTCGACAGGGTGCGCGGCGTCACCGGCTCGCTCGCCCGGCGCAACGCGCTGCGCAGTCCCAAGCGCACCGCCGCCACCGCGACCGCGCTGATGATCGGCGTCGCCGTCGTCTCCCTGTTCACCGTCTTCGGTGCCTCACTCAAGGCGACCATGGACCAGACGGTGTCGAAGTCCTTCGCGGGCGATGTCGCCGTCAGCGCCCGGGCGTTCGGCGCGGGCGGCGCCGGCCTCAGCCCCCAACTCGCCCCCGCTGTGGCCGAGTTGCCCGAGGTGAGGACCGCCGTCGGGCTCGGCAAGGGCGTCGCGGACGTCGACGGAGGCGGGCGCGCCCTGACCGTCACCGACCCGGCGAGACTCTCCGGCGTGCTCGACCTGGGCAGGGTCGAGGGATCGCTGAGCAGCCTCGGCGCGGACGGCCTCGCGGTCTCCACCGACGAGGCCGACAAGAAGGGCTGGCACGTCGGCTCCACGACCCGACTCGCCTTCCCCGACGGCCAGAAGCAGACCTTCACCGTCCGCGCCGTCTACGCGGAGAAGGACCTGGCGGGCGACTACCTGCTCACCCGCGAGGCCTGGGCCCCGCACCGCGGCCAGGACTCCGACAGCCTGGTGGCGGTCTCGTTCAAGCCCGGCGTCCCGCTCGCCGAGGGCAAGCGGGCGGTCGAGCGGACCGCCGCCGCGTACGGGAGCCCCGAGGTACAGACCCGTGCCGAGTACGCCGCCTCCTCGGCGAGCGGCATCGACATGATGCTCACCCTGGTCTACGCCCTGCTGGCACTCGCCGTCGTCATCGCCCTGCTCGGCATCGCCAACACCCTGACCCTCGCCGTCCACGAACGCACCCGGGAACTCGGGCTGTTGCGCGCGGTCGGCCAGACCCGGGCCCAGTTGCGGGCCATGGTGCGCTGGGAGTCGGTGCTGGTCGCCGCGTTCGGCACGGCGGGCGGGCTCGGGCTCGGCGCGTTCCTCGGCTGGGTGCTCGTCAAGGCGTCCGACTCGGCGGGCACCAGTGCCTTCGCGCTGCCGCCGCTCCCGTTGACGGTGGTCGCCCTCGTCGGCCTGCTGGCCGGGGCGGTGGCGGGCTTGCGGCCCGCGCGCCGGGCGGCGCGACTCGACGTACTGCGTGCGATCGCGACCGAATAGCACCCGTCACCCGTCCCGCCCGGTCAGGCACGGGCTCTCAGCGCGCGACGGGCGACCGGGTGACGCCGGTCGCCCGTCCGCGCACCGCGCGCGAGGGCCGCGCCTGAGTGAAAGGAGTGCTCGCCGCCGCGCCGTACAGCGGGTACGGCGGCAGAGCGATGGCGGGGGAGGGCGCGGTGAGCGTGAACCACACGGCCTTGCCGGACTCACCCAGCGGGCGGACGCCCCAGCTCTCGCTGACCGCGGCTATCAGGGCAAGACCGCGGCCGTTGGTGGCGAGCGCTTCGGCGTTGCGCACGGCGGGCAGCGTCGGATCGTGGTCGTGGACGGAGATGGTGAGCCGGTCGAGCAGCAGCTCGATCTCCACGGTGCATACCTTGTCCGGCTCGGCATGCCGGTGGACGTTGGTGAGCAACTCGGTGACACCGAGCGCCGCCTCGTCTATCAACGGGTCCAGATGCCAGTAGCGCAACTGCGCCGATACGATTCTGCGGACCTGTCCGATCCGCGACGGCAGGGCTTGGAGCTCCACCGTGCACTGCCTGCTTGGCTGGCTGATCACGGTTGCGACTCCCCGAATGAGGTCCGGAAGTAGCTGTCTGGTCCGGCGGCCCTGCTCGCAGCGTCACCGCCGGTCAACCCTCAGTGATGTGACACCAGCGTGGCCCAAGGGTTCGCACTGCGCAACTCCGCCCCCGGGGCCACACGCGTTTCAGCTGTGCGCGCCGTGCGTCGTCTGCCGTATGGCCTGCAGGAATCGCTGGGTCAGATCGGGGCCGCGTGAGCGGTCCGGCTCCTCGCCCATCGTCAAGCGGTAACGGGTGCCGTTCAGCCGTGCCACCGTCCGGTCCTCCTTGGCGAGCCACGGCAGCCAGGGGCGCGCCGCGCTGACCGTGTCGACGGGCGCACTGTCGATCTCCCGCCCGTTGCTGGTGAGCAGGGCGAGCCGACCGTCCTTGATCAGCACCTGGCCGGCCCTCGTCAGCGAGCGGGTCCACCGCTCGATCCGTACGCCCTTCGCACTGAACTCGGGTTCCGCCATGACCGTCCGGCCCCCTTCGCATCGTTCCTGGTGGGCAGTGTGCACAACGACGAGCCTACGCACCAGGGCGCACGGAGGATCGGGTCCGGGCCAGCGTCGTCCGGTGGTCACCAGGCGCCCCACAAGCCACTCCTATGGATCCCCAAAGGGAACGTTTGTGCAGGTGGGAGCGGTATTGTCAAGCGTGGGGGCGGCACACAGACACGACGAGGAGTGGCATGGAAACCATCGATGTGGACCGCAGCGATCCCGAGTACCGCGCCTGGCTGAAGGAGGCCGTGCGCAAGGTCCAGGCCGATGCCAACCGCTCCGCCGACACCCATCTCCTGCGCTTTCCCCTCCCCGAGGCCTGGGGCATCGACCTCTACCTCAAGGACGAGTCGACGCATCCCACCGGCAGCCTCAAGCACCGCCTCGCCCGCTCGCTGTTCCTGTACGGCCTGTGCAATGGCTGGATCCGGCCGGGCAAGCCCGTCATCGAGGCGTCCAGCGGCTCGACCGCCGTCTCCGAGGCATATTTCGCCAAGCTGATCGGCGTGCCCTTCATCGCCGTGATGCCCCGCACCACCAGCGCCGAGAAGTGCCGCCTGATCGAATTCCACGGCGGCCAGTGTCACTTCGTCGACGACTCGATGAAGATGTACGAGGAGTCCGCGGTGCTCGCCGCCGAGACCGGCGGCCACTACATGGACCAGTTCACCTACGCGGAGCGGGCCACCGACTGGCGCGGCAACAACAACATCGCCGAATCGATCTACCAGCAGCTGAAGTTGGAGCGCTACCCCGAGCCCGCCTGGATCGTCGCCACGGCCGGCACCGGCGGCACCTCGGCCACCATCGCGCGCTACGTGCACTACATGCAGCACGACACGATGATCTGCGTCCCCGACCCGGAGAACTCCTGCTTCTTCGACGGCTGGACCCAGGGCGACCCGCTCGCCTCCAGCGACTGCGGCTCGCGCATCGAGGGCATCGGCCGGCCCCGCATGGAGCCCAGCTTCGTGCCCGGCGCCATCGACCGGATGATGAAGGTGCCGGACGCGGCGAGCGTCGCGGCCGTACGCGCCCTGGAGAAGGCCATCGGCCGCAAGGCGGGCGGTTCCACGGGCACCGGCTTGTGGAGCGCCCTGAAGATCGTCGCCGAGATGGTCGCCGAGGGCCGCACCGGCAGCATCGTCACCCTGCTCTGCGACCCGGGCGACCGCTACCTCGACAAGTACTACTCGGACGGCTGGCTCGCCGAGCAGGGCCTCGACATCGCCCCGTACACCGAGACGCTCGACACCTTCCTGGAGACCGGGGTCTGGCCGGCCCGGTGAGCTGTCCGGAACGGGACCTTCTGCCCGTGCGGGACCCCGGGACGCGTGCCAGGGTGACGTCATGGACACGCGCCCGGTAGTTGTCGCCGTAGACGGATCCGAGCACAGTCTGCGGGCCCTGGAATGGGCCATTCCCACCGCCCGCAGACTGGCCGCCGACCTGGTCATCGCTCATGTCCTGCCCGACGCCGCACAGCTCTGGGCGGCCCGCCGGTCCACGCTCGGCCCGGGCCCGGCGCTGAACGACCCGGTCACCGACCGGGTCCGCGCCGCGCTCTCGGGCCGCGACGAACTGCCCTCGGTGCGGTTCGACTCGCTGGAGGGCGAAGTGGCCGACGCGCTGCACGCGTTGGGCGCCGAGGCCCGGATGCTGGTGATGGGCTCGCGCGGCCGAGGCGGCTTCGCCAGCCTGCTGCTCGGCTCCAACAGCCTGGCCGTGGCGAGCCGGGCACCCTGCCCCGTGGTGGTCGTGCCGCCCCTGGCCCGCACGGGCGAGGACGAGCGGACGACGGGCCGGGTCGTGCTCGGCCTCAACCTCGGCGACACCGTGGACGAAGTCATCGACTTCGCCTTCGTGGAGGCCCGGGCGCGGAACGTGCCGCTCCAGGTGCTCTCGGCCTATCCGGCACCGCCTCCGGCCGCCCTGATGGTCGCGGGCGAGTTCCCGCCGGGCAGGCTGGACGCCGATCAGTACGAACCCGCCGAGCGGGACGTGAAGCGCGAGCAGGGCGAGCGGCTGCGCCCCTTCCAGGAGCGGTTCCCCGACGTCGAGGTGGACGCCGTGATCGCGCCCGCGGACGCCGCGGGCCACCTCGTCGACGCCTCGGCCTCGGCCGCGCTGATCGTGGTCGGCCGCCACCGCCGCCGCCTGAAGCCGGGCTCCCTCCTGATGGGTTCCGTGGCTCATGCGGTGCTGCACCACGCGGAGTGCCCGGTGGCGGTCGTGCCGGCACGGGAGGAGGCCTGAGCGGGGCCCTGTTTCCGGCCCCTTCAACTGCCGCCCGCCGACGCCGTGTTGAGCCCGCCACAGCGTTGACCCGCAGTTTGCCCCCGACGGCGACTTTGCTGTCTACGGTGGGAAAGATCCACTGAACGGCGGCACGGGGAACACGGGGAGCTGTCATGCCATCTGTACTGATCGTCGGCGGGGGACTGGTGGGCCTGACCGCCGCCCTGTGCCTGGAGTACCACGGGGTCGACTACGTCCTGGTGGAGCGCAACACCGAGCCGACGGTGCTGCCCCGCTCGCGGGGCATGCACACCCGCGCCGTGGAGATCTTCCGGCAGCTCGGCGTCGAGGACGCCGTACAGGCCGCGAGCGCGTCCGCCCTTAAAATGGGCAGGTTCGGCGGCGCGCGAAGGGGCCGGAGCATCGCCGAATCCGAGGCGCTCGACCTGCGCCACGTCTTCGCCACCGGCGCCATGGTCGGCGCCGACGAAAGCCCCTCCGCCTTCTGCTTCTGCCCTCAGGTGCTCCTCGAACCCGTCCTGCGCGAACTGGCCGAACAGCGCGGCGGCGACATCCGCTTCGGCACCGAGCTGACCGCGTTCACCCAGGACGACGACCGGGTGACCGCCACCCTCAGGGACCGGACCACGGGCCGCACCGACACCGTGTACGCCGACTACCTCCTCGCGGCCGACGGCGCGGGCAGCCCGATCCGCACCACCCTGGGCATCACCAGTACCACCCGCCCCGCCACCCACCACTACCTCAACCTCTACTTCCGCGCCGACCTCACCGAGTTGGTGCGCGACCGCACCTTCAGCCAGTGCGAGATCACCGGCCCCGAGGTGTCCGGCCTGTTCCTGGCCAAGAACAACACCGACGAGTGGTCCTTCCACCTCGCCTACGACCCGGCGCGCGAGAGCCCGCGCGACTACTCCGACGAGCGGTGCGTCGCCCTGCTGCGCACCGCCATCGGCGCCGACGACCCCGAGCTCCGCATCGACCTGCTCGCCCGCGCCGCCTGGGACACCGGCACCGCGGTCGCCGACGCCTACCGCGGCGGCCGGGTCTTCCTGGCCGGCGACGCGGCCCACCGGCACGCCCCCTGGGGCGGCTTCGGCGCCAACACGGGCATCGCCGACGTGCACAACCTGGCCTGGAAACTGGCCGCGGTCCTGCGCGCGGAAGCGCCGGACGCCCTCCTGGACACATACGAGCCCGAGCGCCGCCCGCGCGGCCTGCTCGTGGCCGAACAGGCCTGGCTGCGCACCGAGTTCCTCGCCCGGTACGGCATCCGCACCCCGCGGAACGCCGAGGCGCTGGACCGCCAGCTGGGCACCGGCGAGATCATGACCCGCTACCGGTACGCGTCTGCCGCCGTCCACGGCACCCCGGCCGGGGACACGGTCGACCTGCTCGCGGGCCAGACCGGCACCCGCACCCCGCACCTCTGGCTCGACCGCGACGGCGTCCGCCTGTCCACCCTCGACCTGTGCGGCCCGGGTTTCACCCTGCTCACCGGCGGCGACGCCGAAGGGGACGCCGCCTGGGCCGACGCGGCCAAGGCGCTGCCGGTGACGGTCCATCACATCCGAGGCGTGGAGGCGGACTTGGCTGCGGAGCAGGCCGTACTGCGTGACGGTGAGGGCGCCTGGCCGAGCCTGGTCGGGCTGCCTCCGCGGGGCGCGCTGCTCGTCCGCCCGGACGGTTTCGTGGCGGCCCGCTCCGACGAGGGGCTCACGCCCGACACCCTCGACGAGACATGGCGATCCGTCACCAGCCGTTGATACAGGGCGAGTCGAGGCTGCTCAGGTGGTCTGCGAGCCCGTGAGTCGACGGTCCAGCTTGCGCATCGCGCCCTTGAAGGACTGGCCGATGCCCGGCCCTGCCGCCCGCATCGCCAGGCGGAACAGCGCAGGGCCGTCGCTCGCCATCGTCCAGCGCACGGTGGTCCCGGAGCCGGCCGGAGTGAGCCGCCAGTCCTCCAACAGGGCCCCCATGCCCGGGGCGTTGGTCTCGTCGATCCGGTAGGCGTAGCGCTCGCCCGGGACCGTCGCCATGATCGTCTCGTGGAAGAACACCCCGCCCCGCAGCCTGATCTCGCGCCCGGCCCCGCCGTCCAGGGGCCGGGCCGCGGCGACAGGGGAGAACCAGGCGGGCGTCTCGGACACCTCCTCGGCGAGCGCGCGGTAGACGGCCGCGGGCCCGGCCGAGACGCGGGTCGTGAACACCAGCCGCACCGGCGCCGACTCGGCGAAGTCGAGTTCCACGGACCTGAGTCGGCGAGCCATGACGCATACCTCCGGGCGGTCGGGTGAGCGAGAACCCTCGTGGGCGGGCCCGCGCCGGATCGCGTACGAGACAGCCGTACGAATCCGGCGTGGCAAGGCCCGCACACCATAACTGGCGGACCGTCAGAAGTCTGCGGAGCCGCCGGTCTCGACGCCGTTGTCGGGGATCTCCCCCGCCACCACGAGGTCGCGCAGATGCTCGGTCATCTCCTCGCGGGACCGGTCCGACAGGCCGGCGTCCGTCACCAAGGAGTCGACCTGGTCGAGCGAGGCGAACGAACTCAGCCCCACCGTCCCCCACTTGGTGTGGTCCGCGATCACCACGACCCGCCGCGCCGACTGCACGAACCGGCGATTGGTCTCCGCCTCCGCGAGGTTGGGCGTGGAGAGCCCGGCCTCCATCGAGATGCCGTGCACCCCGATGAACAGCACATCGAAGTGGAGCGAACGGATCGCCGCGTCGGCGACCGGCCCCACCAGCGTGTCGGAGAGCGTCCGCACCCCGCCCGTGAGGACCACGGTCGCGGCCCCCGGACGCGGCCCGGAGCCCGCGGGCGAGCGCTGGGCGGCATGGAACACATCGGCGACCTGCACCGAGTTGGTCACCACCGTCAGCTCCGGCACGTCCACCAGCTGCTGGGCGAGCGCGTACGCCGTCGTGCCGCCGGCCAGCGCGATCGCGCTGCCGGGCACGGCCATCCTGGCCGCCTCCCGCGCGATGTCCTGCTTGGCGCTCAGCTCAAGGGTCGACTTCGCCTCGAAGCCGGGCTCGTGCGCCGTGGCCTCCGCTACGGGCACCGCCCCGCCGTGCACCTTCTCGATCACGCCCTGGCGCGCGAGGGCGTCCAGATCCCGGCGGACCGTCATGTCGGAGACGTTGAGCTTCCGGGTGAGCTCGTTGACCCGGACCCCGCCACGCCGTCTGACCTCATCGAGGATCAGCGCGCGACGCTGCTCCGCGAGCAGATTCTGGTGGTCGCTCACTGCCGGGCCGGCCCCTTCCACATCGTCGAACACACTCGCCGGGCACATCTGCACCCCCGGCTACGGACACCCCATCCTGTCACGGGGAGATTCCGTGAGAGCACTGCACCAGGGCACCCGGATCCGAGATCCTGAATGTCCGTGCCATTCGCGCCGCCGATCCTGCCATCACGAGAGCGAGTCGCAGAAGTGTCCCGTGCCACACCCGCCGCCCAGGCCGGTGCCCCAGCAGCCGAGAGCGGCGGCCCCGCCCTCGAACTGCTGGTCCACGGCGTCGGGGGCACCACACCGCAGAAGATGCTCGACGACCCGCGCACCGTGTGCGTCACCGGCGACGACACCGCCGCGATCTACCGGCGCGGCGAGGACGCCGACGCCGAAGCCCACCCCGAGCGCTACCGCGACCGTCCGGTGCCCGAGGCGTACGTCTGGTGCAACCTGACCTCCGGCAACAGCGCCCGCGCCCTGTGGCTGCTCCTGCTGCCGTTCATGGTGATCAACCTCGCGCACTGGATGCGGCCGCCCGCCAAGGAGCCGCACTGGGCGATCCGGCTGTACGGGGTCCTGGTGCGGCTCATCGCGCTCAGCCTCACCGTGCTGTTGGTGGCCGCCGCCTGCGAGGTCGCGCTCGATCTCACGGCCTGGCAGTGCGCGGGCTCGGCCGCCTGCTCGCGGTCCTGGTACTGGCTGGGCTTCACCTCCGTCGCCCACCACGGCTGGTGGTCACAGCCCGGCCGCCGCCTGGCCCTGGCGGCGCTCGCGCCCGCGGGTCTGACCTTCCTGCTCTGGTACCTCTCCAACCGCACCTGGAGCGCGTACGAGTCCCAGCAGCCGCTGAACGCCGAGCCTGCCGCCGACCCCGTCGAGGCCGTCAAGCCCGCCTTCAGCAGGCCCGGATTCTGGTACGGCAGGCGTCTGGTGGCGCGGCTCCGCGCCGCCCACACCGCCGCCGGGTTCCTGACCGCCGCCGCGGGCGTGACGGCCGCCGCAGCCCGCTACGACCGTGCCGCCACCAGCGCCGTCTTCGAGACCCTGGGCCTGCTCCTGGAGTCAACTCTCGCCGTAGCTGGGCTAGTTGTGGTGTGGGTGGTGTGCCGCAGGGGACGTACCGAAACGCATCTCGACGAGCAGCTCGACCGGGCCGTCACCGCCTGGCTGCCCGTCACCTCGCTCGCCCTGCTCGCCCTCGCCATGGTGTACGCGGCCTGGGACCGCGCCGACTGGGCCTCCTCCGGCACCCTGCCCGGCGACCGCGCCTTCGGCTTCCTGACCTTCGCCCAGGGGGTGTTGATCACCGCGCTCGCCGCCGTGGCCTGGCACCTGCGACGCTGGGCACCGGGGGAACGCACCGCTCTGTACGGACTCGGCGGTCCCGCCGTCGCCATGCTCGCCTGCGCGCTCGGCGGTGTGATGACGGGCGGCGTGGCCCAGCGCGTCGCCGACTGGGTGGACCACGGCGCCATCCACCGGGCGTCCTTCATCGGGCCGCCCGCGCTGCTGACGTGGCAGGCCTCGGTGATCCCCGTCCTGTTGGCCCTGCTGATCCCCGTCGTGCTGTTCTTCGCCGTCCGCACGTGGCGCACCGCCCGCGCCGACGCCCCGCGCGTCATGGCGGACTACCCCGTCGAACAGCCCGACACCGCCCGCACCCGCCAGATCGCGAGCGCCCGCGCGATGGCCGGGCTCACCGACCACGCCCCCGTCTTCCTCGGCATCGTCTCCGGCGCGTCCCTGCTGCTCGGCGCCGCGGCCCTCGTCGGCGCGTGGTGGACCAGCGACGTACCGGAGCAGGCGGCCGACGGCGCGGCCACGCCCATCGCCTTCGCCGCCGACGCCGCCCAGTCGCTCGGCTCCTGGTGCACCGGCTTCGGCTTCCTGCTCTTCGTCACCTGGGGCCGGCGCGCCTACAAGGACGCGGCGGCCCGCCGCACCGTCGGCATCCTGTGGGACGTCGGCACCTTCTGGCCGCGCGCCGCACACCCCTTCGCGCCGCCCTGCTACGCCGAGCGGGCCGTGCCCGACCTCGCCTGGCGCATGAACACCTGGACCGAACGCACCGGCGGCCGCCTCGTGATCTCCGGCCACTCGCAGGGCAGCGTCCTCGCCGCGGCCGCCGTCTGGCAACTGCCCGCCGCCGCCCGGCGCCGGGTCGCCCTGCTCACCTACGGCTGCCCCGTCGAGCGGCTCTACGGACGCTGGTTCCCCACCTACTTCGGTCCCGCGCCGCTCCAGGCCCTCCACCAGGAGGTGCACTGCTGGCGGAACCTGTGGCGCGCCACCGACCCCATCGGCGGACCCGTCTTGACCGGCGACGACGTCGACAAGGGCCCGCTGCTCGACCCGCTCGCCTACGGGCGTACCCGCGAACACCCGCTGCCCGCGCCGATACTGGGCCACTCCGACTACCAGGCCGACCCGGCCTTCGGCCGCGAACGCGCCCTGCTCCTGGCCGAGCTGGCCAGCGGCGTGCCGAACCAACGGGTCGATCAGAGCAGTTCGGGCAGATCGTCCGGGTAGAGCAGGGTCAGATCGTCGGTGCTGGCCTCGGCCAGCTGGGCGACCCGGCCCGCGTGCCGCTCCACCATCGACTCGAACGTCTGGCGTGCGGTGCGCCCGTTGCCGAACGCGGCGCCCCTGGGCAGCACCGTGAAGTACTTGAGGAGGCACTCCGCGGTGCCGGAGCCGAGCCGGTACTCGTGCTCGTCCGCCTGCTGCTCCACGATGCGAAGGAGCTCCTCGGGGGAGTAGTCCGAGAACCTGATGGTCCGTGAGAAACGGGACGCCACACCGGGGTTGACGCTCAGGAACCGCTCCATCTCGGCCGTGTACCCGGCGACGATGACCACCACCGCCTCGCGGTGGTCCTCCATCAGCTTCACCAGCGTGTCGATGGCCTCGCGCCCGAAGTCGCGGCCCGAGTCCTCGGGGGACAGGGCGTACGCCTCGTCGATGAACAGCACCCCGCCGCGCGCCCGGTCGAAGGCCTCCTGGGTGCGGATCGCGGTGGACCCGATGTGCTCGCCCACCAGGTCGACGCGGGACACCTCGACGAGATGACCGCGCTCCAGGACGCCGAGGGAGGCCAGGATCTCCCCGTACAGACGCGCCACCGTGGTCTTTCCGGTGCCGGGGGAGCCGGTGAAGACGAGGTGGCGGCGGACCGAGGCCGCCTTGAGGCCGGCCTGCTGCCGCTTGCGGCCGACCTCGATCATGTCGGTGAGCGCCCGCACCTCGCGCTTGACGCTCTCCAGGCCCACCAGCGTGTCCAGCTCGCCGAGCACGGCCCCTGAAGTGCGCGCGGGCTCGGTCACCGGTTCCGCCGTTGGGGGCTCGGCGGGGCGCGGGCCGGGGACGGCGGAGAGCAGCCCCATGGTCTGCGTCGCGCTCTGCACCGCGGGCGGCTCGGCGGCGCCCGCCTTGACGCCGCTCTCGTCGCTCGTGCAGTCCTCGACGACCGCGCCGTCCTCGGAGAACTCATAGCCCCGGCGCGCACAGCGCTCGGTGCGGCAGCGCGTCAGCGTCGTACGGCAGCCGTCGATGACGTGGAAGCCGAAGCCGCCGCTGCCGGTCACCCGGCAGCTGTGGAAGGTGCCCCGGCCCTCGGCGGAGACGTAGAAACCGGCCTCGGCGGGGGAGGTGACCGTGACGCGCTCGATGCGTGGGTCGGCGCCCTTGGTGACGATGACGCCGGTCTGCGCGCCGTCGATGGTGCAGCCCGCGAGCGTGCCGCCGCTGCCGTGGTCGCGGAACCAGGCGCCGGTGGACGCCTCCCTGATCCGGCAGTCGTCGAGCTGCGCGGTCGCGCCGTCGCTCACCGACACGGCGGTGTTGCGGACCTGGGTGAGATCGCTGTCGACGACGTCGGCACGCGAGCCCCGGTCGAGCACGAAGATCGCGTCCGGTACGTCATGGACGCGGCAGCCCTCCAGGACCGCGGTCGCGCCGTCGCTGACCCACACCGCCGGATAGTCGCCCGTACTGTCGTGGATCTCGCACTGGTTGGCGTCCACCCGGGTGCCCGGGTCCCACACCGACAGGCCGTTGCGCCCGAAGCGACGGACCTTGGTGCGGGTCAGTGTGAGCACGGAGCGCGAGCGCAGATCGACCGCGTTCTCCGGGATGTCGTGGATGTCGCAGTCGGCCAGCGTGAGCACCGCGTCGGTGTCCAGGGTGATGCCGTCGGCCGAAGTGCGGTGCACCGTGCAGTCGGTGAGGTGGGCCGAGGCGCGCGAGGCGATCTGCGCCCCGGCGCCCTTGATCTCGTACACCTCGCAGCCGAGCGCCTCAAGCCCGCTGCCCTCGCCGCTGACGGCCAGCCCGGCACCGCTGGAGTGGTGCACCCGGCAGCGTTCAAGCCGGGGGTGCCCGCCGCTGTGCACCGAGACCCCGGACTGCCCGGCCGCGACGACCTCGCACTCCTCGAACACCCCGCCCGCACCGTCGAATACACCGATGCCCACGCCGCCGGGGTTGTCCACCGTGCAGCGCCGCACCGTGGGCCGCGCCCCGCCCCGCACCTCGATGCCCACCGCGGAGCGCGTCACCACCCGCAGATCGACGAGCTCGGGCGCACCGTCCTCCACGAGCAGCGCGGGCGCCGCCGCGTCCTGGCCCTCCAGGTACAGGTCCCGCACGGTCGCCGAGGCGCGCACGGTCAGCGCCACGCCGTCGGCCGGCGCGATCCGGACCGAGCCGACCGCGCCCTCGGGGCCGCGCAGCGTCACGGAGCGGCACAGCACCAGATTCTCCCGGTAGGTGCCCGGGGCGACGGTCAGGACGTCCCCGTCGCCGGCGGCCTCCAGGGCCGCGGCCAGAGAGGCGTACTCACCCGTGCGGCGGCGCCACCTCGACGTGCCCGTGTGCGTCACCTGGACCGTGCCCTGAGCCATGGTGCTGCCGTGCCCCCACCTCGTGCGTGCGACCTCGCACACACCTCGACCGTGACCTGGTTTGTGCGACTGATGGTCCACCGTAGCGCGCGCGGGGCCGGTGAGTTGACCGGTCAGCTGCCTGCGCCGGTACGGCCCCAGTCCGGACCGTATCGGGCCCACGCCCGGTCCAGTCGCTCATACCGTCGGCGTATCAGCCGCCATACGATCAACCGCCGTACGCCCTCGACGAGTCCGGCGGCCGCCGCGGCCGCGCAGATCCCCGAGAACACGGCGTGAGTGTCGGCCGCGGACAGCGCCATCGGCCGGGGCGCCGGGCGCCCGTGGTCGTCGGTCCATATCTGGAAAGTGGCGCCGGGGGCGGGCGCCTTCAGTGGCGAGGCCAGCGTCCCGGTGTGTGAACTGCCGTCGTGCGCCGTCCAGTTGGCGATCACCCGAGTGCGGGCGGCGCGGCCCATCGAGCCGTCGGGCTCCGAGGCCGGCGCGCGCTGCTCGGCCCGGCCCACCACCACGGCCGCGGTCACATGCCGGTGCCGGCGCTGCTCGGTGACCGCCTGACGCAGGCTCGCATCCGTGAGGGATCCGCAGAGCACCCCCACCGCCGGCGCGGCGAACACCATGAGCACCAGGGCCACGAGCGCCAGATGGGCCTCCGCGAAGTCGGTGCGGCGGCGCAGCGGATTGTGCCGCCAACGCCACACTCCCGTAATGGCTCGCACGGGCCACGCACCCCCTTCCGCTTCGTGCCGCCCCGGCGGGACGGCAGGCGCGCGGGTGGCACGAACAGGGATCTGATCCACCCGGCTTGCCCCGTCCAACGCGTCTGCTACCCACAGGAGTTCCCGCGTGGCGCGGAGCTATGCGAGCACCTTCAGCGTGTCACCGATGCGGATGGTGCCGGTGTCCTCGGGGATGACCAGGACGCCGAACGCCAGCGAGCCGCCGATCCGGCGGTGCCGGGCCAGGGTGCGCAGCGGCTCCCTGCCGCGCTCCGCGGTGGCCTGGTCGGTGGTGGTGATGACGCAGCGCCCGCAGGGCTTCGCCACCCGGAAGGTGACCTCCCCGATCGATATCCGCGACCAGGTGTCCTCGGCCCAGGCCTCCGTCCCGTCGAGGACCACATTGGGCCGGAACCGGTTCATCGGCAGGGGGCCCTCGGCGGGATCGTCGCCCTGCGCGATCAGCGAGTTGAGGGCGTCGAGCGAGGCGCACGTGGCGATCTGGAGCGGGTATCCGTCGGCGAAGCTGACCGTCTCGCCGTTCGGCGCGTACTTGGGGTTGATGGCCCTGCGGCGCGCCGGGTCGTCGAGGTGCATGAGCCGGACCTCGGTGCCCAGGTAGGCGCTGAACCACGCGTGGGCCTCATCGGCGGCGGTCACCGCCTCGAACTTGTTGCCGAAGAGCGTGACGCCGACGGCGGCCATCGGCTGCGGCGGCTCGACGACCAGGTCGTCACGCCCCGGCGCGGAAAGCCGCACGCCTCCGCCCGGCAGTGTGGCGGCACTGCTCAGGGCGAGGGCCGGCCGCTCGCGTTGAGTGACGGCCGTGCCGTGCGTGTCCACCAGCATCCAGCGGCGGTCCCCGGCGAGCCCCCATGGCTCGACCGCCGCTTGTGCCGTGTCGTATCCCCCGACCGACTTGACGGGATGAATGCGCATCCCGTGGACAACTGCATCAAGTGCACTGCTCATGAACACATCCTGCCAGCCGCCTCGGACAAGCGTCCGGGCGGCCGGTCCCGCTCTTGATCAGTACCCGGTGCCTTGGTAGGGCCGGTTGTACGGATCCTCGTACGGTGCGGGCGTCGGCCGCGGCGCGGCCGGCCGCATGGCCTCGTACCCGGTGCCCTGCATCGGTCGCTGCGGCATGGCCTGCTGCCCCTGGTAGCCGCGCGGGGCCGAGGGCTGCTGCGGAATGTACGGAGCGGGCGCGTGCTGCAGCGGCACCGGCTGCTGCATCTGCTGCTGGTACCCGTACGACGAGGCGTAGGAGGGGCTCGGCTGCGAAGGGGCGGCCGGCAGCGCGGGCAGCGCCGAGGGAAGCGCCGGCAGGTAGCTGCTGCCGGTGTCATAGAGGGAAGGCACTCGGATCGGGGCGATCTGAGGCGTACCCCGTTCTGCGACGAGGGAGTCGTAGATGGGGGTGTCCGGGAAGAACGGCGCGGAGTAGTAACCGCCGCCATAGGTGGAGCGGGGGGAGGTCATGGCACATAAGTTAAGCCCACGATGTGGTCGTTGGGGAGCCCCAATCTTCGGGTCATCCCTTTTACGCTGGTTTTGCCCGCCTGACCTGCTGAAACGTCGTTAATGAAGCCTTAGCAAGTGAGGGGTTCCAATCGTGCTCTCCGTTTGACGCGAAGCGACGGAGGATCTACGAAGGGTGACGGCCGCGTGGTCCTTGCCGGGGCGGGGGAGCCCCGCTCCGACGGCCGGGCGGCGGTATCAACTCATGAGGACGTCGGCTTCTCGCTCAAGGACTTGCTGGGTCGAGCCGGCACTTGGCGGTAGGTGCCTCGTCTTATGGGGCCGGGGTGTGGAGGAGTGGTGGGCTCCCCGAGGGGCGGGGCATTCCGGGCCCGGTGCTGTGCAGGCGTTCTGGTGTGGGCCTCCCGGCTTCCAACGCTGACCGGTTCGGCCAATGTCCCTTCAGGTGGGTGTAGTTAGCATGAGGTCGCCATGACCGTCTGCGGGGGTGTGTGGAAGCTCAGCATCCTGAAATGTCTGTTCGGCGGAACATGACGTTTTGGTGAATTGAACCGGGCCATGCCCGGCATCACGCCGCGGATGCTCACCCGCCAGCTGCGCGATCTGGAGGAGGACGGGCTCGTCCGGCGGACCGTCTATCAGGATATCCCGCCGACCACCGCCGAATCGTCCGCCGTGACAAGGGCCTTGGGACGCGAACCGATGGCCCGCGCGTAGAAAGCGCCCTCCGCTTGGACCGGCAGAGCCCCTCGGCAAGGTTCATCGTCCCAGGCCAGGAAGGCACTTTCGTCCGGAAGACGAAGACGACCTTGTCCCGGCTGCGCGTCGCGCTCGGTGCCGCCTCGTCGGCCGTCACCTGCGCAAGCTGGTCGAGGAGGGACTCCCGGTCGGTGCCGGTGGCGACGGCGTGGTGGTCGAAGTGGGTGCGGGGGGCGCGGGAGTGCCCGACGTCGGTGGAGCCCAACGCGGGGTGTGCGGTGAGGTGTTGGTGGAGGCGGTCCGCCCGGGCCTGGAGCGCCTGCGGCGTATGGCCCGCTGCCCAGGATGTGGCAGCGCGGGCGGGGGCGGTCAGTGTGGGGCCAAGGGGTGGGTGTCGGTGAGGAGTTGGAGGGTGCCGTGTCGCATGGCCATGAGCGAATTCGTCTCGGCCGGGCCGCCTGCGTGGAAGCAGTGCATCGCCAGATCGGCCGAAGGGGCAAAAGACCTTCCCGGCGACGAGATAAATCAGCCTTCCGGGATAAAACCTACCCAGATCACCCGCGCGGGATGGCGGTTCTGCTTACACCGGATGAGGGGCAAATAACAACAGGCTCTCAGCATTTGAGAACCCGTTTCCTTCCGTAGATCACCTGTGCTTATGATCAACACCCGCTCACCAGCGGATACGCACCACGCAAGCCGATGGGCCCCGCCCGTCGGACAGCGCATGCCTGAGGTGTGAACGCGGACCCGCGTTCGCCCCTGAGGGGTGGGCGCAGACCATGCGCCGAGTTTCGGCTTTCCGTGTCGGCATATCCTGCCGCTTCACGTGAACAATGTGTGATGCCTGAGCGTCCGTCACCCCGTCTGATCCCCGTCTGATCCCCATCCAGTAACGACTTCCGTGCGCAATCACGGTCGGCCGGCTCCTCCGTGAGCAGAGGTGGATGGATCTTGATCGGCGCTCACACCTGCCACGATGCCGGAACGAAGGCAACCCCCCGACCTGGCCGTATGGTCGAGAATTTCACCGTACGGAGTCGTACTCGCTGAGCACATATCCGCTGTCGTACCCGCTGGGCGGGCTCGGAACTCAGGTTCCTCAGGCGGTTGCTGCCGCCTGGAGCGGCGCCAAGAACAGAAATACAGAACGATGACTCAGACCGTAGAAACACCCGTCCCCTCGCACTCCGCCGAGACGATGACGGGGGCTCAGTCCCTCGTCCGTTCTCTTGAGGAAGTGGGCGTCGAAATCGCGTTCGGGATCCCAGGTGGAGCGATCACCCCTGCGTACGACGCCCTCATGGATTCGACCAAGGTGCGTCACATTCTGGCGCGGCACGAACAGGGCGCGGGCCACGCCGCGACCGGCTACGCCCAGGCCACCGGGAAGGTCGGGGTCTGCATGGCGACGAGCGGCCCGGGAGCGACCAATCTGGTCACTCCGATTGCCGACGCCTATATGGATTCGGTTCCCATCGTGGCCATCACCGGGCAGGTGGCAAGTTCACTGATCGGCACGGACGCTTTCCAGGAAGCCGATATTTGCGGCATCACCATGCCCATAACCAAGCACAGCTTCCTCGTCTCGAATCCGGACGACATTCCCCGCGCGATCTTCGAGGCCTTCCACATCGCGTCCACCGGTCGGCCCGGGCCCGTCCTGGTCGACATCACCAAGGACGCGCTGCAGAAGGACACGGTCTTCCGGTGGCCGACGGAGCACCGACTGCCCGGCTACCGGCCCGTCACCAAGCCGCACGCCAGGCAGATCCACGAAGCCGCCCGCCTGATCGCCGAGGCCGAGCGGCCGGTGCTCTACGTCGGTGGCGGTGTGCTCAAGGCACGGGCGAGCGCCGAGCTGCAGGCTCTGGCGGAACTCGCCCGGATCCCCGTGACCACGACGCTCATGGGCATCGGAGCCTTCCCCGACAGCCATCCGCAACACCTGGGCATGCCCGGCATGCACGGGACGGTCGCCGCGGTGACGGCCCTTCAGAAGGCCGACCTGATCGTCGCCCTGGGCGCTCGGTTCGACGACCGGGTCACCGGCAGGCTCGACGGCTTCGCGCCGCACGCCGCGATCGTGCACGCCGACATCGATCCCGCCGAGATCGGCAAGAACCGTTTCGCGGACGTTCCGATCGTCGGAGACGCCCGTGAGGTGCTGACCGACCTCACCGCCGCCGTCCGGGACGTACTTCAGAGCGCGGAGGACCCCGAAAAGACCTGTGACTACGCGGCGTGGTGGGAGCAACTCGACCGCTGGCGCAGCACCTACCCGCTGGGCCACGAGCCGGCCCCTCCGGGCGAGCTCTCGCCCCAGCAGGTCATCCGGCGCATCGGCCAACTGACCGACGAGAACACGATCGTCGCGGCGGGAGTCGGCCAACACCAGATGTGGGCCTCGCAGTTCATCGCCTACGACAGGCCCTACACCTGGCTCAACTCCGGCGGCGCGGGCACGATGGGCTACGCGGTCCCGGCCGCGATGGGCGCCAAGGCGGGCAAGCCGGAGGCGGCGGTCTGGGCGATCGACGGTGACGGCTGCTTCCAGATGACCAACCAGGAACTGGTCACCTGCGCGCTCAACAACATCCCGATCAAGGTCGCGATCATCAACAACGGGGTCCTCGGCATGGTGCGCCAGTGGCAGACCCTGTTCTACGGGCAGCGGTACTCCAACACCGTGCTGCACTCCGGCGAAGCGCCCGACGAGCAACCCAACCGGGGTACCCGCGTCCCGGACTTCGTCAAGCTCGCCGAGGCCATGGGCTGCTACGCGCTGCGCTGCGAATCCCCCGACCAGCTCGACGCGACGATCGAGAAGGCGATGGCGATCAACGACGCCCCCGTCGTCATCGACTTCATCGTCCACGAGGACGCCATGGTCTGGCCGATGGTCGCCGCCGGCACCTCCAACGACGAAATCCTGGCCGCGCGCGACAGCCGTCCCGACTTCGGTGACGACGAGGAGTAGGAACGCCATGCAGAAGCACACACTCGTTGTCCGCGTCGAGAACAAGTCCGGTGCCCTCACGCGGATAGCCGGTCTCTTCTCCCGCCGGGCGTTCAACATCGACTCGCTGTCGGTGCGTCCCACCGACGAACCCGCCACCTCCGAGATGACGATCGTCGTCGATGTGGACGAACGCCCCCTGGAGCAGGTCATCCAGCAGCTCGACAAGCTGGTGAACGTCATCTCCATCCAAGAGCGGAGCGCATGAGCAAAGGCTGATGTCTACTACTACGATTACTCAGCCCCCGCCGGCGCAGACCCGTCGGCGAACTCCCCTGCCGGTGGCGTCTCGACCGGAGCACAACGGCCAGGTGGTACTGAGCGTCTCAGCGAGTGACCTGTCCAGTTGCCGCTTCCTCGTCTCGCCGCTGCTCGAGGCGCTGGCGGCGAGCGAAGTCCTGCGCGGACAGCACCCAGCCCTGCGCGGCCGGCTCCGGCACAGCCTGAAGTTCGGAAACCGGCACGCGCTCAACATCCCCCAGGCCGAAGTGCAGCACCGGATTCGGTTGACGGCAGGGCAGTTGCTCCGCCGGCAAGGGGCGGCGACCGGCCGTCAGGAGGCCGACTTCTCGGCGCTGGGGCCGCTGGAGGAGCCGGCCCGGGAGTTCTTCCAGGACTGCCTCGCCGACGACTGGCCCCGGATCAGGACCGCGCTGGAGTCCGATGTCGCGCTGCGCGCCCACAACCTGGCGGCGTTCGGAGTCCGCGAGGTCGTCGACAGCCTGCCCGGCCTCACCGTGCGAGAAGTGCGGGACGCGCCGGGACGCGCCGGGCGCGGGCTGATCCTGGTGCCCTCGGTCTTCCAGCGGACCCGGGTACTCCTGACGAACGAGTGGGGGACGGTCATCACCTACCCGGCGTCCGGACACCGCCGGCTCTGGGACGACAGCGAGGCGGTGGCCCCCACCCAGCTCGGCGCGCTGCTCGGCCGCGGTCGCGCGGCGGCGCTCCTCAACATCGGCGCGGGCTGCGGTACCACCGAACTCGCCGACCGGCTCGGCGTCAGCGCGGGCACCGCCTCCGTGCACGTGACCGCCCTGCGCAACGGCGGCCTCGTCGCCACCCATCGTGTCGGCAAGGCGGTCAACCACGTGCTGACGCCCGTCGGTTCGGCACTCATCACGGCGCAGCTCACCGCGGAGCCGACCATGCTCCCGCGGATGCGCTGACGCCGACGCGATCCGGCTCGGAGGTGGTGAGGGCGAACCAACTGTGGTGCCCGTCCCGGAAGGGGACGGGCACCACAGGCGACACCGGGATGCCTGCAGGGGTTCGTCGGACGGTGGTCAGCCGTTGATCAGGTGGTCGGTGCCGGGGACCAAGTGGCCCTGGTGCGGTGCCATGTCGTCCACGTTCACCGTCTTGATGATCCAGCGGCTCTGCAGCGCCTCGGGGTCGCCGACGTTGAGGACCTCCTTGGCGTGGATCGTGTGGTTGTTGTACGTGATCACGAAGTCGCCGGGCTCGATGAAGACCCGCCGCTTGAGGGAGTGCAGGGTTTCGGCGACCTTGGGGACGATGGCCTTGGCGGCTTCGGTGACCCCCACGGTCCGGTTCTCGAAGAACCGCAGGTCTTCCGGGCCCCGGCCGCCGATGATCGGGTGCATGTCCGCTTCCCCGAGCTGAACCCGTCCGCCACCCATGGTGCTCAGGTCGTCGAAGGGGGTGTAGAACTCGCTGGAGCGCAGCAGCGTCAGCTCTTCCTCGGTGAAGGCGGCGATGACGTCGATGTTCCGTACGAACGAGGTGTAGACCTCGTTCACGGGATTGCTGCGCATACCGACCATGTACACCTGGTCGGGCCGCACGAAGTGGTTGGCGAGGTCCTTGTGGAAGTGGATCTGCTTGAGCGCCTTCTGCGACTGGCTGCCCTGCAGATGCCGCTGCGGGTAGATGTCCTGGAAGACATCGCCGTCGTTGACGTTGACGTACCCGATGGCCGGGGTGTTCGCGAGCTGGGCGAACAGCGCGAGGAACCCCTCGGCGACGAACGTCTTCTTCAGCTCGTACTTGGAACGCACGGGCTGGTCGAAGTCGAACACCGGGACATCACGGTCGTGAGGGACGTTCTTCAGGACTACTACCGGCTCGGCGGTACGGTCGCGGGTGGCCAGCGAGTCGACGTAAGCACGGAAACGCTCCGGGATCACGCCCTCGGCGATGAGCCGGCCGACCTGGAAGCGATGCGCCTCGTAAAGGCGGTAAGGGTTGGCGGTGAGGCTGTCGAGCGAAGACTCCAGGGCCTCGCGCTCCGCATCCGTGAACGTGAACTCTGGAGCGATGGTCCAGTTGGCTCCGGCAGCAGCTTCAACAGTCATTAACGCTCCTTGTGAAATTCCCTCATCGATGACGCAGGGAATGCTTTCGTTCGATGCAGGGCCGGATTACGAGTTCGGCGCTGCGACAAGGGCAGTCAACTCTCGTCTTTTCGCTGTGTCCATGTATTTGAGGCAGAGTCAAAATCATCATTCGGGTTCCGGCGAAGTGGCGGGGAATTACCGGAATGACCGGTTTAATCTCGGGGCGGAGCTTCGGTGCCCGGCCGGGCAGTAGGCCCAGGTGTGATCCGAGCCACCTGTGATTGATCTTCCCGGCAGTGGACTGCTAGCGTCTGAAACCGGCGAGCCGAAAAAGCTTGCAGGTGGGGGGCGTACAAGGCCATCAGCCGGAAAGCCGCCCCGCATCCCCCTTTTTTGCCGTGGCGCAGAACAGCGACAATTCTCGATTCAGCTGCCCGGCATATGCACTTTTGTGGAAGCCGTCGATTTCCTGGTCAACGGCCGACCGCAGGCCTTTCGAGAAGATCGAGAACCACATGTCGCTGACCGCAAGTCGACCAAGGATGAGGTCGCGCACCTTTGGTGTCGTGGGCACCGCGTACCTGAGCCTTTTCATGGTGTCCGCGGACAATTCCATCATCAACACCGCGGTACCGAGAATATCGGCGTCATTGCGGGCGGGGACGCCGGACGTGCAGTTCGCGATCGACGCGTACATGCTGGTCTTCGCCTCGTCGCTGATCATCGCGGGCAGCGTCGTCGACCGCGTGGGTGCGCGTCGTTCGTACGCCGTGGGCGTCAGCGCCTTCACGGCCGCCTCGCTCCTCGGAGCGTTCGTGCCCTCGGTGTCGATGTTGGTGCTGTCCCGCGCGGGCATGGGCATCGGCGCGGCGTTCATCGTGCCGAGCATCTTCAAGCTGTTCGCCAACGAACTGACCGACAGCGGCAGACGGCGCGTGCTCGCGCTGTGGCCGGCCGTCGTCGGTCTCGGCGTGGCCGTCGGCCCGGTGCTCGGCGGCCTGCTGCTGACCCGGTTCTGGTACGGATCGATCTTCCTGATCAACGTGCCGGTCGGTGCGATCGCCCTGATCGGCACCGCCACCCTCGTCCGGCGCCGGAAACCCGAGCCCGTCACGAGGCGCCCCGACCCCGTCGGAGCGGTGCTGCTCCTCATAGGTGTCGCGGTGTTCGCTTCGGCGATCATCTTCGCCGTCGACGACCGGCTCCCCGGCTGGCTGCGGTTCGGCCTCGGCGCCGCCGGTCTGCTGACGCTGATCGGGTACACCGTCCACGAACGGCGCACCGACCGGCCGCTGTTCGACCTCGGCTACTTCCGGACGCGTACGTTCACCGGCGCCGTCGTGGCCATGTCCGGACTGTTCTTCGCCCTGTTCGGCACGGTGTTCCTGGCCGGTCAGTTCACCCAGTACGGCTTGGGCTGGAGCCCCTTGCAGGCCGGTGCCGGCCTGCTCCCGCTCGCGGTGGGGCTGACCATCGCCTCGCTGTCCTGCGTCGCGGTCACCGCGCGCATCGGGCCGAAGGCCACCGTGGCCACCGGGCTCGGCCTCGGTGCGCTCGGCTGCGCGCTGTGCGCCATGGCCGCCGCCGATCTTCGCTATCCGCTGCTCGCCGCGGGGCTGCTGTGCTGCGGGCTCGGCATGGGGCTGTCCGTCGGACCCGCGTTGACGCTGATCGTCACCAGTCTGCGACCGGCCGACGCGGGCGTCGGGTCCTCCGTGAACGCCATGTTCCAGCAGATCTGGGGCGCCGGGGGCGTCGCGGTGATGGGCCTGGTGTTCTCGACGGGCTACGCGAAGCACGTCGAGTCGGCGCCCGGTCTGCCCGCTTCGGCCGGCTCGGTGAGTGAGGGCTACGACCTGCTCGCCCACGGGTCCGGGCGGGCCGCGACGTGGTTCGCCGACGGTGTGAGCTCCGGCCTGCTCGCCGCCTGGATCACCGGCGCCGCGGTGGCGTCCCTCGCCGTCATCGCCGTCCTGGTGATCCTGCCCACCACCACGAGTACCTCTGCCATTCCCCGCTCGCGAAAGGTCAACGCCTGATGACTTCGGAAACCGGCGGCACGCTGTATGCCGCGATCGCCGCGCACGCGGTCGACCGTCCCCAGAAGGTCGCGTTGTCCCGTGGCGAGCACAAGCTGAGTTACCGCGAACTCGCGGCGGCCGCCGACACCTTGGCCGCGCGCCTGCGCGAGCTCGGCGTCGGGGCGGAGAACGTCGTGGTCATCGACCTGCCGGTCGGCTTCGACACCATCGTCGCGATGGCCGCGGTCGGCCAGGTCGGCGCGGCCTTCACCCTGCTGGAGCCGGATCTGCCGGACAGCCGCAAGCAGTTGATCGTCGACGACTGCGGCCCGGCCGCGCTGATCACCGAATTGGGACCGACGCGTGGCCCGCGACCGGGGCTGCCCTTGGACGAACGGCTGGTCCGGCGCACCTCGCCCGCCGCGTACGTCGCCTACACGTCGGGGTCGACCGGGGTCCCCAAGGGAGCCGTCGTCGAGCAGGCCGCCCTGGCGAACCACGTCCTGCGCACCATCGACTGGTACGGCCTGACATCGGACGACACCCGACTGCTCTTCTCCTCGATCGCGTTCGACCTCGCGCTCGAACAGATCTGCACGTCGATGGTGGCCGGCTGTGAACTCGTCTTCCGGGACGAGGCGTTCGTGTACGGCGGAGCCGAGGACTTCCTGCACCACTGCCGTCGGCTCGGTGTGACCGTGCTGAGCCTGCCGACGGGCGTGTTCAACAGGTTCGGCGCCGAGCTGGCCGAGTCGGCCGGGCACACCGCACCGGACCTGCGCCTGGTGATGGCCGGCGGCGAGGCCCCGACCCAGAGCGCGGTGGCCGCCTGGGCGAGCATCGCACCGGGAGGCACCCGCGTGGTGAACGGGTACGGTCCGACCGAGACGGCCGTCGTCGTCTGCTACCGGGACCTGCTGCCCGGCGACGCCATCGCGATCGGGGCACCGATCGACGGCGTCCGGTTCCTTCTCGAACCCCTCGGTGAAGACGGCGACGCATCCGGTCTCGTCATCCAGGGCGTCGCGGTCGGTCGCGGCTACCTGGGGCAGGCGGCGTCGTCCCCGGCGTTCTGCCTGCTCGACGGCGAGTGGTCCTACCGCACCGGCGACGTGGCCACCGCGAAGGGCGACGGCGGCTACGACCTGCACGGCCGCTTCGACGCGCAGGTCAAGGTCAACGGCGGTTTCCGGGTGGAACCCGGTGAGATCGTCTCCCGGCTCCTGTCCGTCGACTTCGTCGTCGACGCGGTGGTCGTGCCGTTCGACACCGCCGGCGGCCGGCTCCTCGCCGCGTACGTCCGGCTCGACAAGAGCCTCGCGCCGCCATCGGATCCCGAGGCCGCGATCGTGCGGCGGCTCGCGGCTGCCCTGCCCGACTACATGGTGCCCTCGCGGGTCACCGTCCTCGACGAGTTCCCGCTGACATCGCGCGGCAAGGTCGACCGGGCGGCGCTGCTCGACCGGGCGAAGACCCTGCCGGGCACGGACGTCGAGGACGACGCCGATCCGACGGACGTGCCCGCACAACTGCGCCGGGCCTGGCGACAGGTCCTCGGCGCCCCGCCCGAGAACGAGTCGACGAGCTTCTTCGCGGCCGGCGGCAACTCGGTCAGGGCGATCGAGCTGATCACCGAGGTGCGCGGCAGGCTGAACGTGGGCCTGCGCGCCGCCGAGCTCTACCGGACACCCCAATTCGACGCGCTGGCACGCCTCTTGGCCGATCGGCGTGACGGGATTCCGACCGCCCACCACACCACCGGCACCACCCTTGTCCGGATGCGTCCGGCGGGACAGGACCGGCTGTGGGTCTTTCTGCCACCACTGTCCGGCGCGGTCACCCGCTACGCGTCACTGTCCAGGCTGCTGCCCGCCGACGACACCGTGTGGGCCATGGAAACGCCTCCCGAGTTGTCCGGCAAGGGCATGGCGGCGCTCGCCGACGGACTCGCCGAGGTCCTCCTGGCGGGCGGCGTCGAACGGTTCGGCACCATCTGCGTGTCCGGGTTCTCGCTGGGCGGCGTCTTCGGCTACGAGGTCGCCCGCCGGCTGCACGACCGCTGCGGCGACGCGGTGCGGGCCCTGCTCATCGACCCGCCGGACCCCGGCGCCCACCGCGTCCGCGTGGAGGACGCCTTCGACATCTTCGTCCGTGTCGGCTGGTCGATCACCGCCCCCGCCCAGCGGTTTGTGGACGAGCACGGCGGGTTCGACCTGGCCGCGGTCACCGCGGCGGCCAAGGACGCGGGAACCCTGGCGCGGGACGCCGGCCAGCAGGAGATCGAGGACGCCTGGGCGGTGTACGAATCGAACGCACGGGTCCTGGACGGCTTGCTGCTGAGCCCGCCCGACGGGCTGCGGGTGCGCATCCTGCAGGGCGACACCGGTGGCCAGATCGACTACGCCCGCCGCGGGCCGACCACCGTCACGGCCGGCGGCGGCAAGCCGTGGACACGCGGACACGCCATCGGTCAGTGGCGGGACGTCCTGCCGGACGACGCCGTGGACAAGCTGCCGGTCGACCACTTCGCCCTGCTCGAATCGCCCAACGACGAACTGGTCCGGGACTGGCTCGACGCCC
The DNA here is from genome assembly GCF_001279695.1 of Streptomyces sp. WM6378. Taxonomy (GTDB): domain Bacteria; phylum Actinomycetota; class Actinomycetes; order Streptomycetales; family Streptomycetaceae; genus Streptomyces. Next base: position 140,135 of record NZ_LGDD01000306.1, read on the forward strand.
AGGCCCGCCGCTGACCCACACGGTGCGCGGCCGCCGGGACCCTGCGCAGCCGTTCGGTGCCGGCCCGGCGAACCGGGCCGGCACCGAACGGGATCCGGCAGCGCGTGATCAGCGGGTCATCAGGGGTTGCCGGCGGGCGGCCGGGAGAGGTGCCGGGGGGACGATCGGGCACTAGGTTGACGGGGCAGAAATCTTTCGGCACCGCACCGAGTGATGGGGGAGAGCATGTCCATGCTTAAAGGAGCCAATGTTCCGGTGCCTGCGCACTCGGTACGTGTCGAACTGGCCTGGCGGTCCGGTCCCGGCGTCCCCGACGTCGACGCCTCGGCCCTTCTGCTGACCGAAGGGCGGGTCCGCTCGGACGCCGACTTCGTCTTCTACAACCAGCCCACCCACTCCTCGGGAGCCGTGCGCCACGAAGGCAAGCGGTCCGGGCCCGACGCGGTGACGGACACCCTGTTCATCGACCTCGCGCAGGTGGAACCGGCCGTCGAACGCGTGGTGCTCGCCGCCTCCGCCGACGGCGGAACCTTCGGCCGCGTCCCCGGCCTCGGCATCCGTGTCCTGGACGCGGCCACCGGCGCGGAGCTCGCGCGCTTCGACAGCCGGGACGCCACCGTGGAGACCGCCTTCATCCTCGGCGAGCTCTACCGCCGCCAGGGCGCCTGGAAGTTCCGCGCCGTCGGCCAGGGCTACGACAGCGGACTCGAAGGCCTCGCAACGGACTTCGGGATCACCGTCGACAAGCCGCAGCAGCCGCCCGCCGTGTCACCCGCACAGGCGCCCTTCACGCCGACGCCGCCTCCCGCCCCGGCCGCCTACACCCCACCCCCGGCCCCGGTGTGGCCCGAGCCGGCCGCCCAGATTCCGGCGCCCCCGACCGCTCCGCCGTTGACGCCGCCGTCACCTGTGCGCCTGTCCAAAGTCACCCTCACCAAGGACGCACCCAGGGTCTCGCTCGCCAAACAGGGCGGCACTTCGGGTGCGATGCGGGTCAATCTCAACTGGCAGAGCCGCAAGCAATTCAGCGGCTGGGGCGCCAAGTTGGGGCGCGCCGCCGCCAACCACTCCGATCTCGACCTCGACCTGTGCGCCCTGTACGAGCTCTCCGACGGCCGCAAGGGCGTGGTCCAGGCCCTGGGCAACGCCTTCGGCGCGCTCCACCAGCCTCCGTACGTCCACCTCGACGGCGACGACCGCACCGGCGCCGTCGAAACAGGTGAGAACCTCACCGTCAATCTCGACCAGAAGGACAAGTTCCGCCGCCTGCTGATCTTCGTCACCATCTATGAGGGCGCCCGCAGCTTCGCCGACCTGCACGCCACGGTGACCCTCCAGCCGCAGTTCGGCGCGCCGATCGAGTTCTTCCTCGACGAGTGCACCGTCCCGTCCACGGTCTGCGCGCTCGCCCTGATCACCAACAACAACGGCGACCTGGTCGTCCAGCGCGAGGCCCGCTACCTGGTGCCCGCGCGCGGCGTCAGCCCGCAGCGCACCATCGACCAGGCCTACGGCTGGGGCATGAACTGGACGCCCGGCCGCAAGTAGCCCGCGTCACCGCTGCTCGGGTGCGGCCTCGGGCCGGGCGTAGGTGCGGCCCTTCCAGGCCGCGCCCCGCCCCCGGTAGTGCTGCACCGCCGAGTCGACCGTCATCAGCAGGTAGAGCAGCGCCGTGAACGGCAGCGCCGGGGCGAGCACGAGCGGCTGGCGGTAGTGGCGGAGCATCGGCAGATACGTTCCGGTCATCACCAGCCAGGCCGCCCCGCCCGCCCACACGGCCCCGGCACTCCCGGTGGCCAGGCCCGCGACGAAGGTGACCGGCGGCGCCAGATAGACCAGCGCCAGACCCGCGACCGTGCCGAGCAGCACCAGCGGGCTGTGCCGCAACTGCGCGTACGCACTGCGCGAGACCATCCGCCAGAGGTCCGCGAGGCGCGGATAGGGGCGCACGCTGTCGACCCGGTCCGCGAGGCCCAGCCAGACCCGCCCGCCGGACCCGCGCACCGCGCGCGCCACGGACACGTCGTCGATCACCGCCTGGCGCACCGCGTCCGGAATCCCGGCCCGTTCCGCGGCCTGAGTACGCAGGAGGACGCAACCGCCCGCCGCTGCCGTGGCGCGCGGCCTGCGGGCATTGATCCAGCGGAACGGATACAGCTGCGCGAAGAAGTACACGAACGCCGGGACGATCAAACGCTCCCAGCCGCTGGCCACCCGCAGCCGCGCCATCTGCGACACCAGGTCGAAGCCGCCGCCGCGCGCCGCCGCGACCAGCTCCCGCAGGCTGTCCGGCCCGTGCGCGATGTCGGCGTCGGTGAGCAGGAGGTACTCCGGCTCATGTGCCCGCGCGAGCGCGATGCCGTGGCGCAGCGCCCACAGTTTGCCGGTCCAGCCCGCCTCCGGCTCACCCGGCGAGACCACGCTCAGCGGCAGACCGCCGTGCCGCTCGGCGAGCGAACGGGCGAGCTCACCGGTGCCGTCCGAGCTCCCGTCGTCCACCAGGAAGATCTCCGCGCGGCCGGGGTAGTCCTGCGCGAGCAGCGACGGCAGGCTCAGCGGCAGCACCTCCGCCTCGTCGCGGGCCGGCACCACCACCGCGACATCCGGCCAATGTTCGAGTGCCGCCCTGGGCGGCAGCCGCTGGTCGGTGCGCCAGAAGAAGCCCTGCCCGAGCAGCAGCCAGAGCCAGACGACCAGGGACACCAGGGCGATCCATGCAAGGGCGCTCATCCGCCGCAGTCTGCCCCACATCCCGTGCTCCACACGGGACCTCGGCCGGATTCGCCGGGGCCCGTCGACTATGGTGACCGGGTGAAGATCGCGCTCATGGACTCCGGAATCGGCCTGCTCGCCGCGGCCGCCGCGGTACGTCGGCTACGGCCCGACGCCGAACTCGTGATCTCGAACGACCCGGACGGCATGCCCTGGGGCCCGCGCACGCCCGAAGGCGTCACCGAGCGAGCCCTCGCCGTGGCCAGGGCCGCCGCGGCCCTCGAACCGGACGCCCTGGTCATCGCCTGCAACACCGCGTCCGTGCACGCCCTGCCCGCGATCCGCGCCGCCCTGGAACCGCGGATCCCGGTGATCGGCACCGTCCCCGCGATCAAGCCCGCCGCGGCCGGCGGGGAACCCTTCGCGATCTGGGCGACCCCGGCCACCACCGGCAGCCCGTACCAGCGCGGCCTGATCCGCGAATTCGCCGACGGCGTGCACGTCACCGCGGTGCCCTGCCCCGGCCTCGCCGAGGCCGTCGAGCACGCCGACGACGCCGCGATCGACCGGGCCGTCGCCGTGGCCGCCGCCCTCACGCCGCCGGAGGTAAGGACCGTCGTCCTGGGCTGCACCCATTACGAGCTGGTCGCCGAACGCATCCGTACGGCCCTGCGCCCGGACGGCGGCCCGCTCACCTTCTTCGGCAGCGCCGAGGCCGTGGCCGCCCAGGGCCTGCGCCGGGCCGGGATCCTGCCGGCACCGGAAGCCCCCCAGGTCGGAGGCCTGACCGTGCTGCTCAGCGGCCGCACCGGCACCCTGCCCGACGTCGCCCTCGCCTACCCCGAAGGCCGCCTGCTACAGGCCGTCAGCCCTGCTCGCTGAGCGCTGAACAGTGCCGTGGCAGCGGAACCTGAGTACGCTGCTACCCATGAGGGAACCGTCCCCGGAGTACCCCACGCCCCCCGAGTCCCAGCACGGATCCGGTGCCGCCGAGCAGGCGCCAGAGGTCTGGACCGGCCGGGCGACCAACCGCGTCCAGTGGCTGCTCGCAGCGGGCGGCGCGGCCTGTATCGCGCTCGGAGTCGAGCTCGCCGTCGACTCGAACTGGACGTCCGGCATCGCGCCGCTCCTGATGTCCGTCGTCGGCTGTCTGGCGGCCGGGATCCTGGTGCTCTTCGGGACCCTCGCCTTCGTCCACGTATCGGTGAAGGTCGACGGCGACTGCCTGGAAGTGCGCTGCGGCCACATCGGGCTGCCGCGCCGCACCATCCCTCTCGACCACGTCGTCGGAGCCGACTTCGTGCCGCGCGTCACCCCGCGCCAGTGGGGCGGCTGGGGCTACCGCTGGCGGCCCGAGATCGGCACCGCAGTGGTCGTGCGCCGCGGCGAGGGCGTGGCGCTCAAGCTCGGCGACGGACGCGTCTTCACCGTCACCGTGGACGACGCCGAAGCGGCGGTGCGGGTCATCCGTGACCGGCTGCGGCTGCTCGGCACCGCCAAGCCCGTCGAGGCCTGACCCTCCGCGCCGGGTCCCTTGAGACCGGACTCCCCGGTACACAGCCACCCGCCGTAGACTCCGCCGGGTGAGCACCACCGAAACCCCCACAACCGAGCCGGAACAGCTCGGACCGCAGCCTGCCGCACCCTCGCGGCTGCGGGGACTGCTGAACCGTCTCGCCCGGCCCGCCGTGGCCGCGCTGGCTGGGGTGCTCCTGTACCTGAGCTTCCCGCCGAGGCCCCTGTGGTGGCTGGCGCTGCCCGCGTTCGCCGTCCTCGGCTGGGTCCTGCGCGGCCGCGGCTGGAAGGCGGGTCTCGGCCTCGGCTACCTCTTCGGCCTCGGCTTCCTGCTCCCGCTCCTTGTGTGGACCGGTGTGGAGGTAGGTCCAGGGCCCTGGCTGGGGCTCGCCGCCATCGAGGCGCTGTTCATCGGAGCGGCCGCAGCGGGTATGGCGGTGGTCTCCAGGCTTCCGCTGTGGCCTGTGTGGTCGGCCACCATGTGGATCGCCGCCGAGGCGGCCCGCGCCCGCGCGCCGTTCGGCGGCTTCCCCTGGGGCAAGGTCGCCTTCGGACAGGCCGACGGCACCTTCCTGCCGCTTGCCGCCCTGGGCGGCACCCCCGTACTCGGCTTCGCCGTGGTGTTGTGCGGTTTCGGCCTGTACGAATGTGTCCGCCAAGCGCTCCGGCTGAGGAGCACCGGGAGCGTCCGCAAGGGAGCGGCGGCGGCCGCGCTGCTCACGGTCGTCGTGCCGGTCGCGGCGTCCTTCGGCGCCCGAGGCCTGGTCAGCGACTCCGCCGAGGACGGCACCGCGACCGTCGCCGTCATCCAGGGCAACGTGCCCCGCCTCGGCCTCGACTTCAACTCCCAGCGCCGGGCCGTGCTCGACTACCACGTACGCGAGACGCTGCGGCTCGCCGACCAGGTCAGGGCCGGCAAGGAGCCGCAGCCCGACTTCGTCCTGTGGCCGGAGAACTCCTCCGACGTCGACCCCTTCGTGGACGACGACGCCCGCGCCGTCATCGACCAGGCCGCCAAGGCCATAGGCGCACCCATCTCGGTCGGCGCCGTCGTCGGCGGCTACGGCACCAAGCTCTACAACGAGCAGGTCCAGTGGGATCCCAAGCTGGGCCCCGTCGCGACGTACGACAAGCGGCAGATCCAGCCGTTCGGCGAGTACATCCCGCTGCGCGGACTCATCGGCACCTTCGCCCCCGGCTACACCTCGATGGTGCGCGAGGACTTCAACCGCGGCACCAAGCCGGGCCTGTTCACCATGGCCGGCACCAAGGTCGGCATCGCCACCTGTTACGAGGCGGCCTTCGACTGGGCGGTGCGCGACACCGTCACCGCGGGCGCCCAGCTGATCTCCGTGCCGAGCAACAACGCCACCTTCGACCGCAGCGAGATGACCTACCAGCAGCTCGCCATGTCACGGGTGCGGGCGGTCGAGCACAGCAGGACCGTCACCGTCCCGGTCACCAGCGGCGTCAGCGCCGTGATCATGCCCGACGGCAAGGTCGTGCAGAAGACCGCCATGTTCACCCCGGCCTCCCTCGTCGCCAAGGTGCCGCTGCGCTCCTCGCAGACGCCCGCCACCAAGCTGGGCACGCTGCCTGAGTGGGCGCTCGTCGCGGCCGCCGCCGCGGGCCTGGCCTGGGCGACCACCCGGTCCGTGCGGGGGCGGCGCGGCACCGGTAACTGACTGGCCGGTTCCGGCCGGCCGGTTAGGGTCGGGGCATGGCAACTCCCGACTTCATTCAAGACATCCGGGCCCTCGCCGGACATCAGCTGCTCCTGCTGCCCGGTGTGAGCGCGATCGTCTTCGACGACGAGGGCCGGGTCCTGCTCGGCCGCCGGGCGGACAACGGCAAGTGGTCGACGATCGGCGGCATTCCCGAGCCGGGGGAGGAGCCCGCCCACACCGCGGTGCGCGAGGTGTACGAGGAGACCGGCGTACGGTGCGTCGCCGAGCGGGTGGTCCTGGTGGAGGCAGGGCACAGCACCATCACCTACCCCAACGGCGACCAGTGCCAGTTTTTGGACATCACCTTCCGCTGCCGGGCCATCGGAGGCGAGGCCCGTGTCAACGACGAGGAGTCCCTCGAAGTGGGCTGGTTCGCCATGGACGCACTGCCGGCGCTCAGCGAGTTCGCGCTGTTCCGCATCAAGCAGGCGCAGTCGGACAGCCCCACATGGTTCCAGCCCAGCACTGGGCTCTGAACTATGTGCGCTGACCACATGGGTGGGTGAGGGGCGGGCTGCCTAGGGTCGGGAGCATGACCGCGCCCCTCGCCCCCGCGCCCCTCCCGCACTCCGTTTCCGTCGACTTGGGCGGACGCACCGCGCTCGTCACCGGCGCCGCGGGCGGCATCGGCCGGGCCTGCGCCCTGCGGCTCGCCGCGGCCGGAGCCAAGGTCAAGGCGGTGGACCGGGACGCGGCAGGGCTCGAAGATCTCACTGCTCAGGCCGCCGGGCTCAGCGGCGCCGTGGAGCCGCTCGTCCTCGATCTGACCGACCTCGACGCCGCCGAACAGGCCGCCGCCGGAACGGACATCCTGGTGAACAACGCCGGGCTCCAACTGGTCCGCCCCATCGAGGAGTTCCCGCCCGAGGTCTTCCACACCGTCCTCACCGTGATGCTGGAAGCCCCGTTCCGGCTGATCAGAGGCGCGCTCCCGCACATGTACGGGCAGGAATGGGGCCGCATCGTCAACCTGTCGTCGGTGCACGGCCTGCGGGCCTCGGCGTTCAAGTCGGCCTATGTGTCCGCCAAACACGGCCTCGAAGGCCTCTCCAAAACAGCCGCCCTCGAAGGCGCCCCACATGGAGTCACCTCGAACTGCGTCAACCCCGGATATGTGCGTACGCCCCTGGTGGAACGGCAGATCGCCGACCAGGCGACGGCGCACGGCATCCCCGAGGAGCGCGTGCTCACCGAGGTGCTCCTCAAGGACGCGGCACTCAAGCGGCTCGTCGAACCCCACGAGGTCGCCGAAGCGGTCGCCTATCTCTGCACCCCGCAGGCCTCCTTCATCACCGGCACCTCGCTCGCCCTGGACGGCGGCTGGACCGCGCACTGAGCGTCGGCGACCGCCGTACTCGCGCTTGTTCTGCACCCCTCAAGAGTTGTCCACAGGCCTGGCGAGGCCGACCGTCCGGCAGGTATCCCTGTGACCATGTCCCACGATCAAGCGCATCCCCACGACCACCCCGAAGCCCCCTACCTGGAATTTCTCGCGCGGGGCGCACCGGCCGAGGCGTACGACCGCCCGGCGCTCCTGGCCCGCGCCGACGGCGCGCCACCCGAGGCGCTCGCCGCCCTGGACGCCGCGAGACAACTCGCCCTGCGCGTACGGGCCGACCTCGAAGGACGCAGACGCCGCGAGGCCGAACTGTCCGCCCTGTTCGAGACCGCCCACGACCTCGCGGGCCTGCGTGACCTGGACGCCGTGCTGCGCGCCATCGTGCAGCGGGCCCGCTCGCTGCTCGGCACGGAGGTCGCCTACCTCAGCCTCAACGACCGTGCGGCGGGCGACACTTACATGCGCGTCACCGAAGGGTCGGTGGCCGCCCGCTTCCAGCAGCTGCGCCTCGGCATGGGCGAAGGGCTCGGCGGGCTCGTCGCGCAGACCGCCCGCCCGTACGTCACCTCCAGCTACTTCGACGACGAACGCTTCCAGCACACCAGCGCCATCGACACCGGCGTGCGAGACGAGGGACTCGTCGCCATCCTCGGGGTGCCGCTGATGCTCGGCAGCACCGTCATCGGGGTGCTCTTCGCGGCCGACCGCCACCCGCGGGTCTTCGCACGCGAGGAGATCGCCCTGCTCGGCTCCTTCGCCGCGCACGCCGCCGTCGCCATCGACACCGCCAACCTCCTGGCCGAAACCCGCTCTGCGCTGGCCGAGTTGGAGAAGGCCAACGAGACCATCCGAGACCACAGCGCGGTCCTTGAACGGGCGTCCGAGGTCCACGACCGGCTCACCGAACTGGTGCTGCGCGGCGGCGGAGTCCACGACGTGGCCGACGCGGTGTCCGAAGTCCTCGACGGGACGGTCGAGTTCGCCGACGCAGACTCGGCCCACACCGCGGTCCTCCGCCTCAGCGGCACCGACGGCCACGCGCTGCGCCACGGCGAGGACTGGCTCGCCGGAGTCTCGGCCGGAGGCGAGCTCCTGGGCGCCCTCGTCCTGCACGGCCAGCCGGGCCTCGACCCCGTCGACCGGCGCACCCTGGAGCGGGCCGCCCTGGTCACCTCACTCCTGCTGCTCGCCCGGCGTTCGGCCGGCGAGGCCGAACAGCGCGTGCGGGGCGAGCTGTTGGACGACCTCCTGGACGCGCCGGGCCGCGACCCCCGCCTGCTGCGCGAACGCGCCGCCAGGCTGCGGGCCGACCTCGACGCCCCGCACGTGGTGCTCGCCGCCCGCATCGACGGCCTCGACCCGGGCACCGCCGCCCGCCGCACCGCGGACCGCCGGCGCATCGGCTCCGCCGCCGCGTACCTGGCCGCGACCCGGCACGGTCTGGCCTCGACCCGCGACGGCGGTACGGTGCTGCTCCTTCCGCTGGGCCCGGGCGACACCCCGGCCGAGATCGCCCGGCAGACGGCGAAACAGCTGAGCACCGCCCTCCACGAGCCCGTCACGGTCGGCGCGTCCGCCGCCGTCGGGGCCCCCGCCGCGACACCCGCCGCGGTCGCCACCGCGTACGCCGAGGCCCGCCGTTGCCTGGAGGCGCTACGCCTGCTCGGCCGCGCCGGCGAGGGAGCCGCCGCCCAGGACCTCGGATTCCTCGGGCTGCTGCTCGCGGACACCCAGGACATCGGCGGGTTCGTCGACCGCACGATCGGCGCGGTCGTGGCGTACGACAGGAAACGCAGAAGCGACCTGGTCCGCACCCTCGACGCGTACTTCGCGAACGGCATGAGCCCGGCCCGCATCAAGGAGCACCTGCACGTCCATGTGAACACGGTGGCCCAGCGCCTCGAACGGATCGGCCGCCTCCTCGGCCCCGACTGGCAGACACCCGCCCGCGCCCTGGAAATCCAGCTGGCCCTGCGCCTCCATGTGGCGGCGCCGGCCATAACGCCCTGAAGGGTGGGGCAGCACCACACTGTCACCCCACCCAACTCCCGCCAAACATCAGGCAGTTCGGGCATCCACCCCGCGTGCAGATGTGGCGGGAGCACCCTGTCCAGCACTGTCAATGCATTGCAGATCCCTCTCCCGCGTCTCCTTCGCACACCCGACGGCGACCACGGTGAGCAGCACGGCCGCGATGACGTACAGCGCGATCGGCGTCGACGTGCCGTAGTCGGAGAGCAGCGCCGTGGCGATCAGCGGCGCGGGCGCACCGGCCGCCACGGAGGAGAACTGCGCGCCGATCGAAGCCCCCGAATACCGCATCCGGGTCGCGAACATCTCCGAGAAGAACGCCGCCTGCGGCGCGTACATCGCCCCGTGGAACACCAGGCCGACGGTGACGGCGAGGATCAGGTTCGCGAAGCTGCCGGTGTCGATCAGCGTGAAGAACGGGAACATCCAGGCGCCGACGCCGAGGGCGCCGATCAGATACACCGGCCTGCGCCCGATCCGGTCCGAAAGGGCGCCCCACGCCGGGATCACCACGAAGTGCACGGCGGAGGCGATGAGCACGGAGTTGAGCGCGGTCTGCTTGGCCATTCCGGCCGAGGTGGTCGCGTACACCAGGATGAAAGCGGTGATCACGTAGTAGCTGATGTTCTCCGCCATCCGGGCCCCCATGGCGACCAGGACATCGCGCCAGTGGTCCCGCAGCACCGCGACGAGCGGCAGCTTCTCGGTGACGCTGTCCGCCTCGCGGGCCTCGGCCTGCGCCAACGCGGCCTTGAACACCGGTGATTCATCGACCGAAAGCCGGATCCACAGGCCGACGAGCACCAGCACACCCGACAGCAGGAACGGTATGCGCCAGCCCCATGCCGTGAACGCGTCATCGCTCAGCAGCGCGGTGAGCGCGGAGAGGACCCCGGCGGCCAGCAACTGGCCCGCGGGGGCGCCGGTCTGGGGCCACGAGGACCAGAACCCGCGCCGCCGGGCGTCCCCGTGCTCCGACACGAGCAGCACGGCCCCGCCCCACTCGCCGCCCAGCGCGAACCCCTGCACCAGACGCAACGCCGTGAGCAGCACGGGAGCCGCGGCCCCCACCGTGGCGTGGGTGGGCAGAAGGCCGATGCCGAGGGTGGCCCCGCCCATCATGAGCAGGCTCACCACGAGCAGCTTCTTACGACCGAGCCGGTCCCCGAAGTGCCCGAACACGAGCGCCCCGAGCGGCCGCGCCGCGAAACCCACGGCGTGGGTGAGAAAGGAGAGCAGCGTGCCGACGAGCGGGGCGGACTCGGGGAAGAACAGCTTGTTGAACACGAGCGCGGCGGCGGACCCGTACAGGAAGAAGTCGTACCACTCGATGGTGGTGCCGATCAGGCTGGCGGCGACGATGCGCTTGAGGTTGGTGGCGGGCGGGGGAGCGGTTGCAGAGGCGGCCATGGGTACCACTTCCGGGCGGTGGGCGGGGACGATACGTGTTGCCACACCGTAGGAATGTGCTGGTCAGCCGAGTATGTGGTGGGGCACCACACTTCGGAGGCAGGCTATGCAGGGAGCCACTATGAGGGGCTGTGGCGGGCGTCGCCAAGGCGGCCGACGGCTCCTGGACGCCGGATGGGAAGGCCACCGGATTTGGTGCAGTTTGAGGGTGCGGGGCTGACCCCCGTGCTGGTTTGGTGCTGACTCACAGGTAGGCGGAAGCGTCTTGTGTGGTCCAGGCAGTCCAGGTCAGCGGCGTCCACGCCGCGGTGGCGACCGGCAGGCGAATACTGCTCCGTACCCCATCGTGCTGACCCGGTTGCGCTGGGATCCGCGCACTCAGGCGTATTACGAGCGGTGTGTGCGGGGCCGCTGGACCTTCAGGCACCCGGCGGCCCCTTTGGCATGCCGGGCAAGGCAGTTCGCCACGGCGGGGAGCCGAGGAGTCCGGTCTCGGGCGTGCTCTACGGGGCGAGGCCGAACAACTGGGTCCAGTACGTTCCTGCCCGGCCGCCCCCGGCGTAGCCGACCCCGATGTGGCTGAAGTCCGTCTTGAGGATGTTGGCCCGGTGGCCCGGGCTGTTCATCCAGCCTTGGACCACCTCCGCGGCGGTGCGCTGCCCGCAGGCTATGTTCTCGCCGATGCCGCGGTGCGTGCAGCCCGCCGCTCTGGCACGGTCCCATGGTGCGAGCCCTTCGGGAGAGGTGTGGGAGTAGAAGCCGCGGGTCGCCATGTCCGCGCTGTACGCCTGCGCGACCGAGGACAGTCCCGGATCGGCGGCGAGGGGCCGGAGCCCGGCCGCTGCCCGCTCGGCGTTGGTGAGGGCGACGACCTCGGATGCCGTGCGGGCGAGCCCGTCCGGGGTGAGGGGCCTGGCCCACAGCGCTGTCCAATAGGCGTCGCCGCCGCGGTCGTCAGAGCTCCGGGCGATCCCGGCCGACGTGAGAGCGGGGTCCAGTACGGGACGCCGGGTCGCGGGGCTGCTGAGGCAGTACGCGAGGAAATCCGTGGGTGTCCGAGGGCCGGAGACCAGGTGCTCGGCGATGGTGAGATAGGCGAACCCCTGGGCGGTGACACGCTGGTAGACCGAGGCGCCGTCGGGACTCTCCACGCTCAGCCGGCCCTGGCCCGCCATGGCGCTGGCATGGGCCTGGGCCGCGGCGGTGAGCCGTGCGTCCGGGGCCACCGGCGGGACACCGGAGCGAGCCCGCTCGGCGTTGACCAGTGCGGTGAAGTCGCCCGTCAGAGCGTCCCGTCCCGTTGCGGGTTCCGGAGCATCGTCGGATATGTCCACGCCGAAGTCGCGGGCGATGCCGGCCAGGCCGTCCGCGTATCCCTGGCCCAGCGCACGCACCTTCCATGCGGTGCCGCGACGGTAGATCTCCGCGAGGAGAAGGACGGTTTCGTGGACCGGTTTCGGCGGGGTGAACCGTGCGCAGATCGCTCCGCTGCCGCTGGTGAGGGACATGACGGGAGCGGGCAGCCGCCCCAGCACTGTTCCTGCCTCGGCGGGGCTGACGACCACGGTCACTCGGCTGGCCCCCGGCCGTAGCCGGGCGGGTTCCAAGGTGATGACGTTGGCGTCCAGCCGTGTGCCTGGTGCGGACGGCTGGTTGTAGAAGACGAAGTCCGTGTCGCCGCTGACCTGCCCGGTGTCATCAGTGATGAGGAGCGACAGGTCGAAGGGGCCGGGGACGCTGATCTTCAGGACGCCGTCCGGGAGCGGCTGATTGCCTCCGGGGACCAACTCGGCCATCGCCACCACCTGTTCACGGCCCGCGTCACCTGGGCGCGCTGAGCGCCTGCTGGTGAGAGAACGCCGATGGGGGAGGGGCCGGTTCCCGAAGTCGGGATTCTCGGGTGGCCGGGAACCGGGAGACCGCCTCCGCGACCGCGGCTATCACGCGACCAAGATGTTCTTCTTCACCCCGGGCGGCATCGAGGAACTCCTCTTCGCCAACGCCCTGCCGCCCGAGCCGTGCGTGGCTCCGCCCATCCGGCAGCTCAGCGTCGCCGAGCCCTCGACGGAGCTGATGGAGCGTTACGCCACGGAGAACCTCCCCGACCCCAGCCAGTCCGGCTGGAAGCCCTGCGGATATCTCACGGTCAGGTGATCAATCCTTACGGGATTCCGGCTCGGCCACCTGGTCGAGAGCCAGATCACCATGCTCGACCAGGCCCGCATAGCTGCGCCCCGCTCTGACGAGCTCGTCGCTGATGTCGCGATCGGCTTGTCGAGGTACTGCCGTGTCCGCTGATGGGGCGCTACGCAGGGTCGCCGGCGGGCAGGGGCGGGGGTACTCGTGTCCCTTGCCGCGCCGAGGGTTCGGGCCTGGTTGCGGGCGATCCGCGTCGCCTTTGCCGCGACTAGGTAGCACCGGCGGGTCCGCGGATCGATCCCGCCCACAAATGCATTCAGCCTGCCCCAACCTGTACGGATGCGAGCCACGGCGCGGCTCCCGTTTGGTGCGAGCGGCCGGTTCAGATGGCGGACGACGCTGGCAATGCGGCTCCGGAGCAGCAACACGGAGATATGTGAACTCCGTTCGCGCATCTCCGTACTCCGGCGCCCAACGCCCGCCTGTCGTCGGATAATCGCCACCGCGGGTGCATCCGACGCCAGGCAAACAGACCAGACCAGGGCCCAAGGGACGGCACGATGGATGCGACGGACAAGCTGGTGGTCTCGGCGTTGCCGGCCAACGGGCGCGCCTCCTGGACGGCGATCGCCGACGCCCCGGACCTCGGCGAAGGCACGGTCCGCAGGCGGGGCAGTCGACTGCTGGACTCCGGGCTCCTCGCGGTCACCGCCCTGGAACCCCTACCGCGCCTGGGGTGGCTGGCCCCTCATCCTCGTCTTCCCTGCGCCTGGCCCGCCACCCGGCCCGCATGTACCCGGTCAAGACGATCTGGGTGCTCGACAACAACGGGACCTTCGCCTTGGTCCACCCCGCAAGCACGATGAACGCAATGAACTGACCCTGCGTCACCTGCCGATCGCCGGCGAGTCCCTCGATCTGCGCGCCCTGCCCGTCCTGCGCGCCTACACGCTCGCCGGACCACCGCAGCCGCCCCTGGTCACCGCCGCCCAGACTCTCAAGATCCGTCATCCTTACGGTGATCCGAACCTCGCGCCCGGCCCCCGCCTCGACGCCGATGAACACCACCTCGTCGAAGCCCTCGCGGTGGACGGCCGCATGAGCTTCTCCCGGCTCGCGGCGAGCACGCACACCTCAGCGGCGACCGCCCAACGTCCGCTCCACCGACCGAGGTTGACCGGCGGGGCCGAGATCGCCACCCTCGTCGACCGCTGCCAAGTCGGCCTGGACGTCCAGGCGGTCTTCTTCTTCCAGACCGACCCCGCCGCCCTGCCCGACGCCGTCAAGCAGCTCACGGCCCGCACCCAGGTCCACCTCGCCACCGCGGTGACCGGCCCGGACAACATGATCGCCGCTGTCGTCGTACCCCACACCGACGACGTCTACCGCCTCCTGGCCGAAGAGCTCCCCTACCTGCCCGGCGACCGGCACGTCCGCGTGCACCTCGTCAACGCGTTCATCAAGGAGAGCGGCATGACCTTCCACGACGGCCGCCGGCAGCCCGTCGACCCCTGAACCACGACCCACCCCGGGCGTCTCGGCATGGCGACGGGCCGCGGCGCCGACGGGCCTGTCGCCCCAGCCTGCCGCAGCGAGCAGGTCGTACCAGCCGGGGGGCGGATGGTGTGCGCCCCGGTGGGGCCGGAAGGGGGTCGGTCCCGGCCGGGGCGCACGTGGGGCACCGGCTCCTGTCAGGCCGGTACCCCGTCCCGCGAGTGGCCCCGTGTCCGCTCGCGGGACGCGCGGGGGATGTGCTGTGGGGCGGCCGGGGTTTGGCCTGCTCCGGTCGTGCGACGGACTGCCGCGGGCGGTCAGTTCTCGTATCGGATCCGGATGGTGGGGGAGGTCCGGTCGTCCGCGACGACTTCGAAGTCGGGCGGGAAGTCGTCGCTCGTGCGGGCGTCCACGGACTTGGTGCCCTCGTGCCGGCACAGGTGGACGATGCCCTGTCCGATCACTGTCGCGGGCACGATGGCGACTCGTACGGGAACCTGGGGGCGGCGGCGTTCAGCGCCGGATGCCGCCCGTTTGGGGACCGGTCCGGAATCTCCGCGCGGACTCGGCCCGGCCCCCTGGCGGCATGCGCCCGGACGGAGGGGCATAGACCGGGACCGGCCGCTGTTGTGCGTGGAGGAGCTCAGCTGTGACGGATGTGACGGACACGAGGAGCGGACCATGCCGAAGGCAGTGCGGTTCGATGAGTACGGCGGAATCGATGTCCTGCGAGTGACGGACGTGCCCCTTCCCGAGCCGGCCGAAGGGGAGGTGCTGGTCAAGGTGAAAGCCACCGGCATCAACCCGGGCGAGGCCAAGATCCGCGAAGGGCAGTTGCACGACCGCTGGCCCGCAACCTTTCCGTCCGGGCAGGGCAGCGACCTGGCGGGGATCGTCGTGCGGCTCGGTGCGGGAGTCGAGGGCTTCGCACCCGGGGACGAGGTTGTCGGCTTCAGTGATCGGCGGGCAAGCCATGCCGAGTACGTGATCGCGGACGCTGGCGAGCTGACTCCCAAGCCTGCGGGCGTCCCCTGGGAAGTGGCCGGGGCGCTCTTCGTCGCCGGGACCACGGCCTACGCGGCGGTGCGCGCGGTGTCGCTCACGCCGGGCGACACGGTGGTGGTGTCGGCGGCAGCCGGCGGAGTGGGCTCTTTGGCCGTGCAACTGGCCAGGCGGGCCGGGGCCGAGGTGATCGGCATCGCGGGCCCGGCCAACCGTGAGTGGCTCGCCTCCCACGGGGTCAAGCCGGTCGAGTACGGCCCGGGCTTGTCCGATCGGCTGCGCAAGGCCGCGGATCGCATCGACGCGTTCATCGACACCCACGGCGACGGCTACGTGAAGCTGGCGCTCGACCTGGGGGTGGACCCGTCGCGGATCGACACGGTCATCGACTTCGCGGCCGTTCAGGAGTACGGCGTGAAGGCCGAAGGCAGCGCGGCGGCGAGCAACGTCAAGGTCGTCGCGGAACTGGCGGCGCTGGTCGCGGAGGGTGAGTTGGAGGTGCCGATCGCCGCGGTATTTCCGCTGGACGAGGTCCGCACCGCGTTCGAGGAGCTGGAGAAGGGGCACACTCGGGGCAAGATCGTGCTGCTGCCCTGAGGGCGACCTATTCGGCACATTGACACGGCCTGCATCGACCTCAGTGCGGCATGGGCCGCCGACGGCTACCGGCCGCCCATGTCGTCCCCTCAGCCGATGAAGGACTCGCGGCCGAAGCGGCCCCACGCCACGAAGCCGGCCAGGACGACATGGACCAGGTCCACCACCACGAGCTTGGTCTCGTGACGCCGGATGCGGGTGATCGTCGCACCGGCCATGAGCAGGACCAGACCGAGGGCGGCCAGCGGCACCAGACACGGTGCGATGTCGAGTACGGCGGGCAGGACCAGGCCCGCCGCGCCGGGGTGACGTTCGGGTGGTCGTCAGTGCTGGCCGGGCTCGTAGCCGCCGGCGGGCTGCTGGACGATGACGTTTCCGCGGTTGAAGGCATTGATGAGGGCGATCTGGGTCACCAGGGCGGCGAGCTGGTCCTCGTCGTAGTGCTTCGCGGCATTCGCCCAGACCTCGTCGCTGACGCCACCGGCCGCATCGGCGATGCGGGTGGCCTGTTCGGTCAGTTCCAGGGCGGCGCGTTCGGCATCGGTGAACACCGTGGCCTCGCGCCAGGCCACGACCAGATGGAGGCGCACGGCGGTCTCACCGGCTGCGGCGGCGTCCTTGGTGTGCATGTCTATGCATCCGGCGCAGCCGTTGATCTGGCTGGCGCGGAGCATCACCAGCTCGCGCGTCGCGGCCGGCAGGGTCGAGTCCCCGAGTGCCTTGCCCGCCGCGATGATGTGCTTCCACGCCTTGGCTGCGACCGGGCTGGCGAAGACGTTCAAACGAGCGGTCATCGTGGATTCCTTTGTCGTTGTTCGCTGTTGCCCCTCTGAGACAGGGCGCCCAGGCGAGCTGTGACAGGAGTCGAATGTGACCCGCGTCTCCCTCCCTTTGCGTGATCCGCAGGCCGGGCGCCTCGGATAGCCTGCGTGATACGAGCGTCGGGGGAATCGGGGGAGGTTCCGTGCCGGGATCAACAGATGTGTCGGATGCGTCGAACTACCGGCCACTGCTGTTCTCCATCGCCTACGGGATGACCGGGTCCGTGGGCGACGCCGAGGACATCGTGCAGGATGCGTTCCTCGGCCTGACCCGCGCCCGCCGGGCGGGAACGGAGATCGCCGCTCCGAAGGCGTACTTGACCACGTCGGTGACGCGGCTGAGCATCAACCACCTGAGTTCGGCGCGAGTGCGGCGGGAGACCTATGTGGGGGAATGGCTGCCCGAGCCCGTCGTCGTGTTCACCGACCGGCCGGGGCCGGCCGAACACGCCGAGCTGGCCGACTCCCTGTCGATGGCGTTCCTCGTGCTGCTGGAGGTCCTGTCCCCGGTCGAGCGGGCGGTGTTCATGCTGCGCGAGGTGTTCGGGTACGACTACCCGGACGTGGCGAGGACCACCGGCAAGTCCGAGGCGAACTGCCGGCAGATTCTCGCCCGCGCCAGGAAGCGCATCGCCGCTGATGGACAGGTGGCCGACAGCGCGCCGCCCCCGGCGCGGCGCGCGGAGGGCGAGGAGCTCGCCCGTACGTTCTTCGAGGCCGCCGCGGGCGGCGAAATGGACACGCTGCTAGGCATGCTCGCCCCCGACGTGGTGTTCCACGGGGACGGCGGGGGCAAGGCGCGGGCGATCGGGAAATCGGTGACCGAGCCGCTGCCCGTCGTGCGGCTGCTCGTCGGTGGGCTGCGGCGGCTGCGGTCGCTCGGCGCCGCACTCCGGCCGGTTTGGATCAACGGTCGGCCGGGCGCCTTGGTCGTCGACGCCGAAGGGCGCGTGGCCGGCGTGATCGAGCTCGACGTCGTCGACGGAGTGGTCCGGGCGATCCACTCCGTGTCCAACCCCGACAAACTCGGCCACATCGGGCCGGTGTCCGATATCGGGCGACTGCCGGAGAGATGAGCCATCCCCTCCCGGCCCGCTCGCCGTTGAGCCCTATGCCGCCATCCGGAGGTGGGTGGCTCGGGCAGGGGCGGAGCGGAGTTTGGTGAGGATCCGCCAGTTCTTGAGGTGGCGAAGCCGTGCTCAACCGGTGTGCGTCCGACGGCGAGGAGGCGCTGGTAGCCCGGCGCTAGCGCGGCCTCCTCCACGCCCGGTGCGCGGTGCGGGATCAGCGTCACCGCCTGTCCGCCCGCCTGCCCGGGCATCGGCGCGGCGGAGGTGCGATCGTCAGCGAGCTGTTCGGTCACCCGCTCAAGGACCCGTTCGGCGATGGCGAGTTCATCCCGCTCGGCCCGCACTTCCGCCAACTGCTTGGCCAGCTGTTCTTCGAGTTCGTCCAGTTCCGTGCGCCGCGTGGTGATGCGGTGATGCGTTCCAGCAGCTCGGGATCCAGCTTCGGCCTGGACGAGCCGAAACGGACGCCGGGAACACGCGCTGACCGGGGTGGTCTCGGTGCGGGCATGGGATCGGCGGCACCTGAGCGGCCCCAAGAGGTGAGTATCGCCCACATCAATGTCTCGCCGCCTCGCACACAACGGCGGGCACATTCAAGGCAGTTGAACCGAGCGAGGGACTGATCGGCGGCCAGACTCCCCGATCAGGGGACGGCCAGTCCATGGCAGACGACCCCGCCGGGCGAGAGCCCACGGGACCAACGTTGCCGAGTTCCCGCACTTGGATGACCGGCAGCGGCGGCTGTTGATGGCGGCGGAGGCCCGGGGCCGGGGCATGCAGGGGTGCGGGCGGCCGCGGTGCGTGAGACGACGGTCCGCCGGCAACTCCGACGGCCGGTACGGGACTCTGCCGCTAGGACGGCGGATGGATCTCCGTGACGATCGTGTAGAGCTCGGTGATGACGCCGTCTCTGGTGCGGGCGATGTCCATGCCGCTGATCGTCGGGGGGTGGCCGCCGGCCGGGCCGTACTCGAAGCCGAGGTGGCCGATGTCGTCGAGCTCCGATGCGGCGCCTGTGGGTCGGAAGACCCAGTCCGGGTTCTCGGCGCGCAACTCCGCGGCGCGGCGTACCAAGTCCGTGCGCCCGTGGTTGATGCGGTCCGGTTCGTGCCACACCACGTCGTGGGCGTAGTTCTCGGCGATGACGGCGGCCCGGCGGTCCGGGTCGGGTTCGTTGAACACCTCAAGCAGGTTGACCCGCATCAGGTCGGCGGGGGATCTGGTCATGGCGGAGTCCGTTCGTCAGGGCTGGTGGGCCGTTCGGGCGGAGTTCCACCGGACCGCGCGGCCTGGTGGCTCAGGTCGCGGTGGCCGGGGGCGTCCGGAGCGGGGCGAGGGCCGAGGTCCAGGCGATGAGCTGGTCGAGCATGGTGGTGAGGGCGGCCAGGTTGTGGTCGCCGGGCTTGAAGACGCTGAAGTCCTGGAAGTCGGTGAACAGGGAGAGCGCGACTTGCTGGCGTACGTCGGCCATCTGGAGTTCGGCGGCGACCAGACGCAGTTGTTCGGCGGACCGCGTGCCGCCCGTGGCGCCGTAGGAGACCAGGCCGAGGGCCTTGTTGTTCCACTCGGCGTAGAGGTAGTCCAGGGCGTTCTTCAGGACACCGGGGATGCCGTGGTTGTACTCGGGGGTGACGATGACGAAGCCGTCGTACGGGGCGATGGTCTCGGCCCAGCGCCGGGTGTGCTCGTTCTGGTACTGGCCGAGGGAGGGCGGCATCGGCTCGTCGAGGTGGGGGAGGGGGTGGTCGCGCAGATCGAGCAGCTCGAAGCCGACGTCGGTCCGGCGCGAGGCGTGGCCGAGGACCCAGTGCGCCACCTGGTCTCCGACGCGGTTGGGCCGCGTGCTGCCGAGGATGATGCCGATGGTGGGCATGGTTTGGCCTGCCTCTCCGTGGTGCCTTGCGTCTGCCGGACACACACTGCCCGGAAGGCCGTTGACCGGGCGGGCGTGGTGCCCGGCAGCATGGGCGTGGGGTTGCCCTGAGCGGTTGGGTCAGCTCGGTGCGACGGCGGACGCGAAGTCGGGCTGCACGCCGAGCTGGGCGAGCATGGCGCTGAGGCCGACGTAGCAGTTGAATTCCTTGATCCTGCCGTTCTCGACGTACCAGAAGTCGGCCGTGGGAATGTCGAGCTTGGCGCCGGTCGGGCGGATGGTGCCGACGGGTGTCTCGAACGGGCCGGTGAAGGTGCCCTGGATCGTCAGCTCGACGGCGGCGACGTTGCCCGTGACGTGGAATCGGTGCAGTTCGCGGTGGATGTCGGGGGCGAGTGCTCCCATGAAGGCGACCTGGTCGCCGAGGTGTTCACCACGGTAGCTCTCGCCGGCGACGACGTTGTTGAAGACGCCGTCCTCGGTGAACAGGTCCCTGAAGCCCTGCACGTCCAGGACGCTGCCCTCGGCCGCCCGGTACGCCGCCCTGACCACGGTCTCCGTGTCGGTGCTCATGGTGCCCTCCCGTATTGAGAGAATCCATTCAAACCATTGATTTAAATTGTGGTGAGAGGGTGGCCGCCTTGTCAAGCAAGTGATTGGATTGATCGTGGTACTGGGCCCATGTGGCCCGTTTCGGCGGTATCGGGCGCCTACCGGGCTCCCCGGAACGCGCCGGCCACCACGGGGATGAGCATCCGCTCCACCTGCTCGGGGGGCTCGGTGGCCAGCTCGGCCCCGATGGGCGCCAGTGCGAGCCAGTTCAGCATCCCGGCCGCACAGCGAATCCGGAAGACGAGCTCTCGCTCGTCGGCCTCGGGAAGGTGCGCCGCCAGGATCTGCACTGCCTGATGGCGGGCCTGCTCGAACTTCCCGGCCAGCCTCTCCCACCCTTCGGGCGGATCGATTCCCACCCGCGCCACGGTCCGCATCACGGCCAGATCCCGCCCGCCGGCCACGAGCGCCCTCACCATCGGCCGCGCGAACGCCTCGGCCAGCTCGCTCAGCGTCGCGTTCCCCGCCAGAGCGTCGAGCTCACGGATCTGCGCGTCCAGATACCGCTCCAGTGCGTGCTCGATCGCCACGTCGCACAGGGCCTTCAGCGACCCGAAGTGGTAACTCACTGCGGCGACATTGGCCCCGGCGTTCTGGGTGATCTCGCGGAGGGTGACTCCTTCCTGCCCGCGCTGCGCAAGCAGTTCGAGAGCGGCCGCCAGCAGGTCGTCCCGCGTTCGCTGACCGGCCTCGCGGCGAAGGTCCGTTTTCTCTGGTCTCACGTTAGAACTCAAGCGAACGCTTGACTTCATTGTCAAGCGGTCGCCTGGCGTGGACGGTGGGGCAGCAACTCCAGGCGGAACCGCCGACCCGCCTTGCCGGGTCGGCGGTTGCCGGGTCAGTGGGTCGTGGCCGTCGATGCCGTGACGGCGGAGCCGGCGTGGTCCGTACTGCGCTGGCGGCGCTGGACCGCAGGAACCCGCCGCCAGCGCCATCGGGGGGGCCACTGCACCGGTTAAGGGACCTGCCCGCCCGCCTGGCTCCCCGGCGGCAGGTCGTCGGGGCCAGCCGGCCACATGATCGCCGCAGAGGCGTGACCCGGGTAGGGGGCTGACAACCCTGTGGCCCTTCAGGTGCCGCCTGCTGAAACGCCCCGCCGGTATCCAGTGGCATCCCTTGGATGCCGGCCCTGCCGCTCTGCGCGGCGCCGGGTGAGGACACTGCACCGTGCGGCAGGGAGAGCGTGGCGATCAGAGTTCGTCGCGTGAGGGGTTGGGGTAGTTCCAGCCGGCGTTGAAGGTGTGCAGGACGCGTAGGTAGCGCCGGACCTGATCGGTGTTCTCGATGGTTCCGATGCCGGGGACGTAGGGGACAGTCGGGGTCGAGGTGTTACCGGCGCCTACGAGGTTCCAGTAGAAGTTGGACAGGACGCCCCAGTTGTTCTCCAGGTTCTGCTGCCAGGCCGGCAGGCCGTTGGTGCCCCAGCCCCAGTCGCCGACGGCGGCGCGGAAGACCCCTTCGAGGTCGTTGAAGCGGGCGGCTTCCGATGTCATCTGGATGAGCAGCATCAACGAGCGGGCGGTGTTCTGGGTGTTGGTGTTGGCCGAGGTCTGGTTGGCGAGCTGGAGGATGGAGGCGCGGATGTCGTTCCACCAGACCGGCATGCTGGACCGGTCGCGTCCGGCTGCCTGGACGAGGGCCTGGTAGTTGCCGCCGAAGGGCAGGTTGGTGATCGACGTGTCGACGGGGGCGCGGTTGAAGCTGGCGTCGCTGAACGTGTAGGAGACTCCGCTGCCCTGCGGGGAGTACCCGACGACGTACAGGTTGTCGGGCTGGACCCACAGGTCCACCGCCCGCCGGTTCCCGCTGTCGTCGTGGGCGGACAGCGAGACCCGGACGATCCCCTCCTGCTGGGAGGCGTTCTGCGTGTACTGCGTACCGTCCCGCCACGTGTCGGAGACCGCGGCGCGCAGGCTGGCCAGGAACGTGGAGTAGGCGATCGTCTGCTGGCTGCTGGGGGCATCGCCCAGGTCCAGCCAGACGTGGTTGACGGATCCATCGCCGGTGTGCGCCGCGGCCGGCTGGGCAGTGGAGAGCAGCCCGGGTACGACGGCGAGGGACATGGCCAGGGCGAGCAGGGTCCGGCGTAACCGGCCCCGACCAGTCGCGGTATTTCTTCGGCTGTGCATCACGCAGTCAACTCCCCTTCGACGGCCCATGCGGGCGTGGCGTTGTCTGCCCAGAAGTGCAGCACCAGGTTGGGCACCGACGGAAGAAGGCACAAGGCCCGCTCGTGCGCCTCGGTGCCTGGCTCCGTTGAACGGAGTGGGCGTGAGGCAGTGGACAGCGCGTACCCACTCCTCACCCGGCCGGGGCGGGTCAACTCGTCGCCGCCGACGCCGTGACGGCGCTGGCGAAGTCGGGCTGCACGCCGAGTTGGGCCAGCATGGCGCTGAGGCCGACGTAGCAGTTGAATTCCTTGATCTTGCCGTTCTCGACGTAACAGAAGTCGGCCGTTGGGACGGTGAGTTTGGCACCGGTCGGCTCGATGGTGCCGACGGGTGTTTTGAACGGGCCGGTGAAGCTGGCCCGGATCGTCAGCTCGACGGCGACGATGTCGCCCATGACATGGAACCGGTGCAGCTCACGGTGGATGTCGGGCGCCGGCCCGGCCATGGCGAGGACCGGGTCCCCCAGTTGCTCTCCGCGGTAGCTCTACGCGGCGACGACATTGTTGAACACGCCGTCCTCGGCGAACAGGTCCCTGAACCCTCGACGTTCAGGACGCCCGCCCTCGGCCGCGTGGTACGCCGCCCGGACCACTGTCCAGTCCAACCCGCCGACGCTGACGGAGCCCGGCCCCAGGAGGGCACCGATACGACGATGAAGGGCATTTGTGTGTCACCAGGCTCCTGAGCTGATGACACAGCTAGCGAAAAGGCGAACACGGTGAACGCGGCAAGCTCCGTGTTGGAGGGAGCGCTCGCCTCGAAGCCGTAGAACCGGCCGTACTTCGGCCGCATGAGGTCTACGCCTCCTTGGCCACTGCGGCCAGCTGCGCCGGGAACCAGGCCGAGTGGGCCCCTTGCGAGGGGTCGATGAAGTCGCTGAACGGATGGGCCTTGAAAGCCTGGGTGACCGCGTCTCGGATGTCCTGGTAGTACCCGAGCTCAAACTGGACGTCGGCACGGGAGCCGATGTTTCCCTGGTCGGCCGGGAGGAAGTCCCAGTCCATCTCCTGGACTTCGCCCAGGTTGCGTTCCGCGAAGAGGAAGCGCTCGTTCGCGGTGAAGCGCCAGAGCGGCGGTTGGTCGGGCCGCCTGGTCGGGCCCCATCAGATCGGGGCAGTGGACGATCTTCTCGGCCGGCCAATCGCCGAGGCCGCTGTCCGCGTTGATGTGGCCGCGGTTTTCCATGAGACGGTGCCGCGCCTGCCAGTCGCGCGCGAACGAGGTGGCCGTCTTCGGCCCGTGGAAGGGGCGGCTCTACGGGCCGGACGAGCTCGGCCCCGACGGTGCCGCCTACCAAGTGGTCGTCGGCGGCGAGTACTTCGGCCTGCCACTGGCCGGCGCCGGGCTCGTCGCCGGTGCCGTCTCGGTGATCCGGCGCCGCCGCGAAACACATCCGGTACCGGCGGTCGCGCTGCGTGCCGCCCGGTCACTTCCGTGATCCGGCCGGGTGCGAAGCCCTCGGCCGGGACGCCTTACGCCTTGGCCTGCTGCTGGATCTTGATCAGGTTGCCGGAGGGGTCGCGGAAGCCGCAGTCGCGCGGCCCCCACGGCTGATCGATGGGCTCCTGGAGCACCTCGGCGCCCGAGGCCCGTACCTTCTCGAAGGTCGCGTCGAGATCGTCCGTCCTGAAGACCCACATCGGCAGGACACCCTTGGTGAGCAGTTCCTGCATGGCGTCGCCGTCGGCCTGGGAGCGGCCGGCGTGCGGCTCCGAAAGGACGATCTCAAGCCCCGGCTGGGTCGTGCTGCCGAGGGTGACCCAGCGGAATCCGCCGGACGCGACGTCGTTGCGCACTTCGAGCCCGAGCGCGTCGCGGTAGAAGCCGAGTGACTCGTCCACGTCGTTGACGGTGATGTGGCAGTACTGGAGTGCGATGGTCATGCCGTCAACGTTAGGCGGCGGCGTTGTCGCCCGCTTCTCGAATCCTGCTCGGTGCGCCCGGTGCGCTCGGGGAGTTTCTCGTCGGACGCGTCCGCACCTTCGCCACGCACGCGGGCATCGCCGCGACCGCGTCGTGCCCCCGGCCGCGGTACGCGCTCGGCGTCTCGCCCACGATCTCGGTGAACCGCGAGCTGAACGAGCCCAGCGACGTACAGCCGACCGCCATGCACGTGTCGGTCACACTCATGCCCCCGCGCAGCAGCGCCATCGCCCGCTCGATCCGGCGGGTCATGAGGTAGCTGTACGGGGTCTCGCCGTAGGCGGCCCGGAACCGCCGCGAGAAGTGCGCCGGCGACATGAGCGCGTGCTGAGCCATGGTCGGCACGTCCAGGGGCCTGGCGTACTCACGGTCGATGAGGTCCCGCGCCCGGCGCAGGTGCACGAGGTTGACGAGCTCTTCCGGCGTCATGTCACGAAGCTACCACCGCCCGCTGACAGGGGCTCTGACCTGCGAGAACGCTGGTAGACGCACACGGCCGCAGCCGCCCGCCCATGGCCGCGGCCGACGCGGCGCGGCCGACGCGGCGCGGCTGTGCTCGGCGGGCGCTCAGCGCTGTGGGTCCGACAGCGTCGAGGGCGGGGCCTCGCGCTGGTGCGGGAACACGGACGGGGACGGGGACCGGGTCGGCTCGGCCTTGTCCTGCTGGAGGGAGACGGTCCGGGTCGGGGCCGGGATCGAGATGCCCTCTGCCCGGTAGCGCCGGTGCAGCCGCTTGATGAACTCGTGCTTGATCCGGTACTGGTCGCTGAACTCGCCCACCCCCAGGATCACCGTGAAGTTGATCCGGGAGTCCGCGAACGTGTGGAAGCGGACCGCGGCCTCGTGCCCGGGCAGCGCACCCGTGATGTCCGCCATCACGCTGTCGACGACCTCCAGGGTGACCCGCTCGACGTGCTCCAGGTCGCTGTCGTAGCCGACCCCGACCTGCACCAGGACCGTCAACTCCTGTTCCGGCCGGGCGTAGTTGGTCATGTTCGTGCGGGCGAGACGGCCGTTGGGGATGATCACGAGGTTGTTCGACAGGTTGCGCACCACCGTGTTGCGCCAGTTGATGTCGACGACATAGCCCTCCTCGCCGCTGCTGAGCCGGATGTAGTCACCGGGCTGCACCGTCTTCGACGCGAGGATGTGCACTCCGGCGAAGAGGTTGGCGAGGGTGTCCTGGAGGGCCAGGGCGACCGCGAGGCCGCCCACACCGAGGGCGGTGAGCAGGGGTGCTATGGACACGCCCACCGTTTCGAGGGCGACCAGGACGCCCATCGCCACCACCACGACCCGCGTGATGTTGACGAAGATCGTGGCCGAGCCGGCCACCCCGGTCCGTGACTGTGCGAGGGACTGCACGAGCCCCGCGACGACCCGGGCCGCGGTGAGGGTGATGACGAGGATGAGCAGGGCGGTCAGCGAATGGTTGACGATGCCCGCGACCCGTGTGGTGAGCGGCAGCGCCGAGGCGGCCACCGCTGTGCCCGCGACCGTGGCCGCCCAGGGCGCGATGGTGCGCAGCGCGTCGACGATGATGTCGTCCCCGGTCCACTTCGTTCTTCGCGCGTGTTCGCCCAGCCATCTCAGCATCACGCGCAGGAGCAGTCCGGCCGCGATGCCCGCGGCCATCGCTATGGACGCCACCACCCAGTCGTGCAGCACGAGACCGCGGTTCAACGGACACACTCCCGGCGGCGAGGGGCCGGGGGTTGAGCGAGGGATGCCGTCGATCGCCGTATGCGATGTGTCGTCACTTTGTCACCTTGTCGCCTGTCGGACCGTGCTGCCCGGAGCCTCGTTCGGGCGGTACGCACCCGGAACGGGCTGCCATCCTGCCCCATGGGCGGAGCGTCCTCGCAGGTGGGCCGGTGTCGAGCCGCCTCCGCCGAGAGATACCCGGGATTGCCTGACACAACTGGGGTACAGAATCGGGCACTTCGAGCTGACGGGACGTCACCACATCAGGTGTCGCCGTCGATGTCGTACGGCGGACCCGAGGCGACCGGCATCAACGGCGACACCCCGCTCCGGCGGCTGCCGCGCCTACCGGAGGCCGGAGAGCTTGAAGACCGTGCGGGCCGTCTCGCGGTCCACCCGGGCCGCCATCTGCCGCAGGGCCGTCTCGCCGCAGCGGAGCACGCCCTGATCGAGGCTGGTGCGGGCGTCCCGGTCGAGGATGTGCCACAGCGGGGGATTCGCGACGAGCACCTTCGGGTCGAGCTCGGCCCGGTGGCCCTCGGTATCCCGCAGCACCAGGCGCTGGGCGACGCCGTCGGACCAGCGCACCGACACCAGGCGGTCGGTGCGGACCTCGGCCCGCCGCAGCAGCCCGCGCGAGACCAGGCGGCCCGGCCCCACCGACACCCGGGCGGGCCAGAGCACGACGAACAGCAGGGCGGCGAGAACGCTCCACAGTCCGGCCCGTACGACGCTGAGGGTGCCGGCCGCGGCGTCGATGGCGAGGAGCAGGCCGAGCAGCACCCCCGCGCACCCCGCCGCCGAGCGGGCCTCGCCGGCCCATGTGGTGTCATACACCACTGCTTCGGCCCCGCGGTGGGGTGCGGTGCCGTGTCCCGCCACTTTGCGGGTGGTCAGTCGTCCCATGGTGAGGACGCTATGGGCCCGCACCACATAGGGCGCCATACCTTGATGGACCGCTGATGTGCCGCCCGCCGGAATTGACGCGGACCATACGCCCGGCCCGCTTCCCCGGCATCCCGGCAGCACCGTCCGGCAGGTATCAAATGCGCGGTACAGCGGTATACCTACCGGTAAGGAACTTGTCCGCTTCGGCGGTGGCCCGGCTGCGGTCGGCGCCGTGGACGGGCGTGGACAGTTCTCTTTCCAGGACGGCAGGAGCCCCCGCGCGGGCAGTGCCTGTTCCGGCGCGGGAGGCCGCGTCCCGTCCTCATCCTTATCCTTGTGAACCCGGATCCTTTTTGTGAACTCAGCCGGTTCCCCCCTTTCCCGACCCCTCGGGGGCCGTGAAAGTGATCACCCGAGGAGTGAGGCCATGAGCGAGAGGTGCGAGGGGATCGTCCAGTACTTCGACCGTGGGAAGGGCTACGGATTCGTCGTGCCGATCGGGCAGCACGACGCCATCTACGTGCGGCGGGAGGACATCGAGGGGGAGACCCGCACGCTGTCCGAGGGTCAGCAGGTCTCCTTCGTCATAGAGCTGGGCCGGGGCCGCTTCGAGGCGCGTGCCGTACGCCCGTGAGCCGGTGGCCCGGAGTCCCTGCCGCGCCCTCTTCGCCGGGGGCTCGGGCCGGGGGCCCGTCGTGACCCGGGGCGATCACGAGATATCTTGATGTCGAGCAATGTTGCAGACGTGGAGCGGAGCACCCGGTGACTGACTCGACCATCATCTACACCCACACTGACGAGGCGCCGGCCCTGGCGACGCATTCGTTCCTGCCCGTGATCCAGGCGTACGCCTCGACCGCCGGTGTCACTGTGGAGACCCGTGACATCTCCCTCGCGGGGCGCATCATCGCGAGCTTCCCCGAGTTCCTCGAGGAGAGCCAGCGGATCGACGACGCGCTCGCCGAGCTCGGCGAGCTGGCGAAGACGCCCGGCGCGAACATCATCAAGCTGCCGAACGTGTCGGCCTCCATCCCGCAGCTCAAGGCCGCCGTCGCCGAGCTGCAGGGCCAGGGCTACGCGCTGCCGGACTACCCGGACGACCCGAAGAGCGACCAGGACAAGGACGTCCGCGCGCGCTACGACAAGATCAAGGGCAGCGCCGTCAACCCGGTCCTGCGTGAGGGCAACTCCGACCGCCGCGCTCCCGCGTCGGTCAAGAACTACGCCAAGGCCCACCCGCACCGCATGGGCAAGTGGACCTCCGACTCGAAGACGAACGTCGCCACCATGGGCGAAAACGACTTCCGGTCCACCGAGAAGTCCGCGGTCGTCGCCGAGGCCGGCTCGCTGCGTATCGAGCTGGCCGCCGCGGACGGCACCACCACCGTGCTGCGCGAGTCCGTACCGGTCCTCGCGGGCGAGGTCGTCGACGCCTCCGTGATGCGCGTGGCCCAGCTGCGCGAGTTCCTCACCGCGCAGATCGCCCGCGCCAAGGCCGAGGGCGTGCTGTTCTCGGTGCACCTCAAGGCCACGATGATGAAGGTCTCCGACCCGATCGTCTTCGGCCACGTGGTGCGCGCCTTCTTCCCGAAGACGTTCGACAAGTACGGTGACGTGCTCGTCGCCGCCGGCCTGTCCCCGAACGACGGCCTCGGCGCGATCCTCAAGGGCCTCGACGGCGTGCCGCACATCGGCGCCGAGATCAAGGCGGCCTTCGAGGCCGAGCTCACCGAGGGCCCGGCCCTCGCGATGGTCGACTCCGACCGCGGCATCACCAACCTGCACGTGCCGTCCGACGTCATCGTCGACGCCTCGATGCCGGCCATGATCCGTACCTCCGGCCACATGTGGGGCCCGGACGGCGCCGAGGCCGACACCCTCGCGGTGCTTCCGGACAGCAGCTACTCGGGCGTGTACCAGGTCGTCATCGACGACTGCCGCGCGCACGGCGCCTTCGACCCGGCCACGATGGGCTCCGTGCCCAACGTCGGCCTGATGGCGCAGAAGGCCGAGGAGTACGGCAGCCACGACAAGACCTTCGAGATCCCGGCCGCAGGCGTCGTCCGCCTCGTGGACGCCGCGGGCAACGTGGTCCTGGAGCAGGAGGTCGCCGAGGGCGACATCTTCCGCGCCTGCCAGACCAAGGACCTGCCCATCCAGGACTGGGTCAAGCTCGCCGTCACCCGCGCCCGCGCCACCGGCGACCCGGCCGTGTTCTGGCTCGACGAGGGCCGCGCGCACGACGCCGTCCTCATCGAGAAGGTCCGCACCTACCTCGCCGAGCACGACACCGAGGGCCTGCGGATCGAGATCATGTCGCCGGTCGAGGCGACCGCGTTCTCCCTGGAGCGCATCCGCCGCGGCGAGAACACCATCTCGGTCACCGGCAACGTGCTGCGCGACTACCTGACCGACCTGTTCCCGATCCTGGAGCTGGGCACCAGCGCCAAGATGCTCTCGGTGGTCCCGCTGATGAACGGCGGCGGCCTCTTCGAGACGGGCGCCGGCGGCTCCGCCCCCAAGCACGTCCAGCAGCTGGTCAAGGAGAACTACCTGCGCTGGGACAGCCTGGGTGAGTTCCTCGCGCTCGCGGTCAGCTTCGAGCACCTCGCGGCGACCACGGGCAACGCGCGCGCCCAGATCCTCGCCGACACCCTCGACCGCGCCACCGGCACCTTCCTCAACGAGGACAAGTCGCCGAGCCGCAAGCTGGGCGGCATCGACAACCGCGGCAGCCACTTCTACCTCGCCCTGTACTGGGCGCAGGAGCTGGCCAAGCAGACCGAGGACGCGCAGCTCGCGCAGGCGTTCGCGGCCCTGGCCAAGACGCTGTCCGAGCAGGAGTCGACCATCGTCGACGAGCTCATCGCGGTGCAGGGCTCGCCGGTCGACATCGGCGGCTACTACCGGCCGGACGCTGCCAAGGCCTCCGCGGTCATGCGCCCCTCGAAGACCCTGAACCAGGCCATCGCCACCCTCGCCTGACCCAACTTCCCCATGGGGAACGCCAGTTGAGCACACCGCCGCCCCGGCCGGATCCCTTCCGGCCGGGGCGGCGGCATTGCGCTCCCTCAGTGCCCGCCCCCGTCCCCCGCGTCCCCCGCGGCATGGCTGTCCGTGTGGTGGTCCGGGTGTACCTCCGGCGCCTCGTCCGTTCTGCGGTGTGTTTCGGAGAGGATGCCGGTCACCGCTACCGCCACCAGGCAGGCGGAGATGATCGCCTCGGCCCACAGGAACGCCGCGTAGTCGAGCAGGCAGCCCACCGGCGGGCCGCCCGGGGCCGCGTTGCGGAACCCGGCCAGGGCGAACAGCGTGGCCGCCATCCAGGCCATCGCCGGCCACACGAGCCCCCGGCGCTGGTCGATGATCACCCAGCTGGCGCCGAGCACCGCCAGGGCGAGCCCCCACATGATGAACATCATGAACCAGGCCCAGATGAACGTGGCCCGCGAGCGGCTGACCCGGATCTCGAACGACGCGAACCCGTGGTCCTGGCTGCGGCTGATGATCGTCGGCTTGAAGAACGCGTCGACGTCGCGCAGCGAGACGGCGACCGGCACCTCCTTTCCGGCCGCCTCGGCGGCGAAGCCGATGGAGGTCGAGTACCGGTCGAAGGGGTAGTCCGAGACGGAACCGCCGTCCAGGCTCACCTTCACGTCCTGGTACGAGACCTGTCGGCCGGCCTTGAAGTCGAGGCCGCCCCGGATCAGCGAGGACGTCTCCACCCGCAGGTCGACCGCCGGGGTGTACGGGTCGCCCTGCTCGCGCAACGTGCCCCGGGGGAGCACCAGGACCCGCAGCGTCAGCTCCCGGGCGACCGGGTCGACCTTCTGGATGCTGGTGTCGACGTACACGCCGTTCGTCGCCCGCGGGTCGCCCAGCGTGTGCTCCTGCTGGCGCACGTCACGCTCGTTGAAATACAGCAGCACCCCCACGACCGCGGCCAGCAGGATCACGAGGAGCGAAATGAGGTGACGTACGAAGTATTTTCCCGGTCGAAAACGTGCCATAGGCGAATGAATACACCCCAAGGTGTACTGGTTCGCCGGACGCGGGGCCGAGCGAGCGCGGCCGGCCCCGCCCAAGCTCTCACACGCGACGCGGCAGCCGGACCGTCAGCGAGTAGAGGCGGGTGGTCTGCGCCGGGTTCTCGTTGTCGTCGCTGACCAGGAGCAGCCGCAGGCGGCCGTCCCAGGTGCGGCCGGTGACGGCCACGCCCTCGATGTTGTCGAGCAGCGGGTTGGGCTGCGGCTGCTTGGCTGTCGCGCCCAACGAGGGGCAGGCGGCGAGGTCGGCGAGCAGCGTCTTGCGCATGACCTTGGCCGGGCCCGGCAGGTTCTCGACCCCGCTCACATCGCTCGCGCCCCGCGGGTCGGCGAGGAAGAGGCCTACCGAATTGCCGACGCCCGCGGTGAAGCCGCGCTCCAGGACGAGCAGTCGGCCGTCGCCCGTCACGGTGATCTCGGACACGCCCGCGTTCGGATCGACGGGGTAGGCGTACTGCCCGGCGAGCGCGAACTCGCCCTTCGGGCCGCCCCGGTGCCAGGTCTGGAACC
This sequence comes from Streptomyces sp. WM6378, assembly GCF_001279695.1. GTDB lineage: Bacteria > Actinomycetota > Actinomycetes > Streptomycetales > Streptomycetaceae > Streptomyces. Next base: position 171,719 of record NZ_LGDD01000306.1, read on the forward strand.
GTACGAGCGAATGACCGGCCGCGTCCTTGCCGTCACCTGACAGGGGGGCCTCCATGGAGGCGATCAGGGTGTGGCCGCCGGGCTGGAGGGCGAGGCCCTCGAACGTTGCGTTGGAGACGGCACGTCCGGCCGGGGCGACGCGCAGCGCGTCCGGGACGGGCAGGCGGCCGAGGAGCTTGCCGTCGCGGTCGTAGCGGCGTATGGACGGCTCGATCTCGGAGGTGATCAGGCGGGTGCCGTCGCGCTCGACGACCACGGCCTCCGAGTCGAGTTGCCTGCCCTGTTCGTCGGCGAGCGGCACGACCCGGACGGGAGCGGCCACCGGGCCCGTGCCCACCTTGAGGTTGAACAGTTGCGAACGGTCGGACAGGGCCGCGACGGTGCCGTCGGTGTCCACGGCCAGACCGGACAGATTGCCGACGGCCGTGCCCTGAAAGAGAGTTTTGTCCAGGCCGTCGTAGAAGCCGTCGACGGCCGTCGACGAGGAGCAGGCGTGCGGGGCGCTCGCGGGCGCCCTTTCTGCGGCGGTCGCATCGGTGACGGTCACTGAGGCGGCGACGGCCAACGATGCGGTCGCGGCGGTGACGGCGGTGCGCAGACGCACGGGTTCCTCCCAAGTCGGGTGCAGTGGTGCCGCCACCGTAGATCGGCTTGTGTGACGGGCGAGTTGAGTTCCGCCATCCTGCGCGGGAACGCTGGACCGCCGCTCGAATCGGGGACCGGAACGGCCATTCCGCCTTCGGGGGATCAGCGGGGGCGGGCCGGTCACGGCCGCAAACTGCTCGTGAGCTGGGCCCCTGGCGGCTCGGGAGGGCCGCTGAGCCACTTATCCTGAGCCACTCAGCCCGAACCCGGTGTCCTGGCCGCACAACTTGTCCTTGGAGTCCGCCTTGAGGGTAAATCTCCGTTCCCGAGTCACCATGTGGCTCGGGCGCACCTACCTTGCCAGGATCCAGAAGCGCGGTATCGGCCCCGGCACGATCTCGCTGCTGCCCGACGCGCTGCTCATGCCGCTGCGCCGGGACGGACTCGACCCGGTTCCCGAGCTGACCGCACGGCAGGCCGAGGAGCCGGTCAGCAAGGTCCCGCTGCCCTTCGGGATGGACGCCTGGGTCGTCACCGGCCACGACGCCGTCAAGGCCGTGCTCGGCTCCACCGACGGGTTCAGCAACGACTTCACCCACCTCGCGGGCAACGCGGGCGTCGTCGAGGAGCAGCACCCCGGCGGGCTCGGGTTCAGCGATCCGCCGGTGCACACCCGGCTGCGCCGCATCCTGACACCCGAGTTCACTATGCGACGCCTTCGCCGGCTGACCCCGCGCATCGACGCCCTCGTCGAGGAGCGGCTCGACGCGATGGAGGCCGCGGAAGGACCCGTCGACCTGGTGGAGGCGTTCGCGCTGCCCATCCCCTCGCTGACCATCTGCGAGCTGCTCGGCGTGCCCTACGAGGACCGGCACGACTTCCAGCAGCTCGCCATGGAGCGCTTCGACCTGTTCGGCGGGGCGACCGCTCCGCTCGGAGCGATGTCCGCCTCTTTGTCCTACTTCCGGGACGTGGTCAAGAAGCAGCGCGAGAACCCGGGCGACGGCCTCATCGGCATGATCGTCAAGGAGCACGGCGACAGCGTCGGCGACGACGAACTCGCGGGCCTCGCCGACGGCGTGCTCACCGGCGGATTCGAGACCACCGCGAGCATGCTGGCGCTCGGCTCCCTCGTCCTGCTCCAGGACCCGGACGCCTTCGCGCGAATAGCGCACGACGAGGCGGCCGCCGCGACGTTCGTCGAGGAGGCGCTGCGCTACCTCACTGTCGTCCAGCTGGCCTTCCCGCGCTTCGCCCGCGAGGACGTCGAGATCGCGGGCGTGCTCATCCCCAAGGGCGACATGGTGCTGTGCTCGCTCAGCGGCGCCAACCGCGACGCCGCGTTCACCCCGGACGGCGGCCGCTTCGACGCGCACCGCAAGGCGAGCGGCCATCTCGCCTTCGGCTACGGCATCCACCGCTGCATCGGCGCGGAACTGGCTCGCATGGAACTGCGCGCCGCCTTCCCCGCCCTCGTCCGCCGCTTCCCCGAGATGCGCCTGGCCGTACCGGCGGAGGAACTCGCCTTCCGCAAGCTGTCGATCGTGTACGGGGTCGAGTCGCTGCCGGTACGGCTGCGGGGCTGACGCGCGCGACCGGGCCGAAGGCCGGGCGCGCGCGACCGGTTCAGCCGACTGTGAGCGCGGTGTCGTCGACGACGAACGACGTCTGGAGCTTGGACCCCTCGGTGGCGGTGAACTTGAGGGTCACCGTCTGCCCCGCGTAGGCCCCGAGGTCGAAGGTGCGCGGGGCGTAGCCGCTCGCCGCGTTCACGTTGGAGTACGTGGCGAGGGTGCCCAGAACCGTCCCGCTGCCGTTCAGCACCTGGACCTTGAGGGTGTCGTACGCCGTGCTCGACGTCTCGGCCGTGTCGATGTGCAGCTGGAAGGCGAGCGACGCCGCGCAGCCCGCCGGGATCGTCACCGTCTGGGCCAGGGTGTCGGTGTGCGCGCTGCCCTTGCCGCCGAGCCAGGCCTTGTACGCACCGGTGCGGGCGGGCTCGCCGCTGCTGGTGTTGATGATGCCGCTGGTGGCCGTCCAGCCCGAACTCCCGGATTCGAAGCCGGGGTTGGCGAGCAGCTGGGCCGCGGTGCACGGCGTGGGGTTGCCGCCGCTGCCGGCCGCACCCGAGAGCCATTCGGTGGCGTTCAGCGCGAGCGCGGCATCGGTGCCCGCCGGGTCGTTCCAGCCGTCGTACAGGGTGTTGCCCGACTGGCCGGTGCCGTCGTCGATGGGCGAGCTGTCGCCCCAGAACGCGACGCGGCCGCTGCCGAAGGTGCTGGTGGCGAAGAAGGCGCCCGTGTCGCCGGAGGAACCGGTGCGGTAGACCAGGCCCTTGGCGGCCGGGTTGTCGGACGGCTTGAGGGTCACGGTGGTGCCGTTGCGGATGATGCTGCCGGTCACCTTGCCGAACGAGCCGTTCAGGACCGGGTCGGCGGAGTCGCTGATGGCCCTCGGATTGTCGGTGGCGATGTTGAGGGCGTCCACGGAGAAGCCGAACGGATCCGCGCTGTCCACGCTGTTGTTGGACATCAGGTCGTTGATGACCTTCACCGCGTCCGCGCCGTCGTTGTTGCGGTCGGAGCCGGTGTGGTCCGAGATGAGGAAGAGCCCGCCGCCGTTCTGCACGAACTGCATCACGGCGGTCTTCTCGGCTGCGCTGAGCAGCACGTTCGGCTCCGGCATCACGAACGTGTCGAAGTTCTTCAGGTCCGTCGCCGACGACGTGCCGTACGTGATCGTGCCGCCCGAGGGCAGCGTCTTCAGGGCGTAGTCGCCGGTCTTCTGCAACGCCACGCCCCACGAGGACAGCGCGCCGGTCCAGTCCTTCTCGGCCGAAGGCGAGGGGTTCTGGCCCAGCGGGTCGGGCTGGCTGGTGCTGATGATCCAGTCGGCGTTGCCGGCGGTCTCCGCCTTGGAGTTGTCGAACAGGACGCGGTGGGGAGTGGCCGCGGCGACGGCGGGCGCGGCGCCCGCCTGGATGGCGGTCCCCGCGATCAGGGAGGCGGAGAGGGCCAGACCGCCGATGATGCGGCGGCGGGATCTGGGGCGGGGGAACCTGCTCGTTCCGAGCATCCGGCGTACCTCCAGGTATGAGGGGGGAGAGGCGGTGCGGCGCCAAGTCTTCGCGCGTAGATGGTTGTTCGCTGAACGTCCACGCCACGGGCGACTGAACGGTACATGGCAAGAAGGGGCCTGAGGCAAGCCCTCGGACCGCTTCCCTGTGGTGAGTCGGGCCCGCGCCGCGACTGTGTCAGGGCCGCCTCGTGGGAGCCTCTTGGCAGCGAAAGTGCAATGTGAAATATTACTGCTGCCCTCACGGGGAATTCTCCGGACGTCTCGTCGTCGGCGCCGAAGGTGCGGCCGACGCCGATTCCGGCGCCGAGGACGGCAGTTGACCTGTGTGTTCCCGTGGGCACGGCACACGCATCAGTGAAATGTCACACCCCAGAAAGGGCTTCCGTCGTGACCGCCACCACCTGGAACACCACCCGCCCCTGGCGCGGCATCATGGTCGCCACCGTGCTGCCGCTGCGCGACGACCTGTCCGTCGACTACGACGCGTACGCCGAGCATGTCCGCCGGCTGATCGACAACGGCTGCGACGGGGTCGTTCCGAACGGCTCGCTCGGCGAGTACCAGACCCTCACCGACGAGGAGCGCGCCCTGGTGGTCCGCACCGCCGTCGACGCGGCGGGCGACGGCGCGCGGGTGATGCCCGGCGTCGCCGCCTACGGCAGTGCCGAAGCGAGGCGCTGGGCCGAGCAGGCGGGGGAGGCGGGCTGCGGCTCGGTGTTGCTGCTGCCGCCCAACGCCTACCGGGCCGACGAGACGGCCGTCCGCGCCCACTACGCGGAGGTCGCCAAGGCCGGGGTGCCCGTCGTCGCCTACAACAACCCCATCGACACCAAGGTCGACCTGAACCCCGGGCTGCTGGCCCGCCTCCACCAGGACGGCAGCGTCGTCGCCGTCAAGGAGTTCAGCGGTGACGTGCGCAGGGCGTACGAGATCGGTGAACTCGCCCCGGACCTCGACCTGTTGATCGGCGCCGACGACGTCCTGCTCGAACTCGCGACGGCCGGTGCGGTGGGCTGGATCGCCGGCTACCCCAACGCCTTCCCCACCACCTGCGCCGAGCTCTACCACGCGGCCGTCGCCGGTGATCTGAAGACCGCGCTGCCGCTGTACAAGTCCCTGCACTCGCTGCTGCGCTGGGACTCCAAGACCGAGTTCGTGCAGTCCATCAAGCTGTCGATGGACCTCGTCGGCCGCCGTGGCGGCCCCACCCGTCCGCCGCGCTTCCCGCTCACCGGCGAGATCGAGGCCGAGGTGCGAGCCGCCACCGAGAAGGCCGTCGCCAACGGTCACCTCTGACCCGTCGGCCCAGGACGATCCCCGGTGCACCACGGCCGGGTGGTGGCTGCCGGGCGGCGTACCGCCGGCCGACCGGGATCGGCGCCACGCCCGACCGGCCCGTTCATCGCACCTCCCAGACCCGCACGACCCCTTCCCCGGAGGTTTCCTCCCATGACCACCGCCGTCTCCTTCCTCACCTCCCGCAATCCGGCCGACCCCACGGACGTACTCGTCTCGACCCCCTCTCCCGGCGCCTTCGCCGTGGCGGACGCCGTGGAGCGGGCCCGCGCGGCCCAGGCCGGCTGGCTCACCGGCGGTGCTGCCGCGCGCTCGGCCTCGCTCGGCGCGGTCGCGGCCGCCGTCGAGGCCGCCGCCGACGAGCTCGCCGCTCTCGCCGTGCGCGAGGTCGGCAAGCCGCTCGCCGAGGCCAGGGCCGAGGTCGCGCGGACCGCCGCGATCTGGCGGTACTACGCCCAGGCCCCGTACGAGCCCACCGGCAGCGTCCACGAACCCGCCGCAGGCGCCGGGCTGTTGCTGAGCCGCCGCCGCCCGCACGGAGTGGCCGGGCTCATCACGCCCTGGAACTTTCCGCTCGCCATCCCGAGCTGGAAGGCCGCCCCGGCGCTCGCCGCCGGCAACGCGGTCGTCCTCAAGCCCGCCCCCGAGGCGACGGCGTGCGCCCTGCGTCTCGGCGAGATCGTCCGACAGGCCCTACCTGCCGGGGTGTTCACGGTCCTTCCCGGCGGAGCCGGCGAAGGCAACGCGCTGGTCTCGGCGGCCGACGTCGTCTCCTTCACCGGGTCGACCGGTGCCGGTCAGGCGGTCGTGCGCGTCGCCACCGCTCGCGGCGTCCCGGTCCAGGCCGAGATGGGAGGTCTGAACGCGGCCCTCGTCCTGCCGGACGCGGACATCGACCGGGCCGCGGCCCACATCGCCGCCGCGATCGCCGGATTCGCGGGCCAGAAGTGCACCGCCACCAGCCGAGTGATCGCGGTCGGCGCCGCGCACGCCCCGCTGCGCGAGGCGCTCACCGAAGCGCTGCGAGACCTCCCGGTGGGCGACCCGGCCGACCCCACCACCGTGTGCGGGCCGCTCATCAGCGAATACGCGCGTGATCAGGTCGCCGAGGCCTGGCATGGACTACGTGCCACGACGGGCGGCACGGTCCCTCAGGGGCCCGGCTGGTACGCGGCCCCGACCCTGGTCGAGCAGGTCCCCGCGGGGCATCGGCTGCTGCGGGAGGAGGTGTTCGGGCCGGTGGCCGCGCTGCTGCCCGCCGACGATCTCGCCCATGCGGTCAGGATCACCAACTCGGTCCCGTACGGCCTGGTCACCTCGGTGCACACCGCGGATCTGGACACGGCGCTGGGAGGACTGGACCGGATCGACACCGGCATGATCCGGATCAACGCCCCGTCCACCGGAGTCGACTTCCACCTTCCGTTCGGGGGCGCCAAGGCATCCAGCCACGGGCCGCGCGAACAGGGCCGCGCGGCCCTGGAGTTCTACACCTCCAGCCGCACCTACACCCTCTCCCCTGCGAAACCCATGTGACATCGGATGACGGCGAGGAATCCATGAACCCCGCGTACGCGACTGTCGACCACGTCTTCACCGTCCCGCTGGACCACGCGGCCCCGCACGGCCCGACCATCGAGGTCTTCGCCCGCGAGGTCGCCGACCGCAGCCGGGCGGGCGAGCGCCTGCCCTGGCTGCTCTACCTTCAGGGCGGCCCCGGCGGCAAGTCGCCCCGCCCCTCTGCGGGTTCGCCCGGCTGGCTTCCCCAGGCGCTCAAGACCCACCGGGTGCTCCTCCTCGACCAGCGCGGTACCGGCCGCTCCACCCCCGTCACCGCCCGGGCGGCCGCCCGCTTCGCCTCGCCCGCCCAACTCGCCACGTACCTCGGTCACTTCCGTGCCGACGCGATCGTGGCGGACGCCGAGCTGATCCGCCGGGAACTGTGCGACGGCGAACCCTGGGAGACGCTCGGCCAGAGCTACGGCGGCTTCATCACCCTCACCTACCTGTCGCAGGCGCCCGAAGGGCTGCGGGCGTGCTACGTGACCGGCGGTCTGCCCGGCCTGGCCGCCACCGCCGACGACGTGTACGCGCGCACCTACCCCCGCGTGCGCGACCGCGTCCTCGACTTCTACGCCCGCTATCCGGACGACGCCACGCGCCTTCGCGAGATCGCGGACCTGCTCGCCGCGACCGACGTCCGGCTGCCCGACGGGGACAGGCTCACCGTCCGCCGCCTGCGCACCCTCGGCCTCGCCCTGGGCATGGGCGACGGGTTCGAGCGGCTGCACTGGCTCCTCGACGAATCCCTCGACGCGGAGGGCGAGTTGACCTCCACCTTCCTCCACCAGGTGATGGGCCTGACCGGCTTCGCCGACAACCCCCTGTTCGTCGTCATGCAGGAGTCGCTCTTCGCGCAGGGGGCGGGCGGCCCGACTGGCTGGGCGGCCGACCGCGCGCTCGTCGGCTTCCCCGAGTTCGCCGAGGACGCGGACCCGCTGCTGCTCACCGGCGAGATGATGTACCCCTGGATGGTCCGGGAGATCGCGGGCCTGCGCCCCTTCGGGGACGCCGCGGACCTGCTGGCCGCCCGCACCGACTGGCGTCCCCTGTACGAGCCGGACCGGCTCGCCGCCAACGAGGTCCCCGTCGCCGCGGTCGTCTACCACGGCGACATGTACGTGGACGCCGGGCTCTCCCTGCGCACCGCACGCGAGGTCGGCGCCACCCGCGTCTGGGTCACCAACGAGTGGGAGCACGACGGCGTCTCGGCCTCCGGGGGCCGCGTGCTCGCCCGCCTCATGGACCTGGCCGCGGGCCGAGCCTGAACCACCACGCCCCGCACCCCCACCCCCCCCGATGGGACACCCCCCGATGGGAGACTCATGCCTGCCCTGCCGCCCCGTCTGCGCCCGCTCGCCGTGGCCTTCGCGCTCCTCCCGTGCCTCGCCGCCCCCGCGACGGCGACCGCGGCAGCGCCAACCAACTCTCCTCATTCCGGCGCGAGTTGTGCGCTTCCGGGCCAAACCGGCTGGACGGACGAGGGGCACGGCACCGACCGCGTCCAGTTCCAGCCCGCCACCGGCACCCACCGCGTACTGACGCTGTTCGTAGACTTCCCGGACGCGCCGGCCACCGACTCCACGGCCGCCTACGCCGCCCAACTCGCCCCCGCCGCCCACTGGATGGCCAAGGCCAGCTACGGCCGCTCCCGCCTCGCGATCAGCTCGTTGAACCGCTGGATCCGGATGCCGGCCGATTCGACCTCGTACGGATTCGCGCGCGGCCTCACCTTCGAGGCCCATGAGAAGTACGTACGGGACGCGATCGGCGCCGCCGATCCGTACGCGGACTTCTCCCACTACGACATGGTCTATGTCGTCCCCACCAAGGCGGCGGCCGCGATCTCCTTCTCGCCGACGTACCTCTACGATCCGACCACACCCGGCGTCACCGCCGACGGCGTCCGGCTCAAGTGGGCGGTCACCTTCGGCCAGGACATGTGGCACTGGGGCCCGAAGGTCGCCGACCACGAGACCTCCCACACCTTCGGTCTCCCGGACCTGTACTCCTTCACCGGCGCCACCCACCAGTACGTCGGCGGCTGGGACGTCATGGGCAACATCGCCGGACCCGCGCCGCAGTACCTCGGCTGGCAGTCCTGGAAGCTCGGCTGGACCCGCGACGACCAGGTGGCCTGCCTCCCCGCGGCCGGTCGCCGCACCGTACGGCTGACCCCGGTGGAACGGCCCGGCGGCACCAAGATCGCCGTCCTGCGCACCGGCGCGACGACGGCGTACGTCGCGGAGTCCCGCCGGGCCGAGGGCAACGACAGCTCCGCCTGCTCGACCGGCGTGCTCATCTACAAGGTCGACTCCGCCGCGCAGACAGGTGACGGGCCGCTGAGGATCATGAACGCGAACCCGACGGCCACCCCGCCCGCCGGCTGCACCCAGCTCGACCTGGCCGCGTACAAGCCCGGCCAGGCCTTCACCGACCCCGACACCGGCGCCCGCGTCGACGTCCTCGCGGGAGGCGGGCTGGGGGACACCGTGAGCATCAGCAGGAGGTAACGGAAGGGCGGGGGCAAGGCCGGGTGAAAAGTGGCGGGTGCGCCAACTCGCCTTAGGCATAAGGCAGTTGTACGGACGCCCGCTCGGCGCGCCGCTGAAGCGCGCATGGCGGAAAGGTGCGAGGGTGGGGCTTGTCCGTGGCGAAATCTGCTGGTAATCGAGCAGGCGCCACTGGTTCTACGCTCGTTACGGGGAACGCTGACGGGGAGCGCGCACGGGGACGCGGTGCGGGCGTGATCGGGGAGGTTGTCGATGGCTACTGGCACAAGGCTGCGCCCGGTGGGCGACCAGGACGTGCGACTGCGCCACCGCGTGGTGCACGGATACCGCCGGGCGTACCGCATCACGGGCGAGGGGCCGCCCGTCGTGCTGATCCACGGCATCGGCGACTCCTCGGCCACCTGGGCCGAGCTGATCCCCGGCCTCGCCCGCCGCTACACCGTCCTCGCGCCCGACCTGCTCGGCCACGGCGCCTCCGACAAACCGCGCGCCGACTACTCGGTGGCCGCCTACGCCAACGGCGTCCGCGATCTGCTCGGCGTCCTCGGCATCGAACGGGCCACCCTCGTCGGGCACTCGCTCGGCGGCGGCGTGGCCATGCAATTCGCCTACCAGTACCCGGAGTTGACCGAACGCCTCGTCCTGGTCGGCGCCGGGGGAGTGGGTCGTGAGGTCAACCCGGTCCTGCGCGCCGCGGCGCTGCCCGGCGCCGAGCTGATGCTCGCGCTGCTCTCCCGGCCCGCGATGCGCCGGCCTGCCCGGCTCGTCATCGAGCTGATGCGGCTGCTCGACAGCGACCTCGGACAGGACGCCCCGGACCTCCTCGGCCTGGTGGACGCGCTGCCCGACGCCCGGTCCCGCAGCGTCTTCGTCCGTACCCTGCGTGCGGTCGTCGACTGGCGCGGCCAGGTCGTCACCATGCTGGACCGCTGCTATCTGACCCAGGGCATGCCCACGATGCTGATCTGGGGCTCGCGCGACAGCGTCGTCCCGGACACGCACGCCCACCGCGCGCACGCGGCGATGCCGGGCAGCCGGCTCGAAATATTCGAAGGGGCCGGGCACTTCCCCTTCCACACCGACCCGGCCCGCTTCCTCGCCCTCGTCGAGGACTTCATCGAAACGACCCCGCCCGCCGACTGGAGCGCCGAACGCTGGCACGCCCTGCTGCGCGCGGGGCGGTTCGGTACCGCTGTCGCCGCGCCCGACCCCGCCTACGAGGCCGTGGTGGAAAGGGAGTTGAGGGTGGAGAGCGAGCGCAGCGCGACATAGCTTCGCCATCCGCCCTCGCGGGCGCCGCCCCGTCACTTCTTCATGACCGCCTCCATCACCGACTTCGCGATCGGCGCGCCCAACTTGCCACCCGCGATCTCGGAGCGCTGGATGTCCATGTCCGACGGGTCGACGAAGACCGCCACCGCCACCGGCGAGGTGCCGTCGCTCTGCTTGGCGTACGAGACGAACCAGGCGTACGGGCGCTGCTCGCGCACATCGGCGCCGTGTTGGGCGGTGCCGGTCTTGCCCCCGACGGTGACGCCCGCCATCTTGACCTTCTGCGCGGTGCCGTCGCTCGCGGTGAACTCCATCATCTCCTGCACCTTCTTCGCGGTGCTCTCCGAGACGGCCTGGTTGAGGACCTCGGGCTTGGCCTTCTCCAAGGTGGCGAGGTCGGGGCCGCGCAGTTCGTCGACCATGTACGGCTTCATGACCTTGCCGTCGTTGGCGATGCCCGCGGTCACCATGGCCATCTGGAGCGGGGTGCTGGTGAGGCTGCCCTGGCCCATGCCGGTCAGCGCGGTCTGCGGCTTGTCGAGCTTGTCGGGGTAGCCGCTCTTCGCGGTCCTGACCGGCGTGAACTGCTCGTGGTTGAAGCCGAACTTCTCCGCCGTCTCGCGCATCTTGTCCTTGCCCGTCTTGAGCGCGGCCTCAAGGAACACGTTGTTGCATGACCACTGCATGCCGGTCTTCATGGACACCTTGTTGCACAGCGAGTTGTCCACGTCGTTGCCGACCTGGGTGGAGCTGAGCGGCAGGGTGTAGGGGGCCGGGGCGTCCGGCATGGGGGCGTTGATGTCCGTCACGACGCCGTGCTCGATGGCGGCGGCCGCGGTGAGGATCTTGAAGGTCGAGCCAGGCGGGTACACCTCGCGGATCGCCCGGTTGTTGAGCGGCTTGTTCTTGTCGGCGTCGAGCTTCTTGAACTCCTTGCCCTCCTTCGACGAGATCCCGGCGAAGACCGAGGGATCGTACGAGGGCGTGCTCACCATCGCGAGGATCTTGCCGGAGCGGGGATCGAGGGCGACCACGGCGCCCTTCGCCTTGAGGTCCGTCAGCCCCTTGTACGCGGCCTTCTGCGCGGCCGGGTCGATGGTGGTGATCACATCGCCGCCGCGCGGGGTCTCGCCGGTGAACAGGGACTTGGCCCGGTCGAAGAACAGCCGGTCGTCCTTGCCGTTCATCACCTTCGCGTGCACGCCCTCCAGGAAGGTCGCGCCCTGTGCCTGGGAGAGGTAGCCGGTGACCGGCGCGTACATCGGGCCGTCCTTGTAGGTCCGCTTGTACTTGAAGTCGGAACCCGGGGTCTCCACCGACCCCGTGATCGGCTGCCCGCCGACGACGATGTCGCCGCGCGGCTGCGAGAACGCGTCGATCCCCACCCGCCGGTTGTTGGAGTCATTGGCCAGGGTGTCGCTCTTCACGAACTGGACCCACGTCGCCCGGACCAGCAGGGCGAGCACCAGCACCCCGCAGAAGACGGCTATGTGCCGCAGCGGCTTGTTCATCACGCTCCCAGAGACGTACCGAATGGGGTTGAACCGGACATGTAGTGATCAGCAGAACAGGTACGGCACCCCGGTGTCCAAGAGCGTTCAGCGCGCCAACGCCATAGCGATCCACCTATCGGTGCAGGTCACGAGCGTATGGCGGGTAAATCCCGGCGGTGCGGCTGTTACGGAAGGGTCATAAAGTGGTCATCGTGTCCACCGGGGCCGGCCGGATTCCGGGCGCCTTCGAGCCGGGCAATGCCCGACGCGGCGTCGTGTGCAATTCACCCGGAGCACATATGGCGATCCCATACTCACTGCGCGGAAGCCCATGCGGAAACCACATGAGGGATTCGACTGTGCACCACGTCGCGGAGAACGCCACACCCATGCTCTCGATATCCACCGCACCCACGGCCACCGGCTCCTACGTCACCTCCATCGCGGACTCCGAGGAACAGATCCGGGCCGCCCAGCGGCTGCGGTACCGCGTCTTCGGCGAGGAGATGGGCGCCACCCTCACCACCCCGCTGCCCGGCCACGACATCGACGCCTTCGACGCGTACGCCGACCACCTGATCGTCACCGACACCTCGACCGGCGACGTGGTCGGGACGTACCGGCTGCTGTCTCCCGGACGGACCCAACGCTCGTACAGCGAGGGCGAGTTCGACCTCGGGGCGCTCGACGCACTGCGTCCCTCGATGATCGAGGCGGGGCGTTCCTGTGTGCACCCCGACCACCGTTCGGGTGCGGTCATCAACCTGATGTGGTCGGCGCTCGCCCGCTACGTCCTGCTCTCGGGCCACCGCTATCTGGCGGGCTGCGCGTCCGTGCCGCTCGCCGACGGGGGCGCCGCCGCCTCCAGTGCCTGGCTGCTCGGCAACGCCAAGCACTCCTCACCGCCCGAGCTGCGCGTACACCCCCACCGTCCCTGGCTGCCCGCAGGACCGGCGGAGGGCCGCCCCAGCTATGCCGACCTGCCGCCGCTCCTGCGCGGCTACTTCCGGCTCGGCGCCTGGATGTGTGGGGCGCCCACATACGACCCCGAGTTCAATGTGGCCGACTTCTTCGTGCTGCTCGACATGGACCGGCTCGGCGACCGCTACCGCCGCTACTTCCTGGGGGACACCCGATGAACCCCTGGTCGGTGGAGGCGCCCTGCACCCCGGACTGCGTGCGCGACACGTCGCCGCGGGTGCCGCTGACCGAGAGCGCCCGCCGGTACGCGGTGCTCACCCACACGCTGATCCGCACCGTGGCGATGGGGGAGCGGATCGCCGACCCGCACACCCTGCGCGCCCAGGCCCGCGCCGTCCTGGACGCCCTGGGCGTACGGCTCGAATCCGGGCCGGCGCCGCGCGAGCACACACGTGGGGCGCTACTCGTCGCCAACCACATCTCCTGGCTCGACGCCGTCGCACTCCTCGCCGTCGAGCCGGTCACCGTGCTCGCCAAACGGGAAGTGGGCCAGTGGCCGGTGGTCGGTACGCTCGCCCGCCGGATCGGCACCCGCTTCATCGACCGGGGCGCCGTACGCGAACTCCCGTCCGTCGTCGCCGAGTTGGCGGCCACTCTGCGTTCGGGCCGGTCCGTGCTCGTCTTCCCGCAGGCGACGACCTGGTGCACCGTCTCGGGCGGCCGGTTCCGGCGGGCCGCGTTCCAGGCGGCCGTCGACGCGGGCGCTCCGGTGCGGCCGATGACCGTCGACTACCTCCAGCGAGGCGCCCCCAGCACCGTCGCGGCCTTCCTCGGCGGCGACGACTTCACGACCTCCCTGCGCCGGGTCGCCGCCGCGCGCGGCCTGAGCGTACGGGTCACCGCACATCCGGAGCTGCGCGGCACCGACCGCCGCACCCTGGCCGCCGAGGCCCGCGCGGCGGTCCGCGGCACCCGTCCACCCGCCCACGCCGAGCCGTACGTACTCGCCTGAACAATCCAGCGGGCCTCTAAGCTGGGCAGCCATGTTCGCACCCCAGGGCCCGACCCTCCGTGAGCTCGCCGTCCAGGCGCTGTCGTCCGTCGAGCACGGCTACGACCTCCTGGCGCCGAAGTTCGACCACACCCCGTTCCGCACGCCGGAAGTGATCCTCGCCTCCGTGGCCGGCGTGCTCGACGGGCTCGGCCCCTTCGGCCGGGGCCTCGACCTGTGCTGCGGCACCGGCGCGGGCCTCGACGTGCTCGGCAAGGTGTGCCGGGAGGGCGTCACCGGGGTCGACATCAGCGCCGGGATGCTGGCGGTCGCCGCCCGCGCGCACCCGGAGGCCACCTTGGTGCGGGCCGACGCGCGGGCATTGCCGCTGCGCGACGGGTTCGATCTGGCCGTCAGCTTCGGGGCGTTCGGGCACTTCCTGCCCAAGGAGCGGCCGAACCTGTTCGCCCGGGCGTACGCGGCGCTGCGGCCGGGCGGCCGGTTCGCGTTCCCGGTGGTGGCCCCGTTCCGGCCCGGCAGTCCCGGCCACCTCGCCCTGCTCGGCTTCGACTCGGCGATGCGGGTGCGCAATGCCCTGTGGCGTCCCCCGTTCGTCATGTACTACCGCGGATTCCGCCTCTCGGACGTACGGCAGGAACTCGCGGCCGCCGGCTTCGGTGTGGAGCTGTACGCCCTGGAGGAGCTCGGCCGCCGCCGGGACGGCAGCCCGCGCGCCCGGCTCGTGATCGCGACCAAATAGGGCCCGAGAAAGAACGCGACCCTATGGGGCCCAAGAAAGAAGGGGCCTCGCCCGCGCGGACGAGACCCCGAACCGTTTTCCCTATCTCGCCCCAACCACCCTCAGGAACAGGTGAGTTGAGGCACGGCCCAGTCCGCGTGGTCGTAGTCGACCCCGTCGCCGGAGTCCGTCACGACCAGCTTCAGTTCGTTCGCGCCACTGACGTCGGCACTGATCGCCTTGGCCGCGTCCGCGCCGGTGACCCTGCCGCTGTCGGTGGCGAGTGCACCGTCCCGGTACACCTGGAAGTCGACCGAGCCCTTCGCGCCCACCTCGTCGTCGACGCCCACGCTCGCCTTGAACGCGGTGCAGGTGCCGCCGAGGTAGTACGTCACCGTGGACGCCGCGTGGGTGCCGAGGCCCTTGGGGTACGTGGTGCCGCCGATGGTGAGGGTCTTGCCGTCGCCCGCGGCCTGTTCGCCGTTGCTGTGGTTGCGCTCGACGGGTCCCCAGCCGTTGACCGCCGAGGTCCACGTCAGGTCGCTGAGCGCGTGCGTGCCCGCCGATGGGCCCTGGCCGCAGGCCAGTTGGGGGTTCGCCCAGTCGGCGTGGTCGTAGGTGATGCCGTCGCCGCCATCGGTGACGACGAGCCGCAGCTTGGCGCCGCCGCCGAGGTCCGCCGTCAGATGCTTGGGCGGATCGCTCGCGGTCCGCAGCCCGCTGTCGGCCACGAGCGTGCCGTCGCGGTAGATCCGGAAGACGACCGAACCGCCCGCCGTGGACTCGTCGTCCACGCCCACGTCAACACCCAGCGAGCGGCAGCGGCCGCCCAGGTAGTACGTGATGTCCGACGCCGCGTGGGTGCCGAGGCCCTTGGGGTACGTGGTGCCGCCGATGGTGAGGGTTCTGCCGTCGCCCGCGGCCTGTTCGCCGTTGCTGTGGTCGCGCTCGACCGGGCCCCAGCCGTTCACGGCCGATGTCCACGGCAGGTCGCTGAGCTGGTTGAGCCCGGTCGGCGGCGGCACCGGCGTGCCCGGCGTCACCCGGTACATCACGGTGCCGTGCGCGGGCACCGACGCGCTGATGGCGCCCGTGGTGCTGCTCGTCTGCTTGGACCACAGGTCCTTGAGCGCGTACGAGGACGCGCCGCCGATACCGAGGGCGTCGACCGTCGTCGAGACGGTCTGGGCCGACGTGTTCTCGTTGGTGAGGGTGACCGAACGACCGCCGTCCGCAAGGGGTTTGGACATCACGACCAGGCCGCCGGAGCTCGACACCACCGTGCCCTGCTTGCCGAGCGGGTCCTGGTCGACCGCGATGACGTCGGTGTTCTTGAGGATGGCGAGCGTGGCCGCGCCCGGGTTGCGCAGATCGCTGCCGATGAGCAGCGGCGCCGCCATCTGCGACCACAGGCTGAAGTGCGTGCGGTACTCGGTGTCCGTCATGCCACCGTTGCCGACCTCCAGCATGTCCGGGTCGTTCCAGCCGCCGGGGGCGGCGTACGGGGCGAGCGACTGGTTCTGGTGCGCGATGCCGATCATGCTCGACCAGGAGTCGCTGATGTCGCCCGTGGTGCGCCAGGAGTTGCCGGTGCCGGACGCCCAGTTCCAGGGCTGGTTGGAGCCCCACTCGCAGATGCTGTAGAGGATGGGACGGCCGGTGGCCTTGAGCGCGTCGCCCATGGCCTTGTAGCGCTGCTTGGCGTCAGCGCCGGTGTTGTTGCAGTTGTCGTACTTGAGGTAGTCGACGCCCCACGACGCCCACAGGTCGGCGTCCTGCTGCTCGTGGCCCAGACCGCCGGGGAAGCCCTGGGTGTCGCACGTCTTGGTGCCCGCGCTGGAGTAGAGCCCGAATTTGAGGCCCTTGGCGTGCACGTAGTCCGCGACCGCCTTGATGCCGTGCGGGAAGCGCACCGGGTCGGGGACGAGGTTGCCGGAGGCGTCGCGGTTGGGCAGCGCCCAGCAGTCGTCGATGTTGACGTAGGTGTAGCCGACGTCTTTCAGGCCCTGCGCGACGAAGGCGTCCGCGATGCCCTCGACCATCGACTCGTTGAACTCGGCACGGCAGTGCGTGGAGTTCCAGTTGTTGAACCCCATCTGCGGGGTACGCGCCAGACCGTTGTCCACGGCCGCGGCCGGTGGCGCGGCCGCGACCTCCACGGCGACCGTCACACCGCCCGCGACGAGAGCGAGGGTGCCCAGAGTGGCGGTCAGGCGCTGTCTGAAGTTGTGCAGTTCGGCAGTCAAGTGCGGCTCCGGTGAGGGTAATTGGCGCACAAACGAACGGTGTCGAACGAAAGCAACCACATCTCAGCGGTCGGACAAGTGCATGTCAAGAGAAGCGGACGGGGAGTCGTGAAAGTGCCCCTCCTCGCTCGGCGGGTCCCGCGCGGGCGCGCGGGCTCCATCGGCGGCCGTCCGTGAACCGCATGCTGCGCAACTGGGGCCCGCCTCAGCTGTATCCGCCGGGCACCTTCCGCGCCACCCAGGCGGCCCTCTCGCCCATGCCGGTGCGCGAACTGGCCGCGATCATCGGGTGGACCCGCACCTGCGACGAAGTGCTGGCCCGCATACGGATCCCGGTCCGGCTCACCTTCGCGGAGCACGAGGCGTGGTGGCGGCACGGGGACGAGGATCTGGCCGATCTCTCGGCCCTGCTCGGCGGGGCGCCCCGGGTCCTCATGGAGCGGCAGCCGGCCGCGGGGCACAACCTGAGCCTCGGCTGGGCTGCCCGGGCCTATCACCTCAAGGTGCTGGGTTTCCTTGAGGAGTGTCTGCGGGGTTGACAGGGCGTCAGATCGCGGTGCCCCGGCGGGTGGCTTGTTTCCCCCACCCCGCCCCTCCCCGAAACCCTCCGGGGGTGGGGAGAGAAGTGAGGGTCCGTTTCCTGGGGCTCCGCCCCAGACCCCGTTCGCGCCTGAAGGGCGCTCGTCCTCAAACTCCCCCAAGGCCTTAAGGGCCAGGGGGGACCCCCATGACGGGCTGAAGATGCCAGTACTGGCCGGCACAGGTCCTGTTAGGGGCGCGGGATTGTGACATTGTGCGGCTCCGCCGCGATGGGCGCGCCCAGCCACGCACGGTCCGCAGACTGAAGCGGCGGGGGTTCGGGGCGTAGCCCCGGGGGAGCTGGCATTCGACGCCGCCTAGGGGCGCGGGGAACTGCGCGAGTACTACCCAAGGTCCGCAGACTGAAGCGGCGTTGGGGGTTCGAGGCGCAGCCCCGAGGAGGCTGGCGCCTGGCCCCGCCAAGGGGTCGGTCAGCAGTCCCGCACGTGCCCCTCCGCGTCGACGTACGCCGCGTTCGCCCAGCCCCGGGCGCCACGCAGCCAGTACCACCAAGTCGTGCCGTGCACGTTCTGGCCGTGTGTCTTGCACTCAAGGCGGTCCTGGTCGCCTGGTGACAGGCTCGTCGCCACATCGGCGCGCAGGTTCGGCTCGTCGCGGATGTTCAGTTCGATGCGTGAGGTCACCGTGCCCCACACGGGCCCGCCGTCATGGTGGGCCGGGGCCGCGGCGGCGGTGACCGCCACGGCGATGCTGCCCACGGAAAGGCCGCAGGCGAGCAGGCCCGCGGCCACCGCTCGACGTGTGCGTCCGGTGTGCATGGGCGACTCCCTTAGTCACTTCCGCCCCTGGGATCGACGCGTCCTTCCATCACACACCCGGTCCACGCGGGATGCGACCCGAGCGCCCACCCCTTAAGGTCCACGGCCCCGTACCGCAGCGGTACGGGGCCGTGGGATGCGCCGGTGCGGAACGTCAGGCCGACTCCTGGAGGCTCAGCAGCGACGTCACCAGCTCGTCCACCTCCTCCGGGGTGTTGTACAGGGCGAAGGAGGCGCGGGCCGCCGACTCCAGGCCGTAGTGGGCCAGGGCCGGCTGCGCGCAGTGGTGGCCGGCCCGGATCGCGATGCCGTCGCGGTCCAGCCAGGAGGCGATCGCCGCCGGGTCGTGGCCCGCCATGGTGAACGTGAGCACCGCGATCCGGCCGGGCGCCGACCCCAGGATCTCCAGACCCGGCACCATCGCCATGGCCTGCTGCGCGTACGCCGTGAGCCCGTCCTCGTACGCCGCGACCGCGGCCCGGTCGAAGGACGTGAACCAGTTCAGCGCGGCGAGCAGCCCGACCACCCCCGCGATGTTGCCGGTGCCGGCCTCCATGAGGTGCGGGACCGGGGCGAAGGTGGTGCGCTCGAAGGACACCGAGTCGATCATGTTGCCGCCGCCCTGCCAGGGCCGCAGACCCGCGAGGACCTCCGGCTTGACGTAGAGCGCGCCGATGCCCGTCGGGGCGTACAGCTTGTGTCCGGAGAAGGCGTAGAAGTCGGCGTCCAGGTCCGTCACGTCGACGGGCATGTGGGCGACCGCCTGCGCGCCGTCGACCAGCACCTTCGCCCCGTAGCGGTGTGCGAGCGCGGTCATCTCGCGCACCGGCGGAACCGTGCCGAGCACGTTCGAGGCCTGGCTGATCGCGACGAGCTGGGTGCGCGAGGAGAGCAGGTCGGCGTACGCGTTCTGGTCGATCTGCCCGTCCGGGAGGAGCGGGACCGGGACGACCCGTGCCCGGGTCTCCTTGGCGATCAACTGCCAAGGGACGATGTCCGAATGGTGCTCAAGGACCGGTACGAGGATGTCGTCGCCGGGGCCCAGATTCGCCCGCCCCCAGCTCTGCGCGACCAGGTTGACGGCCTCCGTCGTGCCCCGTACGAACACGATGGAATCGGGGGACGGCGCGCCCAGGAAGTCCGCGACGGCCGCCCGGCCCGCCTCGTACATCTCGGTGGCCTCGCGGGCCATGGTGTGCGCGCCCCGGTGGATGTTGGAGTTCGACGCGCTGTAGTAGCCGGCGAGCGCCTCGATGACCTGGCGGGGTTTCTGGGTGGTGGCCGCGTTGTCGAGCCAGACCAGCGGATGCCCGTTGACCGTGCGGTGCAGGATCGGGAAGTCCTTGCGCGCAGACTCCGGTGTGAACCCGCCCGGTTGGCGGCCCGGCAGAGCGGTCCGTTCCGTGACGTCAGGAGTAGTCATGGTAGTTGGACACCTCGACGTTCTGCAGCACCGCGATCGCGTCCTCCACCAGGACGGCCGTGTTGAAGTACGCGGTCATCAGGTACGAGGTGATGCCCTTCTGGTCGACCCCCATGTTCCGCATGGACAGGCCCGGTTCGACCTCGTCGGGCACCCCGGCCGGGCGCAGTCCGACCACGCCCTGCTCGGCCTCGCCGGTGCGCATGAGCAGGATCTCCGTGGTGCCGACGCTGCCGCCGCCGGAGAACCTGACCTTGTCGGAGGGCAGCAGCGGCACCCCGCGCCAGGTGAGCAGCGGGCTGCCGAAGCGGGTGTCGGTCACCGGCGGCACACCCCGCCGGGTGCACTCGCGGCCGAACGCGGCTATCGCCTTCGGGTGCGCGACGAAGAACCCCGGCTGCTTCCACACCTTGGCGAGCAGCTCGTCGAGGTCGTCGGGGGTCGGCGACCCGGTGCGGGACTGCACGCGCTGACCTGCGGACACGTTGTTCAGAAGGCCGAACTCGGGGTGGTTGAGCAGGGCCGCCTCCTGCCGCTCGCGCAGCGCCTGCACCGTCAGGTTGGACTGGGCGCGGGTCTGGTCGATCGGCCCGTTGTAGAGGTCGGCGACCCGGGTGTGGACGCGCAACACTGTTTGGGCCAATGTCATGTGGTACTCGCGCGGCGCGTCCTCGTAGTCGACGTACGTGCCGGGCAGATCGACCTCGCCGACGTGCCCGGAGCTGAGGTCGATGGGCGCCTCCGAGCCCGGCTTGACTCCGTCGCCCGAGGTGAACGCGTCCACGGCGGTGCGCAACTGCTCGCTGCGGTCGGCGAGTTGGGCGAGCGCGGCGCGGTCGGCGCACAGGGCGGTGCCGGGGGTGAGCGCCTTGACGCGGTACGGCATCGGCTCGCCGCGGGTCCACGCGTCGAGGTCGAAGAACTGGCCGTCGCCCGCGACTTCGAGCAGTGCGTCCTCGCCGTACCGGCCGGTGACGCGCTTCTCCGCGCGGCCCTGCACCAGGATCCACAGCCGGTCGGCCGGGTCGCCCTCCTGCATGAGGACCTGGCCCGCGTCGAACGTCACCGGCGTGAAGGCACCCGCGAGTTCGCCGAGCAGCGCGTCCTCGCAGTCGCACAAGTAGGGCAGCTCGCGAAGGTCGCCCGGCATGACGCGCGGGGTTCCGCCCTCGTCGTACGTGCTGATCCGGTCGTCGCCCAGGACGAACGAGCGGCGGCGGTTGACCCGGTAGACGCCGGATTCGACATCCACCCAGGGCAGGGCGCGCAGCAGATAACGCGGGGTGATCCCGCGCATTTGCGGAACGGTCTTGGTGGCGGTGGCGAGTTGGCGCGCCGTGTCCGGGCTGAGACTCATCCGCTGGTTATTCACGGGAACGTTCACCGGTACCTCCTCGATGGGGCTGGACGAGGACCGATCGTGTTCCTGGAATAACGGCACCACAAGGGGCATGTGCCAGCGGCAGGCCGGAAATGGCGCTGAATAGGCCGCGAAAAACCGCCCCGGCGCAGGTCGGGGCGGATCCGGCTCACGGCATAAGAGACTCAATTCAAACTGGTTGTACCTGCTATTAGATCCTGAAAGCCCTGCTTATGGAATGCTGAATCCGGTCGAATTCTGGGGCCTGCGGCGAGAATTCGCCGGAGAAAGGATCAGCGGGCCGCGCGTTCCTCCACCGAGGTGCGCCAGCCCGCTCTTTCGGTGGGCGTCTCCGGTTCGGCCGCGGGTGCGCGGCGGCCGCCGCGGGCGAAGAAGCCGGCGAGGGGGAGGGTGGCCGCGCCCACCGTGACGGCGTCCGGGCCGAGCCGGCCGAGTTCGATGGTGACGCGTTCCGCCGGGTGGCGCAGGGCGTAAGCGGTGGCGTGCCGGCGCACCGACTCCAGGATGTGCGGTCCGAGTTGGAGCCCGGCCCAGCCGCCGATCAGGATGCGCTCCGGGTTGTAGAGGTTGATCAGGTCGGACAGGCCCGCGCCCAGGTATTCGGCGGTCTCCTCAAGGACGGCGAGGGCGACCGGGCTGGCGGCGACCCCCTTCTCCTCGGGGTACGCGGCCGCGAGGAGGGCCGTCACCGCTGTCTCCTCGGCGGTCCCGGGCGGCAGTTCGGCCCCTGCTTCCTGCCAGCGCTGGATGATCGCCTCGGCGCCCGCGTACGCCTCCAGGCAGCCGAGCGCCCCGCACCGGCAGCGCCGGCCGCGGACACGCACGGTGGTGTGGCCCCACTCGGCGGCGCTGCTGTGCGCGCCGCCGTAGATCGCGCCGCCCGTCACGATGCAGGCGCCGACGCCGGAGCCGAACAGGACGATCACCGCGTCGGATGCGCCCCGGCCGCCGCCGAACCACATCTCGGCCTGGCCGAGCGTCTTGGCGCCGTTCTCGATGAAATACCTTGTGCTGGGCGGAAGGTGGAGGGATTCGCGCAGCAGGGACTCCAGCGGCACCGCGTCCCAGCCGATGGTCTGGCCGTGCACCACGGCCCCCGCCGGGGAGCTCCGGTCGACGATGCCCGGCACGCCGACGCCCACGCCGAGCAGCCGCCGCGGATCGAGGCCGCTCTCGCCCAGCACGGCGGCCACGCCCTCGCGGATGCGGCCGACGATGTGTCCGACGTCGTAGCCACCCGCGTCCAACGACAGCTCGGTACGGGCGAGTTCGCGCAGGGCGAGGTCGAACAGCTCCACCCTGACCCGGGTCTCGCCGACGTCCACACCGATCAGATGGCCGCTGTCCGGGGCGACCCGCAGCAGGGTGCGCGGCCTGCCGCCGTCGGAGTCCACCACCCCGGCATCCTCAAGGAGGCCGTCGGCGGCGAGCTCCGCCACGACATTGCTGATGGAACCCGAGCTCAGCCCGGTGGCGGGGCCGAGTGCCTGGCGGCTCATCGGGCCGTCGAAGTACAGCCGTCGCAATACCGCGCCCCGGTTGTCCCGACGCAGGTCGCGGACGGTCCTGCTGTTCGGTGTGGCCATGTGGCTCCCTCCCTGCGTGCAACATACCGGTGCGAGAGCCTGTGCCGCGCTCTTGTCCTGCGTCTTAACTCAGGCCATAGATTAAGGCATGAGGTAGGCATGAGGTAGGCATGAGAGAGCCGCGTAAGCCCCAACTGACCTTCTGTCAGGGCTAGTTGATCGGATCCGGAGGCTTGCCGCCCGCGTGCGCGACGAGGCGTTCGAGGAACGCCTGCTGGCCCTGGACGAGCAGGGCGGCCGCGGCATCGGGGGAGAGCCAGGCGAAGCGGTCCATCTCGGGGAACTCGCGCACCGTGCCCGACCCCCGCGGCCACTCCATGGTGAACGTGCCCGGCACCGCGTCGGCCGGATCCAGATCCGCCTCGACCGCCCACACCGTCACGGTCTTGCCGCCGCGCTGGACGATCTCGCCCAGCGGCACGAGCGGGCCCTCGGACGGCGGCAGCCCCAGCTCCTCCTCGAACTCGCGCCGCGCCGCGGCCTCGGGCGCCTCCTCGGCGTCGTACTCACCCTTGGGGACCGACCAGGCGCCCGCGTCCCGCCCCGCGAAGAACGGCCCGCCCATGTGCCCCACGAGCACCTCGATGCCGTCCCCCACCCTGCGGTACAGCAGGAGCCCGGCGCTGCGTTTTCCGGCCATGCCGCCAGTCTGCGGGTCCGCCGGGCGCGGCGCCACGGGGCGGCGGTACCGGGGGGCATCTACGTGGTGACGGTGGTCCTCGGCGCGACGACGACCGGGGCGCTGATCGGCCCCGTCTCCTTCCACCGGATGCTGGCCGGGCGACGGCTGAAGCCGCAGACGGTGACCTGGGCGTCCCGGCTCACCGTCGTCGGCCTCGTTCTCCTCCTGTGCACGGTGGCCAGCTCCCTGCTGCTCATCCTGCGCGTCGCCCTGCACAGCGCGCTGGCACCCCGGCTGGTCGCGGGCGTCGTCTGCTGGTACGTCTGCTGCTGGTTCGTGCTGCCGGCCCTGGCCCGCAGGCGCCACCACGACCAGCCCTCCTAGGAGGCTTCCTCCTGCTCGGAGCGCTTGGCCCAGACAGCGAGCGTGAAGGAGTGCCCCGCCGGGTCGGCGTAGACGCGCTCGTCGCGCGGCCCGTTGTTGTCCTTGGTGTCGACGGGCATCGCGCCGAGGGTGATGGCCTCGCGCTCGGCGGCGTCCATGTCGCCGTACGCCACGACGATCCTCAGGTGTGCCTGCTGGGAGTCGTCGGGGCGCGGCCAACTGGGCGGCGCGTACCCGTGGTCGCGGCGGATCGCGAGATGGACGCCGTCCCCGCCGACGATCTCGACGAAGTCCGGATCGCAGGCGGTGCGGATCTCGCCGCCGAGCAACTTGGCGTAGAACTCGGCGAGTTCGATGGGTTCGGCACAGTCCAGAACGAGGATGCTGGTCTTGGAAACGCTCATGCGGGCCGAGTGCCCGTACGGGCGCCGGTCTAACGCCGGGCACCGCACCTGCCAGGGGTGCGGGGCGGCCCGGTCACGCCGGGATGCGGGCGCCCTGCACGCTCGGCGCGCCCGTCGCGTAGTGGACGTACTCGCGCACCAGCCGGAATCCGGCCGTCCAGGCGAGGAGCCGGCTCGCCCGGTCGTAGCGGGAGCAGGTCCAGCTCGCGGTGCGGCCGCGCGCCGCTGTGTCGCGGCTCAGCGCGACCACGCAGCCCAGGGCGAGCTGCTGGCGGCGCTGGTCCGGGGCGGTGACCACCGCGATGTCCTCGTACGAGCTGCCCCGGAAGTAGGTGCAGGCGACGGCGAGGAGGGCCCCTTGGCGGAAGGCGCCCCAGGCGTGTCCGGAACGGCCGAGCCCCGACGGTCCGCCCCAACTGGCGTGAATCCAGGCCGAGTCGGGTGCGATCCTGACGAGTGCGGGCGCGTCGGCCGAGGTCAGCGGGCGGATCGTCACGCCGCGCGGGGGACGCGGGGCAGCGGCCGGCTCCCGCTGCACGTACACCATCCGCTCCCGCGGCACGACCCGGTCGAAGGAAGCGCCGAGGACCGGCAGGAAGCGGCCGGGTGCCTCGACGTAGCGGTGTGCCAGCGGTGCCAGGCCCGCCGGATCGAGCGCGCCCGGGTCGCCGCGCAGCAGCACGTGGCCCGCGCAGTCGAGGGCGATCGCGCGCGGTTGTACGGCGCGGTCGGCCCACCCGTGTCCGTTCCCGGTGGTCAGTACGTGCTCGGCCAGGGCCGCCGGGCCCGGCTCGGCGGCGCACAACCAGCGGGTGTGGGCGGCGAGTTGGTAGGGGCGAAGTTCGATCACGACGAGCTCCGTTCGGGGGCGGGGGTAAGGCCTCGGGGCCGATGAGGAGCGAGGCGAGCTGGCTCGGACGTCAGGAGAACGCGGCCCTCCTCGACGGCCCTGTGGCGGGCGGCGTTCACTTCGCCAGCTCGCTCGGGTCCAGGGGGCGTCGCCACGCGACGAGCCGGTGAAGGGCCGCCAGTTCGTGCTCCAAGGGGGAGGGCGGCACGGCGAGGACCGGGCAGGTGGCGTGCGCGAGGCAGTAGCGGGCCACCGAAGGACGCAGCGCACGGCGGAGCCGGCCGCGGGTGCCGGCGCCGAGGACGAGCAGGTGCTCGGGCTCCCGCGCGGCCTCCACCAGAACGGCCCCCGGCGTGCCCCGTACGACCATCGCTTCGAGCGGCACGGACGGCCCGGCCGGGCCGAAAGCCGTGTCGAGGGCCTGGACGAGTTGTTCGCCCGCCAGCTTGCGCCACTCGGCGAGCAGCCCCGGATCCGGCGAGCCCCGGTGGCCGAGTTCGCCGCCGGGCGGAGCCCAGGCGAGGACCGCCATCAGCGTGCCCCCACCGAGCTCCGCCTCCCGCGCCGCGCGGTGCAGCGCCGTCAGACTGCCCAGCGAGCCGCTGACCCCGGCCACAACCCGTCGCCCGCCGGCCCGGTCCATGACGTCCACCTCGTACTCGTATCGCCTTCCGCTCATCCGTTGAGCAAAGCCCCTGGACGGCTGATCGCAGCGCGCGTTGGCGCTTTCCTGACGAGCGGGCGGGAGAAACTGACGGGCTCATGACGCCGGGACTGCCGCCGCGTCAGCATCCCGTCAGCACACCTCCCCTTCCCGTCAGCATCGCGTCAGGGCGCCGGTCGGCCGGGCCCCGCGGGCGTAGCGTCGCCGACGTGCCCCGGCCCGCCTCCCCGTGCCGGGGCCGCACCAACCACCGTGACCGGAGCCGCCGTCGTCGCCGACGCGCTCGCCCTGTGGATCGGCTGAGCAGGAGCGAGAAGGAGTAAGCAGCCCATGACCACCATGAACCTGCCGACCGGCCTGACGTCCGCCGACGACCTGTCGGTGTGGCCGGCCTCCACCGCGCGGCTCGGCCACGGCGGCCTCGCGGTGGGCGCCGTCCCGCTCGCCGAGATCGCCGAACGCTTCGGCACCCCCGCCTACGTCCTCGACGAGGGCGAGGTCCGCGAGCGCTGCCGCACCTACCGCAGCGCGTTCCCCGAGGCCGAAGTCCTCTACGCCGCCAAGGCGTTCCTGTGCCGGGCCATGGCGCACTGGGTCGACGAGGAAGGGCTCGGCCTCGACGTGTGCTCCGCGGGCGAGCTCGAACTCGCCGTCACCGCCGGATTCCCGGCCGAACGGATCGTGCTGCACGGCAACGCCAAGTCCCCGCACGACATCGAGGCCGCGCTGCGCCTCGGCGTCGGCCGCATCGTCATCGACAGCCCGTCCGAGATCGCCCGGCTCGCCGCCGCCGTCGGGCCGCACGGCCACCAGAAGGTGATGGTCCGGGTGGTGCCCGGGATCAGCGCGGGCGGCCACGACAAGATCCGTACCGGTACGGACGACCAGAAGTTCGGCCTCTCCCTCACCGACGGCCACGCCCAGCACGCCATCGCCCGCATCCTCGGCCAGCCCCAGCTCGAACTGACCGGACTGCACTGCCACTTGGGATCACAGATCACCACCGTCAAGCCGTACCTGTCGGCGGTGCGCCGCATGGTCGGCCTGATGGCCCGGCTCCGGGACGTCCACGGCATCGTGCTGCCCGAGCTCGACATGGGCGGCGGGCACGGCGTCGCCTACCGGCCCGGCGAGGACGGG
Organism: Streptomyces sp. WM6378; assembly: GCF_001279695.1. GTDB lineage: Bacteria > Actinomycetota > Actinomycetes > Streptomycetales > Streptomycetaceae > Streptomyces. Next base: position 198,225 of record NZ_LGDD01000306.1, read on the forward strand.
CTCGACATCACGACGCTGGCCCGCCGCATGCGCGCCGAGCTCGCCGAGAGCTGCGCGGCGGCCGGCCTCGACGTGCCCCGGCTGCTCGTCGAACCGGGCCGTGCGGTCGTCGGCCCCGCGGGCGTCGCGCTCTACCGCGTACTCGCCGTCAAACGCACCGGCGACAACCTCTTCGTCGCCGTCGACGGCGGCATGAGCGACAACCCGCGGCCCGCCCTGTACGGAGTGCGCTACGCACCCCGGCTGATCGGGCGGGCCTCAACCGCCAAGACCTGCAAGGCGACCGTCGTCGGCCGGCACTGCGAGGCGGGCGACGTGCTCGCCTCCGCGGTGGACCTGCCCGGCGACGTCCACCCCGGCGACCTGCTCGCCGTGCCGGTGGCGGGCGCCTACCAGCTGTCCATGGCGTCCGGCTACAACATGGTGGGCCGCCCGCCGGTGGTCGCCGTCGCCGACGGGCACGCCCGGCTCCTGGTGCGCCGCGAGTCCCTGGAGGACTTCCGCAGCCGCGACGTCGGGCTGTAGGCCGCCCTCACGGGGCCACTCGCGAGGAGGGGCGGCGGCCGAGGAGTTCGGCCAGGCCCCGCCGGGTCGCGGCGAGCACGATCCGGTCCTCGGGCCGCAGCACGTACCCGGGCGGCAGCTGCCACACCAGGTCGCCCGGGGCGCCCCCGCCCCGGCGGCGGGCGGCGCCCAGGTCGGGGACCCGGTCGGCGGGCGAGGACGTGTCGAGCGCGAGCACCCGCCAGGCGCCTTCGCGGAACGCCTCCTCGACGGTACGGCCCTCCAGTTGCGGATGGCCCGCCACGTCGACGGCCGCGAAGAGCAGTACCTTGCGCTCCACCGGTATGGCGCCCAGGATCTGACGGCCCATCATGGCTCCGGCGAAGGCGGGCGCCGCCAGGTGCGAGACGCTGCGGCTGCGGGTCATGGCCTGCGGGTGGGCGGCGCGCAGGGTGCGGTAGACGGCGGTCGCGAAGTCGTCGTCGTACAGCCGCATCACGACCCGCAGATCGGGCTTCACCGAGCGGGCGTACAGGGCGGCTTCCAGGTTGGTGGTGTCCGAGCTGGTCAGCGCGAGCAGGGCGTCGGCCCGGTGGATGCGGGCCGACTCCAGGATGCCCTCCTGGGTGACGTCGCCGATGACGGTGGGCACGCGCAGCCGCCGGGCGAGCGCGATGCCGCGGGCCTCCGGGTCGGACTCCACGCACACGACGGGGATGTCGAGCTCGCGCAGGCGCACCAGGACCCGGGCGCCGATCTTGCCCATGCCGAGCAGCACCACGTGCCCGGAGAGTCCACGCGAGGGGCGGGGCAGCGCGGAGGCGTTGCGGAAAGTGCCGAGCCCTTCCAGGACGGCGGCGATCAGGACCGGCAGCAACAGCAACCCGGTCAGTCCTGACAGCAGTTGGAGGATCTGGCGGCCCACGGGCTGGTCGATGGCCGGGTCGTCGATGGCGAAGATGTCGAGCAGGGTCAGATAGGCGGCGTGCAGCGGATCGTCGCCGGTGGTGAGCCAGGTCGCGATGGCAAGGGCGATCACCGAGGCGACGATCCCGGCGAGCGACCAGCGCAGCCTGCGCGAGAACAGCCGGCCCAGCGGCGCGCCGAGATCGGTGAGGCGGCCCGGGGGCTGGGCGGGGCCGGTGTAGGTGACGGTCTCCAGGACGACCCGGCCGCGCCGGTCGGCCTCGTCCATCGACCGCTCGTCGGGCAGCAGGCGGGGTCCTTCCGAGCCGCTGCGGTCCGAACCCTCCGCGCCCGCAGGGTCGTTGGTGGTCGACGAGAGCAGGGCCAGCGTGCACAGCCCCGGGTCGGTGACTTCGCCGCGGCGCGGCGGCGGGCGCTGCCCGGCCCGCAGCAGCACCCCGTCGGCGTGCACGACCTTGCTGGTGCCCGCGAGGGCGGTGGCGGCCAGTGCGGGCGCGGCGGTGTCGGCATCGGACAGCACGGTGGTGGACGTCTCGGACGCGGCCGCGCCGGGATCCGGCGCCGCGAGAGCCGCCGCCTGGTCGAGCAACTCCTGGAGATACTGGCCGAGTTTGCGGTTGTAGAGCCGGATGACGAGCCGGACGCGCGGGTTGAGACGCCGGGCGATCAATGCGGCCCGGATGTTCGTCTCGTCGTCGCCGTGCACCAGCGCGAGCGCGGCGGCCTGCTCGATGCCGGCCTCGATGAGCGCCCCGTCGTTCGGCTCCACCGCCTCGACGAGCCGGGAGTCGCTCGCCCGCTCGGAGCCGGGCACGGGGGTGCGGAGCATCGCGGACGACATGCGGCCGAACAGCGCCGAGGCCCTGGCCCGGCCGCCCGCGGGGAGTTGGGCCGAGCGGGTCACGTTCTCCGGCGGCACGACGAGGACGACGCGCTCGCCGTACACCTCGCGCAGCTCACCGGCGAGCCGGTGGGCGAGCGCGTCGTCCCCGCTGACGACCATGTGTCCGACGGGCGGCCCCGCCCAGGGCTGGGACGGGAGCGGCTGCTGAGGAAGTGAAGGCACACCCCAGACCTTGCCCCATCAGGTGGCGTCGCGTCGACGGGCGGCCGGTTCGGGGCGCGGCGCCCGAACGTCCCTGTGGACGGCGGACGTTGTGAACAGGGCGTGCAGAAGGACCGCTGCGAGCGTCCCGGCGACCACCCCGCTGCCCGCGACCGTGCGGAACCAGCCGGGGAATCCGTCGTAGAGGCCGGGGGCGAGCAGGGGTAGCAGACCTACCGCGAGTGCGAGCGCTGCCACCAGGGAGTGCGAGCGCTCGCCGAGTTCCGCGCGGGCCAGCATCTCGACGCCCATGACGGCGATGACCGCGTATACGACGAGGGCCGAGCCGCCGACGACCGCGGTCGGCAGCCCCGCCACGAGACGCGAGAGGGGGGAGAGCAGCCCGGCCAGGACCAGCAGGCCGCCCGCGCCTGCCGTCACGTACCGGCTGCGGACCCCGGTGAGGCGGCCGATCCCGATGTTCTCGGCGCTGGTCACCATCAGCGACGTACCGAAGAGGCCGCCGACGAGCGAGACGAGGGCGTCGGCGCGGGCCATCCTCGGCACGTCGCGGCCCGGGTCGGGCACGCGCCCCGCGGTCTCGCTGCTCAGCACGCTCTGGCCGGTGATCTCGGCCAGCGTGGTGAGGCTGAACACGAGCAGCGGCAGGGCCGCCACCGGGTCGAACTCCGGAGCGCCGTAAGGCAAGAGGCCCGGCAGCGAGAAGCCGGAGCCCGCGGCCGGGGTGACCGCGCCGAGCCCCGTCGTCACCGCGACGAGCGTGCCCACAGCCATGCCGATGAGCACGGCCGTACGCCGCCACACCCCGCGCAGCACGAGATGGGCCAGGACCGTCGCCGCCACGGTCGCCGCGGCCAGGGCGACGGCACGCGGCGCCGCCGTGCCGCCGGGGCCCGTGACGAGCTGGGCTGCGACCCGGATCATGGAGATCCCGATCAGGAGCACGGTCACGCCCATCACCAGCGGCGGGAAGAGCCGCACCACGCGGGCGTACAGCGGCAGCACGGCGAGGAGCAGCGCCGCCGCGAGCAGCACCGAGCCGCTCGCCACGGCGGGGCCGTGGTCATGGGCGATCTGGAGGAACAGCGCGGCGGCCGCCCCGCCCGGCAGCATCACGAACGGCAGCCGGGCCCCGAAGGCCCAGAAGCCGAGCGACTGGAGGAGCGACCCCGCACCGCACAGCACCAGGACCGCGCTGAGCAGCGAGGCGGTCCGGTCGGGCGGCAGCCGCAGGGCCGCCGCGGTGAGGAAGACGGTGGAGACGGGCGCCGCGACCATGGCGAGCACATGCTGCACGGCGAGCGGGGCGAGCCGTCCGAGCGGGACCCGCTCGTCGACGGGCGACGTCATGGGCGCGCCTCCAGCCAGGGCAGCTCCTCGGCCGCGTACCGGTAGGCGCGGAACACCGCGTTCGGCTCGGCCGGGAAGAGCCGCCGCACCTCGGACTCCTCGTAGCCGCCGAACTGCGGCACGATGAACTCCCAGCACAAATAGCCCTGTTGGGTCACTTCGAAGAGGCGGCCCGCGGGGGAGTCGGTGACCAGCGTGTTGCCGTTGGGCAGCCGCTGGGCCGATCCCATGAAGGGGGCGAAGAACGATTCGCGGGCCGGGTCGTGGTACTCCCACACGACCCGGCCGCCGGCGCGTTCGATCTCGACGACGCGCGAATACGGCACGTCGTGGCCCGGCCGGAAGACGCCGTTGTCGAAGACCAGGACGTTGCCGCCGGCCAGCTCGGTGGGATGGTGCTGCTGGGAGACCGTGCCGGGGCCGGTGCGCCACAGGATCTCGCCGGTGTCCCGGCTGATGACGACCACCGCGGACACGCTGCGCAGACTGGCCAGGACGTTCCCGTCGGCAAGCGGGGTGACGCTGTTGATGAGCGGCCAGTGCTCACGCGCGTAGTCGAGGTGCAGCGCGTACTCGGCCCGGTCTAGGTGGTCGGCGGCCCGCCAGGACCACAGCTCGCCGCCGTCGGGTCCGACCTCCCTGATGGTGTCGGCCCACACCGTTCCTCCGGCGGCCTCGGAACCGGCCACCCCGCCGAGGACCCCGGCCGCCTCGGCGCCGCGCAGCGGTTCGAGCCCGGTGTAGAGGATGCGGCCGTCGTCGAGGTGGTGGGCGTCGTGGTGCTGGAGGGGATCGCGGTGCTCGCGCACGACCGTGCCGTCCGGCGTGGCCTCCAGCATTACGCCGCCACGGTACTTGTGCCACATCGGGAACAGCGCCTCCTGGCCCGGCAGTACGCCGTTGTAGGCGAGGTTTCCGTTGCCGAGGATCCGGGCGTGCCGCCCCGGCCGGTAGGGGAGGTGCCAGGTGTGGACGGCCTCGCCGCGCAGGTCCACCAGATACACCTCGCCGCCCCCGGTCAGCGGCGCATACAGCGTGAAGCCCGGGCAGGCCGCGTCCGGGTCGAGCGCGATGAGACCGGTGCCGCGCCGGCGGCGCTGGTTCTGGTCGACGACGGTCGGGCGAGTGGTCACGACGACACTCCTTCAAAGTTTCTTTGATGTCCTCAAACAGCTTCGAAGGTAGAGGCGTTGTGTGTCGGCGGTGTGACGGGCGTACGAAACCGTCCCGCGCGGTGCGTAAGGTGATCCCGAGGGAGGGCAGTGCGGATGAACGACACAGGTGGGACGGGTGCGGGGCCGCGCCTGGGGGGCGCGGTGCGCCGTCGGCGGCGGGCGCTCGACCTCACGCTCGCGGCCGTCGCGGAACGCAGCGGCCTGTCCGTACCGTTCCTCAGCCAGATCGAGAACGAGCGGGCCCGCCCCAGCATGCGCTCCCTCCAGCGCATGGCGGACGCCCTGAACACGACGGCCGTGGAACTGCTCGCCGCCGCCGATGCGACGGACCGCACGGTCGACGTCGTACGCGCCGACGACGACGCGGGCCTGTCACGCGACGCCGGGGTGCGCCCGCTGGTGCGGGGCCGCCATCAGATGCACGCCCTGGAGTTCACCGGCGAGCGGGCGGCGGACCGCGAATTCCTGCACCACAACGACGAGTTGATGTATGTGGCGGACGGCGCCGCCGAGGTCGAGGCGGAAGGGCGCGGCTACACCCTGTCGAAGGGCGACACCCTGTATCTCACCGGCGGGGTGCGCCACCGCTGGCGTGCGACGCTGCCCGGCACCCGGGTCCTCGTCGTCGCCGTCTCCGACCACGTCCGGGGATCCTGAGGTCAGGAGAGTCTCAACTGCCGCTCTCCGCAAGGCTGTTGTAGCGCAGCAGGTACTCAGCGAACCGGTCCAGGTCCTGAGGTGCCCAGTCGGCGAGCCGGTCGTGGAAGGCCTGGCGGCGCAGTTCCGCCGCCTCGGCGAGCTTGGCGGTGCCCGCCGGGGTCAGCTGGAGCACCTGGATGCGGTGGTCGTCGGGGTCGCTGATGCGCTCGACGAAGCCGAGCTTTTCGAGCCCCGCGATCTGACGGCTGATCGTCGACTTGTCGAGCATGTAGTAGGCGGCCAGATCGGTCGCCCGGCAGCCCTGCTGGTCCTCCAGATGGGAGAGCAGGGTGAACGAGACGAGCGAGAGCTCCGGGTGCATCCGGGCGGCGGCGGCCCGGGCGCGCCGGGCGAACGCGGTCAGCTCACGCTGAATGGTGATGACCGACTGGTCTCGGCTGAGCACGACTGATCCCCTTTCGTCTCCATGGCGGGTTGTAGAATACAACGCCTTGATGGATGCGGGGAACGCCGCGCCGGATGCTTCGCCTCACTTCTCGGGCAGCCCTTCGCCCAGGGACTCCGGCGGCTCCTCGCCCAGGGTGCCGAGCGCCTCGGTCAGCCAGCCGATCCAGAACGTCTCCAGCTCGATGCCGCCGCGCAGCACCAGATGCCGCAGCCGGTCCTGCTCGCTGTCCCGCTCCGGCGGGAAGTCCTTCTCCTCGATCCCGTGATACGTCGTCAATTGGGCGTGGTGCAGGGCGAGATGGCGCTCCAGCTCGGCCCGCAGGCCGCCCGTGCCGATCACCGCCGCCGCCCGCATCCGCAGCAGCAGCGGGTCCCGCATCGGCTTCGGGGCCTGGCCGGCCGCCGCCCACTGGGCGAGCTCGGCCCGGCCCGCGGGCAGCACCTCGTACTCCTTCTTCTGCCCGCGGGCCGGGGCGGCGGACGGCAGCGCGCGGATGAACCCGGACTGCTCCAGCTTTCCCAGTTCGCGATAGATCTGCTGATGCGTGGCCGACCAGAAGTAGCCGATCGACTTGTCGAAGCGGCGGGTCAGCTCAAGCCCCGAGGAGGGCTTTTCGAGCAGTGCGGTCAGGATCGCGTGCGGGAGGGACATGACCGCATCCTAGGTTCGGCCGCTCGCCTCAGAGCGTGGCGGCCAGCCGGGTGCCCTGGTCGATGGCGCGCTTGGCGTCCAGTTCGGCGGCCACGTCGGCGCCGCCGATCAGGTGCACCGTCGCGCCGGCCGCGCTGAGCTCCTCGTACAGGCCGCGCCGCGACTCCTGGCCCGCGCACAGCACGACCGTGTCGACGGGCAGCACGGTCGACTCGCCGTCCACGGTGATGTGCAGGCCCGCGTCGTCGATCCGGTCGTAGCGCACGCCCGGGACCATGGTGACGCCGCGGTGCTTGAGCTCGGTGCGGTGGATCCAGCCCGTCGTCTTGCCGAGGCCCGCGCCGACCTTCGTCGTCTTGCGCTGGAGCAGGTGCACCTGGCGCGGCGGCTTGGGCCGCTCGGCCTTGCGCAGCCCGCCGCGCGAGCCGTACGTGGTGTCGACGCCCCACTGCCGGAAGTACGTCTCGGCGTCCAGGCCGGCCGCGTCGCCGCCGTCGGTGAGGAACTCGGCGACGTCGAAGCCGATGCCGCCCGCGCCGACGACCGCGACCCGCTCGCCGACCGGCGCCCCGTCGCGCAGCACGTCGAGGTAGGTGACGACGCTCGGGTGGTTCGAGCCCGGGATCTCGGGGGTGCGCGGGGTGACGCCGGTCGCGATCACGATCTCGTCGTACGAGCCGTCGTCGAGGTCGGCCGCGGCCACCTCGGTGTTCAACCGGACGTCCACGCCGTGCAGTTCGAGCTGCGTACGGAAGTAGCGCAGCGTCTCGTCGAACTCCTCCTTGCCGGGCACCCGCTTGGCGATGTTCAGCTGGCCGCCGATCCGGTCGGAGGCGTCGAAGAGGGTGACGGCGTGCCCGCGCCCGGCCGCCGAGACGGCGAAGGCGAGCCCGGCCGGGCCCGCGCCGACCACCGCGAGGCGCTTGCGCAGCTTGGTGGGGGAGAGGACCAGCTCGGTCTCGTGGCAGGCGCGCGGGTTGACCAGACAGGAGGTGATCTTGCCGCTGAAGGTGTGGTCGAGGCACGCCTGGTTGCAGCCGATGCAGGTGTTGATGGTCTCGGCGCGGCCCGCGCCCGCCTTGGCGACGAACTCCGGGTCGGCGAGGAAGGGCCGTGCCATCGACACCATGTCCGCCCGGCCATCGGCGAGCAACTGCTCGGCGACTTCCGGGGTGTTGATGCGGTTGCTGGTGATCAGAGGGATCGACACCGACCCCATGAGCTTCTTCGTCACCCAGGTGTAGGCGCCCCGGGGCACCGAGGTCGCGATCGTCGGGATGCGCGCCTCGTGCCAGCCGATGCCGGTGTTGATGATCGTCGCCCCGGCCGCCTCGATGGCCCGCGCGAGGGTGATGACCTCCTCCAGCGTCGAGCCGCCGGGCACCAGGTCCAGCATGGAGAGTCGGTAGATGAGGATGAAGTCGGTGCCCAGGCGCTCGCGCGTGCGGCGCACGATCTCGACCGGGAAGCGCATCCGGTTCTCGTAGGAGCCGCCCCAGCGGTCGGTGCGCTGGTTGGTGGCCCCCGCGACGAACTCGTTGATGAGGTAGCCCTCGGAGCCCATGATCTCGACGCCGTCGTACCCGGCGGACTTCGCGAGCTCGGCCGCCCGCACGAAGTCCGCCACGGTCTGCTCGACCTGCTCGTCGCTCAGCTCATTCGGCACGAACGGGCTGATCGGCGCCTGGAGCGCGCTCGGCGCGACCAGGTCCTGGTGGTAGGCGTACCGGCCGAAGTGCAGGATCTGCATCGCGATCCGGCCGCCCTCGCGGTGCACCGCTTCGGTGACGGTCCGGTGCTGCTCGGCCTCCGCCTCGTTGGTCAGCTTCGCGCCGCCCGGGTAGGGCCGGCCCGCGTCGTTGGGCGCGATGCCGCCGGTGACCATAAGGCCGACCCCGCCGCGGGCCCGCTCGGCGTAGAACGCTGCCATCCGCTCGAAGCCGTTCTCGGCCTCTTCGAGCCCGATGTGCATCGAGCCCATCAGCACCCGGTTGGGCAGGGTGGTGAACCCGAGGTCGAGGGGGCTCAGCAGATGGGGGTACGCGGTCATGGGGGCGCCTCCGGGTGGGGTGTCGTCGCCTCCAGTTGTAGACCAGCGGAACCCGCTTATGCAACAAGTTGCATAACACTGAGGCGGCGCTCACACCCAGGGCGGCGGCCCCTCGGGGGCCAGCCGGTGGACGTCGAAGAGCACGGCGGCCTCCACTCCCATGGCCGGACCCGACGAACGCGCGATCCAGGTCAGGAAGGGGCGTGGAGCGAAGGCGTCGGCGTCCGCGCCGAGCCCCTTGGTGTACTCGACGTGCGCGGCGAGGGAGGCGATGCCGCGCTCCAGCGGGTCGCCGGTCACCTCCACCCCGTGCGTGGGCCGGTCCGACCCCGCGAACGCGACGAAACGCACCCCGGGCCACGGTTCGAGCCCTTCCTCGGTCAGCTCCGGGAAGACCCACCGGTTCCCGGCGTCCCGCGCCGCGTCCAGCGCCGCGAGCCCGACCGCCCGGTGGTCGGCCTGGTTGATCAGCCCGCCGATCATCCGGATCGTGTACGCGCCGGAGAAGATCACCTCCGGCCGGAACCTGCGGATGGCCCGCGTGATGTCGCGCCGCAGCTCGATCCCGTACTCCACCACCCCGTCCCGGTGGCCGAGGAACTCCACATCACTGACCCCGACCTCGCGCGCCCCGGCCCGCTCCTCGGCCTCGCGCAGCGGCGCGGCCCGGTCCGGATGCATCCCGTCGATCCCCGCCTCCCCGCGCGTCGCCAGGACATAGCCGACCTGTTTGCCCTGCGCGGTCCAGCGGGCGACCGCCGACGCTGTGCCGTACTCGATGTCGTCCGGATGCGCCACGACGGCCAGCGCACGGGTCCAGTCCTCCGGCAGCGGGGCGAGCCGCGGCCCGCCGGTGCCGCCCAAGTCGTTGAAGGCACTCATGTCCTCATGATGGCGCCGGGCGAGGACGCGCGACAGCAGGATGACGTGCCCGGTTCGAACCGGGCGAGCCGCACGTCCCGGGCCGGGCGTGCCGCAGTCGCCCGGCACGCCGCGTTCCGCCCCTCACACCTTCCGGTAGTCGTACGCCTCCGCGGCCGCCGCCTCCACCGCGTCCAGGTCCGCGCCCGCCGACGCGCTGACGACCGCGGCCACCGCGCCCTCCACGAACGGGGCATCCAACAGCCTTGTTCCGGGCGGGAGTTCGTCGCCCTCGGCCAGCAGGGCCTTGACCGTGAGGACCGCGCTGCCCAGGTCCACCAGGACGGCCACGCCCGCGCCGCGGTCCACGGACTCGGCCGCCCGCACGATGAGTTCCTCACTGGTGCCCAGGCCCCCGTCGGGCAGGCCGCCCGCCGGGGCGACGGGCGTGGTGGGGCCGCCGCCCGCGAGGCCCTCGGCGAGTTCGGCGACGGACGCCGCCACCGCCGCGCTGTGCGAGACGAGCACCACCCCGACCAGCGGGCCCGGCCCGCTCACGCGGCGGCCTCGGCCAGCGCGCCGATGAGCAGCGCCGACGACGTCGCCCCCGGATCCTGATGGCCCACGGAGCGCTCCCCGAGATAACTGGCCCGGCCCTTGCGGGCACGCAGCGGTACGGTCGCGAGCGCCCCCGCGTCGGCCGCCTCCGCCGCCGCGCCGAAGGACTCGCCGAGCGCCTCGACCGCCGGCAGCAGCGCGTCCAGCATCGTCTTGTCCCCGGCCGCCGCCCCGCCCAGCTGGGCGACCGCCGCGACCCCGGCGCCGAGCGCCTCGGCCAACTGCTCCCTCGTGACCTCGGCGGCGTCCCCGAGGGCCTTGCCGGCGCGGCGAAGCAGCGTCCCGTACAGCGGCCCCGAAGCACCCCCGACCGTGGAAATCAACTGCCGCCCGGCCAGGGCGAGTACGGCCCCCGGAGTGGCGGGCGCCTCCTTGTCGAGCACCGCCGTCACGGCGGTGAAGCCGCGCTGCAGGTTCGCCCCGTGGTCGGCGTCGCCGATCGCCGAGTCGAGATCGGTGAGCCGGTCCGCCTCCCGGTCCACCGCGGCGGCGGTGGCGGTCATCCAGCGGCACATGAACGCGGCGTCGAGCACAAGCCCTCCTTCAGGCATCGGTTCAGCATCCCCACCGCAGCGCGGCCGTGTCGACGGGGGCGTCCCACAACCGCAGCAGCTCCTCGTCGACCTGACAGAGCGTCACCGAGCAGCCCGCCATGTCGAGCGAGGTCACGTAGTTCCCCACGAGCGTACGGGCCACCGGCACGCCCCGCTCGGCCAGGACCCGGTGCACCTCGGCGTTGAATCCGTACAGTTCGAGCAGGGGCGTGGCGCCCATCCCGTTGACGAGGAGCAGCACGGGGCTCGTCGGCCGCAGATCCTCCAGGACGACGTCCACGGCGTAGTCCGCGATCTCCCGCGAGGTCATCATCGCCCGCCGCTCCCGCCCCGGCTCGCCGTGGATGCCGACCCCCAACTCCAGCTCACCCGGCGGAAGTTCGAAGGTCGGGCTGCCCTTGGCGGGGGTGGAACAGGCGGTCAGGGCCACCCCGAAACTGCGCGAGTTCGCGTTCACCTGCCGGGCGATCGCCTCGACCCGCTCCAAGGGCCGGCCCTCCGCGGCGGCCGCCCCGGCGATCTTCTCGACGAACAGCGTCGCGCCGGTGCCGCGCCGCCCCGCCGTGTAGAGGCTGTCGGTCACCGCGACGTCGTCGTCCACGAGGACCTTGGCGATCGTCACGCCCTCGTCCTCGGCGAGCTCGGCCGCCATGTCGAAGTTGAGTACGTCGCCGGTGTAGTTCTTGACGACGAACAGCACCCCGGCGCCGCCGTCCACGGCCGCCGCGGCCCGTACCATCTGATCCGGCACGGGCGACGTGAACACCTCGCCGGGGCACGCCGCGGACAGCATGCCCGGCCCCACGAAGCCCGCGTGCAGCGGCTCGTGCCCGGACCCGCCGCCCGAGACGAGGCCCACCTGCCCGGCCACGGGTGCGTCACGCCGCACGACCAGCCGGTTTTCGACGTCGACCGTGAGCGCGGGATGCGCGGCGGCGATCCCGCGCAGCGCGTCCGCTACGACGGTCTCGGGCACGTTGATGAGCATGTTCACCATGACCTCCAGGGCGAGGCGTGCGGAGTGTGACGGCCTCCAGTATCACGCGACAGCTCGTCGGTCACGGCAGTTGACGTGCCATCAGGGTGGCGGCTACGTGCGCCGCCGCGTCGCGCTCTCGATGAGGTCGGGACGGTCGGTGATGATCCCGTCGACCCCCATCCTCACCAGCTTGGTGGCGGCGGGCGCGTTGTCGACGGTCCAGGTGTTGATGCGCATCGCCTTGCTATGGGCCCCCTTCATCCCGTGCACCGCCTTGACGTACGCGGCGGTCACCGAATGCTGCTCCGCGTTGATCTCGTCGGTGAAGGCGGCGTACTGCTTGAGCTGGGAGACCGGCGGATTGCCGAGGAAGCCGGTGCGGACCTCGGGGCGGAGCCGGTGCGTGGTGCGCAGCGCGGGGGCGCTGAAGCTCTGCACGATCAGGCGCCGGGCGAGGTGCGGCCGGTCGAGCCAGTCGGCCCGGTCCAGGACGTCCAGGGTCTGGCGCTCGATGCCCGGGTACAGCTCGGGCTGCTTCAGTTCGAGCAGCAGGCCCTGGCCGGTGTCGTCGAGCAGGTCCAGGTACTCCTGAAGGGTGGGGATGCGCTCGCCCCGGAAGTCCGGGCCGAACCAGCTGCCCGCGTCGAGCTGCTTGATCTCGGCGAGCGAGAACGAACCCACGGACCAGGGCGCCCGGTCGGGGTAGCGCTGCTCGACGTTGGTGGTGCGGGCCAGTGTCGTGTCGTGGATGACGACGAGCGCGCCGTCGCGGGTGCGCTGGACGTCGTTCTCCACCCAGTCGACGCCGAGGTCGGCGGCTCGCTGTACGGAGTCGAGCGTGTTCTCCGGGGCGTACGCCGAAGCCCCCCGGTGGCCGAAGACGATGATGTGCCCCGCCTGGCGGGCCGACGCCGCTTGGGCGGGCAGGGCGAGGGCGAGGGCCCCGCAGAGCGCGCTGACGACGGTGGACACAGCGGTGCGGTGCTGCATGCGCATTCCTCACGACGGCTCGGATCGATCTCCGCGAGGGTGCCAGCCGGCCGCCCCCCACAGCGCCGTTGCCATGAGGAGCTGACCAAGAACGGGGACGCGTTCCCCGGTGCGGGTGGCTTCCGTTCGGCCAGGAGGCCCAAGTGCGAGCATCTGAGCGGACGTTTCGCTGAACGGCACGGCCCGCCGGTCCGTATGGGACGGCGAGGGCCCCGACGGCCGCGATCGCGGCAGGGCCCGGAAAACGGGGGCACCCGCAGCCCCGGACCGAACGGCCCGGCGCATTCGGAAGTGGCGTCTGTTTCCACGCTGCCCGAAAACGTTCCGCGCCTTGGCATTTCGGCAGCTGGTGTTGATACGGACCACGCATTTATCCAAAAGGCCCGGTCGGGCGAAAATGCGGACGTTCCCGTTCCCTGGTTGACACCGTCAAGTACCCACCGGATGCTGTGGATTGGGTCGGTGAACGGGGGAATCTGGTCTTCGGGCATCGTCGGCGGCTGGTCGTCGAAAATCGTCGACGACTTCGTGAGACCGCCCCGATCCGCCATTCGCGTATTCATGGCAATTCACTCGTGCCCACCAGGGAAATCCCTACCGGCGCCGCACCCGTGCCCCATTGCGGGCGCCTCGCGCGATTCCATGCGCCACGACCGATGAGAGGAGGGGAATCCATGAAGAAGATGTCGATCCGCAAGGCCGGTCCGATCCGCCTGACGACCGCCTGCTACTACCTGTGCGCCCAGCAGTGACATCCGGTCGGAGCCGGGTCCTCACCGGGGGTCCGGCTCCGGCTCCGCCTCGGTTCGCGGAGCAGAACAGAAGGGTGCGCACCGCATGAGCGCGCTGGTTCCCGGCGGCGGCCCCACGGTCCGCCTCCACACACTCACGATGGTGGCCGAGCCCGACGGCGTCATGGTCGGGCGGCCCGACATCGGCTCGTACGCGGTCTTTCCCGAAGAAGGCGCGCAGGTCCTGCGGCTGCTCGGCGCCGGGGTCCCGGTCCCCGACGCCGCCGCCTGGTACGAGCGGACCTGCGGGGAGCGCCTCGACATGGCCGACTTCCTGGCGGCCCTCGAAGACCTTCGATTTCTGCGCGGCGAGGCGGCACAGGAATTGGTGCTGGGGCCGATCCGCTGGCAGCGTCTGGGCGCGGCCGCGTTCTCCCGGCCCGCCTGGTTCCTCTACGCCACGCTGACGGCGGCCGCCGTCGCCGCGATGGTCCGGGCGCCGGAACTGAGGCCCTCGTACCGCAATCTGTTCTTCACCGGCCACATTTCGCTGATCCCCATCGCGCTGTTCGTGACGGTGATCCCGTGCATTTTGATCCACGAGGGATTTCATACCCTCGCAGGGCGCAGGCTCGGGCTCCCCTCCACGCTCGGGATCGGCCGACGGCTCTACTACCTGGTCGCCGAGACCCGCCTCGACTCCCTGCTCAGCGTCGAAAGGCGCCGACGCTATCTGCCGTTCCTCGCCGGAATGCTCGCCGACGTCGTCCTCTTTTCGATGCTCACTCTTCTTTCGGTGGAACTGGCCGGTCACGGAATTCCCGCCTGGATCCACAAGTTCTGCCTCGCGGTCGCCTTCACCTGTGTGGTGCGGCTCATCTGGCAGCTCATGTTCTATCTGGAGACCGACCTCTACTACGTCCTGAACAACGCGTTGCGCTGTACGGATGTGCAGGGCGCCGCCCGCTTCCGTCTCCGGAGCGGATTTCGGTGGCTGCTGCGCCGCGAACCGCCCCGGCCGGACACGCAATGGTCGGACCGCGACCGGGCGATGGCGCGCTGGTACGCGCCGGTCCTCGTGTCCGGCTACGGCTTCTCGCTGGGCAGCCTCGCGTGGGCGGCGATCCCTACCGCCTGGCACTTCTGGTCGACGGCCGTCGACCGCTTCACCAACCCGCTGACTACGACGTCCGACCTCGTGGACGCCGCGGGATTCGTGGCCATCACCTCGTTCCAGATCGGCCTGCTGATCTTCGTCACGCTGCGGGACCGGCGTGCCCGGACCCGGAAGAACTCACGCCAAGGAGCACTGACATGACCTCGCCCCGCCACTACTGGGCCGACGCGGAAGCCCCGGCGTCCGACGGACCGCCTGCCGCGCACCTCACCGTCCCCTGCCACCGCCGGCTGCGCGGACCGTACACGGCGGGCGGCACCCTGCTGCGCCACATTGTTCCCGAACTCATCCCGGAACACGGTGAGTTGGTGGCCCGCCGGGCGACCGAGGTCATCGCGCTCGCCCCGGAGGTCACCCCGCTCGTCCCTCAGGCGCCGCAGACCCTCACCAACCTCGCGGGCGTCAAGGAGCGCACCCGGTTCTACCCGGCGACCCGCGCGCTGCGGCTCGCCCACGGCGCCGCCGAACTCCTCATGGACTGGGCCCGTGTCAAACATCCCGGGGGAGTCGTCGTCGCCTTCCGCGACCTGGACGGGGCCGACCCCACCGACCGCGACTTCGTCGCCGTCCTGCTGCGCCGCTGCGACCCCGCCGAGCTGACCGTGGTCGTCGAGCACGAGGGCCCGGCCGACGACGCGCTCGGGCGGGCGCTGAAGAACCATGCGACCCGGGTGCCGAAGCGGCCGGAGCGCGCGGAACTTCGGACAGGGACGGCCGACGCCGCGCAGCAGTTCATCGACTCCGACGGCACAAGCCGCGACCCCGCGCTCCTCGCCGCGTACGCGAAGCTCGAACCCGAGGAGCGGGCCCGGCGACACACCGCCCGAGCCGCCGAGCTGGCCGCGTTCGACGAGCCGACCCTGCGGCACGGCGCCATCCCGTACCACCTGGAACACGGCACCGACCCGGCGGGCGCGGGTCTCGCCGCCCTGTCCGAAGCCGTCAACTCCTGCTTCGCGCTCGGCTTCTACGAGGCCGTGATCGAGCTCGCGCTGCGCGGCCGCCGGCTCATCCCCGTCGGCCAGGACTCGATGACGTACCGCACGCTCACCCACAAGACCGGCGCCTGCCTGTCCTATCTGGGGCGCGGCGACGAGGCCGTCGGCTACTTCGACGAGATACGGCGGATGACCACCGACGCCGACGCGCACATGGGAACCAGCTATCTCATGGCGATGCTCTACACCCGCTTCCTGCCCAAGGGCGCCCACGACGAGGACCTGGCGCTCGCCTGGGTCAACACCGCGATCGGGATCGCCGACGTCCACCCCGACCCCGAACGACGGGTCCTGGTCAGGGCGTTCATGCGCAACGCGCGCGCCCTCGTCGAGCTGCACCGGGGCAACGTCGACGGTTCGCTCGCCCTCGTGGAGGAGGCGATCGCCATCACCGACGCCGACTTCGGGCCCGACGAGCAACTCCTGCACCGTTCCGTGCTGTTGTACAACCGCGCCCAGGTGCGTGGCGCGCGCGGCGACCACACCGCCTCGATCGCCGACTACGACGAGGTGATCCGCCGCGACCCGGACTACGGCGACTACTACTTCGAGCGGGCCGCGCAGCGCCGCGCCGTGGGCCTGCACCACGAGGCGCTCGCGGACTACGCCGCCGCGATCCGGCTGACCCCGCCGTTCCACGAGGCCCACTTCAACCGCGCCGACCTGCTGCGCGAACTCGGCCGGGACGAGGAGGCGCTGCGGGACCTGGACTACGCGCTCGAAGTGGAGCCGAGCCACCTCGAATCGCTCGTGCACCGCGCCGACCTGCTCCTGGCGCGCGGCGAGCACGAGCGGGCCGCCGCCGACATCGAGCAGGGCCTCGCGCTCGACCCCGGAAACTCCCAACTCCTGGCCGCACAGGGCTCGTTGCTCGCCGAGTCCGGTGACACGGCAGGCGCCTACGCCAGCTACTCGGCGGCCCTGCGCACCGAGCCCGGCTTCGTCGCGGCCTGGGCCAACCGCGCCGTCCTCGCCCACACGGCGGGCCGCCCCGCGCTGGCCGTATCCGACCTCGACGAGGCGATCCGGCTCTTGGACGACGGCGAACTACGGGCCAACCGCGCCATCGCCCTGCAGGACCTCGGCGAGCACGAACGCGCCCTGGCGGACCTCGACATCGCGGTGGCGGCCCTCGCCGGACAGGACCCCGACGTCCTCTACCGGCGCGGGCTCAGCCGCCTGGCCCTGCGCGACGGCGAGGGCGCGCTCGCCGACTGGCGGGCACACCTCGCCGCCTACGGCCCGGACGGAACCTCCCCGTACGCCAAGGAGATCCAGTTGCGCACCGACGCCCTCAGCTGATGGCCAACTCGCCCGCCTCGTCCCAGAGTTCGGGGCTCCGCGCAGCCACGAAGGCGCCGATGCGCCGGAGGAGTTCCGCGGCCGGAAGGGCGTCCGGGCGGCGGCCGTCGCGCAGCCGCGGGGCGACCTCGCCCGCCGCAGCCTCCCGGGCGCCGATCACCGCCTGGTACGGGACGAGCCGGGCGGCCCGGATGCGGGCGCCCAGGGAGCCCTGTTCCGGTCCGGCGAGCTCGGCCCGCAGGCCGTCGGCGACGGCCCGCGCCACGAGCTCGGCGGCCTGGTTCACCTCGGCCTCGGAGAGGGGCACCACCACCAGCTGAACGGGCGCCAGCCAGGCGGGGAAAGCGCCGCCGTGGAGCTCGATGAGATGGGCGACGGCGCGTTCCATGCTGCCGATGATGCTGCGGTGGACCATCACCGGCCGGTGCTTGCCGCCGTCCGGCCCGATGTAGTACAGATCGAACCGCTCGGGCTGATGGAAGTCGACCTGCACGGTGGACAGGGTCGCCTCGCGGCCCGCCGCGTCGGCGATCTGCACATCGATCTTCGGGCCGTAGAACGCGGCCTCGCCCTCGACGGACTCGTACGGCACCCCACTGGCGTCGAGCACCTCGGTCAGCAGGGCGGCGGCCCGCTCCCACATCTCGGCGCCCGCCACGTACTTGCCGCCCGGGCCGGGCAGCGAGAGGCGGTAGCGGGCCGGGCGGATGCCAAGGGTCGCGTACGCGCGGCCGATCAGGTCGAGCGCGGCCCGCGCCTCCTCGGCGACCTGCTCCAGGGTGCAGAAGATGTGGGCGTCGTTGAGCTGGATCGCCCGCACCCGGGTCAGACCGCCTAGCACACCGGAGAGCTCCGAGCGGTACATCCCGCCCAACTCGGCCATGCGAAGCGGGAGTTCACGGTAGCTGTGGGCGCGTGAGCGGTAGATCAGGGCGTGGTGGGGGCACAGGCTCGGGCGCAGCACCACCTGCTCCGCGCCCAGGTCCATCGGCGGGAACATGTCCTCGCTGTAGTGCGACCAGTGCCCGGAGATTTCGTACAACTCGCGCTTGCCGAGCACCGGCGAGTACACGTGCCGGTATCCGGCCCGCCGCTCGGTCTCGCGGACGTACTCCTCCAGGGCATGCCGCACGGCCGCGCCGTCCGGCAGCCAGTACGGCAGTCCGGCCCCCATCAGCGGGTCGGTGTCGAACAGGTCGAGTTCGCGGCCGAGTTTGCGGTGGTCGTGCACGGGGGGCTCCTCGCGGTCTTCGTGGGACGGGTGACCGCACGGAAGAGCCCCGGGGCCACTCGCCCCGGGGCTCTTGACGTACACAGCTGTCAGCGCGCCGGGACACTCTCCGGCGTCGTCGTCCACTGCACAGCCGCACGCTTGCTCATGCCGGTGAAGCTAACAGCCCCGGCGGGGCGCGCGCCTCCCTATTTCTCCGGTGCCGCCACGGCAGCGGGATCGACACCCCGTTCCGGCGGCCGTCCCGGGCGGCGGGAGGCCCTGACGCACCGGGCCGCTCGGGTCACTCCTTGCCCTCGTAACGGCGCTCGAAGCGGGCGATCCGCCCCTCCGTGTCCACCGTCCGGGCCTTGCCGGTGTAGAAGGGGTGGCTCTCCGCGGAGATCTCCACGTCGATGACCGGGTACGTGTTCCCGTCGTCCCAGTCGATCGTCTCCTCGCTCGTCGCGGTCGACCGGGTCAGGAAGGCGAACCCGGCGGCCTTGTCGCGGAAGACGACCGGCTGGTACGAGGGCTGCTTGTCACGCTGCATGGGGGCTCCGGGGTTTCGGTCAGCGGGTTTCAGTCGCCCGATTCGGTGCGGGCGGGGGCCTCGAAGCCGTCGAGGTCGTCGAGGTCGTCCTCGTCGACGATGTGCATGGCGGCCTCCTCGGCAGAGGAAGCCGCGCCGTCGATGCCCACGTCCCTGGCGAGCATCCGGGTCTCGTCGTCCGGGTGCGCTCCCTCGTCGGGGGCGACGAGCCGTCCGGCGCGGGCGCCGCCGACCTCGATGTCGCGCGGCTCCCCGTCGGTGTCCGAGGTGTCGCCCATGCCGTCGCCGTCGGCGTCGGACACCTCCGGGACCTCGTCGGCCAGGCGCTGGTCGAGGCTCTCGCCGTGCAGCCGCTCGGCCGCCGTCACCCCGTCGCGCTCCACGGCCCAGGGCCGTTCCGGCGGCGAGTAGCCCACGTCGAGGGGGTCGGCGGGGCCGTCGTCGAGCAGCGTGTCCTCGGCGCTCAGGATGCCCTCGTCGTCCTGTACCTCGGAGCCGTCGGGCTGATAGACGTCGTCCCCCCACGCCTCACTGTCGACCACGGCTACCTCCTGGGTTGCGACCAGTGGCTCGCACGCCGCTCGGTCGGATCCGGCAGCCGCCTCCAGTCTCGGCTCGCCCGGCCTCCCGTCACCACCGCACGCGAGCCACCCGGGTGACCGCAGGGGTTCTTTGAACGCGTTCAAGTCGGTGCGCTAGGGTTGCGCTCATGATCGAGGGGGCGCAATGAAGATAGTGATTCCCGGCGGAACCGGGCAGGTCGGCGCGATCCTGGACCGGGCGCTGACCGCCGCGGGCCACGACGTCGTGATCCTTACCCGGCGGCCGCGCCGCGAGCGCGAGGTGGGCTGGGACGGCGAGACGCTCGGCGCATGGGTGGACGTCGTCGACGGCAGCGACGTCGTGATCAACCTGGCCGGCCGCAGCGTGAGCTGCCGCTACACCGAGGCGAACCTGCGAGCCATGATGGACTCGCGGGTGCGCTCCGCCCGGATCGTCGGCGAGGCGATCGGCGCCGCCGCGCGGCCCCCGAAGGTGTGGCTCCAGATGAGCACCGCGACCGTGTACGCCCACCGCTTCGACGCGGCCAACGACGAGGCGACCGGGATCGTGGGCGGCGCCGAGCCGGACGTCCCCGACTACTGGGGGTTCAGCGTCGAGATCGCCAAGGCGTGGGAGGCGGCCCAGGAGCAGGCCCGCACGCCGGACACCCGCAAGGTCGCCCTGCGCTCCGCGATGGTGATGAGCCCCGACCGCGAGGGCGTCTTCGACGTACTCCTGAAGATGGCGCGGCTCGGGCTCGGCGGCCCGGTCGCGGGCGGCAGGCAGTACGTGTCCTGGATCCACGACCGCGACTTCGTGCGGGCGGTCGAGTTCCTCGTCGCGCGCGACGACCTCACCGGCCCCGTGAACCTGGCCGCCCCGGCTCCGCTCCCGCAGCGGGCCTTCATGCGCGCCCTGCGCGGCGCGTGGGGCGTCCCGGTCGGGCTGCCCGCCACGAAGTGGATGGCCGAGCTCGGCGCGTTCGCGCTCCGCTCGGACACGGAGTTGCTGTTGAAGAGCCGGCGGGTGGTGCCGGGGCGCCTCCTGGAGGCGGGGTTCACCTTTGAGCACGCGGAGTGGGCGGGGGCGGCCGCCGACCTGGTCCGGCGGGTACGGGACGAGCGCCGGAGCGCCAACTAGCCCGTCCTGCGCGGTACTTGGCCGACCTTCGTCGCGAAGCCCGCGAGGACCGCCAGACCCTGGGAAGGTGTGGCTCATCTCGGCGATGCGGGGCCCGGGTCGCCACCGAGGTGGCCTCTCCGAGGAAATGATTGTATAGTACAACTCATAGGAGTTGTAAAAGCCAACCATTGGGTTCGCGGCCGTCCCGACCGTGGGTCCGATCAGAAGGGTCCTGTCATGTCCGGAGGCCACAAGGCCGGACGGGTCGCGACGCCGGGCGACGCGCGTACGGCGCCGTCGAATCCCGCGCTGCGGCACGTCCTCACGCATCTGATCACCCCGCTGCTGATGTGCCTCGGCATGGGACTCGCCTACCTGGGGGCGTTCGCCACCCCCGAGCCGCACCACCTGCCGGTCGCGGTCGTCGGGGCGGGCCCCGAGGCCAAGGTGTTCGCGCAGACGGTGAAGGACGAGGCGGGCGACAAGCTCGACGTGCGCACCGTCGCAGACCGCGGCACCGCCGTCGACCAGCTCAAGCACCGGGACATCTCCGGCGCCTACGTCCTGAACTCGAAGGCGCCCGAGCTCATCGTCGCCTCGGCCGGCTCCGACATGAGCGCCACCGCCGTCGAGAAGGTCTTCACCCCGGTGGCGAGCGCCCAGGGCGTCCCCCTGAAGGTCACCGACGTCGTACCGCCGGTCTCCGGCGACCCGACGGGCTCGGGCATCTTCTTCCTGCTCATCGCCGTGAGCATCGGCTCGTACGCCTCCGTCGCGGCGCTCGGCGCGGCCGGCGCCGGGCTCTCGCTGAAGCTGCGGGCGGCGCTGGTGACCGGGGTCTCCTTCGCGGTCTCGGTGATCGGCGCGGCCTTCGCGGGACCGCTGTTCCACCTGGTCGACCACGGCCTGTGGGGAGTGTGGGCGATGTCCTGGCTGTACTCGGCGGGCATCCTCTTCCTCGGCGCCGGGCTCCACACCTTCCTCAAGCGCTGGACCACGCTCGCCGTGATGGTGCTCTTCGTGATGCTCAACTTCACGAGCTCCGGCGGCCTGTTCCGGCCCGAGCTGCAGAACGGCTTCTTCGGCACTCTGCATGCCTTCTGGAACGGCGCGGGCCTCGTCGAGGGCATCCGCGACCTGGTCTACTTCGGCGGCCACGGCCTCGCCCGCGACGTGTGGGTGCTCGCCACCTGGCTGGTCCTCGGCCTCGCCGTGATGGCGGTCGCGGGGCTGGTCGAACGCCGCCGGGCCCGGGCCGCCGTCCCTGCCGAGACGGCGCCCGCCGCAGAGGTGGCGCCCTCCGCCGCGGCCCTCACCGACGAGGCCGAACAGGCCGAAGAGGAAGAGGAGATCGAAGAGGCCGTCGGCGTCTGACGCCGCGCACCTCGGCATCGGACACGGGCTCCCAGGGCGGCCCGAGACGATCGGGCCGCCTTTGTCGTCGGTCGCCGAATCGGTGCGCTGTTGACAGGGTTGGGCTGTTGGCAGCACGGGGGAGACGACGCCCTAGGAGACACCCATGCCGGGAAAGCGCACGATGCGGGTCCGCCGGGTCTACGACCCGCCCGAGGACGGCGACGGAGTACGCGTCCTGGTGGACCGGCTGTGGCCCAGGGGCCTGTCCAAGGAGCGCGCGGCCGTCGACGAGTGGCCCAAGGAACTCACCCCCTCGACGGAACTGCGCCGCTGGTACCACGAGGACCGCACGCGCTACCCCGAGTTCCAGAAGCGGTACGAGGCCGAACTCGCCGAGCCCGAACCGGTGCAGGCGCTCGACCGGCTGCGCGACCTGGCCGAGGGCCGCGCCGTCACCCTGGTCACCGCCGTGAAGGACATCGACCACAGCCATGTGCCGACGCTGGTGGCGGCCCTGAAGCGGGGCCGCCCGTCCGGGTGAGTCCGGCGGGCGGACCGGTGTCATCCGGGCTAGGCAGGGGGCATGTCACCGATGTTCCGGATGGGTGCCGTCGACCGCCGCTGGTTCGAGCGCGTGGCCACCGCGAAGCTGGCCGGCGCCGAGCAGGTGCTGCCCCGCCTCAGTCACGCCGCCGACCACGGGCGGCTGTGGTTCGCCGCGGCGGCCGCGCTCACGGTGGCCGGGGGGCCCACGGCCCGCCGGGCCGCCCGGCGCGGGATCGGCGCGCTGGCGCTGGCCTCGCTCACCACCAACACCGTCGCCAAGTACGCGACCCGGCGTCGCCGCCCGGTCATCGACGCCGTCCCGCTGGTGCGGCGCCTGGCGAAGCTGCCGAGCAGCACCTCGTTCCCCTCCGGGCACTCCGCCTCGGCCGCCGCCTTCGCCACCGGCGTCGCCCTGGAGTCCACCCGGTACGGGGCGCTGCTCGCCCCCCTCGCCGCGGCCGTGGCGTTCTCCCGGGTCTACGTCGGCGTCCACTACCCGGGCGACGTGCTGGCCGGCTGCGCGCTCGGCATGGCCGCGGCCGCCGTCACCTGCTACTGGTGGCCGCCCCGGCCGCAGCCCCTCCACCCCCTGCACACCCGCGCCGCCGCGCCCGCCCTGCAACGCGGCCAGGGCCTCGTCGTGGTCGTCAACGGCGGTTCCGGCAAAGGCGTTCCGGGCCGCCTGCCCGCGCCGGAGCACCTGCGGCTGCTGCTGCCCGAGGCCGAGATCGTCGAACGGGGGCCCGGCGACGACCTGGGCGAGCTCCTCGACGAAGCCGTCGCCCGGGCGGGCGAACTCGCCGGAGTGCTCGGTGTGTGCGGCGGCGACGGCACCGTGAACGCGGCCTGCGAACGCGCCGCCCGCGCCGGCCTCGCCCTCGCGGTGTTCCCCGGCGGCACCCTCAACCACTTCGCCCTCGACGCGGGCGTCGCCGCCTTCGAGGACACCGTGTACGCCGTCGAACACGGCGAGGCGATCCGCGTCGACCTGGCCCGGGTCCGCGACGACGCGGGCCAGGACGTCGCCGCCTTCCTCAACACGTTCAGCATCGGCCTCTACCCCGACCTGGTCCGGATGCGCGAAGGCATGGAGGACCGGATCGGCAAGTGGCCGGCCGCCGCCATCGCCCTCGTCCGGGTGCTGCGCACCGCCACCCCTGTACGCCTGCGGATCGACGGCCGCCCGCGGTCGCTGTGGCTGCTGTTCGCGGGCAACGGCCACTACCAGCCCGAAGGGCTCGCCCCCTCGCACCGGCCCCGCCTCGACGAGGGCCTCATCGACCTGCGGACCGTCGACGCCGAGGCGCGGCTCGCCCGCACCCGCCTCGCCGTCTGCGCGCTCGTGGGCGCGCTGCGCCGCTCGCACGTCTACCGCGCGGAACGCGTACGGTCGGTCCGCCTCACCGGCCTCGACGAGGTCAACACCCTCGCGTACGACGGCGAGACCGCGGCCGCGCCGGACGCCCTGCGCCTCGACAAGGCGGACCGGGTGCTCGTCGTGTACAGCCCCGCCGACCCCCAGGACGAGATCGCCCAGCGGGCCCGCACCGCGACGGCCGCCATCGCCGCCGGAGCCACCGCGATCGGAGCGAGGACGGCACCTTGATGGTCGTCAACTGCCGTGCGGGACAAGCGACTTCGCGACGCCCGGCGCCGGAGCGTCCGGCTCCGGCGGTGCGGGTTCCGGCAGGGTGCGGGTGAGCAGCCAGGCCCGGGCCGGGAAGGCGATCAGCGGGGCGAGCGCGGTCCCCAGCGAGGTCGCGTCCGCCGCGGCCCCGATCAGCGGGCTGGCCACACCGCCCACGCTCACCGTCAGGCCGAGGGTGACCCCGCTCGCCGTGCCGATCCGGGTGGGCAGATAGTCCTGACCCAGCGTCACCTGCAACGAGAACGGCACGTACAGCGCGGCCGAGGTCAGCGCGACGAAGACGTAGAACGCCGGGCCCGGTACGAACACGACCCCGGCGACGGCCGGCACCGCGGCCGCGTACGACCAGTTCACCACCCGCACCCGGTCCCAGCGCGCCGCGAGCCCGCCGCCCACCACCGTGCCCACCGCGCCACCCGCGTACAGCACGAACAGGGCGGCGGAGCCCGCCAGTTGAGCGCTGCTCACGCGCTGGCGGGCGTACAGCGCGACGAACGCGCTCAGGCCCACGAAGACCAGGGAGCGGCAGATCACGGCCAGGCACAGCTTCACGAACGAGGCCCGGTCGTCGCGGCCCACCGCCCGTACGCCGCGGGCCGCGGCCTGCCCGGTGCCCCGTATCGCGCGCAGCGCGAGCACGCACAGCACGCTGCCCAGCGCGGCCGGCACCACGAGCAGCGGCGCCGCGCGCAGCCCGCCCACTCCGACCACCCCGGCCACGAGCAGCGGCGCGGCCGCGAAGCCCAGATTGCCGCCGAGCGAGAACCAGCCCATCGCGGTGTGGCTCCCGGCGCTCGCGAGCCGGGCCACCCGGGCGGACTCGGGGTGATAGGCGGCCACCCCGACCCCCGACACGGCGACCATCGCCAAGGTCGTGGCATACGCGCCGCCGGTGCCGCTCAGCGCGATGCCGGCCCCGGCCACGGCCGTACTGACGGGCAGCAGCCACGGCAGCGCCCACCGGTCGGTGAGTGCGCCGAACAGCGGCTGGACCACGGAGGAGAGCAGGGAGGCGGCGAGCACGATGCCGGACGCGGCGGCGTAGGAGTAGGCGCGTTCGGCGACGAAGAAGGGCACCAGGGCCGCGACGGCACCCTGATACACATCGACACAGGAATGCCCCGCCGCCAGCAGGAACACCGGACCGCGGAGCAGCCCCCCACCCCGCCCGGACGTCCCGCCCACGCGCTCACCACGCTGCTGTTTCTTCGGCACAGCCCGATCATCACCGGGTGCGCCGCTGTCCCGCTTCCGATAAATTGCCAAGCAATGCCGAAAATCCGCCACACCCCTGTCGCCCCCACCCGCGCCCAGCAGATGGCGCCGGGGGACAGCATCGACGCGCACCGGCACGACGACCACCAGATCGTCTACGCGAGCCACGGCGTCCTCGCCGTCACGACCGAGGCCGGGACGTGGGTCGCCCCCGCCACGCGCGCGATCTGGGTGCCGGCCGGGACCGTGCACTCCCACCGGGCGCACGGCAGGCTCGAACTGCACCTCATGGGCATCGCCGCCCACGAGAACCCGCTGGGTCTGGACGCGCCCACCGTGCTCATGGTCGGCCCACTGCTTCGCGAGCTGCTCCTGGCCCACACCCGCTCGCCCGACGACGAGAGCCCCGAGGGCAAGCGGCTGCGGGCCGTGCTGCTCGACCAGCTGCGCGCCTCGCCGCAGGAGCCCGTCCATCTGCCCGCGCCCAGCGACCCCCGCCTGGTCGCGGTGTGCGCGATGCTCGAAGCCGACCCCGCCGACCGGCGCGGGCTCGCCGAACTCGGCGCTCAGGTCGGCGCGAGCGAGCGCACCCTGACCCGGCTGTTCCGCGCGGACCTCGGCATGACGTTCCCCCAGTGGCGCACCCAGCTCCGCCTCTACCGCGCCCTTCAACTCCTCGCCGAGGACACCCCGGTGACCGTCGTGGCCCACCGCTGCGGGTGGTCCTCGACCAGCGCGTTCATCGATGTGTTCCGCCGCGCCTTCGGCCACACACCGGGTACGCACAGCCGCTTGCGTTAGAGCGTGCTCCAACTCGTAGCGTCTGGTGCATGAACAGCCCGGAGAACACGAAGAGCACGAAGAATGCAGCGAACGTCCAGACCGCCCGGGCCGCCGAGCCCATCGAGACCACCGACGAGCGGTACGAGCGCGGGCTCGCCGTGCTGCGCATCGTCGGCGGCCAGGAGAACCCGGCCGTCCTGGACAGCCTGGCCGACATCGCACCCGACCTCGGCCGCATGACCGTCGCCTTCGGATACGGCGACGTCCTGTCCCGCCCCGGACTCACCCTGCGCCAGCGGCAGATCGCCACGGTCGGCGCGCTGGCGGCCCTGGGCAACGCGGCTCCCCAGCTGCGCTTCCACATCGACGGCGCGCTCAACGTGGGGGTCAGCCCGGCCGAGATCGTGGAGATCCTGATCCACACCGCCGTGTACGCGGGCTTCCCCGCCGCGCTCAACGGCATCGGCGCCGCCCGCGAGGTCTTCGAGGCCCGCCCCGACGTCGCCGCCTCCCCGGTCGACACCGCGCCGCTGCCGGGCGACCGGTACGAGCGCGGGCTCGCCAAGCTGGCCGAGGTCGACGGGCACGCGGGCGACCAGGTCGTCGCCTCGATGCGGGACATCGCGCCCGATCTGACGCGCTACATCATCGAGTTCGCCTTCGGGGACATCTACTCCCGCTCCGCGCTCGACCTGAAGTCGCGCGAACTGGCCAGCGTCGCCATGTGCACCGCCCTCGGCACGGCCGCGCCCCAGCTGCGCGTCCACATCCACGGCTTCCTCAACGTGGGCGGCACCCGCGAGGAGGTCGTCGAGGTCATCACGCAGATGGTGGGGTACTCGGGCTTCCCCGCCGCGATCAATGGCATCAGCGCGGCGCGGGAGGTCTTCGACGAGCGGGATGCCTCCGGCGGTGAGGCGAGGAAAGGCTGAGCACTCTGCGGGCGGCGCGGGTGTGCGACCGCGGGTCGTCTGTGGCTGGTCGCGCCCCCGCGGCGGAGCCGCACATGTCACAGCCCCGCGCCCCTCCAGGGCGCTGTACCGCAGTCGACTCGCAGGCTGGCCGACGCAGCGGGTGCCGCGGCCGCCCACCCTGGATACGCTCGGGTGCGGATAGAAGTCGTAGAACCCGATCAGTCAACGAACCGAGGAACCGAGGAACCCGCACCACGTCCCCGACCACCGCCCGCCCCGGACCGAACGCCGGAGGGTGTGCCCCATGACGAGCCCGAGCCCGAGTCCCGCCGCGCGGCCCGCGATGAGTCCCGACGAGCGGGCGCGGCAGGGACGCGCCGCCCGCAAGCGGCTCTCCCGCTCCGCGCACGGCCGGTGGATACCGGGCGCCGACCGGCCCGACCCCCTCGCGGTCCTGGCCGAGCAGGCCCGGACGCGGGTGCCCGAGCTGGTGCCGATCCGGTACGGCCGGATGGCCGAGAACCCCCTCGGCTTCCTGCGCGGGTCGCCCGCGGTGATGGCCGCCGACCTCGCCGCACAGGAGAACACCGGCCTGACCGTCCAACTCTGCGGCGACGCCCACCTGTTGAACTTCGGCGTGTTCGCCTCGCCCGAGCGGGCCCTCCTGTTCGACGTCGACGACTTCGACGAGACCTGCCCCGGCCCTTTCGAATGGGACGTCAAGCGCCTCGCCGCCAGCGCCGCCGTCGCCGCCCGCGAGAACGGGCACCCCGACGCCGACGTCCGCGTCTCGGCGCTGGCCGCGGCAGAGGCGTACCGCCGAGGCATACGCAGGCTCGCCGCCCGAGGCGAGCTCGACGTCTGGTACGAGCACATCGATACCCGGGGCATCGTGCGCATGCTCCGCCGCACCGGCAGCCGCAAGGCGGTCGAGGCGGGCCCGGCCAAGGCGCGCGGCCGCACCAGCCTGCGGGCGCTCGCCAGGCTCACCGAGATGCGCGACGGGCGGCGCCGCATCATCGACGACCCGCCGCTGCTCGACCCGGTCGCCGCCCCCGATCTGGTGGCGCTGCGGAAGATCTTCAGCGACTACCGTTCGTCGCTCGCCGAGGAACAGCGCATCCTGCTCGACCGGTACCGGTTCGTGGACGCGGCCCGCAAGGTCGTCGGGGTGGGCAGCGTCGGCACCCGCTGCTACGTCGTGCTCCTTGAGGGCCGGGACGCGGCCGACCCGCTGTTCCTGCAGATCAAGGAGGCCGAGCGGTCGGTGCTCGAACCGCATCTGCCCGGCGCGGCCCACGCCCACCACGGACACCGGGTGGTCGCCGGGCAGCGCCTGACGCAGGCCGCCGGCGACATCTTCCTCGGCTGGATGACCGGACCGCAGGGGCGGCACTTCTACTGGCGCCAGCTCCGCGACACGAAGGGCTCCGTCGACCTCGACGGGATGCCCCCGCAGCTCCTGGCGGCGTACGCGGCCCTGTGCGGGACGGCCCTGGCGCGGGCCCACGCCCGGTCCGGCGACCGCGTCGCGATCGCCGCCTACCTCGGCGGTTCCGACGCCTTCGAGCGGGCCGTCGCCACGTTCGCGGTGCGCTACGCCGCGCAGAACGCCGCCGACCACGCCGCCCTCGTGGCGGCCGTGGCCGACGGTACGGTCGAGGCCGTCACCGGCATCTGACAGCGGCCGGGTCAAGCGGGCCGGCATCCGCGACCCCAGCAGCCTGCCCTGCCCGCCGGCCCGAGAGCCGACGTGGACCACCACCACAAAACCCCGTCGAGCACGGGGTCATGTCGCCCTCCCGAGCGGGTGGTTGAGCCGCGAAGACCGGGCGGCGCCGGCCGCTGCTCCACTCCCCGGCGGCGGGAGTGCTACTCTGCCATCAGCACGTGTGTACGCCCCTTCTTCGCGGCGTCCGTGCTCGTTTCCTCCCGGTGCCGCCTCCAGCGCGGCGCCCGCTGTTCCCCTCCCGGCCATCGTCACGGCCCGGACTTCTCCTGCGCCCGTCGCGCGAAGGGACCCTCCTGTGCTCAGCACGCTCGAACACCCCACGACCACCCACCACGACCACCCCGCCGAGGCCCCGCTCGCCGGCGTCCTCGACCTCACCGGCGGACAGGGCCGCATCCGGA
This sequence comes from Streptomyces sp. WM6378, assembly GCF_001279695.1. GTDB lineage: Bacteria > Actinomycetota > Actinomycetes > Streptomycetales > Streptomycetaceae > Streptomyces. Next base: position 227,289 of record NZ_LGDD01000306.1, read on the forward strand.
CCGCCGGATACGCCCCCGCCCCGGGCGACGTAAAGATCCCGCCCGCCCTCATCCATCAACTCGCCCTGCGGAGCGGCGACTTCATCGAATGCGAGGGCCCGAAGCCCGAGCGCGTCGTACGGGTCAACGGCCGGCCCGTCGAGGCGCTGCGCCGCCGGCCGCACTTCGCCGACCTCACCCCGCTGCACCCGCGCGAGCGGCTGCGTCTGGAGACCCGGCCCGACCGGCTCGCCGGCCGCGTCGTCGACCTCGTCGCACCCGTCGGCAAGGGCCAGCGCGGTCTGATCGTCGCCCCGCCGAAGACCGGAAAGACCGTCCTGCTCAAGGAGTTGGCCCAGGCGATCGCCCACAATCACCCCGAGTGCCATCTGATGGTCGTCCTCGTCGACGAGCGGCCCGAAGAAGTCACCGACATGCGGCGCTCGGTCCACGGCGAGGTGCTCGCCTCCACCTTCGACCGGCCGCCCAAGGAGCACATCGCGCTCGCCGAACTCGCCGTCGAACGCGCCAAGCGCCTGGTCGAGCAGGGCCGCGACGTCGTCGTACTCCTCGATTCGCTGACCCGGCTGTGCCGCGCCCACAACAACGCGGCCGGCCCCGGCGGACGCACCCTCAGCGGCGGGGTCGACGCGGCCGCGCTGCAGGGCCCCAAGCGGCTGTTCGGCGCCGCGCGGCTCACCGAGGAGGCCGGCTCCCTGACGATCCTCGCGACTGCCCTGGTGGAGACCGGATCGCGGGGCGACGACTACTTCTTCGAGGAGCTCAAGTCCACCGGCAACATGGAGCTGCGCCTGGCCCGCACCCTCGCCGACAAGCGGCTCTTCCCGGCCGTGGACGTCACCCCCTCCGGGACCCGACGCGAGGAACTCCTCCTGAATCCAGGGGAGTTGAGCGCCGCACGCGCACTGCGCCGGGCGCTGCACCATCAGGACTCCCACGGTGCGCTCGAAGCGCTGCTCGACAGGCTCCGGCAGACGCCCGACAACGCCGCCTTCCTGCGGCAGGTCCGGCTCACCGCCTGAAGCCGCCCGGACGACGGAGCGGGAACCCCGCGACCGACGGTATGGCGACGAACTCGGCCGGATCCGTCCGGGCACGCTTCATCGCCCGGCGACGCGGCCCGCGCGGCCGTCGCTCACCGGGGGACCCTCAGGGGAGCAGCTTGTCGAGGGCGGCGGGACCCTCCGCGGCCAGCTTGCGCTCGGCCCAGGCCAGGTTCTGCGGGGTGATGTCCCGACCGGACGCGAGCACGAGGTCCTCGGCGGTGACCTCGCCCCCGGATCCCGTGTGCAGCAGGGCATCGGGGGTCACGGTGTCGCGCTGCGGACTGGAATCGGACTGGTCGCTCATGCCGCCTCCTACGTCTCTTCGGTAATGCACCATTCTCGCCCCCGCCTACCCGGACCGCATCCGGCCACACGGCCCGTCCGCACCGCGGTGGGGAAGCCCTCGCAATCGCCTCAGGGGGCCGCGTAGACCCGGCCCGCGTACGACGAGAAGGCCTCCGCGGTGAGCTTCCGGGCCAGGTCCGCCTCGGTGATCATGCCGACCGGCGTGCCGTCCTCGACCACCACGATCCGCCGGATCCGCGCCTCGCCCATCGCCTTGACCGCCAGAGTGGCGTCGGCGCCCGCGTCGACCGTGTGCACCCCGCCCTCGGCGAGCTCGCCCGCGGTCACCCGCGAGGCGTCCTTCCCGGCGGCGAGCGCCTTCACGACGATGTCCCGGTCGGTCACGATTCCGGCCAGCTCGCCGTCGCTGCCCTTGACCGGCAGCGCGCCGATCTCGTGGTCGCGCATCAACTGGGCGGCCCGGTCGAGGGTTTCGGAAGCCGGGACGCAGCGGACGTCCGGGGTCATCAGGTCACGGGCAGTGGTCACGAGGGCCTCCGGTGAAGGGTGCGAAAGGCGTACGGATTCGACGCACACGCCTCGGCCATGCTCACCGGGCACACGGCCCCGGGCGACCGCTCGGCGCCGATCGGGTGTCGTGGCACCCGCCGTCCAGCGGGCGGCGCGCACGAGAGGGCGGCGGCTCCCCTTCCAGATTCTTGGAACACGTTCTACTGTGTGCGCCGCCGTACCGCGACCGTCCTGGAGGGGCCGTGCACCTCGAATACACGCCTGAGCAGCAGCAGTTGCGCACCGAGCTGCGGACCTACTTCGCCGGCCTGGTGCCGGACAACGTCTACGCCCGGTACGCGGACCCGGCCGCGCAGAAGCGGTTCTACCGCGAGACCGTACGGCGGCTCGGCGGGGACGGCTGGCTGGGGGTGGGCTGGCCCGAGCAGTACGGCGGGCGCGGGCTCAGCCCGATGGAGCAGTTCATCTTCTTCGACGAGGCCGCCCAGGCCGGGGTCCCGCTGCCGCTGATGGCGCTGAACACCGTCGGCCCGACGATCATGCAGTTCGGTACGGACGAGCAGAAGGCGTACTTCCTGCCGAAGATCCTCTCCGGCGAGATCGACTTCGCGATCGGCTACAGCGAGCCGGACGCGGGAACCGACCTCGCGGCCCTGAAGACGCGCGCGGTGCGCGAGGGCGACGCGGCCACCGGCACCTACACGGTGAACGGGCAGAAGATCTGGACCACGAACGGGGACACCGCCGACTGGGTCTGGCTCGCCGTCCGCACCGACCGGGACGCCCCCGCGCACAAGGGCATCACCATGCTCCTGGTCCCGACCTCCGACCCCGGCTACAGCTGCACCCTGATCAACACGCTCGCCTCGCACGACACGACGGCCAGCTATTACGAGAACATCCGGGTCCCCGCGTCGCGCCGGGTCGGCGAGGAGAACAAGGGCTGGCGCCTGATCACCAACCAGCTCAACCACGAGCGGGTCACCCTGGCCGCCCACGGCACGATGGCGATCCGCGCCCTGCACGACGTCCAGCGCTGGGCGGCCGACACCAAGCTCGCCGACGGTCGCCGCGTCATCGACCTCGGCTGGGTCCGCAAGAACCTGGCCCGCACCCACACCCGCCTGGACGCGATGAAACTGCTCAACTGGCAGATGGTCAACGCCGTCCAGGAAGGCACCCTCACCCCCCAGGACGCCTCCGCCGTCAAGGTGTACGGCTCGGAGGCCCGCAGGGACGCGTACGCCTCCTTGATGGAGATCGTGGCGGCGGCCGCCCCGATGAAGGAGGGCTCGGCGGGAACCGTGCTGCACGGCGAACTGGAACGCGGCTACCGCTCTGCGGTGATCTTCACGTTCGGGGGCGGGAACAACGAGATCCAGCGGGAGATCATCGCCTGGATCGGGCTGGGGATGCCCCGGGTGCGGCGGTAGCGGACCCGTATCCCCTCGCCGAAGGACCGACTAACCTTCTTGTCGTAGCTGCGCCCGGCCCTGAGGGCATGCCCACCGGAGGTGGCGGATGGCGGACGCCGACCCGGGCTACTTCGGCCCCGAATCGGTCACCTGGCAGGTGCACAGCGACCCCATGATGTGGATCGCGGGGATCCGGGCGCTCTACCTCCAGGCGCTGCACCCGCGCGCCGTGCGGGGCGTCATGCAGAACTCCGACTTCCGCAAGGACGCCTGGGGACGTCTGATGCGCACCGCCAACTTCGTCGGGACGCTCTCGTACGGCACGAAGGAGGCGGCCGAGCAGGCGGGCGCCCGGGTCCGGCGCATCCACGCCCTGCTCAAGGCGGACGACCCCGTGACGGGGGAGCGGTTCGGGATCGACGACCCCGAGCTGCTCCTGTGGGTGCACTGCGCCGAGATCGACAGCTATCTCAGTGTCGCCCGGCGCTCGGGGTTCCGGCTGAGCGACGCCCAGGCCGACCGCTACGTCGGTGAACACCGCGTGGACGCCCGCCTGGTCGGGCTCGACCCGGCCGGCGTGCCCGGCACCGTCGCCGAGCTCGCCGCCTACTTCGACTCCGTACGGCCCGGGCTCGCGGCCACCGCCGACGCGCGGGACGTCGACGACTTCCTGCGGCGGCCGCCCACCCACCCCCTCCTGATCCCGGCGCGCGAGCTCGTCTGGCGGCGCGTGGCCCACCTCGCCTACGCCTCGCTGCCCCCGTACGCCCACGAGCTCTACGGCCGGCCCGCCCCCGCCGAGCGCACCGTGGACCGCCGGCTGACACTCACCGGAACGGCGCTGCGCCGCATCCCCGCGACCGTGCGCTGGCAGCTGCCGCCCCGGCACATCCTGAAGGCGGTGGCCCGGCTCGGACCCGGGTCCCGACCCGCCCCGTACAAACTCCGCAGACAGGCCGCCATACTGGACGGGCCGGGGAGGGCGCATGGTCAGTGACGGGGGCGGCGGCATCAGATGGCGGACACCAGGCTGATCCACGGCCGCTACCGGCTGCTCGACGTGATCGGGCGCGGCGGCATGGGGGAGGTGTGGCGGGCCCGTGACGAATCCCTTGAGCGGCACGTCGCGGTGAAACTGCTCAAACCGCCGGCGCCGGGCCACGAGGAGTCGTTCACCCGGGTGCTCAGGGAGCGCTTCCGGCGCGAGGGCCGGGTCGCCGCCGCGCTCCAGCACCGAGGCGTCACCGTCGTCCACGACTTCGGGGAGTACGAGGGCGGCCTCTACCTCGTCATGGAACTGCTCGAAGGCCGCAACCTGAGCCAGCTCCTGGACGACAACAAACAGCATCCGCTGCCGGTGCCGGACGTCGTGGACATCGCCGAACAGGTCGCGGCTGCCCTCGCCTACACCCACCAACAGGGCATCGTCCACCGGGACCTGAAGCCCGCCAACATCATGCGGCTCGACGACGGCACCGTGAAGATCTGCGACTTCGGCATCGCCCGGCTCGGCGCCGACATCGGCTTCACCAGCCGGCTCACCGGCACCGGCATCGCCATGGGCACCCCGCACTACATGTCGCCCGAACAGATCGGCGGCGTCGAGGTCGACCACCGCAGCGACCTCTACTCGCTGGGCTGCGTGCTGTACGAGCTGTGCACCGGCGCGCCGCCGTTCGACCTGGACGACGCCTGGGCGGTGCTCGTCGGCCACCGCGACACCCCGCCCAGGCCGCCCCGCGAGCACCGCGCCGAACTGCCCGAGTTCCTCGAACGGGCCGTGCTCGGCCTGCTGGCCAAGGAGCCCGGCCAACGCCCCGACGACGCACGGGAGTTGGGGCGCATGCTGGCCGCTGGACGAGGTGCGCCGCGCCCCCTCGCCGACCCCGTGCCGCTGCCCCCGCGCCACGCGCCCCGGCTCCCGTCCTGGACCAAGGGGATGACCACCGGCCACAAGGCGACCCGGCTCTTCACCCCGGCCACCCCGCCCGACCCCACTGCGGGCCTCACCGGCGAATGGACCACCCGGCACACCCCCGCCCCGCGGGAGCCGGACCGGCCGACCCCGCCACCGGAAGTCCTCGCCGACCTGAACGGCCGCCACGAAGCGGCGCTCGAACTCGGCCGACCCGGCCGCTGGGCAGAGGCGGGCGAGGCACACAGGGCGGTCGCCACCGAGCGCGCCCGGGTGCTCGGGCCCGACCACCCCGACACGCTCTCCAGCCGCTACGAACTGGGCTTCGCGCTCAGCCGGTCGGGCCACGAGGCCGACGCGCTGCGCGAGTTCGGCAAGGTCGCCGACGGCAGATCCCGCTCGCTCGGGCCCGACCACCCCCACACCCTCGACGCGCGCGAGGAGACCGCCTACGTCCTCGGCTGCCTCGGCCGTCACTTCGAGGCGCACCGGCTCTACGCAACGGTCCTCGCGGCCCGCGAACGCACCCGGGGATCCGACGCCCCGGACACCCTGCGCTGCCGGCACAACCTCGCCGTCAGCCTCGGCAGGCTCGGCCGCCTGGAGGACTCCTGCCTGATGGCCCAGGAAGTGGCCGCCGCGCGGACCCGGGTGCTGGGTGCGGGACACCCCGACACGCTGGCCACGCGGTACGAAGTGGCGTACGCGCTCGGCCTGCTGGGGCGCTGGATCGAGGCGCTCGCCACCTGCCGCGAGGTCGCCCGGGGGCGGGCCGCCGCTCTGGGGGCCGACCATCCGGACACCCTCGCGGCCCGCTACGAGATCGGCGTCAGCCTCGGCCGCCTCGGGCGCAGCCCCGAGGCCCTGGAGCTGTACCGCGCCCTGGTCGAGGACCGGCTGCGGGTCAGCGGCCCCGAGGACCCACAGACGCTGCGCGCCCGGCACGGCCTCGGCGTCAACCTCGGGCGGCTCGCCCGCTGGCAGGAGGCCCTCCAGGAGGCGCGCGAGGTGTGCACCCTGCGCGAGCGGGTGCTCGGCCCCGACCACCCCGACACCCTGATCAGCCGCCGCGAGATCGCCGTGGGCCTGGGCTGGCTGGGCCGCCGGCCCGATGCGCTGGACGTCTACCGTCACATCGCCGAATCCCGCGAGCGCACCCTGGGCGCCGCCCACCCCGACACCCTGGCCGCCCGCAACGACGAGGCCCAATGCCTGGAACAACTGGGCCGGGCAGCGGAGGCGGTGGAGCTGTACCGCAGGGTGGCGGCTCTGCGGCAGGGTGGCGGCTGAGCCTGCGGGAACCGGCGCCGTCCGGCCCGGGACGGGTTCCCCCGCCGATCATCCCGTGTTACCAAGAGGCATGCCCGCACGCATCGCGTTCGCCCGTGACCTGTACGACGCCGTCATCGTCGGCGGCGGCCACAACGGCCTGGTCGCCGCCGCCTACCTCGCCCGCGCCGGAAAGTCCGTCCTGGTTCTCGAACGGCTCGGCCGTACCGGCGGTGCCGCCATCTCGACCCGCCCGTTCGCGGGAGTGGACGCCCGGCTCTCGCGCTACTCCTACCTGGTCTCACTCCTGCCGAAGAAGATCGTCGACGACCTGGGGCTCGACTTCGCGGTCCGCAAGCGCACCGTGTCCTCGTACACGCCGACCGTCCGCGACGGCCGCCCCGGAGGCCTCCTGGTCGGGGGCGGGCAGGACCGTACCGCCGCGTCCTTCCGCCAACTGACGGGATCCGACGCCGAGTTCACCGCCTGGCAGGCCTTCTACGAGACCACGCGGCAGGTCGCCGAACGGGTCTTCCCCACCCTCACCGAGCCCCTGCCCACCCCGGCCGCGCTGCGCGAGCGGGTCGCGGACGACGAGGCGTGGCGGATGCTCTTCGAGGAGCCCATCGGCGTCGCCGTGGAGGACCGCTTCGCCGACGACCTCGTACGCGGTGTCGTCCTCACCGACGCCCTCATCGGCACCTTCGCCGACGCCCACGACCCCTCGCTCGCCCAGAACCGCTGCTTCCTCTATCACGTGATCGGCCAGGGCACCGGCGACTGGGACGTTCCCGTCGGCGGCATGGGAGCCCTCACCGACGCGCTCGCCGATGCCGCGCGGGCGGCCGGGGCGGAGATCGCCACCGGGCACGAGGCGACCGCGATCCGGAGCGACGGCACCGAGGCCGAGGTCTCGTACGCCACGAGCGAGGCGCCCGGCACGGTGGCCGCCCGCCACGTCCTGGTCAACGCCTCGCCGCAGGCCCTGGCCGAGCTCGTCGGCGACACCCCGCCCGAGCCCGCCGAGGGCGCCCAGCTGAAGGTCAACATGCTGCTGAAGCGGCTGCCCCGGCTCCGGGACACCGCCGTCGACCCGCGCGAGGCCTTCGCCGGGACCTTCCACGTCGCCGAGGGATACGGCCAGTTGGCGACCGCGTACGCCGAGGCCGCGCGCGGCGGGCTGCCCTCGGCGCCGCCCTCGGAGATCTACTGCCACTCCCTGACCGACCCCTCGATCCTGGGTCCCGAACTGGCGGCCCAGGGCCACCAGACCCTCACCCTGTTCGGCCTGCACACCCCGGCCCGCCTGTTCGCCGGCGACAACGACAAGGCGCGCGAGGCGCTGCTCGCCGCGACCCTCGCCCAGCTGGACGCCCACCTCGACGAACCCCTCGCCGACTGCCTGGCCCTGGACGCCGACGGCCGCCCCTGCATCGAGGCCAAGACCCCCCTCGACCTGGAGCGCGACCTGCGGCTGCCCGGCGGCAACATCTTCCACCGCGCCCTCGCCTTCCCGTACGCCGACGACTCGACGGGCCGCTGGGGCGTCGAAACCGGCCTCGCGAACGTGCTGCTCTGCGGGGCCGGCGCCGTACGCGGCGGCGGTGTGAGCGGCATCCCGGGCCACAACGCGGCGATGGCGGTACTGGGCCGCTGATCCTCTCAACCTCCTTGCGGATCAGGTCAGTTGGGAGACCACTCCCAACCCGCAGCCTGGATCCGCGCGGAGTCTTCCAGCCGAGCCTCGTCGAAAAGCACCCGCCGCTCCTCGGTGACGCGCAGCCCGTCGACGTACACCCCGCGGCCGACGTACAGCGGGCCCGTCGTGTACCGCCAGCGCAGCCGCACAGGGCGGCCGCGCCAGGCGGCGAGGTCCGCAGACGCCTCGTGCCAGACCCGCCCGGACCACCCCGTCACCGATCCGGCCGGGTGCTCCACGGCCCCTTCTCCGGGGCCCACGGTCGCGAACGGCACGGGCCGCCAGGTGGACCCCGCGTCCGCCGAGGCCTCCAGCGCCACGGTGCCCACGCCCGGCTCCGTGTCCCACCACAGGGCGCAGCTCAGCCGGGCCCGGTCGGAGGCGACATCCAACTCGGGCAGGGTGAGCGTGGCGCTCGTTCCGCGCGCCATGCCCGCGAACCAGGAGCTCCCGCCGTGCGCGGGGCGGACCGCGACGGCCCGTGCCAGTGCGTTGGCCGCGGCCACGCGCGGCGCGGACCCGGAGCGCCAGCTGCGCACCGGATGGACGGAGTTGGCGAGCAGCACGAGGAACGTGTCGGTGCTCGGGTCGATGACGATGCTCGTGCCGGTGAACCCGGTGTGCCCCGCGCTGTGCGGCGTCGCCATCGCGCCCATGTACCAGTGCTGGTAGAGCTCGAAGCCGAGCCCGTGCTCATGGCCGGGGAAGGCCGTGTTGAAGTCCCTGAACAGCAGGTCCACGGAGGCGGGGGTCAGGATCCGGGTCCGGCCGTAGGTGCCGCCGTTCAGCAGCGTACGGGCGAGGACCGCGAGGTCCCAGGCGCAGGAGAAGACCCCAGCGTGGCCCGCGACGCCGCCGAGGCAGTACGCGTTCTCGTCGTGCACCTCGCCCCACACCAGGCCCCGGTCGATCCCGGACCACGGCTTGCGCGCGTCCTCGGTCGCGGCGATCTTCGGCTTCCAGGAGGCGGGCGGGTTGTAGCGAGTGCGGTGCATCCCGAGTGGAGCAGTGATCTCGTCGTGGAGCAGTGCATCCAATGAGCGCTCGGTGATCTTTTCCAGGACCAGCTGGAGGGAGATCAGATTGAGGTCGGAGTAGAGGTACGTGCTGCCGGGCGGGCTCGCCGGGGCCTCGTTCCAGATGAGCTTCAGCTTCTCCTCGTACGTCGGCGCCCCGTACAGCGGGATCCAGTCGCGGAACCCCGAGGTATGCGTGAGCAACTGCCGTACGGTGACGGCCTGTTTGCCCGCCGCGCCGAACGCGGGCAGGTACGAGGCGACCGTGCGCTCCAGGTCCAGCGTGCCGCGCTCGATCTGCTGGACCGCGAGCAGCGAGGTGAACAGCTTGGAGAGCGAGGCGAGGTCGTACACCGTGTCCTCGGCCGCCGCGATCCGCCGCTCGGGCGGGAACTCCACCGCCCGGTCGCTCTTCTCGTCGTACGCCGCGTAGCGCACCGCGCTGCCGATCGGATGGTGCAGCGCCACCGTGCCGCCGCGCCCCGCGAGCAGCACGGCGCCCGCGTACCAGGGGTGCTCGGGGGAGGGGCCGAGGAACCTCTCCGCGTCCTCGACCAGGCGGTCCAGGTGCTCGGGCAGCAGCCCGGCCTGCTCGGCGGACCCCCGCCGCAGCGTCCGGCCGCGCCCTGCCGCAAGAGCCTCCCCGCCCGGCAGCGAGCCCACCACCAGCGCACCTCCAAGGACCATGGCCGCACTGGCCAGTCGTCGCCTGCTGACGCCCCCGACTTCCTCGGCCACCGGCACGCACCCCTTCCTGCCGCGCCTTCCTGACGCGGCCTCCGGCGCGCTGAAAGTATCTTTCGTGATCACGCCGAACGGTAGAAACTTTCTTCCATGGGCTCGCCCGTGTCAACGAGGCGGCGAGCCGCCACGGCGCACGGCAAAGAATCTGACGCAGCATCAGAAAATCTCTTCCCTCGTCGCCCCGGCTGCGGCATTCTGCGCCCCATGCAGACGGAGCTGAGCAGGAAACTGGGAGTCGAGCACGCCGTCTTCGGCTTCACGCCGTTCCCCGCGGTGGCCGCGGCCATCACCCGGGCCGGCGGATTCGGTGTGCTCGGCGCGGTCCGCTACACGGCGCCCGACGACCTCGCGCGCGACCTCGACTGGATGCAGGAGCACACCGACGGGCTGTCGTACGGGCTCGACGTGGTGATGCCCGCCAAGAAGGTCGAGGGGGTCGGCGAGGCAGAGATCGAGGCCATGATCCCCGAGGGGCACCGCCAGTTCGTGCGGGACACCCTCGCCAAGCACGGCGTGCCCGAGCTCGCCGCGGGCGAGGCGTCCGGCTGGCGCATCACCGGCTGGATGGAGCAGGTGGCCCGCAATCAGCTCGACGTGGCCTTCGACTATCCGATCAAGTTGCTCGCCAACGCACTCGGTTCACCGCCCCTCGACGTCGTCCAGCGCGCCCACGACCAGGGCGTGCTCGTAGCCGCACTCGCGGGCAGCGCCCGCCACGCCCGCCACCACGCGGACGCGGGCATCGACATCGTCGTTGCCCAGGGCTACGAGGCCGGCGGGCACACCGGGGAGATCGCCACCATGGTGCTCGTCCCCGAAGTCGTCGACGCCGTCGGCCCGTTGCCGGTCCTCGCGGCCGGGGGCATCGGCAGCGGCGAGCAGATCGCCGCCGGGCTCGCGCTCGGTGCGCAGGGCGTCTGGCTCGGCTCGCTCTGGCTCACCACCACCGAGGCCGAAATGCACTCCCGCGCGCTGACCCGCAAGCTCCTGGCGGCCGGCTCCGGCGACACCGTCCGTTCCCGCGCGCTCACCGGCAAGCCCGCGCGCCAGCTGCGCACCGAATGGACCGACGCCTGGGACGACCCGGCCGGGCCCGGCACCCTGCCCATGCCGCTCCAGGGCCTCCTCGTCGCCGAGGCCGTGTCCCGCATCCAGAAGTACGAGGTGGAGCCGCTGCTCGGCACGCCCGTCGGCCAGATCGTCGGGAAGATGACCGCCGAACGCAGCGTCCAGGAGACCTTCGACGACCTCACGCGCGGCTTCGAGCGCGCCATCGACCGCATCAACCGCATCGCCGGAAGGGACGCCCGATGAACCAGCCGCCCAACGGTTTCTGGGCCCAGGCCGCCGCCGACCCCGACCGCCCCGTGCTCGTCGCGCCGGACGGCGAGGAGTGGACGGCGGGCCGTCTGCACGGCGCCGTCAACCAGCTCGTGCACGGACTGCGGGCCGCGGGTCTGGAGCGCGGCGATGCCTTCGCTGTGGTGCTGCCCAACGGCGTCGAGTTCTTCACCGCCTATCTCGCCGCCTCCCAGGGCGGGTTCTACCTCGTGCCCGTCAACCACCACCTGGTCGGCCCGGAGATCGCCTGGATCGTCTCCGACTCGGGCGCCAAGGTCCTCATCGCGCACGAGCGGTTCGCCGAGGCGGCCACCGCCGCGGCCGACGAGGCCGAGCTGCCCGCGTCGCACCGCTACGCCGTCGGCACGATCGCCGGTTTTTCGCCGTACGCCCGACTCCTGGACGGACAGCCCGAGTCGGTGCCCGCCGACCGCACGCTCGGCTGGGTCATGAACTACACCTCCGGCACCACCGGACGCCCGCGCGGCATCCGGCGTCCGCTGCCCGGAAAGCCGCCGGAGGAGACGTACCTCGGCGGCTTCCTCGCCATCTTCGGCATCAAGCCGTTCGACGACAACGTCCACCTGGTGTGCTCGCCGCTCTACCACACGGCGGTCCTCCAATTCGCGGGAGCCTCCCTGCACATCGGGCACCGCATCGTCCTCATGGACAAGTGGACGCCCGAGGACATGCTGCGTCTCATCGACGAACAGGCCTGCACGCACACCCACATGGTGCCGACCCAGTTCCACCGGCTGCTCTCGCTGCCCGACGAGGTGAAGGCGCGGTACGACGTCTCCTCGATGCGGCACGCCATCCACGGCGCCGCGCCCTGCCCCGACCACGTCAAACGCGCCATGATCGACTGGTGGGGGAGCTGCGTCGAGGAGTACTACGCGGCGAGCGAGGGCGGCGGCGCGTTCGCGACCGCCGAGGACTGGCTGAAGAAGCCCGGCACGGTCGGAAAGGCCTGGCCCATCAGCGAGCTCGCGGTCTTCGACGACGACCAAGTCCGGCTGCCCGCAGGGGAGTTGGGTACGGTCTACATGAAGATGTCGACCGGCGGCTTCAGCTACCACAAGGACGAGAGCAAGACGCGGAAGAACCGCATCGGCGACTTCTTCACCGTCGGCGACCTCGGCTACCTCGACGAGGACGGCTATCTCTTCCTCCGCGACCGCAAGATCGACATGATCATCTCGGGCGGCGTCAACATCTACCCGGCCGAGATCGAGGCGGCGCTCCTGACCCACCCGGCCGTCGCGGACGCCGCGGCCTTCGGCATTCCGCACGCCGACTGGGGCGAGGAGGTGAAGGCCGTCGTCGAAGTGGCCGAGGGACACGAGGCGGGCGACGCCCTCGCGACCGGGATACTCGCCCACTGCGCACGCCAGTTGGCCGGATACAAGCGGCCCAGGACCGTCGACTTCATCGAGACGATGCCCCGCGACCCGAACGGCAAGCTCTACAAGCGGCGGCTGCGCGAACCGTACTGGGAGGGCCACGAGCGCGCGATGTGACCCGGCGGACGAATACCCCGGCCTGCTGGCGCCCCGGCCCCGCCGTCGAGTTGAATGACGCGGCAGCCGCCGGGGCACGGGCCGGGGGCACCGCACGGGGAGGTGGCACACGTCATGACGGAGCACGCCGAGGAGTTCGAGGACCACCGGCAGGTGCTGCTCGGGCTCGCCTACCGGCTGCTCGGCTCGCTGTGGGACGCCGAGGACGTCGTCCAGGACGCCTATCTGCGCTGGAGCCGGGTCGACCGCGCCGAGGTGCGGGACGCGCGCGGCTTCCTCATCACCGTCGTCTCCCGGCTCGCCATCGACCAGTTGCGCTCGGCCCGCGTGGCCCGCGAGGCGTACGTCGGGCCGTGGCTGCCCGAACCCGTCGCCACCGACACGCTCGGCCCGCTGGACACGGCCGAACTGCGCGACACCGTCGCCTACGCCACCGTCCACCTCATGGAACGCCTCTCGCCGCCGGAGCGCGCCGTGTTCGTGCTGCGCGAGGCCTTCCAGCTGCCGTACGAGGAGATCGCGTCCATCGTCGACGCGAGCGTGGCCAACTGCCGCCAGATGTACAGCAGGGCCGGCCGCCACCTGGCCGCCGGGCGTGAGCGCTTCCCGCTCTCCGACGACGAACACGCCAAGCTGCTCAGCCGCTTCCTCGAAGCGGCCGCGGGCGGCGACCTGAGCGCGCTCGCCGAACTGCTCGCCGAGGACGTCGTGGCCTGGAGCGACGGCGGCGGCAAGGTCACGGCCGCGCGGCGCCCGGTCATGGGCCGCAAGAAGGTGCTCGCCTTCCTCACCGGCCTGCTCAACCGGTACCCGCTGGAGAGCTTCGAGGTCATCGACATCAACGGCGGCCCGGCCCTGTCCATCACCGCGGACGGCCGGCGCCAGATCGGCCTGGTCGCCTTCCGCGACGGGCTCATCGACACCATCTACTCGATCCGCAACCCCGACAAGCTCACCCACCTGTCGGGCTGACCCATCGGACACCCCCCAGGGCCTTGACCCCGCCGGGCGGGCCACCCAGGATCCAGCCATGGAAGAGGTACGCAGCAGCACCGTCGACGGCATCGTGCGCCGCAGCGCCCGCCGCACCCCCGACCGCACCGCCGTCCGGTACGCGGACCGCGCCTGGAGCTACGCCGAACTGGACACGGCCGTCTCCACCGCGGCCGCCGTCCTCGCCGGCCGGGGGCTGAGCAAGGGCGACCGGGTCGCCACCTACGGCCACAACTCGGACGCCTACCTCATCGCGTTCCTCGCCTGCGCCCGCGCCGGATTCATCCATGTGCCCGTCAACCAGCACCTCACCGGCGCGGACCTCGCCTACATCCTGGAGCAGTCCGGCGCCGCCCTGGTCCTCGCCGACCCGGCGCTCGCGGACCGGGTTCCCGCCGGCTTCGCGGTCCTTCCCCTGCGCGACGGCGCGGGCTCGCTCCTCGCGGCGCTGGCCCAGCCGCTCCCGTACGAGATCGACGGCGGGCGGCACGACGTGGTCCAGCTGCTCTACACCTCGGGCACCACCGCCCTGCCCAAGGGCGCGATGATGAGCCACCGGGCCCTCGTCCACGAGTACGTCTCCGCCATCACGGCGCTCGACCTGCGCGAGACGGACCGGCCCGTGCACTCGCTGCCGCTCTACCACTCGGCGCAGATGCACGTCTTCCTGCTGCCCTACCTCGCGGTGGGCGCGCAGAACACCATTCTGGACGCGCCCGACGCGGGCCGGATCTTCGACCTGGTGGAGGCGGGCCGTGCCGACTCGCTGTTCGCGCCGCCCACGGTGTGGATCGCCCTCGCGGGCCACCCCGAGTTCGCCACGCGCGATCTGAGCGGGCTGCGCAAGGCGTACTACGGGGCCTCGATCATGCCGGTGCCGGTCCTGGAGCGGCTGCGCGAACGGCTCCCGGGGCTCGCCTTCTACAACTGCTTCGGGCAGAGCGAGATCGGCCCGCTCGCCACCGTGCTCGGGCCCGAGGAGCACGAGGGGCGGATGGACTCGTGCGGGCGGCCCGTGCTCTTCGTCGAGGCGAAGGTCGTCGACGAGAGCGGCAAGGAGGTGCCCGACGGCACACCGGGTGAAGTGGTCTACCGCTCCCCGCAGTTGTGCGAGGGCTACTGGGACAAGCCCGCCGAGACCGAGGACGCCTTCCGCGAGGGCTGGTTCCACTCCGGCGACCTCGCGGTGCGCGACAGCGAGGGCTACTTCACCGTCGTCGACCGGGTGAAGGACGTCATCAACTCCGGCGGCGTGCTGATCGCCTCCCGCCAGGTCGAGGACGCGCTGTACACGCACCCGGCGGTCGCCGAGGCCGCGGTCGTGGGCCTGCCCGACGAGCGCTGGATCGAGGCGGTCACCGCCTTCGTCGTACGGAGCGGCGAGGTGAGCGAGGCCCAACTGATCGACCACGCACGGGAGTTGATCGCCCACTTCAAGGCGCCGAAGCGGGTCGTGTTCGTCGACGAGCTGCCGCGGAACGCGAGCGGCAAGATCCTCAAGCGGGAGCTGCGCGACCGGTTCGCCTGACCTCCCGCGGACTCAAGCGCGCCCCGGCCGCAGGTCGACGATCCGCTTGAACTTGCCCACCGAGCGCTCGATGGTCTCGGGGCCGACGACCTCCACCGTCACCGAGACGCCGATCCCGTCCTTGACCGCCGCGACGATCGAACGCGCCGCGGCCTCGCGCTGCTCCGGCGGCGTGTCCGGCCGGGCCTCCACCCGTACCGTCAGCGCGTCGAGCCGGCCCTCACGGGACAGCCGCAGCTGGAAGTGCGGGGCGAGGCCGGGCGTGCGCAGCACGATCTCCTCGATCTGGGTGGGGAAGAGGTTCACCCCGCGCAGGATGACCAGGTCGTCGCTGCGCCCGGTCACCTTCTCCATCCGCCGGAACACCCGGGCCGTGCCGGGCAGCAGCCGCGTCAGGTCCCGGGTCCGGTAACGGATCACCGGCATCGCTTCCTTGGTGAGCGAGGTGAACACGAGCTCGCCGCGCTCCCCGTCCGGCAGGACCTCGCCAGTGAGCGGGTCCACGATCTCCGGGTAGAAGTGGTCCTCCCAGATGTGCAGCCCGTCCTTGGTCTCCACGCACTCCTGCGCGACACCCGGGCCCATGACCTCCGAGAGCCCGTAGATGTCGACCGCGTCGATCGCGAACCGCTCCTCGATCTCGCGGCGCATCTCCTCGGTCCACGGCTCGGCGCCGAAGATGCCCACCTTGAGCGAGGTCGTACGGGGATCGATGCCCTGGCGCTCGAACTCGTCGAGCAGCGTCAGCATGTAGGACGGGGTCACCATGATGATCTCGGGGCGGAAGTCCTGGATCAGCTGGACCTGACGGGCCGTCATGCCACCGGAGGCGGGGATCACCGTACAGCCGAGCCGCTCGGCCCCGTAGTGCGCGCCCAGACCGCCGGTGAACAGGCCGTATCCGTACGCCACATGGACCTTGTGGCCGGGTCGGCCGCCCGCCGCGCGGATCGAGCGGGCCACCACGTCCGCCCAGGTGTCCAGGTCCCGCTGGGTGTAGCCGACGACGGTCGGGCGGCCCGTCGTGCCGCTGGAGGCGTGGATGCGGCGGATGTCGCTCTCCGGGACCGCGAACATCCCGAACGGGTAGTGGTCGCGCAGATCGGACTTGGCGGTGAACGGGAAACGGGCGAGGTCCGCGAGCGAGTGGCAGTCCTCCGGGCGGATCCCGGCCTTGTCGAACGCCTCCCGGTAGAACCCGACGTTGTCGTACGCGTGCCGCAGCGAGGCGCGCAGCCGGTCGAGCTGCAAGGCTTCGAGCTCCGGTCGGCTCAGCCGCTCCGCCTCGTCCAGCTCAGCTGCCATGGTTGCGCTCCCGTCCTCGCTCCGCCCCCGCAGGGGCGACGAAATCGGACGACCGATCATTCGGTCGATCTGTATCGGATCAGTAATTCAGCAGCCCGAGGGGTGCGTCAAGGGCTGTGGACAACTCGACGGGCGGCCTGTTCGTGCTGGCGGCGAAACCCATTGCCTTGATCGTCGGGGCCCTGTGAGGATCGATCGCATGCCGACGTTCACCAGCCACGACGGAACCGAGCTCGCCTACCGACTGACCGGGGAGGGCCCGACCCTCGTCTGCCTGCCGGGCGGACCGATGCGGGCCGCCTCCTACCTCGGCGACCTGGGCGGCCTCGGTGCGCATCGCCAGTTGGTGCTGCTCGATCTGCGGGGGACGGGGGATTCGGCGATGCCCGAGGACCCGGCGTCGTACCGCTGCGACCGTCGGGTGGCCGATGTCGAGGCGCTGCGCGCGCACCTCGGCCTCGACCGGATCGACCTGCTCGGCCACTCCGCCTCAGGGAACCTGGCCCTCCTGTACGCCGCCCGCCACCCGGACCGGATCGGCTCGCTCACCCTGGTCGCGCCCGGCGCCCGCGCCGTCGGCATCGACGTGTGACCGAGGACGACTGGCGGTCGGCCGTCGCCCTGAGGGCGGGCGAGCCCTGGTACGCGGAGGGTTGTGCGGCCTTCGAGCGGACGTGGGCGGGCGAGGCGGCCCGGGACGAGGTGTGGGACGCCATCAGGCCGTTCGCCTACGGGCGTTGGGACGCGGCGGCGCGGCAGCACGAGGCCGAAGGCCGAGCCGAGGCCAACCGGGACGCGGCGAGCGCGTACTACGCGGAGGGTGCCTTCGAGCCGAAGGCGACCGCCGCCGCGCTCGCCGAGGTGACCGCGCCCGTCCTCGTCCTCGCCGGGGAGTACGACGGCGGGCCGACGCCCGCACGAGCCGCCGAGCTGGCCGCGCTCTTCCCGAACGCCGAACTCGCCGTCCAGCGGGGCGCCGGACACTACCCGTGGATCGACGACGCCGAAGCGTTCGTCCGTACCGTCGCCGCCTTCCTCGACCCGGACGTGCGCACGGTCACCACCGACGGCGTCCGGCTCGCCTACCGCGTCCGGGGCGCACAGACCGCGCCGCCCGTGGTCCTCGTGCACGGCCGGGGCGGCGACAGCCGGGACTGGGCCGAGATCGCCGAACGGCTCGCGGCCACCCGCCGCGTGTACGCCGTCGACCTGCGGGGGCACGGCCTGAGCGACTGGCCGGGCGGCTACTCCTTCGAGGCGTTCCGCGACGACCTCCGCGGCTTCATCACCGAACTGGGCCTGGCGGGCACCGACGTGGTCGGCCACTCCATGGGCGGCGCCGCCGCCGTGCTGCTCGCCCAGGAGGCGCCCGGTCTCATCGGTCGGCTCGTCCTGGAGGAGACTCCGCCGTTCTTCCCCCTGGACCCGCCGCGCGGACCCGCCGAACGCCCCGAGGGGCGGCTCGGCTTCGACTGGCCGGTCGTCCCGGCGACCGACGCCCTGCTGAACGACCCCGACCCCGCGTGGCGCGGCCGGTTCGCCACCGTCGCGGTGCCCACGCTGGTCGTCGCGGGCGGCCCGGCCAGCCAGATCGACCAGAAGAAGCTGGCCTGGATGGCCTCGCGGATACCGGGCGCCCGTCTTGTCACCATCGACGCGGGCCACCTCGTGCACGCCGAGCGGCCCGCCGAATTCCTGGCCGCGCCCGGCGGGTTCGGCATCGGGTGAGCGGCACGCGCCGCGCGCTCAGCCGGCGTCCGCCTCCGCCGCCACCGTCCGCGCCCAGCGGTAGTCCGCCTTGCCGCTCGGAGAGCGCTGGATGCTCGGAGTGATCACCAGCTGGCGCGGCACCTTGTAGCCCGCGAGCCGGGTGCGGCAGTGGGTCTGGATGTCGTCGAGCGTCGGCCGGTGCGCGCCGTCGCGGACCTGCACCACCGCGGCCACATGGCTGCCCCACTTCGCGTCGGGCACCCCCGCCACCAGCGCGTCGTACACGTCCGGATGCGACTTGAGGGCCTGCTCGACCTCCTCCGGGTAGACCTTCTCGCCGCCCGTGTTGATGCACTGCGAGCCGCGCCCGAGGACCGTGACGATGCCGTCCTCGTCGACGGTCGCCATGTCGCCGAGCAGCACCCACCGCTCCGAACCCTTCTGGAAGAAGGTCTCCGCGGTTTTCGCCGCGTCGTTGTAGTAGCCCAGCGGAACGTGCCCGCGCTGGGCGAGCCGCCCCGGTTCGCCGACCGCGACCGGCTCGTGCGTCACCGGATCCACCACCCGGGTGCGCTCGTTGACCTCCAGGCGGAAGCCCTTCTCCGGGCCCGAGTCGTCGGTCGCCTTCCCGTTGGAACCGGACTCGGACGAGCCGAAGTTGTTGAGGATCAGCACATTCGGGGCGAGCGCCTGGAGCTGGTCCCGCACGGTCTCCGACATGATCGCCCCCGATGAGGAGACGGTGAACAGGGAGGACAGGTCGGTGCCCTTCAAGGGGCCGTGCAGCGCGTCGACGAGCGGCCGCAGCATCGCGTCGCCCACCAGGGACACGCTGGTGACCTTCTCCTTCTCGATCGTACGGAGCACTTCCTCGGGCACGTACTTGCGATGGATGGCCACCCGCTGGCCGTAGTTGAAGGCGACGAACGACGTGAGCGTCGAGGTGCCGTGCATCAGCGGGGGAGCGGGGAAGAAGGTCAGACCGGCGCCGCCCTTCGCGACCCGCTCGGCCAGTTCCTCGGGCCGCCGCACCGGCTCGCCCGCGGGCTCGCCGCCGAACAACCCCGCGAAGAACAGGTCCTCCTGACGCCACATCACACCCTTCGGCATGCCCGTGGTGCCGCCGGTGTAGATGATGAACAGGTCGTCGGCGGAGCGCGGCCCGAAGCCTCGATCGGGGGAGCCCGCGGCCTCGGCCTCGGTGAACGCCGTCGCGTCGAGAGCCGGCGCGCCGTCCGCGACGGTGCCCACCCGGACCAGGTGCCGCAGCTTCTCCGTCTGCGGCAGCGCGCCCGCCACCCGCTCCGTGAACTCGGCGTCGAAGACCAGCGCCGCGAGGTCGGCGTCCCGGTAGAGGTAGACCAACTCGTCTTCAACGTAACGGTAGTTGACGTTGACCGGGACCAGGCGCGCCTTGAGGGCGGCCAGCACCGTCTGGAGGTACTCGACGCCGTTGTACAGGTGCAGGCCCAGGTGTTCGCCGGGCTTGAGGCCCGCGTCGATCAAGTGGTGCGCGAGCCGGTTCGCCGCCGCATCGAGCTGACGGTATGTCAGCCTGCGCTCGGCGCCCGTTCCGGGGTGGTCGATGTACACGAGCGCCTCGCGGTCCGGGACCACGTCGACTACGGACTCGAACAGGTCGGCAAGGTTGTACTCCACCATTCCTCCTGACACCGGCCCCGACTGGCTCGGGGGTCATCAGAGCAAAGCCGTGCACAACTGGGAAGGGGTGCCGCAGAAGAAATCTGACTGACTGTCAGAAAACTATTGAACTGGCACCGCCCCTACTGCAACCTGTTCTAGGTCTTGAGACGGGAGGACGGCAATGGGTGGTACGGAACACCTCACCGTGCAGCGCGAGGGCGCCACACTGGTGCTCACCTTGAACCGGCCGGAGGCGAAGAACGCGCTCTCGCTGCCGCTGCTGGTGGGGCTGTACGACGGCTGGCTGGAGGCCGACGCGGACGACTCGATCCGCTCGGTCGTCCTCACCGGCGCGGGCGGCGACTTCTGCGCCGGCATGGACCTCAAGGCCCTCGCGGGCCAGGGCATGGAGGGTGACCAGTACCGGGACCGGCTCAAGGCCGACCCCGATCTGCACTGGAAGGCGATGCTGCGGCACCACCGGCCCCGCAAGCCGGTGATCGCGGCGGTCGAGGGGTACTGCGTGGCGGGCGGCACCGAGATCCTCCAGGGCACGGACATCCGGGTCGCGGGGGCCGGGGCGACGTTCGGGCTCTTCGAGGTGAAGCGCGGGCTCTTCCCCATCGGGGGCTCGACGGTCCGCCTCCAGCGGCAGATTCCGCGCACGCACGCGCTGGAGATGCTGCTCACGGGGCGGCCGTACGGGGCGCAGGAGGCGGCTCGGATCGGGCTGATCGGGCGGGTTGTGCCGGATGGCACGGCGCTGGATGTGGCGCTTTCGATCGCTGCGCAGATCAATGCGTGTGGGCCGCTGGCTGTCGAGGCGGTCAAGGCGTGTGTCTACGACACGGCGGCCATGAGCGAGGACGACGGGCTCAAGGTCGAGCTGGAGCGGGGGTGGCCGATTTTCGCTACGGCCGATGCCAAGGAAGGGGCTCGGGCCTTTGCCGAGAAACGGGACGCCGTTTATCGGCGGGCCTGATTCTTCCCCACCCCGCCCCTTCCCCAGACCCTCCGGGGGTGAAGGGTGCTGGGGCTCCGCCCCAGACCCCGTTCGCGCCTTAAGGGCGCTCGTCCTCAAACGCCGGACAGGCTGAATGGCGCCCAGGGTCGCAAAGCGTCGCACGGGCCGAATGTTGCCCAGGATCAAAGGAGTTCGCCCCATGGCAGGTTCCGCCGCACCCGAGGTGCTGCGCGCACCCCTCGTCGTCGAGTTTCCCTTCACCCGGTCCCTCGGGCCGGTCCAGAGTGCCTTTCTCACCGGGCTGCGCGAGCGCGTCGTGCTCGGGGTGCGGGGCGGGGACGGGCGCGTGCTCGTGCCGCCCGTCGAGTACGACCCCGTCACCGCCGAGGAGATCCGCGAGCTCGTCGAAGTCGCGCCCACCGGGACCGTCACCACCTGGGCCTGGAACCCCTCCCCCCGTCGCGACCAGCCCCTCGACCGGCCCTTCGCCTGGGTCCTTGTGAAGTTGGACGGGGCCGACACCTCGCTCCTTCACGTCCTGGACGCGTCCGGGCCCGAATCCGTCCGTACCGGGATGCGCGTCCGGATCCGCTGGGCCGAAGAACGCGCCGGCGCCATCACCGACATCGCCTGCTTCGAACCGTATGAGGGTGGAGGGGGCCATCAACTCGATCCCCACAGTGGCGAGTTCGCGGATTCCGTCACTGGCATCGTCGCTCCCGCCCGGCTCGACTACACCTACAGTCCCGGCCGTGCCCAGTCCGCCTACATCAACGCGCTGTCCGCCCGCAAAACCGTCGGAGAGCGCTGCCCGTCCTGCCGGAAGGTGTACGTCCCGCCGCGCGGTGCCTGCCCCACCTGCGGGGTCGCCACCGAGGAGCGGGTCGAGGTCGGGCCCGCCGGGACCGTCACCACGTACTGCATCGTCAACATCAAGGCGCGGAACCTCGATATCGAAGTGCCTTACGTCTACGCGCACATCGCGCTCGACGGGGCGGGGCTCGCCCTGCACGGGCGGATCGGCGGCATTCCGTACGACCAGGTCCGGATGGGGCTGCGGGTCGAGCCCGTGTGGACCGAGGGCGGCCGCTATCCCGATCACTACCGGCCCACCGGCGAACCCGACGCCGACTACGAGACGTACAAGGAGCTGATCTGATGGCGCCCACCTCTCCCGCCCGGGACGTGGCGATCGTCGCCTTCGCGCAGAGCGACCACCGGCGCCGCACGGATGAGCTGTCCGAGGTCGAGTTGCTCATGCCGGTGCTGCATCAAGTGCTGGACGCGACCGGCTCGAAGACCAGCGACATCGGATTCACCTGCTCCGGATCGAGCGACTATCTCGCCGGGCGCGCCTTCTCGTTCACCATGGCGCTCGACGGGGTCGGCGCCTGGCCGCCGATCTCCGAATCCCACGTCGAGATGGACGGTGCCTGGGCGCTCTACGAGGCCTGGGTGAAGATCCTCACCGGCGAGGCCGACACCGCGCTCGTCTACGGCTACGGCAAGTCCTCGCCCGGCGAGTTGCGCGACGTGCTGACCCGGCAGCTCGACCCCTACTACGTGGCGCCGCTCTGGCCCGACTCGGTCTCCCTCGCCGCGCTCCAGGCCCAGGCCCTCATCGATTCGGGCGACACCGACGAGCCGGCGCTCGCCTCCGTCGCCGCCCGCAGTCGTGATGCCGCCTCCTCCAACTCCCATGCGCAGGTGCGGGGTTCGCGGCCGCAGGGGGAGTACGTCGTGCGTCCGTTGCGTACCGGCGACTGTCCGCCTGTCGGGGACGGGGCGGCCGCCGTGATTCTCGCCGCGGGGGAGCGGGCTCGTGAGCTGTGTGCTCGGCCCGCCTGGATCCGGGGCATGGATCACCGCATCGAGGCGCACAGCCTCGGCGTGCGCGACCTCACCGACTCGCCGTCCACGCGGCTCGCCGCCGAACGGGCCGGGGTCTTCGAACGGCCCGTAGACACGGCCGAGTTGCACGCGCCCTTCACCTCGCAGGAGGTCGTGCTGCGCAAGGCGCTGCGGCTCGGCGGTGACGTCGCCGTCAACCCGTCCGGGGGTGCGCTCGCCGCGAACCCCGTGATGGCCGCGGGTCTCGTCCGGCTGGGGGAGGCCGCCGCCCGCATCCACCGCGGCGAGTCCGACCGGGCCCTCGCGCACGCCACGTCCGGCCCCTGCCTGCAGCAGAACCTGGTCGCCGTCCTGGAGGGGGAGTCATGAGTTCCCTGAGTCAACCTCTATGGCGCTTGGGGCGGGTCGGCGGGCGTATTGATCTTCCCGTTGGTTCGGTGGATGGCGGGGTCGTAGCAGGC
>NZ_LGDD01000307.1 GCF_001279695.1 Streptomyces sp. WM6378
GGCGGGGGCGTCATAGCCGGGGGCGGCGGGGGCGTCGTAGCCGTCGGCGAAGCTGACGCCGACACTGAGGGCGGACAGCCCCGTAACCGCTGCGACTACGACGGCAGCGCGCTGAAACTTGCGCATGGTTTGGCCCTTTCCTACCTGGGCGCGAAGCCCTGGGTTGATTGCTCAGCGTGAAGATATATATAAAAATCGCGGCAATCTGGGACCTTTGCCCTGCCATGTGTCGTGTCGGCTCAGACGAGACACCCCTCGACCCTTGTCATGTGTGGTGAGGCGGATGTCGACTCAACATGGGCCGAGGTACGCCGAGTTGAGTCGTTCCGGACGGTTTTCCGGGAGATCGCCGGGCTGTCGATTCCGTAGGATCAAGCGGCCGCAGGGTGGCCGAACGGCGATGGCAGGCCCGGCGAGGGCTTGGGCTCAGGGGTTACAACTGCGCGATGTCGTGCGGGCGAGCGCGGACCGGCGTGGCCGAGTCGGTCGGTGCGCCGTTGGGCCGCTGGGGCCGGCCGGTGCGCCGGTCCACCGGTGCGGGCAGCGGGGCCAGTGGGTGACTGCGGACGTGCCAGGTCTGGTACGCCGTCAGGACGACGAGCAGGCCGCACAGAGCCGCGGTTCCGCCCACGGTGCCCCAGCCCAGGCCGCCCTGCGCAACCGACTTGGTCAGCGAGTCGCCGCCCGCCGCGCCCAAGGGGCGGGTGAGGACGAAGGCCAGCCAGAACAGGACGGTTCCGTTGATGGTGGTGAGGTAGTGCGCGGCCACGATCAGCAGCATGATGCCCGCGATGACCAGGAAGGCGCCTCGGAAGCCCAGGCCGGTGTCGTCGGAGAGCCAGTCTCCACTGGAGGTTCCCAGGGTGTTGGAGACGAGGATCGCTGTCCAGTAGAGAATTTCGCCGGTGCGGCTGGAGATGTTCTCCACGTCGTAGGTCTGCCCGGTTCGCAACCACAGGAGGAAGACGAGCACGAGCAGGATGGTCAGGATGACGGCGCCCCAGGCGTAGCCGACGCCGTCGGGTGCGCTGCCGTGGCCGAAGCCGCGGTTCATGAAGTCGGAGATCTCCGTGCCGACCATGCTCGTCGCCAGCACCACAGCCCAGTAGAGGGCGGGGTGGAACCGCCGGGCCCGCACCTGGGCCACCACGACGACCAGGAAGAACGCGAGGAAGAGACACGCTGTGGTGACGTAGCCGAGCCGGAAGGTGATGCCCATGAGGTCCCCGGCGGTCTCGCCCAGCGTCACGGCCACCGTCTTCAACACCCAGAACAGCAATGTCACTTGGGGGAGTTTGCGCAGCACGTATTTCGGCTCGCGCTGTGACCACGGCTGCTCCAGCATCTGCACGGTCTTCCCACTTCCGATCGCCACGCTTTCCCGGGCCTGCCCGCTGCGGCTCGCGCCGGGCTCAGGCGTGCAGCCATAGTGCCAACCCGGACGCCCCGACAGCCCGTTACCGCCCCACCGCGACCGATCGTCACTCGAAGGTGCTATCCGTCTGCCGTGCCCGTTGCCACCGCGTGCCTGATAGCCCCGACTGACGCTGGACGCCGACGGCTGAAGAGGGCTGTTCATAGCAACAGGACACCGACCCCATCGGCCATGCGCCCGCGCCGTTCACACCGGTCTCCGCCGCCTGACGCGCGCTCGCCGAGGATGCGGCCAAGCCTTGGCAGCGCCGCTTGATTCGGCATCCGGCAAGATCACGCCAAGCGACATGACTTGCGCAGGGTTGACGAGAGCGCTCTCAGGAATCCAGCACGGCCGCGACGGCCTCGATCTCCACGAGCTGATCGTCGTAGCCGAGCACGGTGACACCCATCAGGGTGCTGGGAACGTCATGGGCACCGAACGCGTCCCGCACCACCTCCCAGGCGGCCACCAGGTCCTCCTGCCGGGCCGACGCGACGAGGACCCTGGTGCTGATGACGTCCTGGAGCGAGGCGCCGGCGGCGGCGAGCGCGGTCCGCATGTTTTCGACGGCTTTCGCCGCCTGGCCTGCGTAGTCCCCGACGGCCGCTGTGGAGCCGTCGTCGTTCAACGGGCACGCGCCGGCCAGAAAGATGAGGCGCGACTCGGCGGGAGCCGTTGCCGCGTAGGCGTACTCGGCCACGTCGGACAGCGCGGCGGAACGGATCAGGGTGACGGCGCGAACCACGGTCGTCGGGTCCTTTCACACGGGGCGGGAAGCGCGGCCATCCTGCCAGCGCCCCAGCCTCTCCCGCCTCCGCTTTTCGCCGCCAACCTCTTTGCGCAGGCTCGGAGATCGGTTGGTCGGCAACGAATTTCCCTCCGCCTGTCACACCCTCCCGCCCTGCCGTGTCAGTGCGGTGAGACGCAGCAGCACCGATACGGACACCACCCTTCGCTGCGCCAGCGCGGCCACGGACAGCGCGACAATGGCTGAGCGACCAGTAGGGGCCGCGCACCGGCCAGTCTGCGGGCACAGCAGAAGCGCCGCTGGCGTGCGGGGTGAGCGGACACCTTCCCGCATGCCGGCGGCGCCAATGCTGAGCCCAACTACCCTTCCTCCAGGCCTACTTGACCAGCACCTTGAAGATCTTGTCCGAGCCGGCTCCCCCCGTCCCGTTGTTGTCACCGTTGGTGGTCGAGAGCCAGAACGCGTCCTCCCCCGGCACCTTGGTGACCGTACGCAGCCGCCCGTACGAGCCCACGTAGTACGCCGTCGGGGTACCCACGTTCTCCGTGTCGCCCGTGATCGGGATGCGCCACAGCCGCTCGCCCTTGAGGGCCGCCATGTACACGACGTTGCGGACGATGGCGATGCCGCTGGGCGAGGCCTGGCCGGTGGGCCAGCTGGCCTTCGGGTTGGTCATTCCGGCCGTGCTGCAGGGGCCCTCACACGTCGGCCAGCCGTAGTTGGCACCCGGCTTGATGAGGTTCAGCTCGTCCTTCTTGCTGTCGCCGAACTCGGCCTCCCACAAGCGGCCGTTGCGGTCGAACGCGAGGCCCTGCGGATTGCGGTGCCCGTAGCTGTAGACGTAGTTGTTGAACGGGTTGCCCGGGGCCGGCTTGCCGTCCGTGGTCATGCGCAGGATCTTGCCGTTGAGTGAGTTCTTGTCCTGGGCGAGGTCGGGTGTCTGGGCCTCGCCGGTCGAGGCGTACAGGTAGCCGTCGGGACCGAAGGCGAGCCGTCCGCCGTTGTGGTACCTGTTCTTCTTGATCCCCTGGAGCAGCACGGTGTAGTTGCTGAGAGCGCTCCCGTTGTACGTCATGCGCACGACGCGGTTGCCTTCCGCCGCGGTGTGCATGAAGTACACATAGTGGTTCGTGGCCCACTTGGGGTCGACGGCGACGCCGAGCAGACCGCCCTCACCGTCGGTGGTGACCGCGTTGGGAACGCTTCCCACCTGCGTCTTGGTCCCGTTCGGTGTCACCTTGTACACCTTGAAGCTGTCCCGCTCGGTGACCAGGGCGCTGGAGTTGTCCGGCATCCAGTAAGTGCCCCACGGAATGGTCCAGTCGATGGACAGCGTGGTGATCGAGGACGGGACTCCGCCGTCGGTCTGACAGGTGGCCGTGGTGAAGGAGACAGCGTTGCTGGCCGGGGATACGTTGCCGCCCGCGTCCTTGGCGACGACGGTCAGCGAGTACGGGCTGTCGCAGGCCAGGCCGGTCAGGGTGGTGCTGGTGCCGGGCGGGTTGCCGGTGACCGCCTTGTAGACGTTGTCGCCACTGCGCACCTCGTAGGAGGTGACACCCTTGTCGTCGGTGGAGGCACCCCAGTTCAGGTCCACGCTGTTGGCGGTGACATGGGACGAGGTGAGGGTTCCGGGTTTGGTGGGCGGATTGGTGTCGGTGCTGGGCGGCGTGGTGCAGTCGATCGCGGGGCTGGCCTGTGAGACGTTGCCGGCCGCGTCGCGGGCGAGCACCGTCAGGTTATACGTGGTGTTGGGGGTGAGCCCGGTGAGGTGGTCGGAGGTGAGGGTCCCGTCCACCTCATTGATCTTGTTGCCGTGCTCGTAGACGTCGTACTTCGCGACGCCCACGTTGTCGGTGGAGGCGCCCCAGCTCAGCGTGAGAGCGCTCTCAGTGACCGCCGAGCAGGTGGGTGTGCCGGGCCGGGTGGGGGCCTGGGTGTCGCCGCCCGATGCCCCGCTGAAGTCGACGTAGTCGATGTTGGCGAGGCCGTCGGCGGTGGTCGAGGCGAGGCGGATCTTGTTACTGCCCGCCTTGACCGCCACCGTGAGGGTGGAGTCGGCCCACGTGTCCCAATTCGCCGTTGCGTCGAAGGCTCGCGCGACGGACACGACGGCGCCATTGACCGACACGTCGGCGGGACGGTTGGCGCCGGTGCCGTTCGCGTAGCGGATGTCGATGGTCGCGTTACCCGCGGCGGCCACGTTGACGGTGACCTCGACGTAGGCGCCGACCGCGTTGTTGGAGTTGACGAATCCGGTGCCGGAGTAGTTCTTGTGGTTGGTGTCGACGGTACTGCCGGTCGAGCGGGTGCCGCTCTCGGCCTCGTAGCGGGTGGACGCGGCGGAGGCCGGCTGCGGCGCCGCCTGCACCAGGCCGGCGCAGAGCAGCAGCACGGCAGCTGCCGCCGCCTTCCGGGCCCGGCCTCTCGCAGGGCGTGGGGGTGTTGCGAGACGCATCTGATCCTCCGTCAGGAATCTTGCGGTACCCAGTAGTTGCCGGAAGTCACGATCATGGACTGGAGCTGCACGCTGGCGCCGTAATAGAGCTTCGGGTCCACCGGGGAGGCGGCCAGCTTGCTCCAGAGCGCGTCGAGCCAGGCCTGCGAGCCGGGGTCGGTGAGTGCGGCGACGGCGAACGGAGCGGTGAACGCCATGTCCTTGCCGCTGTCGAACGCCGTGCCGTTGAGGTGGTACCCGGTGACGATCTTGCCGGGGTCGCCGGCGGTCTTGCTCTTGATCCAGCCGTTGAGCTTGCGCGCGGAGGCGAGCGAGGCGGAGTCCCCACTGGTCACCGCGTCCGCGCCGATCCGCCACGCGTCGCGGCAGGCGTTCCAGCCGTAGTCGCCGTCGTTGGCGGATTCGAGCACCTTGCCCGCGGCGGGCTTGGGCGTGCCGTTGGTGTTGACGACGAAGTCGGCCAACAAGCCTGCATTGGCAGCATACTTGGACTGCTGCGAGGTGATCAGCTTCTGGTGCGCCGTGCGCACGGTGTCCCACGTACCGTCACCAGTCGCCGACTCGAAGGCCCGGAAGTGGTCGGCCATCCAGTCCGAGGAGCGCGAGATCCAGTAGTGCGACTCGCCCGGGGTCGACCAGTCGCCGAGCAGCATCAGGTGCGTGGTGGGATTCACCTCGCTCTTCTTGATGGCATTGATGTGCTTGACGGCCAGATCTTTGTAGTCGTACGTCCCCGAGCTGCCCCACTGCTTGTCGGCGAGCAGCAGCCCGTACGCGACATCGAGGTCGCCGTCGGTCGCCGAGTCGGAGCCGTCGACGCTCTTGCAGGACTTGTCCTGTTCGGCGGCGAGCAGCCCCGAGTTGTTCGACGAAGGGTGGGCCAGGACGTACTTGATCATGCCGTCGAAGATCTTCTTGGCATCGTTGTCGGCGCCCGCCATCAGCGCGGTGACCACCATGCCGTACCCCTGCCCCTCCCCCACATAGGGGTGGTCGGCGTCCGGCGAGAGCGTCTCGTACCAGCCGTTGCCGCAGTCCTGCTTCACGAAAGCGGCCTTCCACGCCTTGTACTTGTCGACCACCTGCTGGTCGATCGCGGCCTGACTGCCGGAGGGCTTCAACGTCCCTGCGGCGTATGGGATTTGGTGGCTGCCGAAGGGGACGGCGGGGCCGCTCGGCGCGGCGGCCGCGTACGGCGCTGCCGTCAGGGCGCCCGCCATGAGACCTGCCGTCGCGACGAGGGCTGAGAGCGCTCTCCTGCACTGCTGATGCGTCATGTCGGCCCGCCCTCAGCCCGCGTACTGGGAGACGATTTTGGTGAAGGCGTACGGGGACTGGCCGACCCCGCTGCACGAACTCCCGGCATCCCCGCCCGAGCCGCACTGCCGGTCCCGGTTGACCGCCCAGAAGGTGAAGCGCGCTATGTGGTGCTGCTTGGCGTAGCCGAGGATGGTCTGGAAGTCGCCGGTGGTGACGGTCTCGTCGGACTCATCGGTCTTGCCGTTCATGGAGGAGACGCCGATGTGCCGGTAGGCGGCGTCGTCGCTGTAGCCGTAGGCACTCTTCACCGCGGCCTTCAAACCTTCGAGAGCGCTCTCCGTGGCCGAGCCCATGGTGCCGCTGTGGCCTTCGAAGTCGAACGGCATGATCGTCCAGCCGTCGTTGGCGAGCCCGGCGGCCGCCCCCTTCTTGATGAGGTCCTTGCCGTTGGCGTCGGGCCCGCTCGGGGCCGTCCCCATGGTCACGTACGTGACGATGCCGGGGTTGTTGGTCTTGACGATCTTCAGCGCGCTCACCACGCGCTGCCGCACGGTGGCGTTCGAGAACTCGGTGGCCTCGATGTCGATGTCCAGCGCCTTCAGGTGGTACGCGTTGATCACCTTCTGGTACGCGCCGGCGAGCGCCGAGGCGCTGGAGCACTTCTCGCCGAGCTTGTTGCCGCTCCAGCCGCCGACCGAGACGACCACGTCGCCGCCCGCGCCGCGAATGGACTTGATCGCGCTCTCGTCGGAGCCGCCGGTCAGCGCGCGCGAGCCGTCCCACTTCGGGTTGCAGCCGCCGTCGGACAGGATGAAGGCCAGCGTGAACCACTTGACACCGGTCGCAGCCATGACGTCGGTGGGCTTCTGCGGATTGCCCCAGCCGAGGTACTCGTACGGGGCGACGGCCATGGCGCCCGAGGCGGCGGCCGCCTGCGGGGCATCCGTCGCGTTGGCCTGGGGGACGGCGGCGATCAGCGGCAGGAGCAGACAGCCGGCGCCGGCGAGGGCCGCGGCGAGACGGTTTGGAGGTACGGGAGCGTGCACGGGGGTTCCTTCCATGGGGCGTACGGGGGCCTGAGGTGCTGGGGGGTCTCTTGAGGGGGGTGCACTCGGGACTACTGCGGATCACTGCGGGCTACGGGGCAGCGGAGCCGCTGCGAGAGCAGCGAAAGCCGCCGGGGCACCGCGACCCCGTTAGGAAAGCTTCCTAACCATCACTGCATCGCAGTGCCTGGAGCGCCTGGTGTCAATGACTCGCGCGGGATCAAATCCCTTTCGCAGTACATGAGTTGGGCGTCTGAGGGCAGGCCGGAGCGGGGTGACGGCCGCCCCCGTCACCCCAGCCCGCTCCGGCAGAAGCCGCCCCCGGCGGCCCTGCCGAAGCCCCAAGGTCCCGTCAGCCCCGGTCCGGGTAGTCCGGGTTCGGGGCGCCGGTGTCCGGCCTCGCCGCGAGCCCTATCTGGCCGGGCGGCGGGTTGAGAGCGCTCTCGGGCTCGTTCCGTACGGCGGTGGACGTCGTCGGCCGGGCCCGGATGAGGCGGGTCTCGCCCGGGCGCAGACTCGCGCCGTAGGAATCCGCGACAGTGCCGCCGCCCGCTCCCGACCACAGGTCGGTGACCTTGGCGCTGCCGGAGAAGCCGGCCTGGGACCAGTTCACGCCGACCGTCGCCTTCCCGGACGTACCGGTGTTGAAGAGCGCGAGCACGTAGTCGCCGTCGGCCTCCCGCTTGCTGAAGACCTGGCCCGGTCCACTGCTGACGATGCGCTTCGCGGCGACGCCGTCCTGGTCGACCGCGAGGACCCGGTCGTTGGTGAGCATCGCCTTGTCCGTGGCGTTCAGGGCGACGAGGTCGGTGCCGAGCAGGAGCGGGGAGGCCGCCATCGCCCACAGGGTGAGCTGCGAGCGGCGCTGGTCGGCGGTGAGCCCGGCCTGGTCGCCGTTGCCGATCTCCAGGGAGTCCAGGTCGTTCCAACCGCCGGGGCCCGCGTACCGCGCCCAGTTGGCGGCCGTGTTGAAGCGGGACGAGACATGTGACCAGTCGGTCAGGGGGTAGCCGCTGCCGTTCGGCCCGGGTCCGCAGTAGCACTCCACGTCACCCTGGGTGCGCCAGCTGTTCGCGAGTTTGCTCCAGGTGGTGGCGTCGGCGATGGGGAGGTTGTTGGACAGCGCGAAGTTGATCGGCCTGCCGCTGGCGCGCAGCGCCCTGTCCCAGGCCTGGACATCGGGAATGTCCGCGCTCCCCACCCCGTCGATCTTCAGGTAGTCGACGCCCCACGAAGCGAACTGCTTCGCCCAGGAGTTGACGAACTCCTGGGACCCCGGCTTGCCGTAGTCGATGTAGTACATGTTCTTGCAGTTGTAGTTCTTCTCGGTCCTCGTCGTGTCGGCGATGTCCTTCGCGTGGTACGACGTGCCCTCGATCGGGGTGTTCTTGGTGACCGCGTTCTTGGCGATGCCGGGGGTCACATAGAAGCCGAACTTCAGGCCCTTGGCGTGGATGTAGTCCGCCAACGCCTTGATGCCGGACGGGAACTTGGCGCTGTCGACGGTCCAGCGCCCGTACGAGTCGACGACGAAGCCGTTGGAGTCGCACTTCTGGTAGAAGTCGTCGAGGTTGACGTAGAGGAAGCCGTGGTCCTTGAGGCCGCTGCCCGCCATCGCGTCGGCCTGCGCCTTGATCTCGGGCTCGGTGGGCGTGCGTCGGACGTACGACCAACTCGACCACCCCATGGCCGGTTTGACGGACTGTCCGTTGTCCGATGCGGCGGCGTGCTGGGGTGCGGACAAGCCTGCACCCGCGAGGGCCAGGCCGAGTCCGAGTGCGGCCGCGGAGAGTGCCCTGAGCCTGCCGGGAAGTACTCTGGGGCTGGTCACGGCGCCTCCGCGTCGTCGATGGTGGAACCGGACGGCAGGTTGAGAGCGCTCTCAGCCCTGGTGCGGGCCAGGGGCGCGGCCGAGCCAGTCGTGGCGTATGCGCTCCCGAGCCATGTCTCGTCGATCCGCAGCCGCTCGTAGCGGGCGGTGTCCGTAGAGGCGGCGTAGGTGCTGGTCACCTCCAGGCGTACGTGGCTGGTGGAGACGGCCGGGATGTCGATGAAGGCGACTCCCCGCGCGCTCGGCAGGGTGCCGGACTTCACCGGGCTCCCCCAGTCCTTGCCATCGGCGCTGACGTACACCTTGTAGCCCTTGATCCGAGCCGACTGCTCGGTGTCCGAACGGACGTAACTCACCGAGTCCTCACGCTGGTTGATGCCGAGGTAGCGGACGGTCTTGGCCGCGCCCAGGCTGAAGTCGAGTCGCACCGGGAGGGTCTTGTCGCTGTCCCAGTACGTGAGGTAATCGCCATCCGCGGCGGCCGCCGCACCATGACCGCTCGCCGAGGCCGAGGCACTCATGGTGTAACTGGACGGGGCGATGATCCCGGTGCGCCCCTTCGTGGTCACCTTGAGGACAGTGTCGTACGGGTCCCACCCGGACAAGCCCGTAAGGCTGAGCGTGCCACCAGACTGGCTGTACGAAATCGCCGTGCCCGTACGGAGGTTGGTCACCCCGGTCACCTGGTAGCCGTTGTCGCGCAGCTTGAGGGTGGAAGTGCTTGGCGGGGTGATGACGTGGATGTACTGGAGGTTCGGGTCGGTCTTGCTGATGGTGGTGACACCCTGGGCACCGTCGTTCCAGAACCCGGGTTTGAGGCCGCCGTACATGTAGCCGCCGCCCTCCACGCCGTGCAGGGACTGCCAGATCGGGGTGAGGTAGCCGTTGGCGAAGTCGTTGAACGCGCTCTGATTCGACGGGAACTTGCCGTTCACCTGGGCCGTTTCCGCCATGAGGGCCTTCACCGACGAGCCCGCGTTGCTAATGAGCCGCCCCAGGGTGAGCTTCTTGTCCACGGCCGGGTTCGAGCCGTCGTACCACCAGGCCCCGGTGGACGGCAGCTTGAAGTCGGCCTCGGTCAGACGGGGTTGTGCGGTGTAGAGCGCCTGCGGGTAGTCGTACGACGGCGTCATGCCAGTCTTCTGCTCATTGCTGATCATGTCCATGATCGGCGTGTCTTCGTTGTTGTTGCTGATCGTGTAGCCCGGGCGCTTCTGGTAGATCTGCTGGTACAGGTTGTGGCTCAGCCAGTAGTCGTTGTCGTTGTCGATCCAGAAACCGCCGAGGTCCGGGTAGCGGTCCATGACCTCGAAGAAGTTGTCGTAGCTGAACTGCCCGAAGCCGTCCCGGGTGGTCAGATCGACCTTGCTGCCCTTGTACGCCGAGTAGCCGGCGGAGTCGAGCCACTCATGACCCCCGTCGGCGTGCCACTGCGGGTCGTCCGTCATGTACAGGATCGTCTTGAGGCCCTTGGCCTTGGCGGCCGCGATCAACTCGCCGAGGAAGTCGCGCTTGGTGGAGCAGCTGCCGGGGATTTTGGAGGGCCACGGGCGGGCGTAGCCGAGGCGGCTGTGGAAGGTGGCGAGGACGAGGTACTGGGCGTGCAGCTTCTGCGCCTCGTTCACCCAGTAGTCCGGGCTCCAGCCGCCGGCTGTGACGTCGGACTCCCAGGCGGCGCAGTTGGTGTGGGCGGGCGCGGTCCGCTCGCCCCAGTGCAGGAAGAGCCCGGAGGTGGAGGCACGCAGGAAGTCCTGGCGCGGGTTCTGCAGATCGGCGCGGGCGGGGGCCTGGAGCGAGAGTGCGCCGAGCACCAGGGCCACCACGAGCAGGAGTCTTGTGGTCAAGCGACCGGGCCTGACCGAGAGCGCTCTCATGCCGGTCCCTCCAGGTGGTCGAGGTGGGCCGCGCGGTTCGCGGCGCCGGCGGTGACACGGGCAGTTCCGGCGCCGGTTTCGTGAGCGTCGCAGGACTGGGTGGAGCCGGTGCCGTTGATGCGCAGGGCACCGCCGGTGGTGTTCTTGCTGTCGGCGACGCAGTAGCCGCCCGGCACGTTCTGGAAGGCCAGGTCGTAGGGGCTCTTGGCGCCGCGCTGGACGGTGAAGCGGGTGAAGGTGACCGGGCCGCCGCCGTTGGTGATGACCGCCGGCCGCCCGTCGTCGGCGGCGAACCGCACCGAACTGTCGGTGAAGGAGATGTGGTCGGCATTGTGGAGGTACCAGCCGTAAGCGGGCCGGATGCCGATGGAGTTCGGGTTGTAGTCCGTCGCATTGTTGGTCGGCACGGTGGTGGACGTGGTGCCGTTGCCACCCGGCACGGTGAGGTGGACGTTGGTGAACGTCACGCCGTCGATGTGGTTCGCGCCCGCCTCACCCCACAGGGTCGGCGAGAACGACGGGCTGGTGCCGGTCGCCGTGATGTTGTCGTAGGTGATGCCGGAGATGTGGCCCGCGCCCGGGCTGTTTCCGCAACGTTTTCTGGTTCCGATCTTCAGCATGATCGGTGAGTGCACGTTGGCCATGGTGATGTCGCGGTAGTGGACGTCACTGATGTCGGCGCCGTCCATCGAGACCATGCCGAGCCCGGATTTGTCGGCGCCGTTGATGGTGATGCCCTGGAACTGGTAGTCGGCGAAGTCGCCGCAGGTCTCCGAGCCGAACATCAGAGCGTTGCAGCACTTGGCCGACAACTTGCTGTCGTGGACCGTGACATGGCCATTCGTCAGTTTGACGCCGAGTGCGTAGTCACTCTTGAAGACGAGGGCGTCGTCGTTGGCCGCGATGACGGCGTTGGTGATGGTGACATGGGTCGCGCTGATGACGTCCCAGCCGTCGCGGTCGCTCGCCGTGTCGATGGTCAGGTGGTCGGAGGTCACCTGCGTACAGCCGTTGATGAGTGCGGCGAAGTGGCCGCCGCGGCGCAGGGTGATCCCGCCGCCGAGGGTGAGTCCGTTGCAGCGGGTCAGCGACAGGATCTTGTCGGCCTGGCCCGACTTGGGGTTGCCGGTGATGAGGTTTCCACCGCCGTCGATGACTCCGGCTCCGGTGAACCCGATGTTGGTCAGCCGGTCGCCGTAGATCATCGCGTTGTGGAAGTGACTGTGCCCGTAGTCCTGGTATTGGTCGTACGGGTTGGGCTCGGGCGCATCGTACTTACCGGCGTTCGAGCCCTTCAGGGTGGCACCGGAGTCGAGTTGCAGCGTGACGTTGGACTTCATGTGGAGGGTGTTCTGCGACTTGTACGTGCCGGAGGGAAACCGCACGGTCCCGCCGCCAGCGGCGTTGGCCGCGGTGATGGCCTTGTCGACGGCGGGGCTGTCATTGGCCGAGCCGTTCCCCTTGGCGCCGTAGTCCTTGACATTGAACTCTGGTGTGGAGGTGGTTAGTTGGTGGTCCTGGGGCGCGGGGCGGGCCGGGGACGACACGGCCAGCGCAGTGGTCGGTTGCACCAAGGCCAGTAACCAGGCGAGGAGCAGCCCCCCGAGTGTGAGCCATCTCTTCATGTGTGGGTGCATGGGAACGTCTCTCTTTGACGGGTGGTCAGTTGAATGTGTCGGACGAGTGATTGGGTGACTGGCCGGGTGAGCGGTCAAACGAGCTGGTAACCGCGGAGGTTGGTCAACAGCAGATACGTGTTCTGCAGGGACCCGGAGGTGTCCCCGAGGGAGCGGTAGATGCCCCACTTCGGGCGGACCCGGTCGCCAAGGAAGGTGTCGACGCCGGTCGCCGACTTGTCGATGACGGTGGTGCCGCCACTCTTGAGGATCCAGCGCACCGAGCCCGCAGTCTTG
This sequence comes from Streptomyces sp. WM6378, assembly GCF_001279695.1. Lineage (GTDB taxonomy): Bacteria > Actinomycetota > Actinomycetes > Streptomycetales > Streptomycetaceae > Streptomyces. The sequence continues at coordinate 12,548 of NZ_LGDD01000307.1, forward strand.
TCACCGATCTTGATTTGGAAGTCGACATCGGTCCATGTGTCATGGAGGGGGTCGAGGTTGGTCCGGCCTATCAGGGTGCCGCTGATGGGGAGTTGGAGCTCGATGGTCTGCATCCCCTTCACCCGCCGCAGCGACTGCACGACGATCGGCGAGGTGCCGTTGCCGGGCTGCTTCATCTGCATGATGTGGGTGAAGGTGGTGGTCGCCTTCAGCGAGCTCGGGATGAACATGGAGTACGTGAGTCGCCAGGTCTGGCCGGGCAGCCACTTCAGGTACGAGCCGCCGTTGCGGAGCCCGGTGATCTCCTGGCGCTGCCGGTCTGTCATGGTGTCGCGGTCGACGGTGTGCATGTTGAAGCGGAAGTTGTCACCGTCGGGGAGTATGTGGGGGTGTCCGGCGGGGTGTGAGTTCGCCCGGTCGTCCTCGATCGTTTCGAAGGCCTTGAGCCCGTCGGCGGCCGCCGACGGCGCCCACTTCTGCTGCCAGGACGCGGCATGTGCGCCGGCCCCGGGCAGTCCGGCCGCCGCCGCGCCGCCCAGTGCGGCCGAGAGCAGGGCCCTGCGGGTGGGAGTCATCGGCGGGTCACCTCGACCTGAGCTGTTCGCTCATGATCAGGAAGGCGCCGAGGCCGTGGAAGTCGTTGGTGGCCCGGGTGCGCCCGACGTAGTAGGAGTAGTCACCGACATTGGTGCCGATGGAGATGTCGGTGAGGTTGGTCCGGCCGTCCGAGCCGAGCGAGATCTTGGCGAGTACACCGTGGTAGCCGCGTTGGGCTACGGCCTCGAAGTGCGGGTCGATGTAGCCCTGTTGGACGGACCGGTCGAGGGCGTAGGTGAACATGCTGGAGCAGGAGGTCTCGGTCCAGTTGTCGGCCTGGGAACCCTTGTCGACGACCTGGAACCAGCGGCCGGTCTTCGGGTCCTGATAGCGCTCAAGCCCTCCCGCCAAGTCCCTTAGATATCCCATGAGTTGGGAACGGCGTGGGTGGTTGGCGGGGATGGCGTCCAGGACGTTGACGACGGCCATCGAGTACCAGCCGATGGCCCGGCACCAGTGTTCGGGAGCGAGCCCGGTGGTGGGGTCGGCCCAGCTCTGGGTGCGCGACTCGTCGTATGCGTGCTTGAGCAGCCCGTTGGCCACCTGCAAGTGGCTTCCGTAGACCGCGAGTTGCTTCGCGGCCTCGTCGTTGGTGTAGGCCGAGTCGTTGAACTCCTTGCCGTACTCGACGAGGAACGGGTTGACCATGTAGACGCCGTCCGCCCAGAGCTGATGGGCCCTGCTGCTGGAGTCGGCGTGCCAGAAACCGCCGTCGGACGTGCGGGGGTAGGTGTTCAGTCGGTTACGGATCTTCTGCGCGGCGACCCGATAGCGGTCCTGACCGGTCTCGCGGTGCAGGATCACCAGGAGCCGGCCGGCCTGCATGCTGTCGAGGCTGTTGAAGCTCTGGTTGATGCCGCCCTTGCTGTCGACGAACCGGTCGACGTAGCCCTTGATGAAGGAGAGCAGCTTGGCGTCGTGGGTGCGCTGGTAGACCTCGTACTGGCCGTAGAGATACAGGCCGACCGGGTAGGACCAGCCGCCGATGGACGTCGGGGTGAAGCGAGCCAGCGTCGACGTGGTCATGGCGACCGACCAGTCGGTGGCTTTGGCGCCCCCGGGCTGCGATGCGGTCGCGGGGGCGGTGGCCCCGAGGGTGAGACCGGCGACGGCGAGGAGTGCGGCGAGCAGGGTGACTAGGCGCCTGCGAGGTCGGCGGTTTCGGGTGGCGTGCCATGGGCGGGCTGGGGATCTGGTCATGGTCACCTCAGGTCACGTCGGGGAGAAGGTGCGGGCGTCGGATGTGCTGAGCGAGGGCGTCGGGACGGGGTGGGCTCGCGTTCAAACTCGGCCGCGGCGGCCGGCAGCTGTGTCGAAGGAACGGGGTGCGGCCGGGCTCGGGGCGCTGAGAGCGCTCTCGGAGACGATGCGGCGCAGGAGCGGGTGGTCGGGGGCGAGGCGGCAGGCCGGGTCGGTGCGGGCCGCGTCGCCGGTGAGGGCGTACGCCTGGCAACGGCAGCCGCCGAAGTCGACGTCACGGCGTTCACAGGAACGGCAGGGCTCGGCCATCCAGCCGGTGCCACGATAGGCGTTGAAGGCGGGCGACTCCCGCCATATCCATTCCAGAGAGCGCTCTCGTACATTGGGCGGGTCGAGCCCGGGCAGCGCGGCGGCGGCCGGGCACGGCAGCACGGTGCCGTCCGGCGCGACGGTCAGCGAGAGGGCACCCCAGCCACCCATGCAGGGTTTCGCCGTGCCGTCGAAGTAGTCGGGCACCACCCACACGAGTTCGGTACGCCCGCCGAGCCTGGCCTGCCACACCTCGACGGACTTCCGCGCCTGCTCCAACTGACCTCTGGAAGGCAGGAGTTGATTCCGATTGAGCAGGGCCCAGCCGTAGAACTGTGTGTTGGCGAGCTCGATGCGGTCGACTCCCCAGTCGAGGCCCAGCTCAACGATCGCGTCGAGCGCGTCGAGGTTGTCGCGGTGCAGGACGACGTTGAGGCCCAGCGGTAGCCCGGCTGCCCGGACGACTGCGGCGGCCCGCGCCTTGTCGGCGAAGGAGCGGCGCCGCCCCGCGATCCGGTCCGACTCCTGCGCGTCGGAATGCTGCACGGACAGCTGTACGGAGCGCAGCCCGGCGTCGGCGAGTGCGCCGAGGCGGGCCGCGTCCAGGCCGATGCCGCTGGTGACGAGCTGGGTGTGAATGCCGGCCGCGTCGGCGGCGGCGACTATTTGCGGCAGGTCGGGCCTGAGCAGCGGCTCACCACCCGAGATGTGCGCCTGGACGACACCCAACTCACCCGCTTGTCCCATGACTTGACACCAGGCGTCGGTATCGAGCTCACTGCTGCGGCGGACCAGCTCCAGCGGATTGGAACAGTACGCGCAATGCAGGGGGCAGGCGTGGGTCAGCTCGGCGAGCAGCGCCCAGGGTGGTTCGACGGCGGTCATCGCAGCCAGCCCTCCTCACGCAACCTGCCGAGAAATAACGGGACTTCGGAGGTGACGGGCGCCTCCGGGTGACGCGCGGCCAAATCGTGGACGATCTCCCGCACTTCGCGCTCACCGTCGCAGAGCCGGACGATGCTGCCCGCCGGTCCGTGCAGCACGACGACCCGCTCGGGCAGCACCAGCAGATCGACTCCCCGCACCCGGTCGCGCCGCAGCAGCACGTGCCGAGAGAGCGTGGGACGCCAGGCGGGGTCGCGGGCGAGGGGGTCGGAGGCGAGCGGGTCGAGGGTGGGCGGGTCGGAAGTGGGCGGGTCGGAAGTGGGCGGGGTGGCCGTGGCTGCGCCCGGGGTGGTTTGTGGGTGCGGGGCCGAGGGGCTCGTGAGAGCGCTCTCGTCAGCCGTTTCCGCAGGAACGACCGTGCTGGACGCACCCTCGGCATGCACCCCGAGAGCGCTCTCAGCCCCCACCGCCGAAGCCCGGTCCGCCTCTCTCACATCCCGCACCTCCCTCAGCTCCCTCACGTCCCCCACCTCCCTCACCACCTTGGTCACCCCTCTCATGCGACTCCCCTCGCTCCCTCACGCCCGCCCAACTCCACCGCGTCGAGCAGTGACCACAGGACGTCGCACTTGAAGGTGAGGGCGGCCACGCAGCGTTCTTGTTCGGCCCGGGTGCGGGTCCAGCCGCTGACCAGGAGCAGGGCTTCGGCGCTGTCGCGGCTGCCCTGTTCTATGCGGGTGCGGAAGTACTCCAGGCCGGCGGGCTCGATCCAGTCGTAGTGGTCCTGGAAGGCGTCGATGCGGGTGCGCATGATCCCCGGTGCGGAGAGTTCCGTGAGGGAGGCGGCGACCGCGTCCAGCGCCGGGTTGAGCCGGCAGAAGTTGACGTATCCCGCGACGGCGAGGCGGACTCCGGGCAGGACCTCGGCGCCGGACCACATGCGTTCGCGGGTGATTCCGGCGGCCTCGCCGAGGCGGAGCCAGCGTTCCATGCCGCCCGTGCCGTCGGCCGGTCCGTCGTGGTCCTGGATGCGGCGCAGCCACATCCGGCGCAGGTGCGGCTCGTCGAACTTGGCGAGGATGTGGGCGTCCTTGACGGGGATGTTCCGCTGGTAGTGGAAGCGGTTCAGGATCCAGCGCCGCAGTTCCTCGCGGTCGAGTCGGCCCTCGTGCATGCGGACGTTGAAGGGGTGCCGGTCGTGGTAGTGGTGCTCGACCACGGCACGCAGCTGACGCTCGAACTCGCCTACAGTCCAAGGGAGTTGGAGGCTGCTCACAGTTCGATCACCATCCGCTCCGCGGCGACTTCCAGGCCCCGCTCGGCGAGCCGTGCGTGCTGGGCGGCCGCGGGGTCGTTGAGGGGGTTGGTGTTGTTGAGGTGGGTGTAGAGACAGCGGCCGGGGAGTGCGGCGAGGCGGTGCGAGGTTCCGTGTGGCCCGACGATCGGCAGGTGGCCCATCGCGGTGGCCGTGCGGGTCGAGATCTCGCTGCGTACGGGCTCGTCGTCGTCCCAGAACGTGCCGTCGAGGATGACGACGTCGGCGCTCCGTACCGCTGCGTCGAGCGCGTCGGACCAGGTGGCGACCGCGGGGGCGTAGACGACCGAGGCGCCGGTGGTCGGCTCGTCCAGCCGGAGCGCGACCGACCAGGTGGGGTCGTCGGGCTCGGGACCGGCCGCGTAGCGAGGCCGTTTGGCGGAGACGGGTATGGCGCTGACGCTGACCTCGATGGAGCCGGGTGTGGAGAGCGCGTTCAGCCGGTCGTCCGGATCACGTCGTTCGGTGGGGCCGGGCGCTGAGAGCGCTCCCGGCCTCTCCCCCTGTCCACGACGCCCGTCGTCGCCGGCGGCTGAGAGCGCTTCCAGCGTCCCCGTCCGCTCGCACCCTTCGGTGGAGCCGGCGGCCGAGAGCGCTCCCGGCCCCCGCTCGCCCCCTTCGCGCGCTCCTGGCCCTTCTGACCCCCCACCCTGCCGCCACCGCCCCACCGGGCCCGCCGCCGAGAGCGCTTCCGGCTTCTCGCTGAGCTCGCGCCATTCGATGGCCGTATAGGGGCTGAGCACATCCCCCAGCCGCAACCGGTCGAGGAGTGCGTCCCGTACGGGCGTGGTGGCCCGGACCGTGAAGCCCTCCGTCTCGCGGAGGCGGGCGATGCCGAGGGTGTGGTCGAGTTCGGCGTCCGTGAGGATCACACCGGCGACCGGGGTCTCGCGCGATCCGGGGCCGGGCAGCAGGGCGGGGACGGATTCGATCTGGTCCGTGATGTCGGGACCGGCGTTGACGATGTGCCAGCGGGTTCCGGGGCCGCCGGACCTGACGGCGAGGGAGGCGTGCCGGCGGCGGCGCCGCGGGTGGACGCGTGCCCCGGCACAGCCGGGACACGCGCAGTTCCACTGCGGGACCCCGCCACCCGCCGCGGTGCCGAGCACCTGCAGCAGCATGGCGCGGCTCCTACCGGTCGGCGTGGAAGTAGCCGGTGACTTCGAGCGCGGTCTCGACGACCGTGTACTCGGGGGTCTCCCAGACCGCGACCGCCGCCGTTTCCTCCGATGTTTCCCGTGTGTCCTTCATGGGGTGTACCTGCCTTCCTGAGAGGTGGGGTTCAGGAGTGAACGGTGTGTGTCGCGCCCATGAGCAGTTACCTGAGCAGGGCAGACATGGTGTTCACATGAGTGTCCGGCGTTCAGTTATGTGCCATAGCGTCGCGTCTTGTCGAGGCACGGTCAATGGTTCGGACCGATAAGGTCGGAGCTGTATCGGCCAATCATCTTGCGCCGCACGGTCACGCGCTCCTGAACGGCGAGTCAGGAGCGGTACTGAACCGCAGGTCAGGTGCGATCGGGTGGGCCCGTTGGGAATGCGTCGCTCCGCTCGTTCGTTGAGGATGGGAGTACCAACCGACGACGTAAGGATCGACCGCTCGTGAGCAAGGTCCCCTCCATCACCCTCAACAACGGCGTCGAGATGCCGCAGCTCGGTTTCGGCGTCTGGCAGGTGCCGGACGACGAGGCCGCGAAGGCGGTCGCCACCGCCATCGAGTCCGGGTACCGGAGCATCGACACCGCCGCGATCTACGAGAACGAGCGGGGCACCGGCCAGGCCGTCGCCGCCTCGGGGGTCGCCCGCGAAGACCTCTTCGTCACGACGAAGCTCTGGAACTCCGAGCAGGGGTACGACTCGACCCTGCGCGCGTTCGACGCCTCGCTCGACAAGCTCGGCCTGGACTACGTCGACCTGTACCTGATCCACTGGCCGGTGCCGGCCAAGGACGCTTACGTCGACACGTACGCGGCCTTCGAGAAGATCTACGCCGACGGCCGGGCCAAGGCGATCGGCGTCTCCAACTTCCAGCCGGTGCACCTGGAGCGGCTGCTCGGCGAGACCTCGGTGGTCCCGGCCGTCAACCAGATCGAACTGCACCCGCAGCTCGCCCAGGCGGAGTCGCGCGCGCTGCACGCCAAGCACTCCATCGCGACCGAGGCCTGGTCGCCGCTCGGTTCGGGCCGGGGGCTCCTCGACGTTCCGACCGTGGTGGCGATCGCGCGGAAGCACGGCCGCACCGCGGCGCAGGTCGTGCTGCGCTGGCACCTCCAGATCGGCAACGTCGTGATCCCGAAGTCCGTAACGCCGTCGCGGATCAAGGAGAACATCGACGTCTTCGACTTCGAGCTCGACGCGGACGACCTGGCCGCGCTCGCCGCGCTGGACGAGGGCAAGCGTCTTGGGCCAAACCCGGCCGAGTTCAACCTCGGCGCCTGATCACACGCGCTGACCAGGCCCTGAAGAAAGGGGCGCCGTCCGACCTGGTCGGACGGTGCCCCTTTTGTCGCTTATTGACTTTGGTTGGTCAGGTACCAACCAAGAATGTTCATTCAAGTGCACCGCCCAGGCAAAGCGTTCGACATCAAGCGACAAATCCTCTTGTCCTGCGCATGACCTTCCCGATGGGATCGCGAAGACCGCCCCGCGCGGCTTCACCCCACTCAGGGAGCATTCATGCACATAGCCCGCCCCCGGACTCGTACCGCAGCAGCGACAGTTGGGGCCACCGCCCTTGCCGCCGCCGCGGTGATAGCCACCCCGCTGTCCGGGTCCGCCACCGCCGCACCTGCCGTCCCGCAGGTAAAGCCCGTCCCGGCCATCTCCGGGCAGCACCTCGCCCACTCGACCAGCGGCCCGCTCAGCACCGAGCAGTGCCAGGCCAAGTGGAAGATCGCCTGCTACGGCCCGCTGCAGTACCGCCAGGCGTACAACCTCAACCCGCTCTACAAGGCGGGCATCACCGGCAAGGGCCGCACGATCGTGATCGTGGACTCCTTCGGCTCGCCGACGATCCAGCACGACCTGGACGTGTACAGCAAGCAGTACGGCATTCCCAGCAGCAAGGTCGACGTGGTCAAGTGGGGCAACGTTCCCAAGTGGGACCCCAAGAACAAGGACATGACCGGCTGGGCCGGTGAGTCCACGCTCGACGTCGAGATGGCGCACGCCGTCGCGCCGGACGCGAAGATCATCCTGGTCGAGACCGCGGTCGCCGAGACCGAGGGCGTCACCGGCCTGCCCGAGATGATGGACGCCGAGAAGCACCTCATCGACCACGGCATCGGCGATGTCATCACCCAGAGCTTCGGCGCCACGGAGAACACGTTCCCCGGCTTCGACAAGGGTGACTTCTCCAGCATCAAGAACCTGCGGTACGCGTTCAAGGACGCGGCGGCCCACGGCGTGACCGTGCTCGCCTCCTCCGGTGACGGCGGCGCCACCGACAACACCGCGGACGGCAGCGGCTACTACAAGGAGCGCGTCAACTCCTGGCCCTCGTCCGACCCGCTGGTCACGTCGATCGGCGGCACCCAGCTGCACCTCGACGACCAGGGCAACCGCCTCAGCCCCGAGAGCGTGTACAACGACAACGGTTCGGGCGGCGGCGGACAGTCGCACGTCTTCGAGCGTCCGTCCTTCCAGAACGGCGTGCGCGGCATCGTCGGCAACCGTCGCGGCACCCCGGACATCTCGATGGCGGCCGCGGTCAACGGCGGCGCCTGGGTGTACTCCAGCTACGACCCGACCGCCGTCGGCTGGGACGTGTCCGGCGGAACGAGCGAGGCGAGCCCGCTGTTCTCCGGCATCGTCGCCCTCGCCGACCAGGCCGCCGGCCACCGCCTCGGCAACATCAACGACGCGCTGTACTCGCTGTACAAGCACCAGGGCTACAAGCCGGGCTCGGGTCTCGTCGACGTCAACGACGGCACGAACAACAGCTACCAGGGCGTCACCGGCTACACCGCGGTGAACGGCTACGACATGGCGACCGGCGTCGGCACCATCGACGCGGCCCACTTCGTGACCGCGCTGGCCCGCGAGAGCCGCCACCACTGACGGCACCGCACCATCGCGTGACGACGCCGCCGCCCGATTCCTCCGGGCGGCGGCGTTGTCATGACCGTATCCTTCGAGATCATGAACGACACGCAGAACCCCGCCCTGCCCGAAGGCCGCTACCTGGTACGCAACGTCGCCAGCGGGCTGCTCCTTGAGGTGTACGGGGACGCCAAGGGCAGCGGGGCCAATGTGCAGCAGGGCAAGGAGAGCGGTTCCACGGCGCAGCAGTGGCACATCTCCCCCGTGCACAGCGGCGGCGGGCTCTATCACCTGGTGAACGTCAACAGTGGCAAGCGGCTCGACGTCGCCAACGCCTCCACCGAGAACGGCGCCAACGTCCAGCAGTGGAAGGCCAACAACTTCGGGGCTCAGGAGTGGCTCGTCGAGCGGCACTTGGACGCTCCCGGGCGAGTCACCCTGGTCAGTTACATCAGCGGGCTGCTCCTGGAAGTCGCGCATGGTTCGACCGAGGACGGCGCGAACGTGCAGCAGTGGGAGGACACCGACTCGCCCGGGCAGTGGTGGGAGTTGGAGTCTGTCGTCGAGTGAGCGGTTCATCGGGTGGGTGAGGTGGGCGGCTCGGCGAGAGCGCTCTCCGGGGCCCCGCGCCGCCGGGAGATCGCACCGATCGGCGCCCTCAGGGAACCCCGGAGCCGAATCGGCCGTCAACTCCGTTGACACGGGATCTATTTGACACACAGGCGAAGCACGCAAGAAGAGGTACGAGAGTGACTCAGGGGAGCAGGCCGAACCGGCGGGCAGTGCTGCTGGGCCTGGCGCTGGCCGCGCCAGTCGTGGCGGCGGGCTGCGGCGCAGGCCACGACAAGAAGTCCGCGTCGAGGAGTTCCGCGTCGACGGATCCTGCCCCGTCCGACCCCGGGCGCGACACCACGATCATGATCATCAGGCACGGTGAGAAGCCCGGCTCCGGTGACCCCGGGTTCGACGAAGCCGGAAAGCAGGACAAGAAGTCGCTGACCAAGCGCGGCTGGGAGCGCTCTCACGCGCTGCCCCGGCTCTTCGCCGCCAACGGCGCTAGCGCTCCCGCCGGTTCGGGGTCGGCGCCGCTCCCCCGCCCCGCCACCATCTACGCCGCCGCGGACCAGGGACCGGACGCCGGTGCGCACCGGATGCGGCAGACCGTGACGCCGCTCGCCGAGGCTCTCCACCTTCGAGTCGGCACCGGGTTCGCCGAGGGCAAGGAGAAGGAGCTGGCCGCCGCCGCTCTGGCGGCGACGGCCCCTGTGCTGATCTGCTGGGAGCACTCCAAGATCCCGCCGATCGTCGAAGCACTGGGTGCTTCGCGGGCCGGCGGGGTCCCGGAGGAGTGGCCCGACCGCTTCGACCTGGTGTGGGTCTTCACGCGCCGGGCCGGCACCTGGACGTTCCGGTCGGTACCCCAGCACCTGCTGGCGGGCGACGCCTGAGTCCCTGCCCGCCCGGAACGTCCGTACGGGTCAGCCGATCTGCGCTCCGTACGCCTGGAGCGCTTCCGGTACGGGCTGGAAGAAGGTCTCGCCGCCCGAGCTGCAGTCGCCGCTGCCGCCGGAGGTGAGGCCCAGGGCCGTACCGCCGTCGAAGAGGGAGCCGCCGCTGTCGCCGGGCTCGGCGCAGACGGTGGTGTCGATCAGCCCGTCGACCTGGCCCTCCTGGTACGTCACGGTGGCGTTCAGGCCGGTGACCTGGCCACCCTGGACGCCGGTGGTGGATCCGCTGCGCTGGACCTGTTCGCCGACGGTGGCCTCGGCTGCGCCGCTGATCGGCTGGGAGGAACCGTTGTACAGGTCGACCGCGCTCGGGTGGCCGGTGTCACTGGTGTAGCGGACCAGGGCGTAGTCGTGGCCGGGGAACGTGGAGGCCTCGGTGACCGCGATCTCGGAGCCGCCCTGCTGGTCCGACCAGCTGGAGACCGCGTTGCCGCAGTGCCCGGCGGTCAGGAAGTACGGCTGGCCGCCGACGGTGACGTTGAAGCCGAGCGAGCAGCGGGCGTTGCTGCCCCAGATCGCGTCGCCGCCCGCGATGAGCGGCTGGAAGCGTCCGGCCGTTCTCTTCAGGGTGACCGTGTCGCCGAGTCCTTGGACCACCTTGTTGAGCTGGGCGAGGCGGGCACCGGTGACGGTGCGGTCGGCCTTGACGACCATCGTGTTGCTGACCGGGTCCATCGACCAGGAGGTGCCCGGTATGGAGGCCTTGGCCTTCAACACCTGTCGTGACGCGTTGAGTTGGCTCATGGAGTGCTTGACGGTACGGGCTTCGGCGCCCACCTTGCGGACGCTGTCGGCGGTCGCGGCATCGACCACGTTCACGACGAGCTTCTTGCTCCCGGCGTCGTAGTACGAGCCTGCCGTGCGGCCCGCGAGAGTGGTGTCGATCCGGTGCGCCAGCTGCCCGGCCGATGCGGCGGACTGCGGGGCGGCGGTCGGTGCGGGGGCTGCGTCGGCGCTCTGCATCGTCAGGGTCGCGCCGAGCGCCAGGGCTCCCGCCGCGGCGGTGGCCGCACGTCGGCCTGACATCCATCGCTGCTTCAACTCAGAACCTCCTGTGGGGGGTTGAGCCCGGCCACGAGTGTTCGCCGGGCCCGTCGGGCGAGATGAGCAGGACGCGACGACCGGGATCCCGGCACACACCGGCGTCCATGCCAACTCGCCGCGTCGAGTATCCGTACCCTCACCGGTCCACAGCAAGCAATGAACTCGCCTGATACGTAAGGGAGTTGGGGGCACTTGAGAGTGAGCTGGGGTGGTACGCGAAGGAATGCGAGCCGGTCGTGAAGGAACGGGAGGCGTTCGTAAGAGGGTTGAGTCGGCGCCGACGCGGCGAGGCCGCGGGGGTGGGCCGTGGATGGATCATTCCTGCGACATGTCCCGGTAGCCGGCCAGGATGAAGTCCACGGTGCGGTCGAAGCGTTCGGCGAAGTCGAGGCCGACGCGGGTGGCCGTCACCTCGGCGAGCAGCGGAAAGCGCGCCGGGTCGGGGGCCACATCGTCGAGGTCGGGGGCATCCGCGCGCTCACCCGGGGTGCGGCCGGCCTCGGCGAGGGTATGGCCGACGGTGAACGCGGCGAGGGCGTTGATGACGTCCATCGCCCGGCCCAGCGCGAGCCCTGCCCCGGCCAGGGCGGCGAGCCACTCCTCCAGAAGCTCCAGATCGTCGGCGGAGCTCAGTGGGCGGGTGGCGATGAGCGGCAACACGCCTGGGTGGCAAAGGAGTTCGGCCCGCAGCCCGACAGCGAAGGCGCGGGCCCACTCGGTCCAGTCGCCGACGGGGCCGGCGGACGGCTCATCCACGCCGTCGCGCGGCAGCCCGACGGCGGCTCGGCGCGCCACCCGGCCGACGAGGCCGTCGAGCAACTCCCCCTTGTTTCCCACATGGTGATAGATCGTCATGGCTTCCACGCCGAGCTCGGCGCCCAGCTTGCGCATGGTGAGCGCGGCGATGCCTTCGCGGTCGACGAAGTCCAGCGCCGCATCCAGCACCTTGTCGCGACTGAGCCCCGCCTTGGGCCGCGCCCGGCGATCCGCCACCAGATCCTCCCCATCCATCTCTTGACGATTCTTACGACGTAAGGGCACTCTATCCCCAACACGAAACTTACAACGTAAGAATCAAATCTCAGCCCAACCGCATCGCCCCTACCGGAGGTTCACCATGCTGATCGGGACTTCACTGCGCCGCCTCAATGACGGAGTCGACTACGCGGCCTTCCGCAAGGCCTGGCTGCCGGACGAGGCCTTCCCCGGCGACCCGCGCCGCGTGCTGAGCGCACTCAGCCTCGACGACCCGCAGGAGATCCTGACCTGCGCCCTGATCGACGCCGACCCCGCGGACGTCCCCGTATGGATGGAGCGGATCGCGGCGAGCGAGCAGCGCCGGATGAACCGCCTCGCAGGCCTGGTCGGCCCGTCACTCGGCGGAGGCGTGTTCCAGGTGGTCGGCGACGACGACCTCTCGCAGCTCATCGGGGCTTGAGAGCGCTTCCAGACCCCCTGCCGAGGAGGGCACGAGCCCCTGGCAGGGCCGCCGCGCCATCAGCCGTTTCCGCCCACAGCCCGATGCTCCTGGGGGCTGATGCCGCGAACGCGCTTGAAGGCGGCGCTCAGCGCGAACGCACCGCTGTAGCCGACCTGGCGGGCGATGGCCTCGACGGTGGCGTCCGTCTCGCGCAGGCGGTCGGCGGCCAGGGCCAGGCGCCAGCCGGTCAGGTAGGCCATCGGCGGCTCCCCCACCAGCTCGGTGAAGCGGCGCGCGAATCCCGCTCGTGACACCCCGCACCTCGCGGCGAGCGACGCCACCGTCCAGGGGTGCGCGGGGCTGTTCTGCAGCAGTCGCAGCGCGGGGCCGACCACCGGATCGCCCATCGCCCGGTACCAGGCGGGCGCGTCCGCGCCGGGTCGCGAGAACCACGAGCGCAGCACCGCGATGAGCAGCAGATCGAGCAGCCGGTCCAGGACGACGCTCTGGCCGGGCTCGTCGCGGGAGATCTCGTCGTCGAGCAGCGGCATGAGCGAGCAGTTCCACTCACGCGCGGTCAGCACCACCACCGGCGGCAGCGCGGCGAGCAGCCGCCCGCTGATCTCGCCCTCCATCAGATACGTGCCGACGAGCATGGTGGCCGAACCGTGCAGCGCGTTGCCCCAGGTGCGTACGCCCAGGTCCATGGAGGCCGAGAGCGCTTCCCCGCGCAGGGTGGTGCAAGTCGCCCCGGGGCCGATCCGGGCGAACGGTGCGAGCTCCGGCGAGTGCGTGACGGTGTACGGATCGGGGCCGCGCACGACGACGATGTCGCCGGGGGCGATGCGCACGGCCTCGCCGTGGTCGGGCACGATCCAGGCCTCGCCCGCTGTCATCGACATCAGGGAGATCGGCGCGCGGTCCTCGATCCGTACGGACCACGGAGGTTCCATCACCATGCGCAGCAGGAAGGCGCCTCTGGCCCGCGGGCCGTCGAGCAGTCCTGCGAGTGCGTCCATGGGGCCAGCGTAGAACGCGCCGGGCGGCACGAGGCGTAGACGAACGCGTATGGGGATTGGCCCCTGGCGCATGGAGAGTCCAGGGCGGTCCGACGACGCTGGACGCATGACGAACACGACGCAAAACGCACAGCGGACCAGCGAGTTGGCGCAGCGGACGGTGCTGGTGACCAGCGGGACGGGGAAGACGGGGCACCGGGTGGTCGAGCGGCTGACCGCTCGCGGGGTTCCGGTCCGGTCGGGGTCGCGGTCCGGTGAGGTCCGTTTCGACTGGGCGGACGACTCCACATGGGGCGCCGCACTGTGTGGCGCGCACGCCGCGTATGTGGCCTACTACCCCGACCTCGCGGCGCCGGGCGCGGCGGAGGCGATGCGCCGGTTCGGCCGGCTCGCGGCGGCGAACGGGGTGCGCCGGGTCGTCCTGCTCTCAGGACGGGGCGAGCCGGAGGCGGCCCGCGCCGAGAGCGCTCTCCGCGAGGCGTGCCCGGACCTCACCGTGGTCCGCGCCGCGTTCTTCGCGCAGAACTTCAGCGAGGGCGCGATGGCCGAGGGCGTTCTGGCGGGAACGGTGGCCTTCCCGGCCGGCGACACCGCCGAACCCTGGGTCGACGCCGACGACTTGGCCGACGCCGTGGTCGCCGCCCTCACCGAGGACGGCCACGCCGGGCAGACGTACGAGCTGACGGGCCCGCGCCTGCTCAGCTTCGCGGAGGTCACTGCCGAGCTCTCCCGCGCGACGGGCCGCGAGATCCGCTATGTGCCGGTGTCGGGCGCCGAGTACGCGGAGTCGCTCACCCGGTACGGTCTGCCCGAGCCGGACGCCGAGTGGCTTGCCGGGCTGTTCAGCATGCTGCTCGACGGCCACAACGCGTCCACGACAGACGGTGTGAAGCGCGTTCTGGGCCGCGAGGCCCGCGACTTCGCGGACTTCGCGCGGGACGCGGCGGCGGCGGGCGACTGGCAGGGATGACCCGGCCGGGGTCGGCGAGGTCGGGGCGGACGGGGGTCGGCCCACCCGCCCCGACCTCGCCCGACCCCGACCAGACCGGCGGGGCCGGGCAGACGGCGGCCCCCGACAAGAGGCGCTCTTGTCGGGGGCCGCCGGAAACGCTCAGTCGAACTTCTTCAATCAGAGCAGCTTCTGCGGGGCCTGGAACTGGTCGACCGGCGCGACGTTGCAGGCCGCCTTCGGGCCGCCGAGCAGGTGCCCGCCGATGCCCTCACCCTCCGGCAGCGGCACCAGGCAGCGACCGTCGATGTTGATGAGCGGGGCACCGTAGGTGTTGAGGATGCCGCCCGAGTCACCGGCGATGGCAGTGTTGCCGTTGCGGGTTCCGAAGTCCGTGGCACCGCTGCCACTCGTGGTCGGGCCAGACCCGGCACGGGCGGCACGGATGCTGTCGTGCGCGTTGGTGGTGCTGTTCTCGGCCTCGGGACCGTTGGTGTGCGCCGACGCGGGTGCGGCGACAGCCATCATGGCAGCGGTGGCGAAAGCCGCGCCGGCCAGAACCTTCTTGATCACAGTGGTGCTCCTGGTGTGGAGGTGGACTCAGCGTGAGGAGGCCCGTTCACACATGGTGCCGCCCCACATGGCTACAGAACGGGGGCCGCAGGACGGAAGTTACTCTCTGTTACTCGTTCGGCCCAATAGCCGGGCGCCCGCTGGGAGCAGTCGTTCTCCACGGACGGTGGGGACACGTGGGTGCTCAACCGGGTCATGGAGATGACGAAGGCGGCCGGCTGAGCGGACCTGGCGGACCGGGGTGAGAGCGCTCTCACTCCTTCCGCAGCGCCAGCAGCCGGTACTCCGGGGCCGCCCGCGGCCGGTCCGGGTCCGGCAGGGCGGCCAGGGCTGCGGCCAGTTGCTCGGCGGGCGGGCCGGCCAGGGTGAGCCAGGAGGCGAAACGGCCTCGCCGGACGGCGTCCGCGGCGGCGAGCGGGGTGCGGCCCTGGCCGTGTCCGGTGAAGCGGGCCTTGGCCACCGGAGCCAGGCCGTGCCGGGCGGCGTACGACTCGATCAGGTCGGCCCGGTCGGAGGGGGTGCCGGTGCGGTGCGGGGTAAGCAGGGCGTCGATGTCGGAGCCGACGTCGTGCGCGGCGTCCTTGTCCACGGTGGTGATGAACACCCCGCCCGGCTTCAGTACGCGCGCCGCCTCGGCCACGACGAACTGTGGCGCGATCCGCCGCCCCAGGTGGAGCAGCCACACCGCGGTCACCGCATCCAACACCCCTGAACGGAAAGGGAGTTGGCGCACATCGGCCAGCACGATCCGGGGGCCGACACGACCGGCGGCGATGCTCGCCATGCCGTAGGCGGCATCGGCTCCGTGGACGCGCAGGCCCGGCCGGTTCAGGCGCTGGGTGACCGACCCGGTGCCGCACCCGAGGTCGAGCAGGGTGCGGGCGGTGGCGGGGACGAGTTTGAGGACGGCCTCGGCGGCGGCTTCGGCCCGGGGCACGCCGCCGCGCGTGGCATCGTAGTGGGCCGCCTCGGCATCGTAGTCCAGCATGTGCGTCACAGTACGGGTGCGGTCATCCAGCGCCGTGGCCGGGGGCGATCTCCTCTACGCGGTGGGCGAGTTGGAAGTCCAGGGCGGTGAGTGCGCCGCCCGCGTCGTGGGTGTTCACGGACAGGGCGACCGTGTTGTAGCCGAGGGTGAGGTCGCTGTGGTGGCCGAGTTCCTCCTGGATCTGGGCCACATGGACCACCATGGCCGTCGCGGCGAAGTGGTTGGCGAGACGGAAGCTGCGGGAGATCCGGTCGTGGTCGTCCGACAGCGACCAGCCGGGCAGCTCCCGCAGCCGGTCCTCGATGTCCTTCTGTGACAGCGGCTCAACGGGCATGTCCGGATACTCCTTACGGGGTGGTGACATCGCGGGGTGGAGCGGTGACGCGGAGGCTCCGCATCCGTAGCGTCTCCTCTATGCGTGTACTTGTCACGGGAGGCGCGGGCTTCATCGGCTCGCACATTGTCACAGCACTGGCCGCACACGGCCATGAGCCGCTCGTTCTGGACCGGGCGGTCCGGCCGGGGGACGACGTCCGGGATCCGGACGTCGTCGCCGGGGCGCTGGTCGGGGTGGACTCGGTGTGCCACCAGGCGGCGATGGTGGGACTCGGCACCGGTTTCGCCGACGCGCCCGCCTATGTGAGCTGCAACGACCTCGGCACCGCGGTACTCCTGACGGCGATGGCCGACGCGGGAGTGCGGGAACTGGTCCTCGCGGGGTCGATGGTCGTCTACGGGGAGGGCCGCTACGAGTGCCCCGAGCACGGGGTCGTACGCCCTGGGCCGCGGCCGGTCGAATGGCTCGACGCGGGGCGGTTCGAGCCCCAATGCCCTTGCTGTGAGGCCGAGTTGAGTCCTGGGCTGGTCGCTGAGGACGCGCCGGTCGACCCGCGCAATGTGTACGCCACGACCAAGCTGGCGCAGGAGCACCTGGCCGCCTCCTGGGCCCGGGCGACCGGCGGGCGGGCGGTGTCGCTGCGCTACCACAACGTGTACGGGCCGGGGATGCCCCGGGACACGCCCTATGCGGGGGTGGCCTCGTTCTTCCGCTCGTCGCTGGCACGCGGCGAGGCACCCCGGGTCTTCGAGGACGGCCGCCAGCGCCGGGACTTCGTGCACGTACGGGATGTGGCGGCGGCCAACGTGGTGGCGATGGAAGCGCTCTCAAGCCGCCCGCCCGGCGCGCTCACCGCGTACAACACGGGCAGCGGAACCCCGCACACGGTGGGCGAGATGGCCCGGGCGCTGGCCTCGGCGCACGGGGGTCCCGCTCCGGTGGTGACGGGCGAGTACCGGCTCGGCGACGTACGGCACATCACGGCGGACTCGGCGCGACTGCGCAGCGAGCTGGGGTGGAAGCCGGTGGTCAAGTTCGCGGAGGGGATGGCGGAGTTCGCGGCGGCGGGGTAGGGCAGCCGCCGGTGCCTGGCGCGGCCCAGGACGCGGACGGGGGGCCGGGCTGCTTGCCTGGCCCCCCTTCTCTCCGGCCCCTCCGGCTTTTCTCTCCGGCCCCTCCGGCTTTCGACTGTGGGCCGTCGGTGGCTGGTCGCGAGTTCCCCGCGCCCCTGTAGGGCGCCTACGCCGGCGCCACCGGCAGGGTGAGTTCGAAACGGCAGCCACCGGCCACGTTGCGGACTTCGGCGCGTCCCGAGTGGGCTTCCACGATGCCTCGGACGATGGCGAGGCCGAGGCCCGCGCCGCCGGGCGGGGTGCGCGCCGCGGTGCCGCGCCAGCCGGTGTCGAAGACGCGGGGCAGGTCGTCGTCGGGGATGCCGCCGCAGCCGTCGGTCACGGAGAGCGTGACCGCACCGTCCCGGTCCTCGGCGGCCACCGCGACCGTGCCGTCGGCCGGGGTGTGCCGGATGGCGTTGACCAGGAGGTTGGCGAGGACCCGGGTCATCTCCTTGCCGTCCACCTCGACCGGAACCGCGTCGACGCGCTCGCCGACGAGGCGTACCCCGTGTTCGCGGGCCAGCGGGTCCGCGCCCGCCAGCGCGTCGCCGATCAGGTCGTGGACGGACATGCGGGCGGGGTTGAGGGAGAGCGCTCCCGCGTGGATGCGGGACAGTTCGAAGAGGTCGCCGACCATGGAGTTGAGGCGCTCGACCTCGGTTCTGATCTGGCGGAAGTAGCGGTCGGGATCCTTGGCCATGCCGTCTTCGAGGGCCTCGGCCATCGCGCGGAGCCCGGCGAGCGGGGTGCGCAGGTCGTGCGAGATCCAGGCGACGAGTTCGCGCCGCGAGGTCTCCAGGGCCCGCTCGCGCTCGCGCGACTCGGTCAGTTTCGCGCTGGTCGCCGCCAACTCCCGGCTCAGCGCGGCGAGTTCGGCAGTGGCGGGCCCCGTGGGGGCGTCGAAGCTGCCGCCGTCGCCGAACGAGCGGGCGGCCAGGGCGAGACGGTGACTGCTGGCCACGACCCGGCGGCCGAGCAGCAGCGCGGTGGCCAGCGAGGCGACCGCGGCCATGGCGACGACCACGGTCACCACCGTCAGGTCGTGGGAGTTGAGGAGCATCGCCCAGGCGACGGCGAGCGTGCCGGCCAGCATCGCGATGACGGCGACGGCCGCGACAACGGCCACGGACGCGGTGAGCGAGCGGTGCCGCAGGAGCCGCAGGGCCAGCGCCCCGCCGAGCCCGGCGGCCGCGGCACCGAGGAAGGCGTACAGCGCGATGAGCAGAACGTCACCCATGGTTGCTCCCCTGCCGTACTGCCGCGTCCGGCCCGGCGCCGCTCGGCCCGCCGTCGCTCGGCCCGGACCCATTTGGCCGGGCCTCATATGGCCGGGCGCCGTGTGGCCCGTCCACATGTGACCCGTCCCCATGTGGCTGGCCCCCATATGGCTCAGCACCATGTGCCGGCTCCGCACCATGTGCCACGCCCCCACGACCCGCAGCACCACCCCCCTCGGCCTCCCCCTCAGCCTCCGCCTCGAAGCGGTACCCCACTCCCCACACCGTACGGATCAGCACTGGCTTCGCCGGGTCCGTTTCGATCTTGCCTCGTAGGCGGCGGACGTGGACGGTCACCGTGGACAGGTCGCCGAACTCCCAGCCCCACACCTCGTGCATCAGGCGCTCGCGGGAGATGGCTTCTCCGGGGCGGGCGAGGAGGTAGGCGAGGAGGTCGAACTCCCTCAGCGTCAGGGCCAGTTCGTGGCCGTCCTTCGAGGCGGTGCGGGCGGCCGGGTCGAGGGCGATGCCGGAGCGGGAGATGCGCGGGCCCGGGCGAGCGGGGGCGGTGCGGGCGCGGCGCAGTACGGATTCGACGCGGAGGACGAGTTCGCGCGGGCTGAAGGGCTTCGTCACATAGTCGTCCGCGCCTATCTCCAGGCCGAGGATGCGGTCGTCCTCGTCGCCCCGCGCGGTCAGCATGATCACCGGCACGGGGGCCGTGGCGCGCAGTCGGCGGCACACCTCCAGGCCATCCATGCCGGGCAGCATCAGGTCGAGTACCACCAGGTCAGGACGGTGCTGCGTGGCCGCGCGAAGGGCGGCGGGGCCGTCGGCGGCGAGGTCGACGGCGTGGCCCGCGCGTTCCAGGTAGCCGGTGACGACCTCGGCGACGGTCGGATCGTCGTCGACGACCAGGATGCGGCTCTCGGTGCTGTGCATGGAATCCAGCGTCGCACCGCCCGGGGGCGTCCGTCTGCGCCGGGTGGGCCCCGGGCGGGCGATGTCCGCGTTTCGTAAGAACCTGATATCCGATTTGTCTGGTTTGGATTCGTACGGTGAGGGCGTGACTGAATCTCCCTCCGCATCACCTTCCGCGCCCCGGACCCCGTCCCCGTCCGCATCTCCTGCCGGACCGGGCGCGGTGACCGTGGACGTCGTGCTGCCCTGCCTCGACGAGGCCGAGGCGCTGCCCTGGGTGCTGGCCCGGATCCCGGACGGCTGGCGGGCCGTCGTCGTCGACAACGGCTCGTCGGACGGCTCACCCGAGGTGGCGCGCTCGCTGGGCGCGACCGTCGTGCACGAGCCCCGCCGGGGTTTCGGCGCGGCCTGCCACGCCGGGCTGCTCGCGGCCGAGGCCGAGTACGTCTGCTTCTGCGACTGCGACGCCTCCCTCGATCCGGCCGAGCTCGTCCCCTATGTACGGGAGGTGGCGTCCGGCGCCGCCGACCTGGTGCTCGGCCGGCGGCGGCCGCAGGGGTTCGGCGCCTGGCCGCTGCACGCGCGGGCCGGGAACCTGGCGCTCGCGCGGATGCTGCGGCGCCGCACCGGGCTGCGCCTGCACGACCTGGGGCCGCTGCGGGCCGCGCGCCGCGAGGCCCTGCTCGGGCTCGGCCTCACCGACCGGCGCAGCGGCTACCCGCTCCAGATGGTGGTGCGGGCGGCGGACGCGGGGTGGCGGGTGGCCGAACATGAGGTTCCGTACCTGCCGCGCGCCGGGAAGTCCAAGGTCACCGGGACGTGGCGGGGCACCTGGCAGGCGGTGCACGACATGCGCAAGGTGCTGGCCGAGCCGCCCGTGGCGGCGTGTACGTCGGCGGTCGCCCGATGACCGGGGCGGCGGGCGGGCCGGTGTCGGGCACGACGCTGATCGTCCTCGCGAAGGCGCCCGTGCCCGGCCGGGTCAAGACGCGGCTCACCCCGCCGTACACCCCCCAGGAGGCGGCCCGGATCGCCGAGGCGTCGCTGGCCGACACCCTCGACGCGGTGCTCGCCACCCCCGTACGCAGAAGGCTTCTGGTGCTCGACGGCGAGCCGGGGCCATGGCTTCCGCCCGGCATCGAGGTGGTGCCGCAGTGTACGGGCGGCCTGGACGAGCGGATCGCGGCTGCGTTCGCAGCGTGCACCGGGCCCGCGCTGCTGATCGGCATGGACACCCCGCAGGTGAGCCCGGCGCTGCTCGCCCCCGCGCTCGCGGACCCCCGGCCAGGCGATGCGTGGTTCGGCGCAGCCGAGGACGGCGGGTTCTGGGCCCTCGGCCTGACCGAGCCCGACCCGTCGCTGCTGCGCGGGGTGCCGATGTCGGTCGCCGAGACCGGACGCGTCCAGCGACAGCGGCTGTACGACGCCGGGCTCACGGTGCGTGAGCTGGCTCGGCTACGGGATGTGGACACCGCCCGGGACGCCCGGCTGGTCGCGGCCGAGGCCCCGCACGGCCGCTTCGCCCGATCCCTGACGGGCGCAACGCCGACCGGACCCCTGTCGACCCAGCCCCCGGCGACCGACTCCCTCACCGCCGGGCCCCGCACATGGTGAGAGCGCTCTCCGCCACCGCCCCGGCCGCCTGGCACGCCGACCCCTACACCGATGCGCTGCGGTCCGGGCGCGGCCCGCTGTTCCTGCGCCGGCCCGACGGCTGGCTGCTGCCGCTGGAGGTCGAACGCTGGTGTGCTGAGCCGGACTTGGCGGACCGTACGGTGCTGCGCCGGTGCGGGGGCGCGGTCCTGGACATCGGCTGCGGGCCCGGCCGCCTGGTGGCAGCCCTCGCCGCCGAGGGGGTCGCCGCGCTCGGCGTCGACGTGAGCCCCGAAGCGGTCCGCCGCACTCGCGACTGGGGCGGCAGCGCGCTGTGCCGCTCGGTCTTCGACCGGCTGCCGGGCGAGGGGCGCTGGGACACCGCGCTGCTCGTCGACGGGAATGTCGGGATCGGCGGTGACCCGGCGGCGCTGCTCGCCCGGGTGGCCCAACTCGTCGTCCCCGGCGGCCTGTTGCTGGCCGAGACCGCCCCGTACGAGATCGATGAGCGGATGCGGGTCCGGGTCGCCGATGCGAGCGGTGCGGCGGGTGGTGACTTCCCCTGGGCGCGGCTCGGCACGAACGCGCTGCTGTCCTGTGCCCGCCCGCTCGGCTGGCGCCCGGCCGGGCGTTGGACCGCGGCGGGGCGCCCGTTCGTGGCCCTTCGCCGCGGCAGGGGTGCGCGCCTGTGACCGCGAAGGGCGGCGACGTACGAAAGGGCGGGGTGGGGAGTGCCCCCCCGCCCCGCCCTTCACGTGTTCAGGTCAGCTCACGTTGACCGCGGTGTCGTCGACGACGAACGACGTGGCCAGGCTGCTGTCCTCCACACCGTTGAACTTGAGGGTCACCGTCTGCCCCGCGAACGAGGAGAGGTCGAAGGACTTCTGCGCGAAGCCGGTGTTCTTGTCGAGGTTGGAGTAGCTCGCCAGGGTGGTCGAACCGGCCGTCACCGTCAGCTTGTCGTAGGCGGTGGAACCGGTCGTCTCCTTGGTGTCGATGTGCAGGTAGTAGGTGAGGGTGGCGTGGCAGCCGGCCGGGATGCTCACCGCCTGGGACAGCGAGTCGGTGTGGCTGAAGCCGTAGCCGTCGAGCCAGGCCTTCCACGAGCCGGAGTGCGCGGCCTCGCCGCTGGAGTTGTCGATGACGCCCGCCGTCGCCGACCAGGGTGCGGCGCTGCCGGTCTCGAAGCCGGGGTTGCCGAGCAGCTGGGTCGCGGTGCAGCCGCCGCCCGCGGTGGTGACGTTCCAGGTGAAGGACGTCGAGCCGCTGGCGTTGGTGGTGTCCTTGGCGGTGACCGTCACGTTGGAGGATCCGGCGGTGGTCGGGGTGCCGGAGATCAGACCGGTCGAGGCGTTGATGGACAGGCCCGCGGGGAGACCGGTGGCGCTGTAGGTCAGCGTCTGGCCACTGGCGGAGTCGGTCGCCTGGATCTGGAGCGAGGCCGCGGTGTTGACCTGCGTCGACTGGTTGCCGGGGTTGGTCACCGAGACGGTGTTGCCGGTGCTGGTGCCGCCGGTGAAGGCCGCGGTGCCGTTCGGGGTGCCGAGGCCGGTCGGGCCGTCGTAGCCTGCACCGGCGGTACACAGGTAGCTCGGGCTGCAGCTGCCGTTGGCGCCCGAGGTGACGTCGTTCAGCGAACCGGTGTGGGCGTACGGGTAGGACGCCGGGTTGGTGTTCGCGGCCGGGGTGCCGGCGAGGGCGTACACGCTGGCGATGATCGGCGAGGAGGCGCTGGTACCGCCGTACACGTTCCAGCCGGTCGCCTGGTAGCTGTCGTAGACCGCGAGGCCGGTGGCGGGGTCGGCGACCGCGGAGACGTCGGCGACGGTGCGCTTGGCGCAGCCGGTGTCGTGCTGCCAGGACGGCTTCGGGTCGTAGGCGGAGCAGCCGGAACCGGCGCCCTGGCCGCCGGAGCTGGTGCCCCAGACCGACTCGGACCAGCCGCGGGCGTTGCTCGCGCGGCTGAGCGAGGTGCCTCCTACGGAGGTCACGTACTGGGAGGCCGCCGGGTACTCGACGCCGTAGCCGCTGTCACCGGAGGAGACGGTGATGGCGACGCCCGGGTGGTTGAAGTAGGAGGCGTCGGAGGTCGGGTCGGTGGAGTCCTCGCTGCCGCCGTAGCTGTTGGAGACGTACTTGGCGCCCATGGTGACCGCGCGGTTCACCGCGGCGCCCAGGTCGTCCATGCTCGCGGTGTTGGCCTCGACGAGCAGGATGTGGCACTGCGGGCAGACGGCGCTGACCATGTCGACGTCGAGGGAGATCTCGCCGGCCCAACCCGAGTCCGCGGTCGGGTAGTTGGTGCCGCCGTTCTGGTCGACCTTCTTGAAGCTCGTCCTGCGCGTCGACGATCGCCACCGTCGCACCGGCACCCGCGCTCGACGACAGGGCGTAGGCGCTCTGCAGGTCGGTGGGTCCGTACCCGGAGGGGGCGGCGTTCGGGGATATGCCGAGGTGGTGCTGCACATCGGTGCGGGCCAGGGCCAGGCAGGACATCACGCCGGCCTTGGCGGGCTGGGCGCACAGCCGCTGCACGTTGGCGGGCTGGGCACTGTCGGCCTGCGTGGCGGCGCTTACGGACGGGGCCACGGCGATGAGTCCACCGGTGACCAGGGCCGCCGCGGACAGCGCGGCGGTGGCGGCTCGGCGGGTGAATCCGGGGAGGCCGAAGGGTCTCTTCGAGTACAAGGAACTGCCCTCCATGGGGGGTCGGTTCGCCGGATCGGGGCGAGCGGAGGTGCGGGGATGGAGCTGGGTGAGCGGCAGGGCGGATCCGGCGCGTGCGGCAAGACGCGTGCGGACGTTCGGCGGTATCCGTGCGGGGCGATCGGCAGTACGTGTGTGGCGCCTGTGCTGCGTGTGCGATCGGCGGTACGTGTGCGGCACGTTCGGCAGTACGTGTGTGCACATGATCAGCGGGTGCGGCCTTGCCTGATCAGTGCATGACAGTGGCACCTCGCGAAAATTGCCACCCGCTCAAGTGGTGGCAGGGATGAAGGTAGCGACGGCCGACGGGGTCGACAACAGCCTTTGGCAAGCCCCAGGCAAAGCCTTGCCCTCGAAAAGGGATGGATCTCCGGCCGCGCCCGCCGGGGAATCCCCAAAGGATCACAGGGCTGCTCAGAGCCGGGTGTACGTGTATACGGTGGCGGGCAGCTGAGCCGAGGAGGACGCACATGAAGTCGGACGGGGATGCGCATGGAGCCGGATGAGGGGTCGGTCAGCGACCTCGTCGAGCTGGGCCTCTCCCGCTACGAGGCACGGGTCTATCTCGCCCTCGTCAGGCGCGACTCCTACACCGCGGCGCAGGTGGCGCGCGAGGCCGAGGTGCCTCGGCAGCGCATCTACGACGTCCTCGACGGCCTGGTCCGCGCCCAACTCGCGGTGGCTCACCGGGGGCGCGTCGCCACGTTCACGGCCGTCGCCCCGGAGCTCGCCGTCACCCGTCTGATGAACCGTCAGAGGGAGTCCCTGGAAAGGCTGGAGAAGCTGTCGACGGATCTCACCTCGCTCCTTCTCCCGCTGTGGGCGGACGGCCGGGCGCACACCGATCCGCTGGACTACATCGAGGTGCTGCGCGACCAGCGGCAGATCGCCGAGCGCTTCGCGGACATCCAGGAGCAGGCCGACTCCGAGCTCCTCACGTTCTGCATGCCCCCGTTCGTGGCCCCGGCCGCCAACACGTCCGGGATCAAGGCGACGCGGCGGCTGAGGCGGGCCAAGGGCACGGTGCGGGCGGTGTACACGCACGACGCGCTGGCCGACGCGGAGGTCCTGGAGAACGTGCGGCGGTTCGCGGAGGCCGGCGAGGAGGCCCGCTTCACCCAGCGCCTGCCGCTCAAACTGGTCATCGCGGACGCCTCGTTGGTGCTGTGCGACATGCCGGACCCGGTGGCGGGGACGGGTTCCACGACCGCCCTGTACATCGAGCACCCGGCGCTGGCGGCCTGCCTGCGCCTCGCCTTCCAGAGCGTGTGGGAGACGGCGGAGCCGATGCGGGCGGCGGGCGGCGCGGACTGACCGAGGGCCCCGATCCCGTATCAGCCCTCCGGATCGTCCGGCCCGCCCGCCCTCTTCCGGGCCCAGCGCCCCGCGCCGAGCAGTACCGCGAGCACGGCCACCACCGCGAGGGAGATCAGCAGGCCGCGTACGTAATCCAGTGGCAGCACCGAGGAGTTGGCCGTCGGGAGGGGGCGCAGCAGCACCGGGAGGGCGACCAGGGTGAGGCAGCCCGCGGTCAGCAGGGCGCCACGGACCAGGCCGCGGTTCTTCAGGCCGCCGAGCATGAATCCCAGGCCGAGGACCAGCGGCGCGATCACCCCGTCGTGCAGGACGACGCCCCCGGCCAGCCAGATCAGCACGTCCCAGTGTGTGGTCTGGTCCCAGACCAGCAGTCCGCCGAACACCATCAGCGCGAGCCCCGCCGCGCCCACCACCGTCCGCATCACAGCACCTCCAGCCGGGTGACCCACTTGGTCTGCAGCACGCCGGGGCGGTTCGGCGCGATGATGCGGGCGGGGTAGCCGTGGTCGGGCGTCAGGGTCTGCCCGTTGAGTCCGAGGGCGAGCAGGGTGAGCGGGTCGTGGGCGTACTCGCGGCCCATCTCCATCACCCGGTACGAGCCGTACTTCTCCAGGGAGGTCACCCGCACCCGTGCGTCCGGTGGTGCGCCGGCCCGGCGCAGCAGCTCGGTCATGCGCACGCCGCTCCAGTGCGCCGACTTGCTCCAGCCTTCGACGCAGGCGATGGGCAGCACGGATTCGTGCTGGGTGAGCGCGGACAGTTCGGCGAGGGTGAGGGTGTACGGGCGGGGGCCGTCCACCGTCAACAGGTAGGCGGAGGCGTCGACTCGGCCGACTCCGGCGGTGGCGGCGGTCCGGTTGACCGGGAGGCCCTGCGGCCCGTGGTCGGGGTGGCGCGGAGCGAGTACGTCGAAGGTCTTGAGCGGGGTGAAGGACTGGCCGACGGTGGTCAGGGTGACCGCGCCGACGGCGGCCGTCACGCCGGTCAGGAAGGAGCGCCGGTCGGGGCCGTCGGCCGCGGGAAGCGCCAGCGTGCCGGACGACTTGCGGCTCCAATGCGCTTTGATTTCGGGGTACTTGACGGCGACGTGGAGCAGCAGGGCCCCGGCGAGCAGCCACGCCACCGCGAAGTGCACCGGCACGAAGCTGAACGGCCACGGGTACCACTGCACCGTGTTCAGGAGCCCCGTGAGCAGTTCGAAGACGGCGCCCGCGACGAGGACCGCGACCGAGAGCCGCTCCAGCGCATGGCGTACGGAACGCAGCGGCGGCCATGCGAACAGCCTCGGGTACACCGTCCAGAGCTTGGCGAGCAGCAGGGGGATCGCGGCGATGCCGGACGCCACGTGCAGGCCCTGGGTGAGCCGATACCCCCAGCTGGGCCTGCTGGGCAAGTAGTCCGCCAGCCATCCGGGCGGGTGCTGGAGGTAGTGGCTGACGAGTCCGGTGCCGAAGCAGATCGCGATCGCGACACCCAGCCAGCGGCCGATCGAGGTCGCCGTGCGCGCGTCGTGCAGTCGGCCCTTGAAGACGGGCGGTCGCACTGCGGGAAGTCGTGGCGTCATGCCTCCATCCCACCCCGACGGGACCCGGTTCGGGACGCCTGGACACCTTACGGTTCGCGAACGCCGCCATCCGGAGCGGGAATGTGATGACGCAATCAATACCGTGACAGGAACACGGGAATGTGGTTAGGATCTTTGGGCAGCATCGCGTGTCGGTCACCGGCCGGGTGAGACATGGAGGTGTCTGTGAGATGCCTGATGGAGGCATTCCACCGTGTCAGTACAGTTGAATCACACCATCATCGCTTCCCGCGACAATCGAGTGTCCGCCGAATTCCTGGGCGACATGCTCGGCCTTGAGGTCGGCAAGGAATGGGGGCCTTTCATCCCCGTCACGACCAGCAACGGAGTCACTCTCGACTTCGCCACGGTTCCCGAAGGCACCGATATACCCTCGCAGCATTACGCGTTCCTCGTGTCCGAGGAGGAATTCGATGCCGCATTCCAGAAGATCACGGATCTGAAGCTTCCGTTCTTCGCGGATCCGCACCGGCAGCACCCGAACGAGATCAATCACAACGACGGCGGCCGCGGGGTCTATTTCCCCGATCCGTCAGGTCACTGGCTGGAACTCCTGACCGTGCCCTACGGCGGCTGGCAGTAATCCGGTAGCCGAGCCATCCGCCCCCGCGCGCCCGGCAGAACCTTACGGTTCGCGGACGGCGGGGGCGGCCTGCCGTCCGGAGCGGTTCGGAGGTGCGAGGCTCGCGGGGTGACCCATGGACGTACCGCATGCACCGCAGCCCTGCTCGCCGCGCTCACCGTCGTGCTCGCCCTCACCGTCCGCCGCGACGGCTACGCCACCGACCCGGGCGGGCTCTCCTGGTGGTACGCGGCGGCCTGGCTGGTGTTCGCCGCGGCCGCCTGGTCGCTGCGCAAGGTGCCGGTCCGCCACCAGGCCGCCCTGATCGTCGCGGGCGGGATCGCGGTGGCCGCGACCGGCCTCCTCGCTCCCCCGCGCACCAGCACGGACGCCTACCGCTACGCCTGGGACGGCCGGGTGCAGGCGGCCGGGATCTCCCCGTACGACCACGCTCCGGCCGACCGCGAGCTCGCCGGGCTGCGCGACCGCTGGCTGTTCCCGACGGACCCGGCGCAGTGCGCGCTGCCGGACCACGCCCCGGTGGACGGCGGCTGCACGCTCCTCAACAGGCCGTCCGTGCACACGATTTACCCGCCCGTCGCCGAGGCGTACTACCTGCTGATGGACGAGATCACGCCGGGCTCCGCCCGCCTCAAGCCGCTGCAGATCGGCGGCGCCCTGTTCGCGGTGGGCACCACGCTCGGGCTGTTGCGGATCGTCCGGCGGCGCGGCCCGGACGGGACGGCCGCGCCGGTGCCGGCCGTCGCGTACTGGGCGTGGTGTCCGGCCGTGCCCGTGGAGGCGGTCAACAACGCCCACGTCGACGGCCTGGCCGTGCTGTTGACGGTCGCGGGGCTCGGCACGCTGACGGGCCGTCCCGCGATCGGGCGGCTGCGGGCCGCGGCGGGCGGGGCGCTGATCGGCGCCGGTGTCGCGGTGAAGCTGCTGCCCGCCGTGGTTCTGCCCGCGGTCCTGCGGCGGCGGCCGGTCACCGTAATCCTGTCGACGGTCGGCGGGATCGCGCTCTCCTATCTCCCGTACGCGCTCGCCTCCCACTCCTCGGTGTTCGGCTATCTCGGCGGCTACACGGAGGAGGAGGGGTACGACGATCCGTCCGCGCGGGGCCGGTTCGCGCTGCTCCGCCTGGCGCTGCCCGACAGCTGGTCCCTACCGGTCACACTCGCCGTCCTGCTCGCGGTGACCGCGTACGTGCTGCGGCGCACAAACCCCGAACGCCCCTGGTCCGGCGCCCTGTTGCTGCTCGGCTGGTCCTTCCTGCTGCTCACGCCGGGCTACTCCTGGTACGCGCTGCTCCTGGTCGCCCTCGTGGCCCTGGACGGGCGGTGGGAGTGGCTCACCGTCGCCGCCGCGGGCGCGGCCGCGTATGTGACGGCTCCGGCCGCGCCGGACTTCCCCGTACCGACGACGGCGTACGGGGTCGCGGCGGGCGCGGTCCTCGCGGGCTGGGCGCTGAGGCGCCGCGGCAAGGGGGTGGATGCGGGACACCCGGAGGCGTTGTCACAGGCGCGGGTTAATGTCTGAGCTATGACAACTGCCGCACTCGAAACGGGAGTAGGGGCGATGCTCCGCGGCTGGCGCGAGCAGCGCCGGATCAGCCAGCTGGAGCTCGCGCTGCGCGCCGACTCGTCGGCCCGGCACATCAGCTTCATCGAGACCGGCAGGTCCCGCCCGAGCGAGGAGATGATCCTGCGCCTCGCCGAGCACCTGGACGTGCCGGTCCGCGAGCGCAACGCGCTTCTCCTGGCGGCCGGTTACGCCCCGCACTACGCGCAGACCCCGCTCGACGACCCGTCGATGAGCTCCCTGCGCGAGGGAATGGAGCGGCTGCTCCAGGCCTACGATCCGTACCCGGCGCTGATGGTCGACGCGACGTACACGGTGCTCGCCGCGAACCGGGGCATGGAGATGCTGCTCGAAGGCGTGGCCGGGCACCTGCTGGCGCCGCCGGTGAACGCGATGCGCCTGACCCTCCACCCCGAGGGCCTCGCCCCGCGCATCCGCAACCTGCCGCAGTGGCGCGGCCACCTCCTCGAACAGATGGAGCGGCAGATCGCGCTGCTGCGCAGCGACACCTTGCGCGAGCTGTACGAGGAGGTCGCCGCCCACCCCGTCCCGGCCTGCCGGGAGGAGCCGGGCGATGCGGGGGCCGGCCCGGTGTTTCCCTTCGCGCTGCCGCTGCGCATCGAGCACGCGGGGACAGTCCTTTCCTTCATATCGACCATCGCCACGTTCAACACGCCGATGGACGTCACCGTCTCCGAGCTGGCCATCGAGACGTTCCTGCCGGCCGACCCGGAGACGGCGAAGTACCTTCAGTCGCTCATGCCGTAGCCGGTACGCGGTCGAGGAATCCGGCCACGGTACGGATGCGGCCGTCCTCAGCGAGGGCGATCACGTCGAATCCGGCGACCGGGGCCGAGCCGTCGGCGACCGACACCAGCTCCCACCCGAAGCGGGCGACGTCGTGATGGCCGTCGACCGCGCCGAGCAGCCGGAACTCGAACCCCGGGAACTGGGCGTGTGCCCCGGCGATCACGGCGGCCACCCCGTCGTGGCCGGCGACCTCGGCGAGGGGGTCGGTGTAGGACCCGTCCTCGGTCCACGCCGCGGCGACGGCCTTGGCGATATCCTCGGCCGAACCGGCGTTCCAGGCCTCGAAGTAGCGGGCGACGGCGGTCTCGTAGCGGTTCTCGGACATGGGAATCAGCCTCCGTGACGTACGTGATGCCTGGTCAGAAACCCGGGACCCGGCCGGAGTGCGCCGCCCGGGTCCCGATGTCCCCAACTCTGCCGGGGGACGGCGAGGGGGTCGATTACCGCACAGGTAATGGAGAGGTGACGGGGTGGACGACAACTCGGCCGCAGGTGGTCCGGTCGGCGCGGGAGGGATGGTCTGGTACGCCTCGTACGGCTCCAACATGCATCTCGACCGGCTCGCCCACTACGTCGAAGGCGGGCGGCCGCCGGGCGCGGCCCGGGCGTACCCGGGATGCCGGGACCGTCGGCCGCCCGCCGCGTCCGTCCCGGTGGAGCTGCGCGGGGCGCTCTACTTCGCGACCCGGTCGCCGGTCTGGCAGGGCGGCCGGGCCTTCTACGATCCCGATGCGGACGGCGTCGTGCTGGCCCGCGCCCACCTGGTCTCGGCGGGTCAGTTCGCCGACATCGTGGCGCAGGAGATGTACCGGGAACCCGGCGCGGACCTCGACCTCGGCGAGGTGCTGGGCACGGGACGGGCGGTGCTGGGCGACGGGCGGTACGAAACCCTCGTCTGTACGGGCCGGCTCGACGGCCGGCCCGTGCTCACGTTCACCGCCCCCTGGCGCATGGCCGAGGTCGCCTGCACAGCCCCCTCGGCCGCCTACCTCCGGCACCTGGCCATGGGGCTGCTGGAAGCGGGTACTTGGGACAAGGACGTGGTCACCGCCTATTTGGCGGACTGCCCGGGCACGTCGGGCCTGTGGACCGCGCGAGCCGTCGCGGAACTCCTCGCGGAGCGACACCGTCCACGGGAGCGGACTGAAAACGTCCGCAACAACCGGCTCCCGCCCACCTGTTGAGCGGGTCGGGCCAGTTCTTGGCCGCCCGCCTCACCTCCGTACTCTTACGCAGGCGGCAAGGAAAAGGGACCGCGTTGCGAGGAGGACGGGAATGACGATGACTCTGCGGGTGGAGGCGACGGCGACGTCGGGCGGGCTCGTGCTGCGGCCCTGGCTTGCGGACGACGCCGAGGCTGTCATCGAGGCGTACCGCGACCCCGAGATAGCCCGCTGGACAACCACTGCGATGGAGACCCCTAAGGACGCCCTGCGATGGCTCGAAAGGCAGTGGGAGGGCCGGGAGACCGGGAAGCGGCTCAGCTTCGCGGTCTGCGAGGCCCAACTCGACGGCAGGTACGGCAAGTTGCTGTGCAACATCTCCCTCAAGTGGAACGAAGAGGGCCGTGAAGTCGGCGAGGTCGGCTACTGGACCATGGCCCACGCCCGTGGCCAGGGCGTGGCCCCGCGCGCCCTGGAAGCGCTCTCGGGGTGGGCCTTCGACGCCTTCGCCGGTGACGGGCTGCGCCGCCTCGAACTGCTCCACCAGGTCGACAACCTGGCCTCGTGCCGCGTCGCGGAGAAGACCGGCTACCGCCTGGACCGGATCCTCCCCGCCCACCCGCCCTACCCCAGGGACGGCCACGTCCACGTACGCGACGCGGGCTGACCCGCATACGGGCTTGCCCTTGCGCGGCCGTTCCCCCGTACGGCCCCCGATCTGGGCGCGAGGCGGGCTCCGGGTGCCAAGATCTCCGCGTATTGGTGGGTTCGGCATTCCTGGAGTCCCATGTCCGGCTGGTCTCGCTCCCGTATCGGCTGCTGTCTCACGGCGCTCGCCGCCGCGCTCTCACTCGGGTTCGCCGTCCCGCGGGCCGCGCCCGGCGACCCCCGACCCGGCCCGTACTGGGTGAACCCGGTGAGCTCGGCCGCCACGCAGGCCGCCGAGTGGCGCCGGGCCGGGCGCACCGCGGACGCCGCGCTCATCGAGCGCATCTCGCTGCGGCCGCAGGCGGAATGGCCGCCGCCCGAGGGGGTCGAGCAGTCGGTGCGGGGCGTCACGAGTGCGGCCGCGCTCGCCGGACGGGTCCCGGTCCTCGTCGCGTACAACATCCCCCACCGCGACTGCGACGGCGACTCGCAGGGCGGTGCCGACAGCGCGGCCGGCTACCGGCTGTGGATCGACGCGTTCGCGCGCGGCATCGGCGAGCGCCCGGCCTTGGTGATCGTCGAGCCGGACGCGGTCGCGCAGCTGGTGGACGGCTGCGAGTCCGCCCCCTCCAAGGAGCGGATCGCTCTCCTCGCGTACGCCGTAGGGCAGTTGAAGCGGGGACCGGCGACGAAGGTGTATCTGGACGCCGGGCACTCCGACTGGATCACCGACCTGTCGACCCTGGCGGACCAGCTGGTCCGGGCGGGCGTGGGCAAGGCGGACGGGTTCTCGCTCAACGTCTCCGCGTTCCAGACGAACGCGTCCAGCGCCGCGTACGGGCACCGGCTCTCGGCGGCGCTCGGCGGCAAGCACTTCGTCCTCGACACCAGCCGCAACGGCAACGGCCCGTACGCGGGCAGCGACTCCTGGTGCAACCCGCCCGGCCGGGCCCTCGGCACCCCGCCCACGGCGACCACGGGCGATCCGCTGATCGACGCCTACCTGTGGATCAAGCGCCCCGGCGAATCGGACGGCGACTGCCGGGGCGGGCCGAGCGCGGGGCAGTGGTGGCCGGAGTACGCGTTGGAGCTGGCGCGGAGGGCGGGTGCGTGAGCGGTGGGCGCCCGAGAGAATCCGGGCGCCCACCTCACGGTTCAGCTCCTCTGGCGCTCCTCCTTCGGGCGCTCCTCCCGCCTCTCTGTCGTCTTCATTCCCTTCTTGGGCGTACCGGTCCCGACGGGCCGGACGCGGGCGGCCTCGGCTCGGATCATGGCGTTGAGCGCCGCGAACGGGTCGATGGGCATGGTTGAACCACCTTGCTGCGTAGGTGAGTTGACTGACCGATCCGGTTCCGTACGGAACGGTCAGCAGCGCAGCACCACACAGCGAACGCCCGTCGCGGCAGCGGGCCGACGGGCGTTGTCGTACGCGGCGGAGGGCGGCGACACGGATTCCGGTCGCGGCGCCTCGGCCACCGGCGGGCGGACCGGCCGCGCGGGCCGGAACGGCTGCACGGGAAGTACCGCTTCGGCCGCGTCCTGGACGCCCTCGCTCGACGGCTCGGGGGCGACCGACACCGCGGCCGCGTCCACCGTCCGCTCCTCGCACGCCTGCACTCCAGGCGTTGCCCCGAACAGCGCGCAGAGCACCGACAGCACCACGAGGACGCGGCGCAGGGCGGCGAGGGAGGCGGACGGCACGAGGACCACTCTGCCCAGCTATGCCCGTTACGTGCAGGAACCCCGGGCAGATCCGCTCTACCGGGTGACTCCTCTTGACATATCGACCTGAACTGGCACATCGAGCCGGGTCTGGCGCCGGGCACCACTGACCCGCCCTCGCGCTCGATCCTCGGGGATCGGCGGGGGCGGAGTCGTGGTCGCGACCGTGCGGGACCCAGCTCTCGGGATCTAGCTCTGCGGAGGGGGGTCCTGCGGCTTGTCGGAGCCCAGCTGCTCGTTGATCTTCTGCTGAGCCATGTCGACCTGGCTCTGGTACTTGTTGCCGGTCTTGGCGTCGAAGGCGTCGCCGGCCTTTTCGACTCCCTGCCGCGCGGTGTCCTCGTGCCCCTTGAGCAGGCCCTTCAGCTTGTCGAGCATCGACATATCTGCCTCCTTGCGGATGCTGGCACACCCAGCATCCGCGCATTCGCCCGGATTCGCACCCCCAGGCGCAGGCCGCCCGGGGGCGGGTGGGGGCGTTAGCGGCACAGAGCCGTGTCCACGGCCGCCTCCACGCGCCGCTCGGCCGCCTCGTCCGACGGCTCGGTGGTCACCGCGACGTAGGCGCCCCGGCCGTCGTCGGTGGCGCCGCCCCGGGTCTCGTACCCCGGGATGTCGCCGCCGTGGCCCCAGTACGCGCCGCCGCACGACAGCGGCCGGCTCACGATCCCCAGCCCGTAGCGGTCACCGTGGCCGAGCGCTTCGGCCGGGACAGTGGTACGCATCTGGGCGAGCTGGGCAGCGGGGAGGAGACCGCCCCCGAGAAGGGCGGTGTAGAACCGGTCGAGGTCGGAGTTGGTGGAGATCATCTGGCCTGCCGCCCAGCCCCAGGAGGGGTCCATCTCGGTGAAGTCGCGCAGCGGCGCGCCCGCCGAGTCTCTGCGGTAGCCCTTGGGGTGGGCCTCGCGGATGGTCATGTCACCGACGGCGGGGAAGTAGGTGTGGCGCAGCCCGACGCGGTCGACGACGCGGTGGGTGATCTCCTCGGCGAGCGGCCGGCCGGTGACCTTCTGGACGATCAGGCCTGCGAACAGGTAATTCGTGTTGCTGTACGCCCATTTCGTGCCCGGCGGGAAGTCGGCCTTGTGCTTCAGGGCGCGGTCGAGCAGCTCGCGGGGTTCGAAGTACTGGTACCGGACGGCGTCGACGTCCAGGCCGTCGGTGTAGTTGGGGAGTCCGCTGGTGTGCTGGAGGAGCTGGCGGACGGTGATGTGGCGCCCGTCGATGCCTTCGCCCCGTACGAGTCCGGGGAGGTAGGTCTCGACCGACGCGTCGAGGCCGATCTTCCCCTCCCCGACCAGTTGCAGCACGACCACCGCGGTGAACGTCTTGGTGTTGCTGCCGATCCGCACCTGCCCGTCCTTGGGCACCTTCGAACCGGTGGCCAGGTCACCGACCCCCGCGGTGTAGTTGCGGACGTGGCCGTCACGGTCCTTGACGCCGGCCAGTGCGGCGGGCATGCCGTCGTTCCGCACCAGTGCGTCGAGACTCTGCTGTACGGAGTCCGGCTTGGCGGCCGCGGACGCCGAGGGCGGTGTCAGCGCCCCCATCGCCACCACCGCGGCGGCCACGGCCACTGAGGCCGACAAGAACCTGCGCCGACCGGACCGCCGCCCCTCGGACGAACCGCACCCCTGCCATGTCTGCTCGCGCACGAAGCAACTCCCTTGGAATCATTGGGAAACCAGCGAAATCTTCCGGGCCCAACGTTTCCGGATACGGCCGCCCGAGGTGATCAGGCTGCCCACCCGATTTCGGGTGGGGACAACCCCCTTACTCCTTCAGGGACTTCGCGAACAGGCCGTAGAGCTTGTGGTTCGCCTCGTCCTGGTTCGGGATGAGGACGAGTACGCGAATGGTCAGCTTTCCCTTGGCCGGGACGATGTGGACGCCCTCGGGAGGAGAGCCGAGGGCGACGTTGCCGTCGGAGCCGTCGTCGATGATCAGCCCCCAGAAGCTGGTTTCGAATTCCGGGGCGAGCACCGACCCGTCCGGGAGCTGACCGAAGCCGACATTCCAGTGCTTCACATCGGTCTCCCCGGCGTGCATGGTGACGTCGTAGGAGTGGATGTACTTGTGGGTCTGCCAGTCCTGCCAGGCCGAGTTGAATTTGTAGTCGACCTTGAGGTTCTTGTTGGCCGCGGTGAAGTTCACGGTGTCCGGTTCCGACTCCTGGCCGCCGCGGACGGCCGTCGCCGTCACGCTGTGCTTGCCCAGCGACCAGCCGCCCTCGCGGGCGTAACTCCACACGTTGCTGGTCACCTTGGCGGTGCCGAGCCGGGTGCCGCCCGCGGTGAGCGTGACCGTGTCGGCGTTGAACGCGACGCCGTCGACGGCGGCCCCGCTGTCCACTTCGGCGCCCGCCTTGGGCGACCTGATGTCCACGACGGGCGTGGGCAGGGTGACGT
This sequence comes from Streptomyces sp. WM6378, assembly GCF_001279695.1. GTDB lineage: Bacteria > Actinomycetota > Actinomycetes > Streptomycetales > Streptomycetaceae > Streptomyces. The sequence goes on from NZ_LGDD01000307.1 coordinate 48,084, forward strand.
AGAAGCGCAGCGGCGCCCGGCCGGACTGCACGTTGTCGCGCACGGCGATGGCGGACAGGTCGTGCTGACCGAGCGGCCAGTCCGTGTCCGGGGCGTACTCCCACTTGTTGTCCTTGACCGGGCAGCTGCCGAGGAGCCTGGCCCCTTCGTGGAGCAGCACCTGCTGGACGTCGGGGGCCGCGTTGCCCTGGATCGCCTGGCGGCGGTCCTGGATCTGCGCGCTGGGCTTCGGTGCGGTGAACACCGGCAGCGGCACGGGCTTGTTGAAGGCGAGCGCGGACTGGGCCTGGTCGTTCCAGGTGCCGGTGGAGCTGCCGGAGAGCGGGGTCTTCGTGAGGTCGGTGATCGAAGAGTTGGCGGGGACGGGCAACTGCGCGCCGCCCTGGTTGGTCCGCGTGAAGAGGATGTTGTCCCGATCGGTGTTGTTGACGACGCTGCTCACACCGTCGTCGCTCTGGTCGAAGCCGTAGTCGCTGAAGTTGTTCGCCGTGCCGTTGGCCGGAATGACGAGGATTTTGGTGCGCGGTCCCCCGACGTTGTAATTGACGTCGGCGAACAGGGAGAAGGCGTTCTTGGGCGCCGATTCCTTTCCCCGTCCGGTGATGACGTACGGCTCGTCGGCGGCCTTTCCGTTCCCCTTGGCGGTCATGCGCGTCCCCAATCTCTCGGCCGATTCGGTGGGCGCAAGGCTGCCCGCGGTATGTGAGGCCGTCAATTGCGCAGGGCTCGTTCGCGTGGCGTTCAGGCCAGCGGGGGTGGTGGCTGAATTCCGGGCGGCGCGGGTGGGGAATGGGGGTGATTCCAAGGAGGGTTCCAAGCCCCGTGCGGGCGGCGCCACCCGTACCCTGCGTGGTCACTCACGAGCGGCGGCGCACCGGACTGGCCGAGTCGATGACGATCCGGTGAGCGGCCGGTGCGCCCTTCGTCCGGTTCAAGTCCTAGGTTTTTCAGGGTAGTTGGGGCGTGAAGCTAGCCCCGGCCGCGGATCATCGCCATCAGCAGTTCGTGGGTCTCGGCGTCGGCAGCCGCCACGAGGCCGCGGCCGTCCGGACCGAGCGGGGCGCCGTCGATGCCGGTGACCACGCAGCCGGCCGCCCGGCACAAGGCGATGCCGGCGGCGAAGTGCACGCTGCCCGAGAGGTCGCCGCCGTCGGTGACGTAGGCGGCCCGCTTGCCGGCCGCGACCCAGGTCAGCGCCAGCGTCGTGGACACCACCCTCGGCCGGAACCGGGCGACGAAGTCGGGGTGGGCAAGCAGGTCGGTGGCGCGGAACCCGGGCGCGTTCGGGAACGGCGGATCCAGGTTGACGTCCACCAGGCGCGTGGCTGGCGAGGGCACCAGCACGTCGTCGCTCCCGTCACGCCGTACCCAGGCGGTCTCGCCGTCGGTGCAGAAGACCTCGCCGCCGAACGGGTCGGCCACTGCCGCCGCCCTGTCGCGCAGCGCCACGTTGACGGCCACCAGCATGCTGGCGACGGCGTAGTTCAGCGTGCCGCACAACGGGTCCACCAGCCACTGGCGCCCCGCATCCGCGCCACCCTGCTGCCCGCCTTCCTCGCCGAGCACCGCGTCATCGGGCCGAGCGGCACGGATGACGTCGAGGATCGCCTTCTCCGCGGCCACGTCGGCGGCGGTGGCGAAGTCTCCGGCGCCCTTGTCGATGCGGGCGAGCCGCCGACCGTACAGGGAGCGCACCACGTCCGCGCCGGCGGCTGCCGCTGCCATCGCGACCTCGGCGTCGTCGGAACGCGCGGATGAGTTGATCATGCCGCGCACAATACCGCGCCCTGTGCGGCGGTCACGGCGTCACCGGCCCTTCCCCACCGCCAGGCCCATCCCCGAGACCGTCGCCACGATGCCGTTCTTCTCGACGTGTACGCCGCGCAGTTGGAGGTCTTTCGCCTCCCTCGGCAGCGTGAACGAGAAGGACAGGCGGTCGGAGAGCTCCGGGGGGCGCATCGCGATCAGGCCGGTGATCAGTTTCGGGTCGATGCCCACCTTGGCGAGGAGCCAGGGGTGGTCCGCCACGACATCGACGAGGTTGACCCGCATCAGCTGGTCGATGAACTGGGGCGTACCCACCAGTTCATGGAGCTTCGCCTCGTTCTTCAGCGCCAGCTCGACGTCGTTGTCCGGGACTCCGAGCCGCTTCACCACGGCCGGTACCGAAAGGAGTGCCTTGACCCGTGCCGTGTCCCGGCTGATGAGTTCGGCGGTCTCGCGGTGCAGGGTCAGGCCCCTGTCCCGGCCCGGGCGGTACGTGGCGATGCCGGGCATGTCGAGGCTCATGCCGTCGATGTCGGTGGACAGGCCCTGGTCGCCGACGAGGCGCAGCTGGGCCTCCGCGCTGACGTGCAGCTCCTGACCCGCGATGGTCAACTTGCCGTCCGCGCCGACCGAGTTGTCGCCACGGCGGCTGAACTTGACCTGGGATGCGGCGAGTTCACGGTTCAGGTCGTCGAACGACAGGGTGATCTCGCCGTCCAGGTTGCCGACGACCGCACCGCTGATGTCGCTGGGCAGATTGCCCGTCAGCTCGATGTCGCGCGCGCTGGCCCGCACCTTCGCGAGGGACACGCGGTCGGCGGGCACGTGCGGCACGGTGACGTCCACGCGCTCCAGGTGCTTGTCCAGGACCTGGGTGAGGAAGGGGAAGCCGTGGATGTCCACCTGGGGCGCGGCCGCCAGCTGGAGGTCGTTCTGGATCGCCTGCTGCGCCTTCTTCTCCGCGTACATCGCCGCGCAGCGGTCCGCGAGGACCAGGAAGGCGGCGCCCACCACCAGGGCGACGAGCAGTTTGGCCGCGCGGGGCACGGCCGCGAGCAGGCTCCCCCGACTGCGGCGACAGCGCCTGGCGCGGCGGCGCTGCGGCCGGGACCAGAAGTCGTGGTCGGGGTCGGCGTCCACCAGGCCGGAGGGCGCCTCGGCCGGTATCGCTTCCGGTATCTCCTGGGTGGCGTAACCGGGGTCGTTCCAGGGTTCCTCGGCCGGGTGGGGGTCGGGCTCGGGGTCTGCCAGGGCCGCCAGTTCGTCATAGGGGTTGCGGTAGCGAGCGTGCATGCGTGTGGGGGGTCGCATCGGCTCATCCCACCACACGTGATCCACTCGTCCGCAACCCACTACCGGCGGTACGTCCCAAATGGCCCGAACCCTGACGCCCCGTTGACCCCCGCGCGGCGCGCAGGGTGGCGAACAACACGTCAGGCGGCGGACTTCCCCCGGGCGTGCTGCTTGCGGGCCGCCATCCACGCGTACACGAGGACGCCGGCGAAGAGGAACAGCACGCCCTGGTAGACGGCCTCGTAACCGGAGCCCGCCACCAGCCACATCGAGAAGCCGAAGGCCAGGACGGCCAGGACCGCGTCGCGGATCAGACGGGAGCGGTGCACTCGCTCCCCCTGGCCGGAGGCGAGGAAGTAGATCTGCGCGGCGGTCGACAGGAGGTAGGGCACGGTCGCCGTGAAGGTGGTCACCAGGACCAGGATCTCGAAGACGCCCTTGGATCCGGCCGTGTAGTTGTAGACCGTCAGGAGCGAGGCGAGGACGGCGGTGACCAGGACGCCCACCGTCGGGACGCCGCGCTTCTTCTGCCCGAACACCTGCGGGAAGAGGCCGTCCTTGGCGGCGGCGTACGGGGTCTGGGCGCTCAGCAGGGTCCAGCCGTTGAGGGCGCCGACCATGGAGACGAGGGCGGCGAGCGCGACCGCGGTGCCGCCCCAGGAGCCGCCGAACATGGAGTTCACGGCGTCCGTGAAGGGGGCGGTGGAGCCGACGAGCTTGTCGTGCGGGACCGTGCCGAAGACGGAGAGCGTGCCCAGGAGGTAGATCACGGCGGCGCCCATGGTGCCCAGGATGGTGGCGCGGCCGACGTTGCGGCGCGGGTCGCGGACCTCGCCCGCGCTGACGGCGGCGGACTCGACGCCGAGGTAGCTGAACAGCAGGATCGCGGCGGAGGCGGATATCGCGCCGAGCCCGGACTGGCCACCGGCCTGGAAGGGGCCGAGATTGGCGGGATCGAAGAAGAAGAGGCCACCGACCGCGACCAGGAGCAGCGGTGCGAACTTCAGGACGGTGGCGACGAGTTGGACCGCGCCCACGTACCGGGTGCCCGCGAGGTTGGCGAGGGCCGGGAGCCACTGGAGCAGCAGGGCCGCGGTGATCGTCGCCGCCTTGGATTCGTGCACGGGTATGAGCACGTCGAGGTAGCCGACGGCGGCGACCGCGAGGGCCGCGTTCGAGACCCAGGTGGTGATCCAGTAGGACCAGGCGGCGAGGAACCCGGCGAAGTCGCCGAAGGCCGCGCGGGCGTAGACGTACGGGCCGCCGGTCTGCGGGTGCCGCTCGGCGAGCCGGCCGAAGACGAGGGCGAGCGTGATCGCGCCGGCCGTAAGGACGGCGAACGCGACCAGGCTGATCGTGCCGAACGGGGCGACGGAGGCGGGCAGCAGGAAGATTCCGCCGCCGATGATGTTGCCCATGACCAGAGCGGTCGCGACCGGCAGGCCGAATTGCCGGGCGTGCTTGCTCTGGGTTTCTTGCGTGGTCATGGTGGGTGGGGGCGCCTCTCGTACGGGACAAACCTGACCATGGTCGGGTACGTGGGGCACCGCACAAAATCAGCTGGTTTTGTCCTGCCGGGTGAGGCCGCCAACCGGAAATGGTCCTTCCGTTCGGTCCGTTGACGGCGAATTCTCCACTCCGGCCAGGACCTCGGCACTCACCGGGACCTGCGGGCCCCGGCCCTCGCGCAGCCAGCGGCGCAGGACGTGGTGCACCTGTTCCGCGCCGACGAGTTCTCCACCGTCCGGCACCGGTTCGGTGAGGTCGAGCGGGGAGAGCAGGAAGGGGCGGGACTGCTCGCCGCCGAGTCCGCCGTGCGAGCCGATCTGCTCCTCGAAGGCGTGCACCTGGCCGGTGGCCGGGTCGTACATCGAGTTGACCATGATGTCGGCGGTGTGCGGGAAGGTGTCCGTGCGGCGCACCGCGTCGGCCGCGCCGCGCCCGAACCCCTTCAACGGGCCTTGCCCGTCGGCGAGTTGGGCCAGCGGCACCTCGCTGCCGCCCCAGCCGAGCACCACCGCGCCGTGCTCCTGGCTGCGTACGAGGAGGAAGCCGATGCCGGGGTGGCTCGCCAGGGTCGCGAGCAGCGCCGGGTGGCGGCGGTCGATCTGCTCGCGGGTCATGCGGCCCTCGGTGTCGGGGAACGAGATCAGGCCGAGGTTGCCGGAAGCGAGCACGACCGGGTCGGACCCCGGGCCCGGCCGTGATTCCTCACCCTCCTCGACCGGGCGGTGCAGCGCGACCCGCACCGCGTCTCTCGCCTCCGCACCGCTGCGGGTGCGGCGGGCCCGGCGCGGCACGGGCAGCCCGCAGCCGGCCCGTACGAGATCCTTCAGGGTCAGTCCGTACGCGCCCTCGAAGGTGTCGCCGGGGCTCTGGCCGTGGTCGGACAGGAGCACTATGCGGTAGCCGCGCGGGGCATGCTGAGCGGCGCCGGCGATCAGCGCGAGGGAGCGGTCCAGGCGCCCGAGGACCTGATCGGTGTCCCTGCCCTGCGGCCCCGAGTGGTGGGCGACCTCGTCGTAGGCGACGAGGTCGGCGTAGACGGCGGTGCGTCCGGCGAGCATGTCGCCCATGACGGCGGCGACGACCACGTCCCGCTCCACGACCGTCGCGAAGGCGCGGATGAAGGGGTAGAGGCCGCCGCGTTTGATGCGCGGGGTCTCCTTGCGGACCCTGGCCCGGGCCGACTGGGCGATCTCACGGCCGACCTCGGCGACGAACGAGAGCGCGGTGCGGACCGCGTTGGCGGGGTCGGAGAAGTAGGCGAAGTATCCGGCGCGGGAGCGGTTGCGGCGGCCGCGCCGGGCGGCCACCGTCAGGACGAGGGCGACCTGGTCGGCGCCGCCGGAGAACAGGTTGCCGCGGCTGGCTCCGTCGAGGGTGAGCAGTCCGCCGTCGCCGGTGCGCTCGACGGCCCGGCGCTGCAGTTCGACGGCGGAGGCGGGCCGGTTGGAGACCATGACGTCGCCGCTCTCCTTCTCGTACCAGCGGAAGGCCGGTACGTCGAAGGTGGAGCCGTGCAGGATGCCGAGCTGGCTCGCGCCGGTCTGGCTCGACCAGTCGGTGCGCCAGGGGGTGAGCCGGTGCGTGCCCTTCAGCCAGGTGGCGACGGTCGGCATCAGGCCCGCCTCGACGGCGTCGCGCAGCACGTGTTCACCGACGCCGTCGAGCTGGAGGAAGACGATGCCGGGCGGCTGCGGCACCGGCCCTTCGCCGCGCCTGCGCCGGCGGCGGTCGGCGAGCCGGGAGAGCCGGCGCCGGTAGGCGTCGTCGTCGCGTACGGCGAGCGCGGTCGAGGTCGCCGACGCCACGGCGGACATCACGGCGGCGACGATCACCGCGGTCTCGGGCTCGGCGGCGCCCCGGCCGGTCGGGATGAGGCGGAGCGCGATCAGGAGCAGCGAGCCGTTCAGGAAGAACACGAGGAGGCCGAGCACGAGCGCCGGCACCAGCAGGAACGCCCGCACCACCAGCGGCCACACCAGCGCGCTGAGCAGGCCGAACGCGCCGGCGCCCCAGGCCGCGGTGAGTGCGACCCGGGTGATGCTGTCGCCGTTGTCGGAGGTGAGCTTGAAGTCGGGCAGGATCCCCGCGAGCAGCATCATGGTGAGCGTCGAGACGACCCACACGACGATCACCCGCAGCAGGGCGCTGCCCGTCGTCCGCCATCGCCCCACGCCGCCCGCCTTTCGCCTTGCCCGTTCCTTCTCCACCCTGCCATAAGGGTGCAAAGGGGCCGTGGCCTCGTGCGGGAGGGTGCGGTCAGCAGCCGTCGTATCCGGCGGTGGGCATCGACAGGCGGCGGTGGATGTGGGCCTTCTTGGTGGCGTCGTAGGCGGGCTCGTCGAGCCCGGCCGTCTCCAGGCGCACACCGCGCCGCTCGCACTCGGCGGAGAACTCCGGCACGGACGTCAACGCCCGTGCCAGAACACGCTCGTTGGGCGCGACGAACACGTCGACGAGGCCCGCGTCCACATCCGCCCAGAGGCCGACGTGGTCCGGACGCAGACCGTAGAAAAGCAACTGCCTGGTGACGACGTAGCCTCGGCCCGCGGCCCACTTCGCGCACATCTCGTGCTGGCTGCGGGTGTCCACCAGGAAGGGATCGAGATCGAGTTCTTCGAGCGGGGTCAGGCTGGCGATCGCCGCCACACGTACGTCGTCCATACCGTCCCCCTGTACGAGCTGTCGGGGCCGACCCTACTCCCCCTTCACGGTGGCGAGGAGTAGCCGCAGGAGTGGCAGATCTTCCAGCCGTCCTGGCTCACCGCCAGGACCCCTCCGCAGCGCGGACACTGCTCGGAGTGCATGGTCACGGCGCGCCTCCCCTCTGGTGCGGGATGCCTACCCCGACACCCGTGGTTTGCGCGCGCGGAGATTTAGGCTCGTCATCAACCATCGTCGAGCCGAGGAGAGGATTTCGTGCCGGTGGAGGTCACCTGGTGGGGTCATGCCACCTGCACGATCGAGGAGTCCGGGGTGCGGCTGCTGACCGATCCGCTGTTCGCGCGCCGCCTCGCGCATCTGCGCCGGCGCCGGGGCGCGGTGCCGCCGCCCGAGGCGGCCGCGGCGGACGCGGTGCTCGTCTCGCATCTGCACGCCGACCATCTGCACGTGCCCTCGCTCGCCCGGCTCGCGCCCGGCACCCGGCTGATCGCGCCGGCCGGGGCGGCTCGTGCGGTGCCGGGGCTCAGGAGGCTCGGCCTGCGCATCACCGAGGTGCGGGCCGGCGACACCGTCGAGGTCGGGGCCCTGCGGGTGCGGGCCGTGCCCGCCCGGCACGACGGCCGCAGGCTGCCGATGGGACCGCACCGCTCCGCCGCGCTCGGCTACGTCGTCGAGGGCGGGGCCCGCACCTACTTCGCCGGGGACACCGGCCTGTTCGAGGGCATGGCGCAGGCCGTGGGGCCGGTGGATGTCGCGCTGCTCCCGGTCGGCGGCTGGGGCCCGTGCCTGGGCCTCGGTCATCTCGACGCGGGGCGCGCGGCTCAGGCGCTGGCCTCTTTGGGAGCGCTCTCGGCGGTGCCGGTGCACTACGGCACGTACTGGCCGATCGGCATGGACGGCGTGCGGCCGCACGAGTTCCACGCCCCGGGCGAGGAGTTCGTGCGCCAGGCGGCCCGGCTCGCCCCGAAGGCGGCGGTGCACCGGCTCGGGCACGGCGAGAGCGTACGTCTGGAGGCCGGGTGGTGATCGCGGGCCGGGTCCTTGAGCTGGCCTCGGCGGTGACGCCGGAGACGACCCAGCAGGCCGTCGGCTACCCGACGCTGTTCGTGCTCGTGATCCTCGGGGCGCTGGTGCCGGTGGTGCCCACGGGGGCGCTGGTGTCGACGGCCGCGGTGGTGGCCTTCCACCAGACCGCCTGGTTCTCGCCGCTGCTGGTGTTCGGGGTGGGCGCGCTGGCCGCGTTCCTGGGCGACGTCGCACTGTACTGGCTGGGGCAGCGCGGGGTGCGCTCGAAGAACGGCTCGCGCTGGCTGGCGGCGCTGCGCGGCCGGGCCGCGCCGGACCACCTCGAACAGGCCCGGCGCAAGCTGAACGATCACGGCGTGGTCGTCCTGGTCCTGTCCCGCCTGGTGCCGGCCGGGCGGATCCCGGTGATGCTGGCCTGCCTGCTCGGCGACATGCCTCTGCGGACGTTCGTACGCGGCGACGTCCCCGCGTGCCTGGCCTGGGCGGGTGCGTACGGCCTGATCGGCATCCTCGGCGGCTCCCTCTTCGACGAGCCGTGGAAGGGCGTCGTGGTGGCGGTCGCCCTGACGCTGTTGATCAGTGGCGCACCCGCGGGGTGGCGGCGGGTGCGGCGGAGGCGGGTGGCGCCGGGCGGAGAGGGTGTGGAGGGCGGCGGCTGAGAGCGCTCTCGGTCGGCCATAAGCGCTTGGAGACGGGACGCACGCCGGGGCGTGAGAGCGCTCTCACGCCTTCCTAGTGCCGGGCGGCGCAACTCGCGCCGAAGGGCCGAGAGCGCTCTCGGCCCTCCATGGCCTCGGATGGCGAGGGCCGGCCGGCTCGGCGGTCGCCCACGGGTCAGCGCAGTTCGGCGAGTACCGACGCGAAGTGGCTCAACGCCTCGCGCACGTGCGGGAGTTGGAGCGGGTCGGCCGCTTCGAGGGAGTCCAGGCGCTGCTCCTCGGTCGAGCCGAGCAGCGGCCCGGTGGCGAGGCGGACGCGCAGGGCGCCGAGTTCGTCGCCGAAGCGGTGGCCGCCGGGGGCGGGGGCGGCGAGGCGGGCCGTCAGGTAGTCCTCCAGCTCCATGGAGTCGGTGACTCCGTGGGCGGCGAGGCGGGTGCGGAACGGGCCGAGGTCGGCGTACAGATGGCGGCCGGCCTGCGGGAGCCGGGCCATGGCGCCGGCGTCGAGCACGGCGTGGTGTGCGGCGGCCGCGACACGGGCGTGCAGGGCGGCGGCCCGGCGGGTGCGCTCGACGACGGGGGCCGGTTCGGTGAGAGCGAGGGCAGCGGCCGCGGCGATGGGCGCGGCGACGACGTCGCCGAGCGCGGCGAGGATGTCCAGGGTGCGTTCCCGGCGCGGGACGTCGGCCGCGGCGGCGGGGAAGCGGGCGACGGCCGCGGGCCAGCCGGGCGGGGTGAAAGCGCCACCGAGGTCGGCGAGGACGGTGACGTCGTCGGGGCACATCTCGGCGGGGCTGATCGGCACCGTCTCGTGCGGGCGGTGCACGGTGTCCCGCCAGGTCTCGTCACTGATGACGTGCAGCCCCTCGCCGACGGCCGCCTCGCAGGCCTCCCGTACGGTCTCGGGCGGCGCCACGGTCGCGGTCGGATCGTCGGCGACGCAGAGCAGCAGCAGCCGGGGCCGGCCGCCCTCGGCCCGCACCCGGCGAACGGTTTCGAGCAGGGCGTACGGATCGGGTACGCCGCCGCACTCGGCCGGGGTGGGCACGTGGTAGGCGGGTCTGCCGAGCAGCCGGGCCTGCGGGGCCCACCACGCCGGGCAGGGCCTGGGCATGAGCACGTCACCGCCGTACGCGCCGAGCAGCGCGATCAGGAGCGCCTGCGCGCCGGGCGCCGCGACGACCCGGTCCGGCGCGGTGGGCAGCCCGCGCCGCAGCCAGTAGCCGCAGGCCGCCTCGCGCAGTGCGGGCCCACCACCGGGCGGCTCGGGTTCGGTGCGCCCGGCGCCGGCCGCGAGCACCGCGGCGAGTTCCGGGAGCACGGGCAGCGCGGGCCCGGGCGCGGGCGGCCCGTACCGCACCGGCCCGCGCCCTTCGCCGACCGTCCCCTGCATCCCGTTCCCTCCTCGGGCCCTGTCCGGCACGAGCCATGCCTTTCAAGCCTTTATACGGAGGTTTGCGCCGGGGCGCCGCTTGTGCGGGCGGCCGGGAGAGACTGTGCAGGTCAGCTGTCCGGGCCCGCCAGCGCCGAGAGTTCGGATTCCAGGCCGCGGCCCTTCGCGCGTACGACCGCCTCGGCGACGTCGGCGAGTTTGCGGTTGGTGCGTTGGGAGATGGTGCGCAGGACGTCGAAGGCCGCGTCGGGCTCGCAGGCCAGGACGTGCATCACGATGCCGCTCGCCTGGTCGATGACCGGGCGCGAGCGCAGGGCCGTCTCCAGCTGTTCCACCTCGGCGAGCGCCGCGCGGTAGCGGCGGTCGCGGACCAGGCCGGTGGTGGTCTCCTTGGCCAGGATGCCCACCGGGCCGCGCACGACGTGCTCCAGGGAGCCGGGGCGGTAGCCGTACAGGCTGACCGTGACCTCGATCCCGGACCGGCGGAAGGGAAGGGTGACGCAGGAGCGTACGCCCGATTCTAGGGCCAGGGCGCGGTAGCCGGGCCAGCGTTCCTCCGTCAACAGGTCCTCGGTGTCCACGGGTTCGCCCGCGTCCAGCGCGCTCGGGATCGGCCCGTCGCCGCAGGCGAGCTGGACGGAGGCGAGTGGCGCGAGGTCGGGGTGGGTGGCGGTGACACGGCGTTCGGGCCCGCTGTCGGCGATCGTGGCGACCGCCCCGCAGCAGGCCGGTGCGCAGCGCGCGGACTGCTCGGCAAGCAGGGAGAGCCGCCGGGCGGTGCTGGTCGTCTCGGGTTCCTGTCGTTCCGGCTCGGGCAGCATCGGAAGAACCTCCTCATAACGCGCCTTCCCGGCCCGGGCCGCCCGAAACGGCAGGGCTCCCGGCACCGGCCCGACGGGCTAGCTTTCTCCCATGACGCAGACGGAGGACGAATTCGGCGAGGAACTGGCGGATTTCGTCAGACGGGTGGGCGAGCTGCGCACCGCGCGCGCCCGCCCGGTCGGTGAGCAGTTGACGGTGCTGGACGCGGCGCTCTTCGAACTCCAGCACGTGGCGGAGCAGTTGTGGCCGCGGTATGAGCAGATCCTGGCCGCCGCGGTGGCGCCCTCGCCCGTGGAACGGCAGGAACGGCAGCTCCTCAAGGCCCTGTTCCAGCGGCTTCCGCTGCCGGTGGCGCTGGTCGACCGGGAGACCGTCGTACGCAGGTTGAACTTCGCGGCGACCGGCCTCACCGGGGTTCGCGCCGGGTACGCCACCGGGCGGCCGCTCGCGGCGCTGCTCACGCCCGGCGACCGGGCGGCGTTCCGCTCGCAGGCCGCCGCGGTGGCCCGGGGCGAGGGCGACCGCGGGCTCACCGTCCACCTCCAACAGCGCCCCGAAGAGCCCTTGTTGGCGACCCTCACCGCGCTGCGACCGCCGGACGAGCCGCAGCCCGCGGTGCTCGTGGTGTTCCAGGCGGGCAGCGCCCGGGGCTCGGCCGCCGCTCCCCCACCGCCGGAGGTGCCCGATCTCGCCGAGTCGACCCGGCACGCCGAACTCATGGACACCGTCGACCTCATGGCGTCCACACTGCTCCAGCTGGCGCCCGGCGAGCGGGGGGCGGTGCTCGCCGGGGCCGCCCGGGTGCTCTGCGGGCGGTTCGCCGACTGGATCGTGGCCGACCTGGTCGACGGCGGGCTGCGGCGCGCGGTGGCCCTCGGCCCGCCGGACCCGGCCGCGGCCCCGCTCCTGCACGCCGTGGCCGGCCAGGACCCGGCGAGCTGCCCGTTGGTCCTGGAGGCGGCCCGGGCGGGGAACGGGGTGCTCCAGGTGCAGCCCGAGGACATCGAGGGCTTCGGCCACGACCCGTCGGGCGCCCCGGTGCTCGCCCGCGCCGAGGTGTCGTCGCTGATGTGCGTGCCGCTGGGCGCGCCGGGGCCGGTGACGGGGGTTCTCACGCTGTTCCGCACCGGCTCGGCGCGCCCGTTCTCGATGGCGGAGGGGCAGGCCATGGATGTGATGTCCCGTCACGTCGCGCTCGCTATGCGGCGTCCGGCTCCTGGCCACGATTTTGATGATCCGACAGATTCCGCTCCGTGCAGGGCAGTTGATCCGCCCGAGGAGTCCTGCGCGTCCGCGGCGCCCGCGGTACCGCCGCCCTCGGCTTCGTCCGCTCGTCCGGCTTCGCCGGAGAGCTCTCAGCGTTCATCGGATCCGCGTCCGCCGCGGCCTCGTCCCGGACGGCCGCGGCTGCCGGCCTCGACGGCTGAGGGTGATCGTCGTGCGGATCCCGCAGGGCCTGGTCCCGCAGACGGCTGCAGCAGCGCGTGATCAGCCGGGACACGTGCATCTGCGAGATGCCGAGGTCCTCGGCGATCCGGCTCTGGGTCATGTCCCGGAAGAACCGCATGTAGAGGATCTTCCGTTCGCGCTCGGGCAGGCAGCTGAGGCCGGGCTTGACGGCCTCGCGGTCGACGACGGTGTCGAGGGCGGGATCCGCGCTGCCGAGCGAGTCGCTCAGGGTGTATCCGTCGTCGCCGCCCGGGAGTTCGGCGTCGAGGGAGAGCGCGCTGAAGCTGTCGATGGCTTCGAGCCCGGCCCTGACCTCTTCCTCGGTCATCCCGGTGTGCGCGGCGAGCTCCGCCACGGTGGGCCGGTGGGACCCGGCGCTCGCGGCGAGCTCCTGGGTCGCGGCCCGCACCCGGCTCCTCAAGTCCTGGACGCGGCGCGGCACATGGAGTGTCCACATGTGGTCGCGGAAGTGCCGCTTGATCTCGCCGGTGATGGTGGGCACCGCGTAGCTCTCGAACGCGGCGCCGCGGGCCGGGTCGTACCGGTCGACGGCCTTGACCAGGCCGAGGGCAGCTACCTGGCGGAGGTCCTCCAGGGCCTCGCCCCGGTTGCGGAAGCGGCCGGCGAGCCGCTCGGACATGGGCAGCCAGGCGCGGACGAGGTCCTGGCGCAGGGCGTCCCGTTCGGGCCCATCGGGCAGTGCGGCGAGCCGCTCGAACGCGGCGGCGGTCCTGGGTGCGTCGTCGTGCGGATGCCTGTGCTTCGCCGTGGTGTTGGTTCGCATATGCGGTCCAGCTCCCTGAAACGGTGTCGGCGGATGGTTGTCACCGAGGGAGCCCGGCCGGGCAGCGTGGCACGCCCGGAGCGGACAGCCGCTCCCACGGACGTGCCTCCGGTCCGAAGCACGAGGTTCGCCTGCCCTGGCCCGCCGGGGCCAAACGTGCCCTCTCGCGAAACGGCGCGGAAAGCGTGTTTCCGTGCCCCGGACCCCGGTACCCGGTCCGGGGCACGGAGGCCGCGAAGGCCGACCGGCCCTACGGATCGACAGGAACGGGGCGCGCAGCCATGGCACGTTTCGTGCGGGAAGTGATGACGGCGGGCGTCACCGCCGTGCCGCCCGATGCCTCACTGGTGGAGGCGGCGCAGCTGATGCGGGCCCAGGACATCGAAGACGTGCTGGTCACCAGGGCCGGTCGGGTCATCGGGGTGCTCACCGACCGGGACATCACGCTGCGGGCGGTCGCCGAAGGGGCGGATCCACTGACCGTCAGCGCCCAGGCGGTGTGCACGCGGCCGCCGGTGTGCGTGGGCCCGGACGACGAGGTGGCCACCGCGGTCACGCTGATGCGCCGGCACGCGGTACGGCGGCTGCCGGTGGTGGCGGAGGGCCGCCCGCTCGGCATGGTGAGCCTCGGCGACGTGACGGACCACGACACGCGGGGCGGTGTCGCACCTCTTTAGGGGCACGCCATGATCCCCGTCCGGCGGGCCGACCCCGAGGAGCGGCCGAGCCCCGGGCGGAGGCCGGTTGGGCAGGGGGCGGCCGGGTACTCGCGGGCCATGACGCACTTCACTTGGCACAAGCGACTCGGCGCTCAAGACCGGGCGCTGTTCCACTTCGCCGCCACCCGGCACTGGCCGGCCGCCGAGGCGGTACTGCCACGGCTGAGCCGGGCCGCCAACCACGGCGCGCTCTGGTTCGCGGCGGCCACCGCGATGGGCGCGACCCGTTCGCCCCGGGCCCGCCGGGCGGCGCTGCGCGGCGTCGCCTCGCTGGCGCTGGCCTCACTGGCGGTGAACACCGTCGCCAAGCGCTCGGTGCGCAGGGCCCGCCCGCTGCTCGACGCGGTGCCGCTGGGGCGCCAGTTGAAGCGCCGCCCGATCACCACGTCGTTCCCTTCCGGCCACGCCGCGTCGGCCGCCGCCTTCGTGACCGGGGTCGCCCTGGAGTCGCGGTCCTGGGGCGCGGCCCTGGCCCCGGTGGGCTTCTCGGTGGCGGCGTCCCGCGTGTACACCGGGGTGCACTTTCCGGGCGACGTGGTGGCGGGCGCGGCGCTCGGGGTGGGCGCGGCCCTCGCCGTACGCGGGCTCGTGCCGACCCGCACCCAGCTCCCGCCGCCCGGCCGTCCGCACGCCGACGCGCCGGCGCTGCCGGCGGGCCAGGACCTGGTGGTCGTAGCCAATCGCGCATCCGGCACCGCGCTCGCGAAGGCCGCGCAGGTGCGCGCCGCGCTCCCGCTCGCCGAGGTCGTCGAGTGCGACCCCGACGATCTGGCGACCGCCTTCGAGAAGGCGGCGGGCCGCTGCCGGGCGCTCGGGGTGTGCGGCGGCGACGGCACCGTCAACCTGGCGGCGTCCGTCGCCGCCCGCCTCGGCGTACCGCTCGCCGTGTTCCCCGGCGGCACCCTCAACCACTTCGCCCTCGACCTCGGCATCGAGGAGGTCCAGGACACCTGCCGGGCGCTGGCCTCGGGCGACGCGGTGCGCGTGGACCTCGGCCGGTTCCGTCCCGGCCCGGACGGCGCGGACGCCGGATACTTCCTCAACACGTTCAGCCTGGGCGTCTACCCGGAGCTCGTGCGGGTGCGGGAACGCTGGTCGCCACGGATCGGCGGCTGGGCCGCGGGCATCCTCGGCTCGTACGAAGTGCTGCGCGGGGAGCGGCCGTTGCGGGCGGACCCCGGGGGCAGTCGCCCCGCGCTGTGGCTGCTCTTCGCGGGCAACTGCGTCTACCAGCGCCTGGGCCCGGCTCCCGCCCGCCGCTTCGACCTCGCGGACGGCCTGCTCGACGTGCGCGCGGTACGCGGCGGCCGGCTGCCA
The DNA here is from genome assembly GCF_001279695.1 of Streptomyces sp. WM6378. Lineage (GTDB taxonomy): Bacteria > Actinomycetota > Actinomycetes > Streptomycetales > Streptomycetaceae > Streptomyces. The sequence continues at coordinate 63,483 of NZ_LGDD01000307.1, forward strand.
GGCCTGCGCCTCCTCGCCGCCGCCCTGGCGGGCCCGCTGCACCGCTCCCCCGTCCACACCTCACGCCGGATGGCCCGCCTCAGGATCCCGGGCCTGGCGCCGGGCACGTCGTTGGCGTACGACGGTGAAGTGACCACGGCAGCAAGCGAGTTGACGCTCGACAAGCTTCCGGAGGCGCTGACGGTGTACCGGCCCCCGGTCCGCCCTTGAAGCCGCCCGCGGTTCGAATGGCGAAACGAAGGTGCGGGTCCGCGAGGCTCAATTCCCGGCTTAGGGAGGGGATTCAGGGGAACTCGGAAGCAAGGAGGTACACATCATGGTCCCGATTCTGCTCGTCCTGCTCCTCGCACTTCTTCTGTTCGGTCTCGGCTTCGCGGTCAAGATTCTCTGGTGGATCGCGATCATCGTGCTCGTCGTATGGCTGCTCGGATTCCTGATGCGTTCGACGACAACGTCCGGCCGGTCACGCTGGTACAGGTGGTAGCGGAAATTCAGGAACTCTCCCTCGGAAGCAGGGGGCCGAGCGGGCCGAGGTCGATGTTGAGATCTTCCGGGCGCAGCCCGAATTTCGACCTCAGCTCGCTCATCCTGCTTTCCAGGAGCATCAGCGTGAGCCCGATCCGCTCCTCCTGGTCCTCGGTGAGTTCACCGGTCTCGACGCGGCGCAGTGCCTGACGTTCCATCAACTGCCGGAGAAGTTCCACGACGGTCAGAACCAGCCGCGCCAGATCGCGCTCCACGGTGTCGGGGTCGAGCTCCACCCGGCGCCCGGGCCGGCCACCCGCGGGCTCGTGCCCGCCCCCATGGGGGCGCCGGCCGTTCACCGCGTCCGTCACATCAGTCATCTCAGTCATGTCAACTCATCGAAGGGTGAGGGGACTTCGGCCCCGACCGAGCTCACCAGCGCGTTCAGGTCTATGCGCACGAGGTCCACGTCCGCGATCCGCAGCGTGAGGTCGCCCGTGATGACCACGCCGCCGGCGAGCAGCCGGTCGAGCAGGTCCACCAGGGCGACCTCGCGCCGCGCGAGGGCTTCGCCGTCGCCGCTCACCGATCCTCCAGGCCCGCTCGGCCGGGCCCGTCGTCTTGTTCGTGTCCGCCTTGTTGGCCGGGTCCGTCGTCCGGTCCGCCGGCGAAGGAGTACGGCGCCCAGGGCCCGGTCAGCTCCACACGTACGCCTTCGATGTGCGGAATGAAGTCCCGTACCGCCGAGACGAACTCCTCGCTCCGCTCGTGCGACACCAGGTAGGCGGCGTTGAGCACGTTCTCGCCGGGTTCGCCGGACAGGCGTGCGTTCTGCGGCGGGTGCAGCCGACCGGCCTCGGCGCGCTCGCACAGTTCCGCGTACAGGGCGCGGGAGAGCGTGCCGGCGCGCCGCCAGGTCTCGTCGCGGGACTGTCGTTGGCCGAGACGTTGGCGCAGGTAGTCCCGGCCGGTGGCCGCTTTCAACTCCCTTGCGGGCTGCGGTGGTTGAGGTTGGACGTACACCTTGACGCCCCATTCGACGCGCCCGTCGAGGCGTTCGACGGCCGACACGAAGCGGGCGCGGCCGGCGTCGAGCAGCCGCCGCACCCCGCTCTCGTCGCGGCACACGGTGGCGAGCCGGAGCGGCACGGGGCAGGTGACCGTGACGAGCGCCGCGATCACCGCCTGGTGGGTGCGCGCGGTCCGGCCGAGCCAGTCCAGGTCCTCCAGGTGGGCCCGGAGCGGGATGGCGTTGAAGTCCTCGGCGGGGACACGGCTCACCGCGGCACACAGGCCGCGGTGCTCGATCAGGCCGGGCGGCTCCCCGTCGAGCCCGGACACCCCGTCGGGGAGCGGGGCGGCAAAGGCACGCGTCACGGCGTACACGTACAGCAGCTGCTCTTCATGAACGTGATTCATCGGTCACCGCACCTCGTTCCCTCTTCGCGCTCGCCGCCCTTTTCTCCCGCGTCGCGCTCTGTGCGACCTCGGCGTTCCGTGCCGATTCGAGTGCGGCGATCCTTTCCTTCAACTCGTCGTTTTCCGCAGCCAGTTCACGTCGGCGTGCGCCGGTGGAGAGTGCGGGGTCGTCCTCCCACCAGTCGATGCCCATTTCCTTCGCCTTGTCCATGGAGGCGACGATGAGCCGTAATTTGATGGTGAGGAGTTCGATGTCGAGGAGGTTGATGCGAATGTCCCCGGCTATGACGATTCCCTTGTCGAGGACGCGTTCGAGAATGTCGGCGAGGTTCGCGCCGCTGCCGTCGGGCGGGTAGGCGTCGGGAAATCGGGCCGGGGTCGCCATCAGTTCCTCCGGGGATCGGCGGCGGCGCGGGTGGGGTGTTCGAGGCGGTCGAGGAGCTCGTCCTCACGGCGGTCGAACTCGGCCTCGTCGATCTCGCCGTCCATCAACTGCCGTTCCAACAGTGCCAGTTGGCGTCGCACGGTCGCGGGGTCGTAGTACTGCCGCTCCGCCTCCGCGGCCACCTGGCCCAGCACCCAGAAGGTGCCGCGGACGGGCGCCGCGGGAAGCAGCAGCAGTTCCTTCAGGAGACCCACGCGCTCACCCCGTGAAGCTGTAGGGCGGCAGCGGGCCGTGGACCTGGAGGACCAGGTGCGGGGCGCGTTCGCGCAGGGTGTCCACGGCGGCGACGAACTCGGCCGCGTGCTCGCGCGACACGAGGAAGGAGATGTTGGCGAGCCAGCCGGTGGACTGCGGCCCGGGGCTCCGCTCCTCGCAAGCGCTCTCAAGGGTGCGCTCCACCAGGACTGCGTCGGTCGCCTCGCGCTGCTGGACGGCGGCGGCGATGCGTTCGCCGAGTCGCAGCTTCTGTTCGTACGTGCCGCCGCCGGCCTTCCGATTGGCGTCGCTCATGGCCCTCAACTCGGCGTTCTCCGCGAGGACTTGATGGAGCACGGCCTCTTCGTCGTGCGTCGCCTTCACGTTGTACTCGACTTTTCCGTCGAGCGCTTCGAGCCGCTCCAGGTAGCGCTTCTCGTGTTCGGCGAGCACGGCTCGTACGGCGTCGTCGTCGGGCGAGACGCCGCCGAACCGCATGGGCAGCACGGGCCCGCCCGCGCCCGCCTCGGCGAGGACGTTCTGGTGGGCGAGCAGATCGCGGCGCTTGGGCCTGAGCTCCTGCGGGGCGTCGCTGACCAGCGCGACCAGATCGCCCTGTTCGACCGTGCGGACCGGGCACGGCGGGTCGCCGATGCCGCCCATCCGCTCCGGCAGCCGACCGTGGTCACGGCGGGCGATGCCATAGACGTACGTGGTCATTCCTGCTCCTCCTTCCGGCGCGACGCGGTGCGCCGGGCCCGGGGCCTGGGCTCCTGCTCGCTCTCCTCACGGGCCTCCTTGAAGGCGTCGGAGATGGTCTGCGCGGCGCCCGAGAGCGCTCCCTTGGACTTGCCGCGGGCGCCGGACTCGGTGATCTCGCCGACCAGGTCGGGCAGTCCGGGGCTGCGGTGCGGGCCCGCCTCCAGGTCGAGGCGGTTGCACGCCTCGGCGAACCGCAGATAGGTGTCGACGCTGGCGACCACGACCCGTATGTCGATCTTCAGGATCTCGATGCCGACGAGGGAGACCCGCACGAACGCGTCGATCACGAGCCCTCGGTCGAGCACGAGCTCCAGCACGTCGTACAGGCCACTGGTGCCGCCGCTGCCGCCTTGCTGTGCCGGGACAACCGTCATGGTGTCCGGCCCTCCTTGTCTGTTGGCTTGTTGGTTCGTCGCCGTGTCGTCCCACGGCCCCTGCTTCTTCTGTTTCTGCCGCGCCCCATGAGCGGGCGGACTCAGTTGTTCTTGTCGGCCCGGCCGCGTTCGTACCTGCGCAGTCGCCGGTATCCGGTGAGTTCGCCCTGCGGGTCGAGTTCGACCTCGTACGAGGCGAGCAGGCTCATCGTGTCCGGGACGCGGGCGAGTTCGAGGACTTCGATCCTCAACTGCCAGCCGTTGTCGGCGCGTTCGAAGGACGAGACGGATTCGGCGGGCATGCCGATGAGTTCGGACAGCTGGGCGCGGGCGCCCCGCAGGACGTCCACCGCGCTCGGGTTCTCGGGTTTGTCGGCCATGTCACCTCGCGTGGTAGGCCTTCCGGGTAGCCACGGCGGGGCGGATCAAACCCGCGCGGGTGGGCTCGGCACGAGGGGTGGTACGAGGGGGTGGCACAGCGACGCCCGGCCGGGCGGCACGGTCGGTCCGAGTGCCACCCGCCGGGCGCGGGGGTGTTACGGGTGCAGCGGTACTACAGGCTCCGGGGTCGGTCAGAGCGTGAAGCGTCCGGCCGGCTTGAGCAGGTGCAGCCGCTCGGTGAGCCCGGCCGCCCCGAACGCCTCGACCAGGGTGTCCGGACCCTGGCTGAAGTGGGCCCAGTGCTCGAAGTGCAGCGGTACGACGTGCCGGGCGCCCAGGATCTCGGCGGCCTCGGCGGCGTCCGCGCTGGACAGCGTGAGGTAGGCGTCGAGCAGCGGGGTGCGGGCGCCGCCCGCGAACAGCACGGCCACATCGACGGGCCCGAAGCGCCCGGCGATGCTCCGCACGTGGTCGAGGGAGGCGTTGTCGCCACTGACGTACACCGTGGGCAGGCCGTCCCCGTGCAGCACGAAGCCGGTGACCTCGCCGACCACGGGCTCGCAGCCCTCGGGGCCGTGCAGCGCCGGCACACCGGTGATGCTCAGCCGCCCACTGCGGTACGTCTCCCAGTTGGGCAGCACCGTGACGCGGTCGCCGAGCCTGCTGTGCGCGGCGGCCGTGGAGAGCACGACGGGGACCCGGTCCAGGTAGTCACGGCCGGTGCGGTCCAGGTTGTCGGGGTGCTGGTCGTGCGAGAGCAGCACCAGGTCGGCGGCGCCGACCTCCTCGGCACCGAGGCCGGGCCCCGCGCTCTTGACGAGTTTGCGGTCGCCCATCGGGTAGTCGCCCGGGGCGTCGAAGGTGGGGTCGGTCACCAGCCGCACCCCGCCGATCTCGATGACGGCGGTGGGGCCGCCCACGTACTGGATGGCGAGGTCGCTCATGATTCCCTCCCTGGTCGATCACAGCTTGGCGGGGAGACAACGAGCGCGGGCGGCGCCTTTGTTCCCTCCCGCGGGCGGCCGTCCCGCCCGTCTCCCCGGGTCGCTAACGGCTCGTGTCGTGGGGTGCGCCGAGCGGGCCCCGGGGCGGTTCGGGGGCGCCCGGCGGGACCATCGGCGGGATGACCGGGGCGCCGGGCGGCACCCCGGGTTCCAGCGGCTGGGACACCGGGTCGGCCGGTGTCGCCCGGCTGCTGCGGGCGCCCCGGCTCAGCAGTGCGGCGGCCCCGAGCAGCAGCACGGCGATGATCAGCGCGGCCGCCCAGTACGGCAGCACCATCGCGAGGGCGAGCAGCAGGAACGCGGTGAGCGCGGCGCCTCCGTAGAGCCCGGCCGCACCGGCGCCCGCGTACATGCGCGCGGCGCGGCGCTGTTTGCTGGTCTGTTCGCGCAGCTCGTCCCTGATGGCGTCCCGGACGACCTGGGAGAGCTGCTCCGGCAGGTTCGGCAGGTTCGTTTCCATGCGGGCCGAGTACCCGGACGGGCTGTCTCCAGTCCCTCCGAGCCGACTTCGCACGCATCCCAGGATGTCCATATCTCAAGACGGCAATCTCAGAATCTGGCCGTTGGCTTTAAAGTGAGCTCACCACCAGGGCAGTTCACGGGTCGGTTCACCTCTGCCGTTCCGTGTGCCGTTCACCGTTCAGCTCTCGGAGAGGAAGCCGCTCATGTCGCAGGAGACGCCCCCGGCCACGCCGGGCGAGACCGCCGTCTACACCCACGGCCACCACGAGTCCGTGCTGCGCTCGCACTCCTGGCGGACCGCCGCCAACTCGGCGGCGTACCTCATCGGTGAACTGAAGCCGCACATGCGGATCCTGGACATCGGCTGCGGTCCCGGCACCATCTCCGCCGATCTGGCCGCGCTCGTACCGGACGGCCAGGTGACCGCGGTCGACCACGCGCCGGGCATCGTCGAGCAGGCCCGCGCGTACGCGGCCGAACGCGGCCTGGGCAACATGTCGTTCGCGGTCGCGGACGTCCACGCGCTGGACTTCCCGGACGACACGTTCTGCGTCGTGCACGCCCATCAGGTGCTGCAGCACGTGGGCGACCCGGTGCGGGCGCTGCGCGAGATGCGCCGGGTCACCAAGCCGGGCGGGATCGTCGCGGTGCGCGACAGCGACTACGGCGCGTTCACCTGGTTCCCCGAGGCGCCGGTACTGGACGGGTGGCTGGAGCTGTACCACCGGGTGGCCCGCGCCAACGGGGGCGAGCCGGATGCCGGGCGGCGGCTCAAGTCCTGGGCGCTGGAGGCCGGTTACACCGACATCAGGGCGTCCGCGAGCACGTGGTGCTTCGCCACCGAGGAGGAGCGCGCGTGGTGGAGCGGGCTGTGGGCCGACCGTACGGTCGCCTCCTCGTACGCAGGTCTGGCGGTCGAGGGCGGGCATGCCACGGCGGCCGAACTGACCGCGATCTCCGAGGCCTGGCGGGCATGGGGCGCCCACGACGACGCCTGGTTCATGGTGCCGCACGGCGAGATCCTCTGCCGCGTGTGAGCGGGACGGTGCCGCACCGCGAGATCTTCCGCCGGGTGTGACCGGGATGCGGCGATCACCCCGGCCCCTACGGCCGGCCGATCACTCGGGGCGGGATGACCGAGGGCCCGGTCGTGGGCGGTGGTTCGTTGACGCCCGGGGTGCGCGCGGGCGGAGCCGGGGCCGGGTCCAGCGGGTTGCCGGGCAGCACCAGCAGGCACACGGCCACCACGGCGGCGGCGACACCGAGCGCGGCGAAGGCGACCCTGCGCACCCGGCGCACTCCCCAGCTGCGGCCCTGCGGGGGCGAGTCGCGGCGCAGGTCGGCGTGCGTGACGAGCGCGCCGCGGGCGAGCAGCGCGGCGCGCACCCGGTCGTCCGTCGCGAACCGGCGGTCTTCGGTGTTCGGCTTCATCGGACAGCCGCCCCCAGTCTCTTCTCCAGGACGTCCAGCGCGCGGCTCGCGGTGGACTTCACCGTGCCTCGGGAAAGCCCGAGCGTCTGCGCGATCTGCGCCTCGGTCAGCTCCGACCAGTAGCGCAGTACGAGCACCTCGCGCTGACGCTGCGTCAATTGCCCCATGGCATCAAGGACTTGGCGGTGTTCCTCGGCGAGCAGCAGCCCCTCGTCCACCGGTGCGCCGGCACCCTGGTGGGGCGGGGTGTAGGCGCGCGAGGTGCGGCGTCTGCGCAGCACGGAGCGGGCCGCGTTGACCACGGCGGTGCGCAGATACGCCCCCGGGTCCTGGAGCCCGCGCAGCGAGGTGCCGTGGGTGCGGCACAGCGCGGCGAACGCGTCCTGGACGACGTCCTCGGCGGTGGGCAGATCGTCCACCAGGAAGAGCGCGAGACGCACCATGTCGAGCCGCCGGGCCCCGTACAGCTCGGTCAGCGTGGGCGGCGGCTCGTCGGCGTACGGCGTGGGGAGTGCCCGCAGATGACGGTCCCGTACGGGCGTGTCACCTGTGCGGGACGGACGACGGTCCCGTACGGACGCGTCCTCGATCCGGGGCATGCGCGCGAGCAGCCGGGACCACCAGGTCGGCGCTGCGGTTATGGCGTACTGCATGGGCCTCGATCCGTGTCCGGGAGGGGCGGGCGGGCCGTGTTGAGGGGGCCCGCCCGCCCCATGGTGCAACCGCTGCTGTTACTTGCCGGCTGCTCCGCTGCCGGGCTTGATCACCTTGGGCGCGGTGTCGGGGGCTGCGGCGGCCTTGTCCGCGGCGGCCTGCTTGCCCGCCCCGGCGACCTTCGCGGCGCCGTCGGAAGCCGTAGAGCCACCGGACTTGGACACGGCGGCCGCCGAGCCGCCGGACTTGGACACTGCCGCGGCCGAGTCGCCGCTCGTGGCGACCTTGGGGGCGGCGGGCTTCGGGCCGGAGTCGGCGACGGCCTGCGCGGCGAAGGCTCCGCCCAACAGCAGTGCGACCCCGGTGACGGCGGCGCCCAGGACCCGGGGGCGGCGGTAGATGCGCTTGGCGTGCGTAGACATGGACTCTCCGAGGAGTGAGGAAACACGGTCTGGAACAGCTGGTGAAGGGCGCCTTCAACCCACCAGACGTGCGGCGACCCCCGAGGTTGCGACCTCGTCCGAGAAACTTTTCGCCACCGGCCCGCGCTTCGAAGCATCGAGGGAGTGACCCGCTGTCCCGCGCACTCGGCCCGCCGCCCGGGCCGCCGGATCCCCTGCCGTGGGCGATCTCCCCCAACTAGGCTGCGGGGCATGGAGATTCTGGGCACCACGCTGCGCATCTGCGTCGACGACCTGGACAGCGCGATCGTCTTCTACGAGCGCGTCACCGGCAGTCAGGCGCTCCGCTTCGACCGCGGGGGCGTGTCCGTCGCCGCCGTCGGCGCCTTCCTGCTGATGAGCGGGCCCGAGGCGGAACTCGACGTGCTGCGGAAGGTGGCGGCGACGGTGGCCGTCAAGGACGTCGACGACGCCCACACCACCCTCACCGCGGCCGGCGCCCGCATCATCGCGGGCCCGGTCGCGACGCCGGCGGGCCGCAATCTGATCGCGGTCCACCCCGACGGCTCGGTCTTCGAGTACGTCGACCGCAAACCGGCGTACTGAACCGCAGACCCGGCTCGGACACAGCCCGGGCGCGGTTCGGACGCGGGTTCTCAGCCCGCCGGGTCGCGGATGACCGCGTGGGCCACCGTCTCGCGGGCCGGGGCGAGTTCGGCGGCGATCGCGGCGGCCGCCTCCGGGTCGATGACGACGGCCGCCGCCGCGGGCTCCCCCGCCTCGATGAGGTGGCGGCGCAAGTGGGTCGGCGGATGCGTGGCGTCGACGCTGTGGCCGCGCAGCGCGGCGACGCGGCGCAGCCGCTCGTACTCGCGCTCGGGCACGGTTGCCGCGCGCTCGGCGCTGCGTTCCCACAGCCCGTCGGCCGCCGCCCGCGGCTGGGCGCCGCCGATCCTGGTCTGCGCCCGCACGGACTCCGTACGCAGCGCGGACTCGACCGAGTCGCCGATGAGCAGCCGGTCCATCAGGCCTGCGGCCGCCGCGGCGGAGCCGACCCGTACCGCGGCGCGGTCGGCGAAGTATTCGGCGCGCTGCTTGTCCCGCAGGGTGAGCCGCTCCAGGAGCAGGGTCACCGCGTACACGGCCCAGCGCGGCACGTCCATCAGCAGATCGGTGAGCATCTCGGGGATCGTCCGGCGCCGGTGCGGGGTGCGGACCGGGGTCAGGAAGTAGAGCCAGGTGTGCAGCGATGCCAGGGCGGTGCCGATGAGGCGGCCACGCCGCTGGTCGCCGTTGGCGTAGTGGCCGAGTTCGTGGCCGAGCAGCGCGACGCGCTCCTGCTGGTCGAGCACCTCCCACAGCCCGAGGCCGATGTGCAGCACCCGCCGGCTCTTGAGGCCGAAGGTGGCGACGGAGGCGTTGAAGTCCGCGTCGACGGTCACGGCGTCCACGCCGTGCGTCCCCACCGCTGAGGCCACCTCGTCGACCAGCGCGTACAGGCGCGGCGCGTCCGCCCTGCGCAGCACCGGCCCGTCGTGGCGCAGCCTGCCGAACCGCGGCCGCAGCACGACGGCGGCCACCAGCAGGATCGCCCCGATGAGGGGCTGCACCACCGTGTTCCAGCCGAGCACGACAAGCAGGATGCCGCCGACGGCCAGCACCGCCGTGACCGCGTGCACGGCCACTGCCACGACGCGGGCGAGCGTCCCCGAGCGGTCCCCTCCCTTGGCGGCGTCCGGGTCGGCGAGCAGCTCGGCGTGCAGTTGCTCGCCGTAGCGGTGGGCGAGTCGGCGCTGCTTCGCCTCGAAGCGGCCGCGGACCGGCTCCGCACCGCCCGGGTCGACGTTCCAGTCGCAGGCGGCGCACCACGCGACGAAGCGCTCGTCGTACGGCGTGTCCGCCCCGCACTGCGGGCATGACTGTGCCTTCGACTGCCCTGCGGCAGCCGTGAGTTGACCCCTCACTGAAGTGTGCCCCTCCCCTGCGGCCCCTCCCCAGGGGCCGTCCAAGCAATGGCGCACTATATCGGGTTCTCCCTTACTCCCCCGGGCGCATCCGGTAGTCGTACTGGTCCGGGAGCGGAGCGTCGGTGAGGCGGGTCCACACCTCGTTCAGGGTTTCCGCTCCCTCGCGCAGGTCGGCGACCTCGAAGCCCGCTTCGAAGAGCGCGCGGGCGGCGTCCGGCTCGCCCTCCGCGAGGAGGAGCTGGGCCTCGACGAGCCGGAAGCGGCCGCGCTCGCGGACGGCGGGGCGCAGCCGGTCCCATATCCCCCGGGCCTGCGCCGGGCGGTCGGCGGTGAGCAGTGCCTCGATCGCCTCGCGGCCGAGCGCGGCGTCGGCCGCCGTCCACGGCTCTCCGTCCCTGCGCTCCTCGCAGAAGTCGTCGTACGCCTCGGCGTAGCGGTCGGCTGCGCGGCTCGCGTGTCCGGACAGCTGGTCGGCGACGGCGAGGCAGCGCAGCAGCGGCCAGCGGGACGGGGCGAGCGGCAGGCCGCGCTCCCAACTGCGGACGGCCTGGGCATGGTCGCCCGCGTGCCACTGGGCGACGCCGAGGTGGTACTCGGTGAGCGGGTCGGCCGATGCCGTCTCCAGCATGTCCCGCCAGGGCGGGGCGACGAGCGTGGGGCCGGGCGGGGTCACCTTGCACGGCTCCGGGAGCACCCCGTTGTGCAGCAACTCCAGCCAGGGGCACTGTTCCTGAGTGAGCGTCAGCTCGGAGAACGGGGTGCCGGGCAGCTTCGCCCCCGTACGCAGGACTTCGAGGGCGCCCCAGCCCGATCCGGTGGCCAGGCGCTCGCCGGGCTCGGCGTCGGCGAACGGGCGCCAGGCGGCGTACGCCTCCTCCACGGTGGCGCGCGGCAGGGCCCGCTCCAGGCTGCCCTCGGTTTCGGCTCGGGCGGCCGCCCAGTCGGCGCCGTGCACCAGCGCCCGGTCGGCGGACAGCGGCCCGTACGCCTCCAGCCAGGCGAACTCGCCGCCCGGTTCGAGCGGCACGTGCTCCAACTGGGTGCGGGCGAGGCCCGCCTGTATCTCGGCGTACCCGACGGTCCCCGGCTCGGTCAGCCACTCCTGCCAGCGGCGGCCGCCGCGCCCCGAGCCCCACAGGAACAGCTTGCGGCCGCGCAGGGTGTCCGTGGACGTCTGCACGAGGCCCTGGCCGCTCTCGTCGAGGGAGGCGATCCAGCGGCGCGCGCCGTCGGGGACCTCGTAGAAGTAGTCGGCGGGGTACTCGCTGCGCAGCGGGTACGTGCGGTCGGTGCCGTCCCACGCGGGCACGGGGACCCGGCGCAGAGTGTGTTCGTACCCGAAGTGCCAGGCCTCGTCGGCCGGGGCGAGCACCCGGGTGCGCTCGCCCTCCTCCACGGCGATGTTGGACCACCAGTAGACGGGCGCCGGCTTCTCGTGCGGATTGCGGATGCGGACGCCCACGTACAGGAAGTCGGAGCCGTCGGGGAGCCAGAGGTCGACCTGGAAGGGGAGGTCGCGCAGCCGCTCCCACTCCCACAGGCGGACCATCTCGCCGCCGTCCGGGGCGGGGACGAGGGCCGCGTGGACGGGGGCGCAGGACAGGGTGGTGTGGCCGGTGGCGCCTATGTTCCACTCGATGCCGCCGGAGAACCAGGCGCCGTTGAGCGCGAAGTCGGCGGGCTGGAACACCGGGTTGGTGTAGAGCAGTTCGCGGCCGGTCGGCTTGTGGAACAGGGAGTGGACTCGGCCGCCGAGACCCGGCAGCACGGTGGCGCGCAGCCGGTCGTTCTCGATCACGATCGTGTCCAGCTCGACCGGGCCCCGCGCCCGCCCGTAGCCGTCGAGGACCCGCACGGGCAGCAGGGTCTCCAACGGCTCGTACCCGATCTGGCGGGCCATGTCCCGGGGCAGGCCTTCGCGGGCCCGCTCGTCGAGCCGGTGCGTCTCGTCGCGCGGCCGCAGCGCGGGCAGGGGGTTCGGCTCGCCCAACGGGGCGCCGGGCAGGGTCAGTACGGCACGTCGCACGGTCGTGGCCAAGGCAACCTCACTCCCTCGTACGGGGCTCCGGCAGCCCTTTCGGCCGATTCCCCCGATGACCATGGAACACCGCGCCACTGACAACGGCCAGGGGACCCCCGCTCAGGATTGCGCAAAGGCGCCCACGACGAGCTCGGCGAGCAGGACGCGGGGCATCGTTGTGGACGGGGGCCGGGGCTTCAAGGGATGGCTGGGGGCTTCCCCGTATATCGGTCGACACGTTCCGGCCGGTGGGCGACCATCTACCCGCAGCGGGCACCCGATGCGACACGCAGTGCGGAAGGACAGCAGGACATGAGCGAGCAGCACACCTACCGGGTCATCGTGCGCGGTGTGTGGGACGGGCTGAGCGAGGATTCGCGCACGAGGCTGCTCGCCGAGGTCGACGACCACGGCCTGACCGCGATGACCTTCACCGAGGAGGGCTCGCTCACCTACGACCGGGCCCTGAAGCACTTCTCGTGGCGCTACACCGTCGTCTCGGACGCCGCCGACGGCGAGGAGATGGCCGCGGCGATCGCCGAGGACAGGGCGGAGTCCGCGCTGGGGGCGCTGGGCCATGGGTACCGCGATCTGCGCTCGACGGTGACCGACCTCGACACGATGAAGATCAATTACAAGGGTGGGCGACGCTAGGCGGAGTCCGGCAGGCCCTGCCGGGGGTCAGAGGCGCGAAGAGGAGCGGCTAGGGTTCTCGGCCGTGCCCCACCTTGAGATATCCGACCTGATCACCGACACGGATCCGGCCGGCGGAGCCCGGCTCCCGGTCAGCCGGGCCGCCGTCGTGCGGCGGCTCGTCGAGAATGGTGACCGGCGCGCGGCCCGTATCGTCGCCGCGCTGCCGGCCGGCCCGGACGGCGTTCTCGACCCGGTCGCCGTGGACCGGCTGATGGTCGGCGTGCACACCGAACTTCAACGGCTCAGCGAGGAACTGCGCATCGGCGAGCGCTTGGCGCACGTCCTTGGCCCGCTGTTCACCGCCATCCGCGCGAGCGGTCATGCCGGGCCGTTGCGGCTGGTCGACGTCGGCTGCGGGCTCGGCTATCTCGTCCGCTGGCTCGCGGCCACCGGCGCGCTCGGCCCGGACGTCGAACTCGTCGGGGTCGACCTCGACGCCGCCCTGGTCAACGAAGCCGACCGGCTGGCCCGGGCCGAAGGGCTGGCCTGCCGCTTCGTCCACGGCAACGCCTTCGACCTGCCGGAAGCCGCCACCGTGTTCGTCTCCACCGGTGTGCTGCACCACTTCCGCGGCCCGGCCCTCGCGGAGTTCTTCCGGGCGCAGGCGGCCTCACCGGCGCTCGCCTTCTGCCACTACGACATCGCCGCCACCCGGCTCGCGCCCATCGGCGCCTGGGTCTTCCACCGCGCCCGGATGCGTCACCCGCTGGGCCGCCACGACGGCGTCGCCTCGGCACTGCGCGCCCACGACGACGCGACGCTCCTGCGCGCCGCGTCCGTCCCCGGCATCCGCCCGTTGCTGTACGAGCCGAGGGGCATGGCGAACCCGTTCTGCACGACGCTTCGCCCGGTTCTCGGTGTCCGCCCGCAGTTGGAAGCACCCCTGCGGCTGGCCCTCGGCCGCGCCTCGCGCAGGCTCGTGGGCCCCGAACAGCTCGCCGGGGCCGCGCGATGAACCCGGCCCCGCCGCTGGCCGCGCTCGGCCTGATCGACGCGGCGTTCAGCGGTTTCCGCGCCTTCGCCGGACGGGACGCCAGGATCCGCAAGGGCCGTGCCGTCGCCCGTGCGGCGGTGCGCGGCCTGGCCGTGGGCGCCGCCCTGCTGCTCGCGCCCGTGCTCATGGCCCTCGGCGTGCTGCTGAGCGCCGACGACCGGGCCCGCACCTATGCCGCCCTCACCGACGGCGGCACCGGCTTCCTCGTCCCGCTCATGTTCTACGCCGCCATGGTCGCCCTCTCCCTCGCGGCGTACTTCGTCCTGCCGTTCCGAGCCAGCACGCTCGCCATGGTCATGGGCCTGGGACCACTGACTCTGGTACGCCCGCTCGTCGTGGGCCTCGCCTGCCTGAACGCCCTTGCCGACGGCGGCTGGCCCGCCCTCCTCGTGGGAACGCTCGCGGGCGCCGCCGTCCTGTGCGTGGAGCCGCTGGTACACCGCCGCTGGTACGCCGGGCTGCCGCTCTCCGAGCCCCTGGGGCAGGCCGCTCCAGCCGAGCCAGTGCCTCAACTCGATTGATCGACCTGCCGGTTGATCGACTGATCAGCCCGGGATGTGATCGATCCGCGTCGCCGTCGCCCGCCTCGGGCCGGGCTCACCCGGGGCGCTGGTCGCCCTGCGGGTCGTGCAGGGAGGGGGCGTAGGAGATCCCGACGATCAAGCCGTCCGCCGTGAGGAGTCTGGCCACCGTCTGGCCCCACGGCTCGGTGCGGGCCTGGTGCACCAGCTCGAAGCCCGCGCGCTGAAGCTCGGCACCGGCGGCTGTGACGGCTTCCGCGTTCGCCACCTCGAACTCGATCGATGCCTGCGGGACCACCCGGTCGGCGGGCCACTGGGCCGTGCCGAAGCATGCCTCGGCCGCCTGCGAGAGCGGCCACAGGCCGAAGTGCTTGCTGCCTGGGACGTTCCCGCTGGAGTAGTAGCCGTTGGCTTCCCCCTCCAGGGGGAGGCCAAGAGCCTCGATGAACAGCTTGCGGCTGAGCGGCGGGTCGGCGACGACCGCCGCCACGCTCGTGATGAAGAGAACGTCCATGCCGGTGGTGACACTCCCTGCTGCGACTGGATGGTGACGCGGCCGGACGAGTTCGCCGCGCGTCGGCGGCCGTTGGCCGTGGGCGAGACGGTGTTGCGTTGCGCCGGCCCGGGCCTCGGTTCGCGTCGGGGCAGGCTCCTGCGCCATGGCAGCTCACCGCTTGGGACATCGCTCCGTCTTCTTCACCACGCTGACGCTCACCCGGATGTGCTCCGCGAGGGGCGCGCCGGCGGCCGGGCTCTGGGCGCAGACCTTCCAGTTGAAGGGCCACAGCACCGTGCGGTGTCCACCGCCGATGTCCCGCACGTCCAGCTTGGTTCTCATGCCCAGCTCGTTGAAGACGTGGATCAGGCCCTTCCCCACGAACGCCTGCATCGGTGGCGGGGCCGCCACCCCTTCGGCCAGGGCGGTGCCCGTCGTGGCCGCCGTCACCAGGAACAGGGCCGCCGTCACCGTCGCGGCGCGGGCCCGCACGCGCATCACCTGCCGCTCCGTCGCTTCATGAAGTAGCCGCCGCAGCACAGCCCCACCACGAACACCGCGAGCAGCGCCAAGTACAGCGGCATCGAGACCTCGGGGATCAGCAGGCGGATCTTGACCTGGCGGGTGTTCTCGAAGATGAAGACGAGTGCCAGGACGGTGAGGGCGAGGATCGCGATCCTGGCCGGTGTGAAAGCGCCGCCCGCCCTGCCCTTCGCCCTGCTCGACGCGTCCTTGGGGCTCATCAGCCGGCCCTTTCCGCTGGTGCTGCCGTCGCTCCCTTCCGCCCAGGTTGACGGATGCGCGGCCACGGGGTGCGGTGGGGCGGGCCGTACGGGTGAGCACATCCAGCCCTGAGCCTCCTTGTCAGACAAGTAACCGTAGGGTCATGCTGGGGCTCCGGCATACGGAGGGGCAGGTCCATGGCCATGAACGGGCAGCAGCGCAGGCCGGTCGTCGCGCTGTACGAGCGGATCGCGGACGCGATCCACGACGGCACCTATCCCCCGGGTTCCACCCTGCCCTCGGAGCCCAAGCTCGCGGGCGAGCTCGGGGTGAGCCGCCCCGCGCTGCGCGAGGCGCTGCTCCTGCTCCAGGAGGACGGGCTGCTCTCGGTACGGCGCGGGGTGGGCCGGACCGTGAAC
Organism: Streptomyces sp. WM6378; assembly: GCF_001279695.1. Lineage (GTDB taxonomy): Bacteria > Actinomycetota > Actinomycetes > Streptomycetales > Streptomycetaceae > Streptomyces. Next base: position 79,312 of record NZ_LGDD01000307.1, read on the forward strand.
GACCGGCCGCCCCGGCGCGGCTTCGAACAGCTCCAGCCGCTCGACGAGCTCCTCGGCCCGGTCCGGGTGAAGGCCCTGCTGCGCAGCCGCGAGGAGCCCACCGACTTCACCACCCAGCACCTGCTCGCGCCCGCCGGGTCCGAGCTGCGGTTCTGGGAGTCCGTGCTGGTCGGGGAGTCGCTCGCGGTCGCCCTCAGCCATGAGTGGGCGGCGCCCGTGGACGTCCTGGAGAAGCTGCACCCCGCGTTCGGCGAGGCCCTGTCCGCCGAGCCCGCCGTCTCGATGCTCACCGTCCTCGCCGGGGCCTCGCGGGGCGTCCCTCTCACCGCGCACAGCGGGATCAGCGCGACGCTGCTCGGCCGGCGCAGGGGCGAGCAGCTGGACCGTCCGGCGGACACCCCGGCCGTGCTGATCACCCAGGTCGTGCGGGTCGACGGCACCCCGGTCATGGCCGCCAAGCACATGCTGCCGACGGGCGCACCCGCACTGGCGGTGCTCCAGTCCTGCTAGCACCCCGCAGGACACGGGCGCGACACCTGTACACTCCCGCCTCATGCACTTGTCAGACAACTCTGCCGCCGCCGCTCCGGTCACCCCCGCGGAGTGGATCCGCCGGGCCCCCAAGGCCGTCCTCCACGACCACCTCGACGGTGGCCTGCGCCCCGCCACCATCGTCGAGCTGGCCCGCGCCTGCGGGTACGCCGGTCTGCCGACCGAGGACCCGGCCGAGCTCGCGGTGTGGTTCCGCGACGCCGCGGACTCCGGCTCCCTTGAGCGCTACCTGGAGACCTTCGCCCACACCTGCGCGGTGATGCAGACCCGCGAGGCGCTGCACCGCATCGCGGCCGAGTGCGCCGAGGACCTGGCGGCCGACGGGGTCGTCTACGCGGAGGTGCGCTACGCCCCCGAGCAGCACCTGGAAGCCGGCCTGACCCTCGACGAGGTCGTGGACGCCGTCAACGAGGGCCTGCGCGAGGGCGAGCGCCGCACCGGAGGGAAGATCACCGTCCGCGCGCTGCTCACCGGCATGCGGCACACCCGGCGCTCCCTGGAGATAGCCGAGCTCACCGTCGCCCACCGCGACCGCGGGGTGGCGGGCTTCGACATCGCGGGCGGCGAGATCGGCAACCCGCCGGCCGAGCACCTGCCCGCCTTCCAGCACCTCAAGCACCACAACTGCCACATCACCATCCACGCCGGCGAGGCCGTGGGTGCCGAGTCCGTCCACGAGGCGGTCCAGGTGTGCGGCGCCGAGCGCATCGGACACGGCGTGCGCATCACCGACGACATCGCCGCGGACGGCACGCTGGGCCACCTGGCCGCGTACGTCCGTGACAACCGGATCGCCCTGGAGGTCTGCCCGACCTCCAACCTCCAGACCGGCGCCGCGATCTCGTACGAGAAGCACCCGATCGACGGGCTGCGCCGGCTCGGCTTCACGGTCACGCTGAACACCGACAACCGCCTGGTGTCCGGCACGACCATGAGCGAGGAGTTCCAGCACATGGCGGACGCCTTCGGCTACGGCCCGGAGGTCTTCGAGGAGTTCACCGTCGCCGCGGTCGAGGCGGCGTTCCTGCCGCTGCCGGAACGCCGTCGCATCATCGACGAGATCGTGCGTCCCGGCTACGCGGCGATCAGTTCAACTTCCCTCTGACGACGGGCAGTTGGAGCGTCCCCGGGTCGCCGGGGGCACTCACGACCGTCACCGGCTTGATGCCCTTGTTGCCGAGGTAGGAGTCGTCGCTCGCGGCGACCACGAACTCGATGCGGTGCCCGGCCTCGTAGCGGTGCGCGATGCCGGGCAGGGCGACGGTGAACGGCTTCGTGACGTCCGGCACCCGCACCGGGGCGATCAGGCGGCGCACCAGGGTCTTGGTGCCGTCGGGGGCCACGTCGTACAGCTTGGCGAAGAGGACCAGCTTGTCGGCGGCGTTGCCCGAGTTCTGCACCCTCTCCGCCGCGGGCGAGGAGACCTTGAGGGTGGCCTTCGCCGAGCCGACCACGTCGACGGGCGCCTTCAGCCGGTCGGTGTCCCAGCCGAGGTAGGTGCCCGCGGTGTCGTACGGGGCGGGGTCGGGCAGGCCGATCGCGTCGGCCAGCGAGCTCTCCGAATGGCTCGTCGGGACCAGCCGGTTGGTGTACGTGCGGCTGCCGCGCGCCACCTTCGCGCGGTCGTCGACGAGCTTGCCGTCGCCGGAGAGGTAGACCGTCTGAGTGAGCGGCGGGACCTTGGGCGCCGCCCCGTAGCCGCGCTGCCAGTCGCGGTAGTAGGCGAGGGCGGGCCCCGTGTCGGTGTTCTTCTGCTTGCGCAGGTAGCGGTCGAACCAGGCCAGGATGCGCTGACCGGTGTAGCTGGTCTCCAGGTTGCCCTGGGACATGTTGAGTTCACCGGGCACCTGGCCGCCGCTGTGGCCCCAGGACTGCCAGATCATCTTGGTCGTGGTGCCGCGGTCCTTGAGCGCGTTGTACGTCGCCGTCGCCTCGTTGAGGTTGAACAGGGTGTCGGTCTGCCCCTGGATGAGCAGGGTGGGCGCCTCGATGCGGTCGAGGTAGCCGACCGGCGAGACGCTGCGGGCGTAGCGCTGCATCGCGGCGGTGGCGGCGGCCGGGTAGCTGCCCGAGTTGAGCAGTCCGAAGGTGTCGCAGACACCGGGCACGAAGTGCGCACAGCCGAGCGAGCCCCAGCGGGACGGGTCGAGGTTGGGCAGCGTGATGGGCTGGCTCTCGCCGATGAGGTAGAACCCGTTGGTCCACTGCCATTTGAAGGCGCCGGGCACCTTGCGGTCGGCCGCGTTGTTGGGGTCGAGCGCGTACGTCAGGTCGTTCCAGGTGATCATCGGGACGAGGGCGTCGACGCGGTGGTCGACGGCGGCCGTGGCCATCTGGATGGCCCCGCCGTACGAGCCGCCGATCATGCCGACGCGCGGGTCGCCCGGGCGGTCCTTGGTGACGAAGTCGATGCGCGTGCCGTCGTCGGCGGCGCGGGTCCCGGCGAGGAAGTCGATGAGGCGGGACGCGGCGCGGCCGTCGATCCCCGGATCGTCCAGCGAGATGAGGCAGCCCGACTTGCCGAAGCCGAGCCCCGAGTAGGCGAGGGCGACGTAGCCGCGGGTGGCGAACGCCTTGCCGGTGGCGCCGGTCGTGCCGTCCGACTTGCTGCCTCCGAAGCCGTTGGTGGTGAGCACGGAGGGCGCGGGGTGCGCCTTGTCGACTCCGGCCGGGCGGTAGAGGTCGGCGTCGACGGCGCAGGTCCGGCCGCCCACCGTGACCGTGAACCTCAGCGCGGTGACGGTGACTTGGCCCTGGGCGCCACCTTGCGACGCGGCGGCCGGCGCGGCCGCGAGCAGCGGTACGGCGAGTGCCGTGCCGAGGGCGGTCGCCAGCGGTCTGCGGACTCTGGGCATGGTACGGCGACGGGTCACGGCGTCCTCCACGGCGAGCGAGCCTACCGATTGGCAGGGCGGGCTCATGCTGTGACACGTGCAAGTTCTGCGTCAACGGCTTCGACACGAGCCGTCCGGCGGTTCGGCAGATTGGTTGTCGTTCTGCTGCGGGCCGGCTGTGGCTGGTCGCTCCCCCCGAGTTCTCGGCTCCGCTCGAACAGGGGGGACCCTCATCGCGGCGGAGCCGCACAATGTCAGAGCCCCGCGCCCCTATCGGGGCGCTGCACCGCAGCAGCATGCGACAAATCCTCGGAGCCATAGCCGAGCTCAGGCCAGCGCTGGCGCCTCCAGCGTGATCGTCCCCCCGTCCGCGTCCAGCACCGCCGGCACCCCCAGCGGCATCGTCAGGGCCGCGTCGCAGTGTCCGAAGCCCAGGTCTTCCACTACCGGTACGCCCAGTCGGCCCAGGCGTTCACGCAGCACCGGGCGCATCCTCTCCTCGTACGGTCCGCACTCCAGCCAGGAGCCGAGGGCGACGCCGGTCACGCCTTCCAGCCAGCCCGCGCGCAGGAGTTGGGTCAGGATGCGGTCGAGGCGGTAGTCCTCCTCGCCGGTGTCTTCGAGCAGGAGCAGTCCGCCCGCCGCGGACGGGCGGGCGTGCGGGGTGGCGAGGTCCGCGGCGAGCAGGGACGCGCAGCCGCCGACGGTGACGCCGCGGGCGCGGCCGGGGATCAGGGCGCGGGCGCCCGGCAGGCCGAGGGTCATCGCGGCCTCCGGCTCGAACAGGGTGGTGCGCAGGGACTCCTGGGTGGCGGCGTTCTTGAGGAAGGCGAGCGTGGCGGCCATCGGGCCGTACAGGGTGGCCAGGCCCAGGCGTACGGCGAACGCCTCGTGCAGGGCGGTCACGTCGCTGTAGCCGATGAGCACCTTGGGTCCGGCCGCCCGCAGCGCGTTCCAGTCGAGGAGGTCGACCATGCGCTGGGCGCCGTAGCCGCCGCGGGCGCACATCACCGCGTCGACACTCGGGTCGCACCAGGCCCGCTGGAAGTCGCGCGCCCGCGTCTCGTCCTCGCCCGCCAGGTAGCCCAACTCCCCTTGTTTGTCCGTGACTTGGGGTGTGACGACCGGGTCGAGGTCCCAGCCGCGCAGGATGTCGAGCCCGGCCTGGAGCCGCCCCTCGACGACGGGCCCGCTCGGGGCGACCACGGCGATTCTGGCGCCGGGCCGCAGCCGGGGCGGGCGGGTGAGTTCGGCGGCGGTCACTTGGTGAGCTCCAGGAGAGGGATGTCGGTGCGGTCGATCGCGAACACCTGTGCGTACAGCGAGAATTCGGCCTCCAGGGCGCGGATCATCGTGTCGGCGCGGCGGAAGCCGTGGCCCTCGCCCTCGAAGGTGAGGTAGGCGTGCGGGATGCCGCGCCCGGCCATCTTCTCCAGGAAGTGTTCGCACTGCGCGGGCGGGCAGATCGCGTCGTCCAGGCCCTGGAGCAGCAGGAAGGGCGCGGTGATGCGGTCGGCGTGCTGGGCGGGCGAGCGTTCGCGGTAGCGGCCGGGCAGTTCGGCGTACGGGCCGACGAGGGTCTCCAGGTACCGCGATTCGAAGTCGTGGGTGACGTCGAGCCAGCCCGCGAGGTCGAGGACGGGGTAGCTGACGGTGCCGCAGGCGTACACGTCGGTGGCGGCGAGGGATGCGGCCGTGGTCCAGCCGCCCGCGCTGCCGCCCCGGATCGCGAGGCGGCGGGGGTCGGCGTTGCCCTCGTCGGCCAGGGCGCGGGCGACGGCGGCGCAGTCCTCGACGTCGACGACGCCCCACTGTTCGCGCAGCCGGTTGCGGTAGGCGCGCCCGTAGCCCGTGGAGCCTCCGTAGTCGACCTTGACGACGCCGATGCCGCGCGAGGTGAAGTAGGCGGTCTCCAGGTCGAGCACGAGGGAGACATTGCTGGTGGGGCCGCCGTGCGCCCAGATCACATAGGGCGGCAGTTCGTCGGCGGGGGCGATCCGGTCGGGGCTGTGCGGCGGGTAGACGTGGGCGTGGATGTCCCGGCCGCCGGGGCCGGTGTAGGTGCGGATCAGCGGTTCGGGGTAGTACGCCGGGTCGACCGCGTCGGCGTGGCCGCAGCCGATCACGCGGGCGCGGCCGGTGGCGGTGTCGAGTTCGACGAGTTCGTACGCGGTGCGCGGGCTCGCGGCCACGCCCACGATGCGGCTGCCGTGGGCGGCGAGCGTCGGGCTCCACTGGGTCCAGGGTCCGGCGGCGTCGACGAGTTCGCCGCTCTCGGGGTCGAGTATGCCGAGCGTGGTGGCGCCCCGGCCGTGCACGACGGCGACGAGGCCGCTCTCCAGGGGCTGGAACCAGCTCCGCCCGACCTGCCACAGCGGTCCCGCGAACTCCTCCTCGCGGGGGCACAGCGCGAACGGCTCCCCTCCCCCGGGGTCCGCGCGGTACAGGTTCCACCAGCCGCTGCGGTCGGAGGCGAACAGGAGCTGTCCGTCGGCGGCCCAGTCGGCCTGCGCGATGGATTCCTCGGGGCCGCCCGCGAACGTCCGGGCCCGGCGCAACGTGCCGTCCTCGCCGACGTCCGCGAGGATCAGCTCGGTGCCGTCCCACGGCATCCGGGGGTGGTCCCAGCCGATCCACGCGGCCCGCCGCCCGTCGGGCGAGAGCCGCGGGCCGGTGACGAAGCGGTGCCGCCCATCGCTCAACTCCCTTACCGCTCCCCGGTGTTCGGCCGCCGATCCGTCCAGCGGCACGGCCACGATCACGCGGCGTACGTCGGTGGGGCCCTCGCCGGTGAACTCCTCCAGGACGCACCACACTTCGCCCCGGTCGAGGTCGATCCGGGGATCGACCCAGCGCAGGCCTCCCCCGACCGGCGACAGCGGGGTGAGTGGCCTGGGCGCGGCCGTCGCGTTCGGCTCGTACGCGTAGAGGCGCTGGTCGTCGAAGTGGACGAAGACGACGAGCGGGCCCTTTGCCGCGCGGTCGGCGCCGTGCCAGGGGTGGCCGCCGTACTCCATGACCCGGCTGCGCACGTTCCACGGTGCGGGCAGCACCGGCTGCGCCTCGTCCCCGGGGCGGCGGCGCACCAGGACCCGCCTGCCGCCCTCGGCGGGGCGCGCCTCCGTCCACCACAGGTCGTCGCCGACCACCCCGACGTGGTCGGGGTGACCGTCGTGCGCGGCGGCCAGGGCCGCGTCGATCGGCGACGGCCAGCTTCCGTAAGGCGCGGTGGGCACCATCGTGGCAACTCTCCCTCGGGGCTATGCGGACCGCAGGTAGTGGTCGAGGACCCGGACGCCGAAGTGCAGCGCGTCAACGGGCACCCGTTCGTCGACGCCGTGGAACAGCGCCTGGTAGTCGAGCCCGGCCGGCATCCGCAGCGGCGCGAAGCCGTAGCCGGTGATGCCGAGCCGGGAGAACTGCTTGGCGTCGGTGCCGCCCGACATGCAGTACGGCACCACCTGGCCCTCGGGGGCGAACCGCTCGATGGCGGCTTGCAGTTTGAGGTACGTCGGTGAGTCGACCGGCGCCTGGAGCGCGACCTCGCCGTGGTGGAAGTCCCAGTCGACGTCTGGCCCGGTCAGCCGGTCCATGGTGGTACGGAACTCGGCTTCGCCGCCCGGCACGATCCGCCCGTCGACGTACGCGGTCGCGTGCCCCGGGATGACGTTGACCTTGTAACCGGCTTCCAGCATCGTCGGGTTGGCGCTGTTGCGGATCACCGGCTCGACCAGGGCGGCGGCCGGGCCGAGCTTGCCGAGCAGTTCGGCGGCGTCGAAACCCTCGGCGTCCGGGTCGGCGTCGATGCCGTGCAGGTCGGCGAGTGCGACGAGGCTCGCGCGGACCGTCGGGGTGATCCTGACCGGCCACTCGTGCTCGCCGATGCGGGCGATGGCCGAGGCGAGCCGGCTGACCGCGTTGGCGTGGTTCACCTTGGAGCCGTGGCCCGCGCGGCCGTGTGCGGTGAGCCGCAGCCAGGCGGTGCCGCGCTCGCCCGCGCCGATCGGGTAGATCTCCATGCCCCGCCCGGCGTGGAAGGTGACCCCGCCCGACTCGCTGATCCCCTCCGTGCACCCCTCGAACAGTTCGGGGTGGTGGTCGGCGAGGAAGCCGGAGCCGTCGACGGCGCTGGCCTCCTCGTCGGCGGTGTAGGCGATGACGATGTCCCGCCGGGGCCGCACCCCGTGCCGGGCCCAGGCCCGTACGACGGCGAGGACCATCGCGTCCATGTTCTTCATGTCGACGGCGCCCCGGCCCCAGACCACGCCGCCGGTGACCTCGCCCGAGAAGGGGTGCACGCTCCAGTCGGCGGCCTCGGCGGGCACCACGTCCAGGTGCCCGTGCACCAGGAGCGCGTCGGCGGACGGGTCGGTGCCCTCGATCCGGGCGACCACGTTCGTACGCCCTTCGGTGCGCTCCAGCATGCGGGGTTCGAGGCCCGCCGCGGCGAGGCGCTCGGCGACGTACTCGGCGGCCGGGCGCTCCCGGCAGTCGCCGCCGCCCCGGTTGCTGGTGTCGATCCGGATCAGCTCGGAGGTGAAGGCCACCACCTCGTCGAGCGCCACCTGATCGGCTGTCTCCACCTCAGCCATACTGCTCCTCCACCGCGGACGAGACGATCGTCGTGACCGCCTTGAAGGTGCGAATGCCCTCATACATCGTCAAACTGGTGTAGGAAACACGCCGTTCACCCGTACGCGCCACGCCGGGCACCACAGTGGCCGCGTCGGCGAGGTGCTCGGCGTCGAACTCGATCTCCACGGTGAACGGCCCGCCGTCCACGGGCGCGACCCTGCGGGCCAGCGCCGCGGCCTCCTTCGCGGCCGCCCTGATGTCGCCCGCGGTACGCGCGGGGGTGCGGCACACCGCCGCGTACCGCGAGACGTGGTCCTTGACGGCCACCTTGCGGGCGTCCGGCGCGTAGCCCTCGGCGTCGGCGCAGGTGAGGTCGTCGCCGGTGACCAGGACCACGGGCACCCCGTACTCGGCGACGACGTGCGCGTTGAGCAGACCCTCGCTGGCGCGCGCGCCGTTGAGCCACACGCCGGTGATGGAGTTGGCGAGGTAGGTGTGGGCGAGCACGCCCTGCGTGCCGGCGCCCGTGTGGTAGCCGACGAAGGCGATGCCGTCGACGTCGCCGTGCTGGATGCCCTCCACCATGGACAGCGACTTGTGCTTGCCGGTGAGCATCTGGGCCCGTTCGTCGAGCCGTTCCAACAGCAGGTTGCGCATGGACCAGTGCGCCTCATTGATGAGCACCTCGTCGGCGCCCCCGTCGAAGAAACCGAGCACGGCCGCGTTCACGTCGGAGGTGAACATCGCCCGGCAGCGCTCCCACTGCGGCGTTCCCGGCAGCACGTCGGCCGGCCAGGTGACTCCGGTGGCGCCTTCCATGTCCGCACTGATGAGGATCTTCATGGCGCCCCACGGTACCCGTCGCCCCATACCCGGGCCAGGGACCGGGCGGACACCAGAGGTCCATACCTGTGACGCCCGGCGCACGGCCGCCTCCTCCCTCGCGGCGGCTTCTCCCCGGAGCCGCGGACAGGGGCCAATGGATACTGGCCGCATGCGTATTGACTTCGATCCCGCCGCCATGTCCCGCGTCGAGTTCTACCGTTTGCTCACCGCGACCGTGGTGCCGCGGCCCATCGCCTGGGTGTCGACCGTGGACGGCGAAGGCACCCCCAACCTCGCGCCGCACTCGTTCTTCACCATCTCTTCCGTCGCGCCGCCCGTCGTCCAGTTCACCTCGGTGGGGCGCAAGGACTCGCTCCGCAATGTGGAGGCGACCGGCCAGTTCGTGGTCAACTTCGCGCCCGAGCCACTCCACGCGCAGATCAACGACACGGCGACCAACTTCCCGCCCGGCGTCAGCGAGTTCGATCAGGCGGGCCTCTCCACCGAGCCGAGCCTGCGGGTGAAGCCGCCGCGGGTGGCCCTGTCGCCGGTGGCGCTGGAGTGCGAGCTGCACAGCACGCTCGGGATAGGTGACTCGACGGTCGTGTTCGGGCGCGTCGTGCACGCGGTGGTCTCGGACGAGGTGATGGTCGACGGCCACCCCGAGATCACCCGGCTGCGTCCGCTGTCCCGGCTCGGCAGGGACGAGTGGGGCACCCTCGCCGAGCCGCGCGAGCTCAGCCGCGTGCCGTACACCGGGCCCGGTCGCGAAGGCGCCTGAACCCCGGCCTCGGGGGCCGCACAGCGCGCTCGGCATGCGGTGGCCGGGCGGGCGGGTCACCCTGGGTTCATGGGCAGACCAGGGGCAGCGAGCACTCGCCCACCCGTGCGGCGCGGCGCGGTGCGCGCCCGGGCCCGGCAGGCGGGCTGGGCGGCCCGCCTGGCAAGCCTCATCTGGGCGGCCGGCCGGCTGGCGGGCCGCTGGGAGGAGCGGCTGCGCCGCTCGCGGCGGCGCCTCGGACGGCTCCGGGCCAACCGCCCGACCCGCCACTGATCTTGGGGGGTGCCGGCCCGACCCGCGCGGCCGTCTCCATGTCTGCGTACCCTCCGATCAAGAGCGGTCGCAAGTCGGCCCCCTTAGGGTCGAAGGCTTGACGACATCCCTTGCCAGCAGTGCCTTCGACTCGCTCCGCCTCGACGCCGTGCCCGACCAGGACACCCTGCGCCGGACCTACGAACTCCCCGGCGCCGCTGCCGTACGCAAGCAGATGGCCGAACTCACCGAACAGACCCGGCAGTTGATCGGCTGCTCGTCGCTGGTCCTGATCGCCAGCGCGGACGCCGAGGGCAACTGCGACGTATCGCCGCGCGGCGGACCCGCCGGGTTCGTCGCCGTCCTGGACTCACGGACGGTGGCGATACCGGACGCGACCGGCAACAAGCGTCTGGACACCCTGCAGAACGTCATCGCCACCGGACGGGCCGGGCTGCTGTTCGTCATCCCGGGGCGCACCACGACGCTCAGGGTGAACGGCCGGGCCTGTGTCTCCACCCGGCCGGAGCTGCTGTCGCAGCTGACCGCCGTGGGCAAGCCGCCGGCCAGTGCGTTGGTCCTGGGCATCGAGGAGGTCTACCCGCACTGCCCCAAGTCGCTGCTGCGCAGCGCGGCCTGGAAGCCGCAGGAGTGGCTGCCGGCGGACGCCCAGCCGGCCTCGGCCGAGGTGACGCTGGCCCAGCTGCGGATGCCGGAGCTGACGATCGCCGACATCGAGCAGGCGGAGGCGGACTCGCTGAAGTACCGGTACGAGTAAGAGCCTGTGGCTGCTGGGCCACCGGCCGGCGGCGGACTTCACCCGACCCCGCTCAGCGCCCGGCGGCCGGCACCGCGTGCAGTTGCTCCAGACGGCGCTGTACGGCCTCCAGTGCGCCACGCTGGCGGCCCGGCACCTGTCGGCGCAGGGCGACCAGCGGCGGGGCCAGCGGCCGGGCGCGTTCCGGGTCGCGGAGCTGCTCCCACTGGTGGTGCGCGCGGTCGACCGCGCCTTGGACGTCGGCGTCGTCGGTGGTCTGCCCGCGAGCGAGCCGGGCCTGCGCCGAGGCCATCCACAACTCGCAGGACCGGGCCGGTTCCCCGGCGAGCCGGGCGAGGTCGGCACGGACCTCCAGCCAGTGGATCGCCTCCAGCGAGCCGGGCCCGTACGCACGCAGCGCCTCGCTCTCCCACATCGCCGCCATGGAGGCCGCCTCACCGTGGCGCCCCGCGCCCGCGGCGGCGAGGATCGCCGGATGCGGGTCGGCCGCGGCCGGCGGTGCGGGCTGCTGCCCGACCGGGGCCCGGCCGGGGTCGGCGGGCACACCGTCGATGGCCAGGTGGAGGGCGTCGCCGGGGCCCGCCCGGTCCGCCGCGTACGCGTGGAGTTCGGCGAGCGAGGGCTGGGCGCCGCCGCGCCACACCTCGGCGTACACCTTCAGATAGTCGGGGGTGGCGATGGTCCGGCGCGGTGCGGGCGCGGTGATCCGTCCGTACAGGCGGACACCGTGGCCGAGGGCGAGGCCCTCCTGCCGCAGCCGCTGCCAGGCCTCCTGGCCGGCGACCAGGTCGACGACCACCGTGGTGGTGCCTGGCCGGCGCACCTGGAACTCGTGCGCCAGCCAGGCCCAGGGAAGGCCGGTGTAGCGCACGGTCGCCCGGGTCGTGCGGGCGAGTGCGACATGGATCCGCTGTTGTTTGGCGTCCACGTGCAACTGGCCCGCCAGGTACACGAACAGCGGGCCGGGCGTGGCCGCCACGGCGCGGATCCGGGTCAGCACGGTCTGCGGGTCGACCGGGTCGGCGAGCTCCACGACGGTGGCCGCGCCGGTACCGGTCAGCACGCCCGGGGCGACCGCGGCCAGGCCCGGCAGGACCGACGCCGCGTCGATGAGACGGCCCTTGTTCGCCGGAGCGGCCGCCAGTAGCAGCGCCGTCCCCGGGTCCTCCCCCTTGATCAGCACAGCAGCACCGTATCCGGTCGGCCCGTACGGCGCCTCGCCGATCGCCCGGATGCAGGTCCGTGCGTGCGGGCCGCGGCACACCTCGCCGTCCGGGACGGAGCCCGCCCCGCGTACGGCGGCGACGAGTTCGAGCCATTCGCAAAGAGCGCCGCGCGGGCCCGTCGGGCGCCGGGCGCCCCGGACTGCGGGGCCTGCGGCTGTCTGGTGGCTCACACTTTCCTGACGGATCATCACCCCTGGCTCCGTGTAGGCATCACATAGTTCGTGGAGACACCGCACACCGCACCCCCCACACGCCTCAACACCCCGGAGAAGTCCGCATGTTCTTCCGCCTCGACGAGTTATCCGTTCCGATCGTCCAGTCGCCCATGGCCGGCGGCGCCTCCACCCCCGAACTGGTCGCGGCCGTCAACAGTGCCGGGGGCCTCGGGTTCCTGGCCGCCGGGTACCGCAGCGCCCAGGGCATGCGGGAGCAGCTCGTCCGCACCCGTGGACTGACCTCGCGGCCGTTCGGCGTCAATCTCTTCGTGCCGGGGTCCTCGGATCCGAGCGCCGTCGAGGCCGTCGGCGCGTACCGCGAGCAACTGCGCGCCGAGGCCGACCGGTTCGAGCTCACCCTGCCCGTGCCCGGCTCCGGGGCCGACGACGACGGATGGACGGAGAAGATCGAGGTGCTCCTGAGCGAGCCCGCGCCCCTCGTCTCCTTCACGTTCGGGCTGCCCTCGTCCGGGATCGTGGAGGCCCTGCAGCGGGCGGGCAGCCACCTCGTGGCCACCGTCACCACGCCCGCCGAGGCCGTGGCGGCGGAGGCCGTGGGCGTGGACTCGCTGTGTGTACAGGGGCCGTTGGCGGGCGGCCACCGCGCCACGCACGACATCGCGGCGCGGCCGGAGGAGGTGCCGCTGCTCGACCTGCTGGCCTCGGTACGCGCCCGCGTACGGCTCCCGCTCATCGCCGCCGGCGGGCTCGGCACGGGCGAGGACGTCGCCGCCGTGCTGCGGGCCGGGGCGTGCGCCGCCCAGCTCGGCACGCTCTATCTGCGCGCGGAGGAATCGGGTGCCTCGCGGACGCACAAGGACGCCCTCGTCGATGCGCGCTTCACGACGACGGCCGTCACCCGGGCCTTCTCCGGGCGCCCGGCCCGCGGCCTGCGCAACCACTTCATCGACACCTACGACGCCACGGCCCCCAGCGCCTACCCGCAGGTGCACCACCTGACCCGCGCGCTGCGCTCGGCCGCCGCCGAGGCCGGGGACGCCGAGCGGCTGCACCTGTGGGCCGGGGCGCGCCACCGCCTCGCCCGCAGCGCCCCGGCCGCCGAGATCACCCGGACCCTCTGGGAGGAGACCCGCGCCGCGCGGCGCTGAGACCGTCGATGAGCGGCTTCCCGGCCCACCCCGGGAGCCCGCTCGCCCTGCGAACGGCGTTACGGTGAAGGTCGTTTCAGCACCGTTCACCCCAAGGACCTCCATGCCGATCAGCACAGTCCCGTACACCGCGGTGGACGGATCAGCGCCCCGACTCCTCGACGTGTACCGCCCCGAGAGCGCCCCGGCGACCACGCCGGCCGTGCTGCTCTGGCACGGCATGGCCCCCGACACGCGGTTCGAGGTCGGCGCCCTCGCCGAGGAGACGGCCTCGCACGGGCTGACCGTGTTCGTGCCGGACTGGCGCTCGGACGCCCCCGACGGCGGCCGCGCGCACCTCGTGGCTTCGCTGCGGTACGTGCGCGAGAACGCGGCCGGCTTCGGCGCCGACCCGGAGCGGCTCGTGGTGGCGGGCTGGTCGGCGGGGGCGGGCGCCGCGATCGGCACGGCGCTGCGCCCGGGCCTCACGGACGGCCGGCTCCCGAAGGCGGTCGTCGGCATCGCCGGTCTGTACTGGCGCCCCGCCCGCAGCACGGGCACCGTCCCCCTGGAGGACCTGGCCGCGGCGACGACGCCCGAGGTGCCCGTCGTGCTGATCCACGGCACGGCGGACTCGGCGGTCGAGAGCCACCACTCCCGCGACTTCCTCACCGCGCTGGAGAAGCGGCACTGGCCCGCGAGCCTGCACGAGGCGGAGACCGATCACGCGGGGATCATCATGACCGCGTACGACCCCGAGCTCGGCCACTGCGTGCCCGCCACCGGCGCCGACGCCCTGCGGGCCGGCCGGGAGACGGCCCGGATCCTCGCGGAGGCGGCGCTCGGCTGACGCCCGGGGAGCTCGCGCGGCTCGCGGTCGCGGCCCTTGGGAGCCACCCGGCCCCCGGGGCCCCACGTGGCTCGTACCGGCCGGTGCGGCCATGCTGGAAGCGTGATGACCGTCCTGCTGGTAGCCACCGACGAGGAAGCGGCCGTGCTGCGCGAGCGCATTCACCAGAACCGCCACTTCCGCGTCATCGCGCACACCCCGAGCCCCCAGCTCGCCCTGGCGCAGGCGCATGTCCTGCTGCCCGACGTCACCGTCCTCGACCCCAGCATGGACGGGGACAGCGATCCGGCGGCCCTGTTCACGGGGCTGCGCTCGCTGACCCCGCCGAGCGGCGTGATCCTGCGGACGACGCCCGCCACCTCCGTGCTGCCGGAGCTGCACGCCGTCCTTGAGGAGGGCGCCGTCCACGTGGCGGCCCGGGACGATCACGACGCGCTCATGGCGGCCCTGATCACGATCGGGCGGCGCAGGGAGAGCTGCGACCCCGACCAGTGACCCGGGGCGGACGGCTCCAACATGCGGGCGCGGGCCGGCGGCGAGACAATGGTGGGGTCTATGTGCCGGTATGCCGAATTCCTGAGAGCGAGGGTCTTCGTGACGCCGTCACCGAGCAGTGCCGATACCACCGCGGATCAGCGCCCGCCCGCCGATTCGAGCGCCGCCGCGTGCGGGGCTCCGTGCTGGGTGAGCCTGATGGCCCGCGACCTGGGTGCAGCGCTCGACTTCTACGGCGCGACGATGGGCTGGACGTTCCGGACCGGGTCGCTCGGTGAGGAGTTCCGGGTGGCGTTGGCGGACGGGGTTCCGGTGGCCGGGATCGGGGCGCTGGCGCCGTCCCTCCAGGTCGCGGTCGCCTGGACGCCGTACTTCGCGGTCGAGGACGCCGATGTCACCGCGGCCCGCATCCGCGAGCGGGGCGCCACCGTCGCGGTCGGCCCCGTCGCCCTGCACACCGGGCGCGGCGCGCTGGCCGCCGACCGCGACGGGGCCGTCTTCGGGATCTGGCAGGGACGGCTCCTGTCGAACTGGGAGACGTGGCGCGACACCGCGCCCGCCTGGACGCGGCTGCACACCCGCAACGCCTTCGACGCCGCGATCTTCTACGGGGAGGTCCTCG